>CAYONX010000011.1:65386-105360 GCA_964405425.1 uncultured Pirellulaceae bacterium | reverse complement strand
CTTCCCGGAAGGCCTGACTGAACCTCGCGTCGAGGATCAAGTCGACACGACGCTTACTTCGAAGGCCATCGATTTCATCCGCTCAAGCTCCGACAAGCCTTTCTTTCTGTACTTCACGCCTTGTGCTCCACATACTCATGTCACTCCCGCAGCATCGTTTTGCTGTGCCGAAACGCTGATCGCTCAACGGTTACATGAGGCACCGAAGGCGCCCGATGGATGGGAGAAGTCGCTTGAAAGCCGCAACGGCAGGACGGTTTTCACCAAGTCCGATTTGAAAGAAGGTGAATCGCTAGTCGTTAAGTTCTATCAGCGGAAGCCTTTGGAGACGAATCAATCGTTGGAACATTGGGTTCAGCATCGCCTGATTTCTGGCAATCCTCCGATAGGTGGCAAGTGGAGTTCATTGCCTGAGGTTGTTCGTCAGACCGGCAATTTGGTCAACGGAACTCGGGCTTTTGAAGTTAACGGCAAGAAGTATCGACTGAGAGGACTTGCTGTTTGTGTTGACAATGTTCACGTTCGTTTCGTTGCAGGGATTGGTACAACAGGAAGCAGTCTTCGCAGGCAATGGATTGAAGCTGAAAAATTAATGGTGGATCTTGTTGCCATCGAAAAAGAGGCCGCCAAAAAAGAGGACCGCGGTCTGAACATCGAAGCCAATCCGCCCACGGTGAAGAACCTGAATGCAGGTGGACCGCTGAAGCCCGGGCGCTACGTCGGAAACGCCGTTTACCTGAAAGACGGCAAAGCCGGCGCGAAATATGACTTGGTTCTTTTCGAAAACGGTGAGTACGAATTTCTCACTGGCGGGAAAAAGTACAAAACGACTGGCCAGGCCGTCTACTCAAATGCGACGGGACGGTTGAATCTCTCGGGCGAGTTTGTTAACAGCACTTACGATCCTGAAGATGATTACTGCGTTTTCGGAAAAGAGAAAACTGGCAAGTGGGTGATCTACGCACGGGAAGGTCGTTGGCAACGAAAGCTGGTTTGGGTCTCCGAAAGCGATCGTCCTACCCCTTCAGAGGCGGCTCGGGCGCAAGAGATTGCAATCGCCGAAGCCAAGCGATACAAGCATGTGGTGGAGCCCGGGCAGGGAGTTCGCGAAGAAGAGATCGAAGCCATGATGTATGCGTGGGAAACAAATTATCGCAACGGTGCCCTTCAACTTGACCAGGAAAGTTTTCTGTTGATGAAAGACGGGCGTGTGCTAGACGGATTGCCGGTCGCACCTGACGTGCTCGATGTCGCGGCCTCGCGAAGTCGCGAACCGGATCGCTGGGGTTGGTGGAAGAAGGAAGACGATGGCCGATTCACTTTCGCGTGGCCCGTTCGACCGCGAGAGTATCGTCAGCCCAAAGGCAAGCAGGTCGTTGGTGTGCCATTTGAAAAAGGTACACGTCTCAAAGGAGATTTTGGAACGGCGTCCACGTCTACGATGATCGCGGCGGGTTACTCATCGGTGCGACGGTGGGGAATTAAGCTCAGTAAGAACGGACGTTTTCTCAAGTACCGAAACGGGTCAACTCAAAGCGGAGGTGTACCCGGGATGCCAGCTTTGTCGACGGTCGCTTGGGACGATGAAGGTTCCGTCGCATCGACGATCGGTGACGGAATTACGGCGTTGTCCAAGCGGAAGAAACCTGGTCCCGGGGCGGATCGAATGGGAACGTATGAGTTGGATGGTTTTCGGATGACGCTAAAGTTCGACGACGGTCGCATCGAGCATCACGCAACTTTCACTGACGGTCGAAAAACTTCAGTCTGGTTCGAAGGTTCGAACCTTTCAAGAAAATCAAAAAAGAAGTAATCCTGACAATTCACAACCCATCGTGTTCGATTCAATATCGCGTCTTCGAACGGCAGTTCTATCGTTTCGTTTTCGAATTCCAGATCGCGAGAAAACGTGTAGCCCATGGCGTGCTCCCCAAAATCAGGCCCATATGTTATGAGGGGAGAAACAAGGGGGCGCAGCTCATTGTTCTCAACCTTCGAGCTTTGGTCTCCCGCGTTCTCTCAACGTATGTTTCATTTTTAGCCGAGACGAAGCTTGTGTGATAAATCGGTCTGATACATACGGGCATCCTTTCTTCACGCATTTTCGAATTGCATTAATTCACGTTCATTCTGAGGTCGATTGACCATGGCTCGCCAAGTCCGCGGCTTTGGGATTGGTCAGTCGCTCGACAAGAAAAGGTGGACAAGAAAAGGTGAATTGGAGTTCGTCTAACCAGTTTGAAAATCATTGGCCCGGTAAATCACCAGCGAGTCCTTCCACACTGGTTGTTTTTCGCGGCGGCAAACGAAAATCAGGAATTCCCCGATTCGCTGGAACCACGAAAATCCCCATTCATCTTTGGTGACGCCTTCGGGAAACTCCAGGATGATCTCCTTTGCAAGCGACATGGATTCCAGGTCTATTTGGAACAACCTGCACTGGTGAGTTACAACCAGACCAGTGTGATCGTCAATCCATGCGAGACTGGTGCCGAAGCCGTCGTCTCCAAGCGATTCGCAACTGCAACGGCCCAATTCGGCGACATCTGGAAAACTGAATTTTCCAACACTGAAATAGTCGGAAACCAGAAACTCTTTGTCACTGACTGAAAATTCTGGAGGAGTCGTCTCGATTAGTTGTTTCTCGACTTCAACTGAAATTCCATTTCGTTTGTATAGCCAGTTGATGATTTGACCGTCCTGTCCGGCAGTGATCCATAGCGCTACCGTTTCGCGATCGGGCGTCCGAGAGAACGAACTGAAACTGCTGCCGAAAGGATCGTTCAACCTGATTTGGTCGGTGAGCTTCCCACTGTCCGGATCGCGCAGTTGAACGGTAATCGAGCTTTCTGATGTTCCTGCCACGCACCACAGCGCGTTGTCCATGTCGAAATGGCAACTGTCGAATCCTCCACTAAATCGATCAGTTGCACTGCTGTCGAGTTCCGGAGCTTCGAATTGCGACTTGATTGTGCCGTCTTCGAGGTTGGCGACGGTGATGATCAGATCGTGAACAACCGCGATGCTTTTAATCGCACTGTCTATTTCGAGTGAGCGAGCTGATCCAATGTTCGCAGGCAGCAAGGCCGGGAGATGTTCAAAGCGGTCATTGATGAGTGTGAATTGACCTGACGGGCTTACTGCGATCAGCCCGAAAGGGTTTCCGATTCCGCAGATCTTATATGCGCGGTGATCGAGATCGACGATTGCAACAGGTTGAATGGACATGGAAACAAACTGGCAGAAGAAGTTGGAACTATGGCGAACCGAATTTATCGCCGGCGTGCCAACTATTGTCGAGGTGCCAACTTGATCTGGGTCGTGCTTTGGCTGGTTGGGATTAGTTGAGCGGTAGAGCACTCGCAAGAAAACGGCCTGCGTTTTCATGAAACGCAGGCCGTTTTGGTTATGTCGTAACTGGCGGAATACTTTCAGTTTACAAGTTGCTTAAAGAAAGTGCCCAATTCGTTGCTTGCACTCTAAATTGGGACAAGAGATGCCACTTTACGGCATTTCAAAGCAGTGCGAAACATGAGGTTAAGCCTATTTCACTTCGAACGTCAGCTTGGTCGAATTCGTTTTGGTCGATTGAGTTTTATCAAAAACATCGACATCGAATTGCTTTTCAATACTGTTGCCGGCATTGTCTTCCAGGCGGCTATTTATTTCGATCGTGTACTTTCCAGAGCTCCACTGTGACTCAGGCGAAAAACTCCATCGAGTTTCGTTTTCTGAAATCTCAATTTTCCCGGCAACGGGCTTGGCTTGTGAATCGAGAACCGTGATCGCCGTTTGAAGCATCGAATGATCAAGCGATTCGGAGAATGAAATGACAAGCGGTTGTTTGGAATTCTTTGGTGGAATTGTTTTCTGCCAGCGAGCAGGATTCGGTTGTTGAAAGTCTTCAGCAGCGATGCGAAATCGTTTTGCGAAATCTTTTCCAACAGGTCGACCGTTTCCGTCTGGCCAATCACCATCGACAACCAGTTCATAAGTCTTACCCTGTTCAAAAATCGGTCCCATCTCTTTGCGAGGTTTGAGTCCTCGTTTGATTCTTCCAGGGTCCAACAACAACGTTAGTCTTCTTGAATCTCGACTCCAGAATTCCTGTTCGATTTCCAGAAATGGCAACTCAACTGGTTTGCCACCAACTTCTCGGATTTGGAGGTGACGATAAACATCGCCTTTGCGCATTGGTGCCGAAAAATGAACGTAGAACTTCAGAGTGTTTTCAGGCAGAACGTCTGACGATGGATAAATTTGTTCGACGTTTGTGAGAATTACTTTTTTAGCCGGAGTCTTTATTATGAAATTGCCTGGCTTTAATTTTGGGTCGGTGGAAACTTGAACATTGAACGCGGTCCCCTCGCTTACTGGAAACCGAGGTTGGAAAATAACTTCGTTACCTTTGACGGTAACCGAACCCAGCATCGCAGGGTCGGTATGTATGTTGGCATCTGCTAACCAAACGTTAACTTCGACAGCTGTCACATCAGGAACATTTTTTACAACGAACGTTATTTCGCCGTCGATTGAACGGGTGACAACATTGACTGGGTCCTCTTGTCGCTTGCCCGCATTATAAACGGTCGGTTCCGACACGAGCAGCAACACTAGAAACACGCTTACAAAAACATCCAACGCAAAAAAGCCCTGAGATCCTTTACGAGATTTCAGGGCTGTGTAAATGCTCATTTTGCCTGGAAAAAGAGGCATAAAATGCATTACGGTAGAGCGATTGTTTTCAAATCTTCTTTACCATCTTCATGGCGAACCAAGACAACTCCGTGAGTTTCGCTCAGTCCGTCCAGCTGCATAACGCCCGTTAGTTCCTTGACCGTCTCATAAGGCACTCCGGCCGTTCCTCGGACACGCTCAGTCAATTCAGATTGTGAGCCAGCAGTTGCCAAATCAATTTTCATGACGCCGCGATGACTGTTAGCCATCAACGCGAATTTCTTGTCGTCTTTCTCATAGACCACCATATCCAGAGGCCGGTTACGATTTCCAAGTTCGGCAATCGTCGTACCTTTTACCTTCGTTTCAGGTTTGAGGTCAGAAACAGGGATTCGAACCAGTGGCGTACACGTGTAAGCAGCCAGCAAGTTCACATCGTCGTCGATCTCCATCGCAGCAAAGGTTCGAATCGGCGATCGAGTCTCGAATTTACCATGAGCACCGTGATAAATCTCAATGCTCGAACCATTGCTGGATTCGGTGAACGGGTAATTAATCGCACGCAAATTAGAAGCGAATTCTTCGTTGGAAAGTCCAGCGATGAAGACTTGGCCTTCGATGAAAGCGAGATCAGTGATTGACATCATGCGTTGATTGCCACGCCGCGTCGGTTTGCTCTCGGCGGCATTGGCCAATTCTGCCTTCGTGAATTTCTTGCCTTTGAAATCGACTTCAGAGATCTTTTTGTTTTCTGGGTCGATCATCAAGATCGCCGACATCTCTTTTTCGCCGCTGCCGCGTGTGACAGACAGGTAAGGATGACCGTTGATCGGGTTTACTGCTAAATCGTTAATGCGTACTTCTTCAGCCTTGGCACCCATCATCGATGCGACCTTCGAGCGAATGTCTTTCATTTCGACTGTCACGCCATCAGTTGATCCGTTTGTATCACCCGTTTCGATCGCGTAGACAACGGCCTCCATCGGATCACTTACCAACAGCAACCCATCCGGGCCAAATGCAATCGGTCCAGCAGAATTCAGCTTAAGGTCTTCGGCATGGGCTTGCGAGTTGCAAAGCACCAGTGCAGCAACCAGCAGCATTTTCCAACCGAGATGTATTCGAAATTGAGATCTCATAACTTTGCTCCAGAAATTGGTTTGATTTTCAATCGTCAAAGTTATCAGAAGTGAAGCCATTCACAAGTTAAATTGCGCTCCATAATCCAACAAACCAGCAACATCATTTCGGTTGACAGTGTCATCTTCATAGATGTTTGCGGCTCTATTGGATCTGTTTCTGTGCTATCGGTGTTCGCCTCAGCCGGTATTGACCAAAGCCGACTTTATCTGGGGATCGTTAATCAATGATCGCTTTGTAAGCAAGCCAACATTCGTTGTTCGCGAATACTCCTTGAGAAATTTGCGGTGCATCACCAAAAAATTAGTGTCAATTGGTGAGTATTAGTATTCTTAATTTCTGGCCGGTGCGAATGCAAAACAACCGAGATTCGCTTACAAACGGTTGATTGGGGTGGGCAGGTAAACCAGCCTCTTTTGCTTTGCCACTTAAAAAATGTTTGAAATCTATTCTGCTTGACTTAGAGATGGCGTTCTCTATACTGGGCATGATTAGAGAATCCTTTCTCCATTGGAATGATCCATGTCAGCACAGCCAACCGAAGTCGAATTGCAGATTCTAAATGTTTTGTGGGAACATGGCGCGTCGACAGTTCGCCAGGTTCATGATGCATTGCAGCTCGAAAAAGAAACCAATTACGCGACAACCGTGAAAATGCTGGTGGTCATGTTCGAGAAAGGGTTGGTGACGCGGGACCAATCGGTTCGCCCTCAACTATACAAGCCGGCGGTAACCCGAAAGTCGACTCAAAAGCGCGTTCTTAAAAACGTGGTCGAAAAAATGTTCGCTGGATCCTCGTCAAGTCTGGTGCTTCAAGCGTTATCGACTGGCAAAACAAGCGAAGACGAGTTGGCTCAAATCCGAGAGCTAGTTGAAAACTTGCAAAAACGGGAAAACCGAAAAGGGAGATCGAAATGAATTCAATCCTTCTGTTCCTGGAGTCCGCTTCCCTGGCTCGACTCGGAGTCACACTTATTCACTCATTGTGGCAAATTGCAATTCTGGCGCTGCTGTTCAAAATTGTCCTAACGGCTGTCAACCAGCGTGCGGCGAGAACCAGGTATTGGACCGCGATAGCGTTTCTGCTGGCAGCACTTGTCGCTCCAGCGGTTACGTTTTCTGTTTTGCCCGATCGTTTTGTCGCTGTTGAAAGTCAAACCCTGGACGTGGCAATACTGCCTGGCGAATTCGATCGTGAAGATACTGACACCGCCCTGCCCTCGTTGCCACTTCTGCCGTCGCAGCCAGAACCGCTTGCTGAGAATTTTACGCCAAGCGAGAATGACACAGCCAGTTCCACAAAACCAACAGCAGCTGCCCAGCCGATTTGGGGGCCAGTGCTAACAGCGTTAAATTCAGCAGCTCTGTTGTGCTCACCTTATGCGACACTGCTTTGGTTTTTTGGTGTCTTGCTGTTTTCGTTTCGACCCTTCACAAGCCTGGTTCGTATATTTCGTTTGAAATCGAACGGGCTGTCAATGTTGGATGAGAAATTCACAAGCCAGGTTGAGCGACTGTCTCAACGATTGTATTTGAAACGTTCTGTTGAGATCGCAAAATCAACGCTGGTGCAAGTTCCAACGGTCGTCGGATTCTTCAAGCCATTGATCCTGTTGCCTGCGTCTTCGTTGTCGGGATTGACGGCTGCCGAACTGGAAGCAATTTTGCTGCATGAACTGGCACACTTGAAACGATACGACGATATTTTTGTATTGTTCCAGTCGTTTGTCGAAACTTTGTTGTTCTTTCATCCAGCAGTATGGTGGTTTTCGTCGGTTGCCAGCAGTGAGCGAGAAAACTGCTGCGACGATCTGACGACGAATGCGATCGGCTGCCGCGCACCGCTTGCCTCGGCGCTCCTTTCACTGGTCAATCAGAACAATCTGACGACGCAGTCGTTGTCCGCGACCGGCGGCAACGTTTCAAAACGCATTCGACGACTGGCAGAGGTGACTCCAGCGAAATCGGGGGCGAGTCGCTGGTTAAGTAGTTTGTTTTCTTTGTTGGTAATCACGTTGATTGGAGTTTATGCGGGTTCAACCAATTCATTGCTAGCCGAAACAACGACATCGGTCTTTGAGAACGATCCACCAATCTCTGCTTCTCAATTGGAAACGATTACCAAAATAAATTCCGCGTCATTCGCAGCTGGTACCCCCGGGACCGGAGTTGACGGTAAACAGAGATTCAAGATTTCTGACTTCAGCGTCGTTGGCAGCGATAAGCTGGTGGTTAGTGTCGCCAGCGAAATTGGGCTACCTTTTGAAACTAATGTAAAATTCGCAGGACGCAAATTGGAGCGATTGGTACAGACTGCAGGTACCACGACGGCCGGCATCTATTATCTTGACA
This sequence comes from uncultured Pirellulaceae bacterium, assembly GCA_964405425.1. Classification (GTDB taxonomy): domain Bacteria; phylum Planctomycetota; class Planctomycetia; order Pirellulales; family Pirellulaceae; genus Mariniblastus. Next base: position 97,191 of record CAYONX010000011.1, on the reverse strand, counting down.
ATCCAAGCAAAGTCGCAAAGCAGGGCGATATCTTGATCTACTATTCTAAGGGTAAGGGCAAGGCCTCGGAAAAACTGACTCCCAACGGCGTCGCAATCTATGCCGTCGCACTCGCCGGTACTGCTCCCGGATTCACCGAAACTGCTGCTGGCACGGTGGGTGAACCGTTCGCAAACATCAAAGTTCCCAACGACCACTCTTATGTGATCGCGGCTAGTGCTTCGGATGATCTTAAAAACGTCAAATCAGGCAGTCTGAAATATATTGTGACTTGCGATGCTCCTTTCACCGAAGTCGGAGCGTTTAACGGACTAGGCAATGAGATCGGTTCAGCTCTTGCAGCGACAGCAGAGATTGTTGATTGCCCAGCGGAAGAAGTAACAGCGCGTTTTCTTGGGCTCAGCGATAGGCGTAACCGAGAAACCGTTGTGGTGGCCGCATTTGCTCCCGCCGAAAAATAAAATCCCGCACCAGGGTTTCTTGAATCGTGTTGGACAACCAGGATAATTCGAAACCTGGAATTGCTGTTGGTCGATTAACCCAACCATGAATCGAGTAGAAGCAACGTCGGCAATAGCGGTTGAGTGACCAGAAGGTATCAAAAGGGACGCCAACGTAGTAACTCTCTATTCCGCATCAATTCAATGGTTCACCAACCATCCGGGGCACATGCGGAATTTATGACTGAACCGGCAGCAAACGATCTTTCTCAAAGAACTGTCCCAGCTCCGGCCCCGGTGTTGGACGACCGATCAAGTAGCCCTGGATTTGCCTAAATCCTTCCGCTTGAACAATCGCCAATTCTTCTGCCGTTTCAACGCCTTCGGCTGTCGTCACGATATCCAGATTCACTCCCAAACCGCCAACGAGTTTCAAAATCGCCCTGGTTTTCTCAGTCGCGAATTTGGAACTGACAAATGATCGATCCAGCTTAAGTTTGTCGAATGGAAAACTCTGGACATAATTCAAAGACGAATGTCCCATTCCAAAATCGTCCAAAACAATCGAAACGCCGATCTCTTGTAGCTGGTTCAGTTTTTCAATGGTCTGATCAGAATTGCCCAACAATGATGTCTCCGTAATTTCAATTTCCAGGCGTTCCGGCTCCAAGCCAGTTTCTGCTAAAACCCTTGCAACGCATGGAATCAATTCATATCGACTGCGAAATTGAATCGGGGAAACATTTACGGCAACCTTAACGTCCTTGGGCCATGACACGGCGGTCTGGCATGCAGTAGCAAGTACCCATTCACCGATTTGCGCAATGATCCCCGTTTCCTCAGCAGTAGGAATGAATTCATCCGGAGGAATCGTCCCAATAGTCGGATGAGTCCATCGAAGCAGCGCTTCCATGGATTGCAATGCTCCCGTGTCGGCCGCAACAATCGGTTGGTAATACAAATCGAATTGGTTCTTGGCCAACCCAGCTTTCAGATTATGCGTAATCTCCTGAAAATTTGCTAAATCATAATCCATTTCGGATTCATAGAACCTGGACGTCGAACGCCCGTCTTTTTTACTGCGATAGAGAGCCAAATCGGCTTTTCGTAAAAGCAAATCCGCATTCGTTGCGTCGTTCGGTGCAACAGCAGCCCCGATACTGAACGAAACGTCTACATAGCGATCATCCAATGTGTAAGGTCGACTTAGAATTTCCTCCAACCGCTTAAGCACAGCTCGAAACTCACTGATATCTTTTACGTCCGTTTGAACAATGGCGAATTCGTCACCGCCCAAACGTGCCGCCGTATCGGTGTCCCGCATACACTCAACCAATCTTCTGCCCACTTCGACAAGCAACTCATCACCAGCCGGGTGACCAAGCGAATCGTTGATTTGTTTGAAATAGTCAATGTCGATTAGATACAGTCCCGTCTTTAACTGATACCGCCGCGTTCGTTTAAGCGATTCTTTCAATCGATCATTGAACTTGGTACGGTTGGCCAACTTCGTCATCGGATCATGCAAACTAGCTTTCTTTAGCTCGACGGTACGCAATTCGACAAGCTCTTCCAAATCTGCCTGCTTCAATCTCGCCTTCCTGCTCAACAACCATTTTTCCGTCAACGCAACGGCCAATTGGTAAACCTCCACGGCGTCAAACGGTTTTTTCAAGATCAGCAAACTGTCGGTTTGTCCAAGTCGATCGCAAATATCGTTGTATGCGTTGTCGGAATAAGCTGAACAGATGACGACTTGAAGATCGGGCGCAATTTTCCAAAGCTCTTCAATGGTTCGCAATCCATCCCATCCTGGCGGCATTCTTAAATCAACAAACGCCAGACTGTATGGGCTGCTTTCTGCGATGGCCTGCTTCACCATTTCCAAACCTTCCTGGCCCTGCATAGCCGAATCCAGTTGAATTAAATCTCGAAGCGGCGACTCCAACTGTTCTGACGTCGTGCCAGGCTTCGGAGTTTCACCCAAAAACGCCATGAAATCAGCTTCCATTTCATCGCTAGTGCTCGACGAAGCCGCCAGAATTTTGCGGTAGTCTTCGTGAATTCGACTGTTGTCGTCGATGATCAGAATTCGTCTTTTGGTTGTATCGATCAAACTTTGCATAATTCTTCTTGCTCTTGAGGTAAGCGTAATGAAAACGTCGCACCGTGTCCTTCACCATCACTGGCAACTTTGATAGAGCCGCCCAGAACCTGTGCAGCCAGCGCGGAAAAATGGAGTCCAAAACCATGCCCAGCTTCTTTGGTTGTAAATCCGTACGAGAAAATGTTCGACATATTTTCTGCAGCAATGCCCATTCCGGTATCTTTAACATCAATCAGCAAATCGTCGCCGACCTCACTAACAGAAATCGAAATTTCGCGTTTTCCATCGTGTTCAATAATCGAATCGCGTGCGTTAGATATCAAGTTGACCAGGACTTGTTGAAGTTTGTGCCGGTCCGTCCGCAGGTTGATTAGCTTGCTGTAGTCTCGAACCACTTGAATGTTGTTAATAGCTAATGTTTCTGATGTGATCTGCAATGAGTTTTCGATAACGTCAGCGAGGCAATAAGTATCAAGCATGCCGTCACCACGCGCAAATTCTTGTTGAGTGTTGATAATCTGGCGAACGTGGTCGATGTTTTCGATCAACTGGTAAGCTTCTTTTTTCAGGTTCCGATTCTCGTTGATCAGAGCATTGGTCACGTGATTTAGAGCGTTTGGAAAATGCTTACCCTGTGAATGGTTTGTCAAAAAATCAGCCAGATTATCTTTTTGCGACTGGATAATATCGCGTGCCGCGACCAATTTTTGCAAAACGCTTTTTTCCAGCTTATTGCGAGAAATGGTCGCCGAGACATTCATACTGGTCAGTACGTTGCCGACATTGTGAAGTACTTCAGATGCCACCTGCGCCATGCCCGCTTTTCGAGAAACTTCAACCATGTTTTGATGAATGCCTTCGCGTTCAATCTGCTTTTGGGCCTGTTTCTCTCGCAAGCTTCCGATCAAATCTGAAAACGTACTACGAAGATCAGTAACCTCCAACGGTCCGCTCCTTTCGCAATCAATGTCTCCATCTGACAAAAGTGCTACTTTCAAATCTTTGGTCAATAACGAAATTGGCTGACTAAGCATTTGGCTGATCCAAAGCCAAAGCACCAGGACCGCCGACAAGAACATAATCAACAATGCGCCTCGTTTGAAAACATGATCCTTATGAAGCGCCTTCAATTCGGCTTTTACTCGGTCCAGGCGTTGAACCATTAATGAACGAAGACTTTGCATCGCTTCGACAGCTACGATCGAGCCCTCGTCCATTTGTTCAAGCAAAGCGGATAGTTTCTTTTCGCGATCTTCAAAATTGATCTCCATTGCTTGTTGCAGTCGTTTCTTCTGCTGCATTACAAACGATTCGATCACGGCAATTTTCGATTTGACTCCACCGATGATTTTCAACTTGTCGCCAAGCAACTCGCTCAATTCACCAGTATCTTTAGCTAATTCAATCGCCCCTGCGCACAGATACGTTTGATCCGAACCAAAAACTAAATCGGACAGCACCAGCAGCTGACTAAACGAACGTTCCAGAAATTGCAAATCCCGCAGTGCAAGTTCACCATCGGTCAATTTCATACTGGAAACCGAAGCTTCTTGATGCAACTCGTTCAGGCTATAGAAAACTGCCAAGCCACATGCGCAGCAAGCAGAAATCAGTAGCACCAAATAAGTTCGAACAGGCATCCTTTTACCTCCATCGGGCTTGGACGCGTTTAGTTTCGCCGGCAAAGCATCAACACTTCGGCACCTGCAATTTCCGCTGCGGAGTTACATTCGTGGATTCGATCAGCCGCAAGTCCCACGACGTTCTCAAACGCATTTTTCGTTTCCGCATCGGGCCAACCGCCGTCTGCAACCACGCCTTCGATGACCTGATCGCGGCGTATTTTCCACCACAGCGTCAATTCATAGTCCATGCTTTTCCAAGGCGTCTTGGCAACGTGCCCCAGCAATTGCCCCTGGCCATCATTGGCTTCCAACAACAACACATTCTGACGGTCGATATTAGTGCTGTTTTCACCGCTGCTGGACGCAAACTGCCGGTCGAATCCACGGGTCACTTGTTGATCATAGGGTTGATCGATCTTTCGGACCTGACTCGCATTCGGATAAGCTCGATCAACACGGTAAAGCGGCTGAATAATTTGCAAATCTCTTGCCCATGCACTGCGAGAAACGGCAATCGTCTTCAATGCTGAACGGACGACAATCGCCGCCATCTCACGAGCCTCTTCACTGACGTCCAGCTGCCCTTGAGCCAGGCTGTTTCCGTTTTCCGTCAACAACATACGTAACTGTTGGAAGTCCTTGCCGATAATTTGTCTCTTAAATTCATCCGACTCAATCGTGGTACGTTTTCGAGATCGACATCTTTGGAACGCGAAATCCTTTACCTCGAGACTGGGCGTTAACGACCAGACGATTTCGCTCAACCCAAAATTCCCCGGCTCTGAACGAGCATGCACCAGCCCCAATGGGCGCGCCTGTTTCACAGGCACATACAATGTATGGCGCCCAAGTTCGTTGAAGTGGATCGTAAAGGGCAATTCAGTCGACACCGACTGTCGGACGCCTTCGTCGACCGTTCGCACCAATGACTTGAAAGAGGTGGCGTCTGGATAAAATTCATAAATCCGTTTCGTTGGATCACGAAGTGCGCAATACGCTTGACCAAAGGCGTCGCATTCGCCCAAGATACAGCACACTAATAGTGCAAAAATTATTGGCTTTGGCTTCATTAAACTTCCCTGTCTGCAAAATGTAGAGTGTGTCTGAATCAGAATCGGTATCTGGCTTGGAGTTCAACGGTAGTGCCGCGGCCCCTACTGCCAAGCGAATCAAAAAAATGTGTTAGCTGAGTGCTCAACGTCCAATGCGTATCCGGTAGCCATCGGATGCCAAACGAATCACGCACTTCGTAGTCCCAATCACTACTGACTCCCAACCCACCAACAACAAATTGGTTGTAAAGTAAAACGGAATCGTCTTTGTTAAACCAATCCGCTTCGAACAAGCCCGTGAATACTCGCGAATCGTCCTGAAAGCCTGCCGATAACTCGGCCAAATAAACCAGGCTTTCGTCAGCGAAGGTCATATCGATGCCAACGCGCGTTCGTCGAGTCGTCCCTCCGGTTGGCGTAAAGTTCAAAGTCTCACCATGCAACGCCGAAGCACCAAGAACAAACAACTCGTCTCGCGATGTACCAATCCGACCTGCCAAAATGTATGGATCATCTCGACTACGAAATTCATTTCCGCTGCCTCGACTCAAACCAATTTCGTATTCAGCATCACTGTTTTCTCCATTGAAGGTCACACCCCAATCGCTCTTCAACCCAAAGTTTTCAAAGTGCGTATAGTCTCGCAGCGTTCCGTTGGTATTAATGATTTGTTCCAATCCAAACGGCAGTTCGTAATGACCAATGCGATAGTTGGTTTTGCCTTTCCCCTTTCCCGTGAAGTTGAAATTGAAGATGCGATATATCAATTCCCAATCGTGCTGATCATCAAACGACGACAGTGGCGCATCGTAAATATTGTCAATGCGTGTCAGATACGGTTGCAGTGTCAAGGTTCCAAAGTCGCCGGTATCGTTTGTGAACACCTTGAGTAAATCGATCCCAATAAAAGTCGAGTTTCCGAACTCACCGGTTTGACCGAAGAAAGTCGGCCGCACTGAAAGGTCCAATGTGGCTCGTAGATTGTCACGCCATGTGTTGGATTGGGCGTCAGTCGAAAGGGAAGATGTTTTTGACTTCACACCGCTGCTAGTACCAGTATCCGGTTCGGATGAATCCAAGGCATCCAGCGTCAACAGGGAACTGGAGTCAGATCGGCGGGGTGTTTCGTTATCACTTGGGTCTGCTGGCTTGATTTTGACAGAGCCATCTTTGCCAGTGATCGTGCGGTTGAGTGTAAAGGATGCAGGCTGGAATCTGCGCGTCGACAACGTTTCAGTTTTCTGCTGAATAAACTCGCTTAGCCGTGCTGTGCGCTGCGGTACAGGCAAATCTCTTACCATGATGGGTGCACGCGGCATCTCCTGACAAACACAATGAATTGCGCTGCCTAAATACACTGCCAGAAAAGTAGAAAACGCAACGAATTGCAATTTCACTGGGAAGCCCCGAATCGTTAGACAAATTTTGGGCGCGTACGTTTTAGATTTCAGTCCAAAGATACTGGCCCTGTTTCTATCTAGCGACCAACCGAACTTGCAGACTTGACCTTGCGCAATGGCACTGGGGAAAACCCCACGCTGAACATGACCTAAACCGTAGAAAGTCACTTAGAGCGACGCATTTGCCTGCGATTGGCTGGGCGTACAGAACCGCTAGCCATCCTCTTCTGAATCGAACAGCTCAGCATTTTGCTCTTTGAATTCAGAAATCTTTTCCAGCAATTTATGGTAATTCTTTTCGGTTGCCTTGGATGCCTTCAACAAGCCTTCCGCTTCGGGAATCACTTCAGAAATCCGCATGATCGGTTCGATCCAGGTTTGCATCACGCGGAATTGGTTTCGCAAAACATCCAGGAACGCAAAAGGGACCTTGTTTACCACTTGTATCTTATGGTCCATCGAACGCTGCTCTTTGATCCCACGCCGCGTTGTCTTAACGAGCGCGTTAATCGATTCCCCAATCGTTTCCATCTTTTCATTGAATTTGGCAAATTCAGCAACCGCATGTCCGACTTCACGAAGCGCCACCGTTTGCATCGTATCCGTTTCGCTGCTGCGATTTTCAGCCAGGATATTCAATCCGTCATTCAACGCTTTCTTGATATCGTGCAGACCGTCACTGAAGGTCGACATTTGTGCGATCACCTGTCCAATTTGATCGTCCTTGCCCGCAGCCCCCAACATTAAGTTCCGTTTGAACGTCCGCTTGATATCTTCCCAACGAGACGCTTCTTCGTCTGTAATCTTCCCAATCAATTCATTGAACTTCAGCAAATTAGCTTGAGCACCCGTCGTCAAAGTCTGCGCCTGGTTTTCGTAGTGCGATTCGATCAACACATCCAATTCTTCTTCATTCATGATCGAAGCAACGCGCTCGGCAATCTTGTTCATGTCTCGATAGGAACCTTGCAATTTGAACGCTGGCTCGGTTCGATACTCATCCGCTTGAGCTGCGGATTCGATATACTGTTTGTTAACTTTCAGGATCACATCACGAACGGTCAACAATTTTCGCATCACCGACACGAATTCGTTGATTTCTTCGATCGAGTAGTTGCCTTCCAAAGTGGCCGCGGACGGTTCATTCTGCCCAGCCATTTTGATAATCGTATAAATATCCTGACGCGAACCTGAATTCAATCGCGACAAGGACGAATTGGAAGTAATGCAATTCTCAAGATAGCTTAACTCAAACACATCCTGATTGTCGCCGATTACGTCGCCAAGATTGTAGGTGTCCGCTCGATTGGAAAGCATATCAGGAATTTGAAATTTCTCGCCACTTTCGGTGTACGGGTTGCCAGCCATCACGACGCAAACTTTTCGGCCGCGCAAATCGTACGTGCGTGTTCGGCCTTGGAAAACACCTTCAATGCGGCGCGTTGCGTCGCACAAGGAAATGAATTTCTGCAGAAACTCCGGATTACAGTGCTGGATGTCATCCAAATAGATCATTACGTTGTCGCCCATTTCAAGCGACAGATTCAGTTTCTCAATTTCTTCACGAGCACTTGCGTTGGGTGCTTCCGCCGGGTCAAGCGAAGTTACTTGATGACCGATTGCCGGTCCATTGATTTTCATGAACGTTATGCCAAGTCGATTGGCGATATATTCCATTAGCGTTGTTTTGCCGTATCCCGGCGGCGAGATCAGCAGCAGCAGACCCATTAAATCCGTGCGTTTCTCTTCACCCACAACACCCATCTGCTTGGCCAGATTGGCACCCACCATTGGCAGATAAACATCGTTGATCAATTTGCTGCGAACAAAAGACGAAAGCACGCGCGGTTTGAATTCTTCCAGCCTTAACGAACTTCGGCGTTGCTCAGTAATTCGACTCTTCAATTCCAGGTACGATTCAAATTTCGGCCGCGAAACGGTTTCAAATTCATTCACTCGAATGGAAAAATCATGATAGTCCAATGTGTATTTCTGGCCGTCCAAAATTGGGTGATCACCAACCAGGCCTTCTAAATCGCAAACCGGATCCACATCAACAACTTTGGATTTACCGACTTGCTTCGCCAACAGCATTACCGCCGCTTCGTTAATGTATTTTTGATCGTGGATTCCGCCGGATTGGGCAACGAATTGCGTTACCCAGTTCCTAAACACGCGAAACCAATCCGCATAAGTTACGTCTTTGTCCTTGGACGCAATGTTCAGCAAATCCTGTTTTTGGCCACGCTGTACCAGTTTCTCAAAACCGACGCAGATTGCATTTGCCTGAGTTGAGGCAATGGGTTTACCTTGTGATGTGACTTCATCGTACAAATAGTTTGCGGCGGCGCTGACAAGGTTGGAATCGAATTCCTCAATATCATTTGCGAAAATCGAAATCTGTTCGTGCAGACGTGTGACGTGGCTATCACGGGCAAATTCCTGCTCGAACAATCCCTTAGTTTGCCCAACAGCATCCAATTGAACACGCATTGATTGACGGAAAGCATCTTCACCGGGCATCGACCAAAACAAATTCGCCAATGCTCTGGCGTTTGCAGGGTATTTTAACAAACCCAGTTTTGCGTCCAGCTCCAGTAAGCGATTCAAAATCAGCACGGCGTCATGATCATGCACGCCTTTGACATAGCCTTCGGAATAACGCGATGACATAAACTGTTGTACGATTTTCAGTTTGCCTTCTTCGTCAGCTTCCAAAAATGACTTCATATCCAGCGTGCCGGATTCAAAATCCTGCAGCATTTTGTAGGCCAGGTATTCAGCACGATACACCGCGCGGTTCTCGGAAACCAATTGCTGATCCCAAGTCGCACGGGTAGCCAACAATTCATCGTTGTCTATCGACTCAAAGAAATTCGTCCCGCTTAAATGAAACAACATCTCACCATCTTTGATGACAGTCGTCAGATCCAGCGGCTGAACGTTTACACTGAATTTGTGCTCGCCGAACTGAATTACATTTTGACCGTCGACAAACAATTCGTTCTTGTCACGCAGCTGCCTGACAGCGTCTTCTCGTACCGTCTTCAGTCGACTTTGGACGTCATCAACTTTGACGCTTTCTTCCAGTTCAACAAGCTGATCCACGATGTCGCGGACCTTTTCAATCATCAAGTCGGACGCAAAATAGCTGTTGATCTGATCGATGGAATCGAACTTGGATACGCGTGAGCGAATACCATTTAAAATTCGATCCGCAGCACTCATTAATGCTGTCGAGCGCCGATTACGGGCCTCCACCAGTTGAAGCTTTCTGTTATCAAACGCCGCGTAAATCTCTTCGCGCTTTTCAGCAAGCTGTACAACGTATTCGTCAAATTCCGCAAACCGGCCTTCAATCTCTTCGACCTGAACCATCATCTTGGTCAGATATTCATCGCATCGATCTGGCGAATCGCAAACGTCCAGATAATTGGATACCGCCTGGCTGAGCAGCTTCAATTGCGAATTGAATTCGGCGGCACCTTCGACCGACATCAATTCCTGCATCTTCTTCTTCAGCGTCGCCCGCGTCTGATTCAAGTTGGAGTAGATCGCCGAAATATTGTCGATGATTTGTGTGCGTTGAGTCGCATCGTCGATCTTCAAATTGCTGACGATGTCGATCAACATTTCCAGTTGGCTGGCGCCTTCAGCAATCTCCTCTTGCATATTCCGACCGATCGCAACGGTCTCAAGAGTATCAATGCCAGCGCGTTGCTGATCGACACGTTTTGAATAAGGGTCCAGCGAATCGTCTCGAAGCAAAAACTCTACGCATTGCCGAGAAAGTCGTTCAGTGTTTTCGACGATGTCGCTTTCGAGTTGTTCAACCGCAGCCAAATCGACGTACTTCAATTCTTTCAGCGAAATCACCTGCCCACGAACCAGTCGTAGTTCTGACAGCGATTGGACGTAGTCATCGATACCACTTTTGTGACGTGCCGCCGCTGTCGATATCGCGTCGCCGGCGGCTTTACTCGCTTCGTCAAATTGCTTCTGTGTGCTTTTGCGAACGCGAACGACCTTGTCGAATTCATCAACCGCCGCCGTCGATGCTGTCTGAATCTCTTTAAGCGGCTCGCTCAGCTTGAAAGCTTGTTCTTCGTTGATCCAGAAATACGAGTCGATAATATCCGTCGAATTCTTTACCAGATCAACATACAAATTCGCATACGAATCCTCCTGGCCAATCAGATTGATCAATTCGTTGCATTCGGCCATCGCGCGAACGATTTCGCGGTTGCCAATTTTGAAAAGGTAAGAATCTTGTTTCTGTGTGGCAGAAATATCTTCGCCAACATAAGGCGTTTGCCAGATCTGAACGGCGTGATGCTTTTGAGCTGATTCGTCAGAGCGGAAGTAAACCAAATGGCCGTTATCGAAGATTGAAAAACCATTGCAGATGATCGGCGTTTCGACTTGCCGCTCGATCATGTTGTACGACAGCAATACATAGTGCCCAGTCTGGCGGCTAAAGAAAACATACAAGTAGTCTTCGCCGTTGGGAGCAACGATTCGCTTTTCGAATAACAACCCGGTCAGATCGTTTTCAAACGTTTTGTGTTGGCCTGATTGAAGATAATAGCCATTGGAAAACATCAGGCCATGATCTTCTGGCAGCGAGATACATGCGTTTTCGATGGCATCCAGGCGAATCGCCGATTGGATTTTCTCGTTGAATACAACATATCGAAAATCATCTTCTTTGAACGGACGAATCTTCATCAAGATGATATTGCCGACGATCGAATAGTATATTTCCGCATCGTCGAGCGTTTGATCAGGATCATCTACCGGTTCAGCGTAGATCCCTTCGCCCGATTCGGTATTGTCTTCAATCTTGACCGTCAGATCACCGCCGACCGTTTCCACAAACACGCGATCTTCAATTGAAATGTGCGGATGATCACCACTTCGATGCAAATCGCGATGGGTACGCTTCCAACGGAAATCATGTTGGTTCGGAAATTTCGCCTCGTGCTCACTTCGGCCATCTATGTATTTCAGCGTATTATTGTCAACCAGAAACTTGAACGTCTTAATATCCGTCTCTGATTTTCCGACCTGAAAGATCATATAAAGATGCGGACCGATCAGTTGAAATTTAGCGAACCGAGTCTGCTTGTAGTATTTGTAAAGCTGTTCAAAATCGTGATGGAATGTCGCGTCGTTGAGCAACTCAAGCGATTCTTCGTGGAACGTTTCGTCTTCAGATACTCGATAGATCGCGAAAACGTCTTCGAGTTTGGTGGTTGATTTCAACCCCATCATCACGTTGTAGCCAAAGATGAAATGCTTTCCGATGGGAACGATATCCTGGGCCGTGCAATTGTGCGACGTCGTGATTCGTTGAGTGGAAATCAATTCCGTGGGGATCGAACCGAAAACGTTGCGTCGCTCATCGTTGAGCTTTCCTAGACGCTGCTGCAGTTCTTTTGCATAGCCCGCCAAACGGTTGCGGATAATGTCGTAGGTACCGCGTTCAAGCTGCAATTCACCCGATTGCTGCGCTGCAGCATCGTTGGATTCAAGCACATCTTGTTTGGATTCGTCGGTCATACGGTTCAATGAGAGCTACAAAGGATTGCGTTCGATTGAAAATCATTGCGCGGCGGGCGTACCCGATGCGCAACGCCACGGTTACACTAAACGACACCTTCGACACGTTCAAAAGTGCCGAAGGCATCCATACGAGTCTTACGCAGTTGTTTGCGTCAACAATCTCGCAACTTTCTCATTCGAAACCCCAGCTCGTGAGGCTGCAGCGATCATGCCTTGCAATTGCCCAAGAACATTGGTGTCGCTGGTCAAACCCATCATCTGACCAATCAAGGCTGCGACCGAAAGATTCTTGACATCTTCAGATGAAATCCCGAACGTATCAATGTACTTCTGGATTTGGTCACGGAAATCTTCCGGGCTGCCGTTGAACAACGTGCTCTTGATATCGCTCAGCACGCTGCTCTCGCCCACCAGGCGATCCACTTGCTTACCAGCGGTGATCGAATTCACGATACTGTCAAAGAACTTGCTGTCGCCACCGACAATGTCGATATTGGCCTGCTGCAATGCTTCAGCAACCATGGTCGCTTGAGCTTCAGCAATCTGCCGTTGAGCATCGATACCTGCGATTTCAATGTCTTTCTCTTTGTTAAGCTGAAGTTTGAATTCTTCGTGCTCGCGGCCAACGCCGTCGAACAACTTCATCGCTTCGGCTTTCTGCTTGATGCCTTGTGCATCGGCAGAGAACTTCAATTCGATGACCTTTGCTTCGGCCGTACCTTCTTTTTCCAAAGCTTCGGCTTTCATCAATGTTACTTCCGCTTCGGCCAAACCAGGAGCAGCGGTTTCGGCTTGAGTCGCTTCGGCCAACATCTTCTTGGCGTCCGTTTCTTTCTCAGCAGCCGTCCTCTGTGCATCAGCAGTGATCACCACTCGTTCGGCATCCAAAGTAGCAGCTTGCTTTTCAGCGTCAGCGGCTTTTACCGTTTCGACAAGTTTCTGTTCAGCTTTCTCTTCGGCGTCTGTTATCGCGACTTGCTTCTTACGATCGGCAGTTGCGAATTCCTGCGTGTCTTTGATTTTCTCTTCTTCTTCGACAACCGCTCGTTCAACGATTACTCGTTCACGAATGACGTCTTGAATGTTTTTCTTCTCGACTTCAACCGCTTTTTCTTTTTCGATTTCCGCCAAAGTTACTACGCGTTCGCGTTCAGTTCTTTCTAAACCACGATCTTTTTCGACGCGTTCGGTTTCGACGGCATCTGTACGCTCTTTGTTTTTAGCAGCAACGATAACGCTGCGCAATTTATTTTCATCAGCCACAGCGATTTCTTCTTCGGCTGTAATCCGCGCGATTTCAGCACGCTGTCGTTCCTGTTCCTTGATCACGTCCGCTTCGGCTCGTTGTCGAGCTTCAATTTCTGCAATTTCGCGACTTTGCTTTTCTTCGGCTTCGCGTTGCTGTTTTTCCAACTCAAGGATCGCTTCACGAGCTTCAACATCTTGCTTGGTGATCGTTTTCTCTTTTTCACGACGAATCAAGTTTGCCGCCATAGCCTCTTTGGCTGTAAGGTCCGTAATCTTCTTGATACCTTCAGCGTCCAAAACATTATTTGGATTCAATTTTTCCAAGTCGGTTTGTTCAAGGTAATCGATAGCAGCATCATCCAGCACATAGCCATTCAAATCCGTACCGATGATTTTTAGAATTTCTTCACGGAAGGCTTCACGAGAGTTATACAGGTCGACAAAATCGAATTGCTTACCAACCGTTTTCAAAGCTTCCGAGAACTTGGGCTCAAACAATTGCACCAATGACGCTTGTTCTGAAGCTCGGGCACAGCCAAGTAACTGGGCTACCTTTGCAACGTCTTCGTCATTCTTGTTGACTCGAACAAAAAACGCGACTTTGATATCCGCACGAATGTTGTCTTTACAAATCAAACCATCTTCGCCACTGCGATCGATTTCGATACGCTTGACTGAGATATCCATCAATTCGGCTTTATGCATGACCGGGACGATCACAAGACCGGAAAAATTGACCTTGGTATTACCCCAACCGTTTCTGACGATAGCTGTACCCTGTGCGACCTTGTGGTAACAACGAACTGCGAAAGCAAAACCGCCTAGAAGAAGGATTGCAGCGATCATACCCGCCAAAACCCCAAGCCACCCAAGTGGGGATAGCTGACCTAAAAGCAAAAAACTCATTTATATTTTCTCCCATTTTGAAAGGCTCACCGTAAACGTATCGTTTGCGGAGTTGTATGCGACGATTTTCGCACAATCACCCTTAGCTAATCGCTCGCCTGGAATAGTTCGGGCGTTTATGACGATTGCAGGGCCATCAATCTGGATCTCTACTTGTCCAAAGGTTTCGGTGATTTCGGTTGTTTTGACTATTCCCGATACACCAATCATGTTTTCACGTGTATCAACCTGCGATGGATCACTTTTAAACATGTGTAAGAATGGCCAGATCAAAGCTTTACTGACCATTAAGCTGATCACAATGTTGGGTATTATTAATCCAACTGACAGCCAAACACTATGATCCGTGTTGACTAAGAAGTTGGATGCAACGGTCAACAACCACATAAAGAAGATGACCAGCGAGCCAACGATCATGACGGGTACATCTCCAAGATGCATAAATGCCAGTGCTTCGCCGAAGACTCCACCAGCATCGCCGTCGATACCAAAATCGCCATCGATCCCCAAGTCAGCATCCAGGTCCAAATCCAAATCGATGGCGTCCATTCCCAGAACGCCGAGGATCACCATCAGCCAATACAAAACCACCATCCCCATTAAGATGGTGACTGGCATATTGGCCAGAGAAATCAACTCATTTAGAAACTCAGTAAATTCCATTTGACTTCTTCAGTACCGTCATTGGTTTTGGAAAAGAACGATTCAAGATTACGACCCGCGCATATCTCGAGCGCAATAATTTACATTTTTTTTCTCCACAAGCGAATTCAGAGATTCGCGTCTTTCGCCAACAGCATCGTATTGCCAAAATCAATGCTGTAGCGATTAAGCCACTTAAACTAAATATTACATTCGTACTTTCAGCTTGTTTCGACGCTCCAGCCGGCTTATAGGTGCCTCGCTAATGGCCGTCGTTTGACCTCTATTCGCCCAAATGAAATACTTCTTGGCAAAATTCGAGCCCGAATGCTGGGCCACCGCACTGGCCATCCAACCGCAGTGGCCTGGCACGCATTTTCCGAGCAGACCAAACGGCGACTTTCAGGCTGTGACATCCGGCAATTGAAATACGTTAGCATCCAGGGCATCAAAGAATTGCCGATTGCTTTCCAACAAATCCGGATGCTGGCGAACCTCCGCTTCACTCAGCCACCGACACCATTGGACTTCTTGAGGATCAACCAAAATTTCATGCGTAAGCATTTTTGCGGTGTACCAGCTAACGTGCACACCCCAAGGCGTAACGCTGTTGTAGACATTCACAAGCGGATCGATATCGATACCAATTTCTTCTTTGATCTCTCGAATCAATGCAACATGTTCCGATTCACCAGGCTCAATCCCACCGCCGGGGAAACAGATTTTTCCGGGCGCCCGAATATTCTCGGCACGCTTGATCACCAGAAATGATTCGTCGTCGGCGTTTCTAATCACGGCAACGACCGCACGCGCCGGTCGTTCCACTTGATCTTTTTTAGAGCATGCCATCGATTAATTCTCTGACTTCGCGCGGCGGATACGTTTTCTGAACTTTGATTCGCAGCAGCGGCAATTCAGCCGATTCGAAAGCGTGGTCGACAAAAGCATCGCGTTCTATTCGATCCGGCCTTTCATGCGAGCGATCATCCAATTCGATACAAATTATTGGTCGCAACGAACCCGGATCACATAATACGAAATCGATATGCTTGGCGAGAATTTTGTTCAACCATTTCCGCCGGTTAGCGGCTCCTTTTTCGACCCGCAACAGATCGGCAATTCGCACCATGGCAAATATCTCAAAATCGTCCTGAACCGCTTTGTAAAGCGATTTGTAGAATCGCAGTTCAGATTTCGTCACCAATTTCCCACGCGCTTCGTAAGGCAATCGCGACGGCGAAGAATACAACCGCACCAGCGCAATGGCAGCTAACAGCACAGCGCCAAACACCCACAACGGCCAATAGTTAATTAATAATTCCATGTGCCACTTGTCCCAAGAGTAGATCAGACTAACAACTCGTCAATTTTTTTAAAACGGCATTTTGTTGTCGAAATCGTCTATCTTCACGCGGCTACGAAACTTTTCTTGCGCCCTACTCCACTATCCAAAACCTGATAAAACATTGAATTCGTCCACACCAA
Organism: uncultured Pirellulaceae bacterium; assembly: GCA_964405425.1. GTDB lineage: Bacteria > Planctomycetota > Planctomycetia > Pirellulales > Pirellulaceae > Mariniblastus. The sequence continues at coordinate 80,721 of CAYONX010000011.1, read as the reverse complement.
TGAAAAGCAGAAATGAAAGTACACGCAACAACCATCTTGACGGTCGAACATCGCGGCACGGTAGCTATGGGAGGTGACGGCCAGGTCACCTTGGGCACCGCCATCATGAAATCCGACGCGATGAAGATTCGTAAGCTTCTTGACGGTAAAGTGCTATGCGGGTTCGCTGGCAGCACCGCAGACGCCTTTGCATTACTCGAACGGTTCGAAGAAAAATTGAAGGAATCGCCGAACAATGTGCCTCGGGCAGCCACGGACCTTGCGAAACAATGGAGAATGGACAAGGCGCTTCGACAATTGGAGGCCTTACTAACGGTGACCGACGGTCGCCACACATTGCTGTTAAGCGGTACTGGTGACGTCATTCAACCCAATGACGGGATCGTTGGGATCGGATCGGGAGGAAATTACGCGATCGCGGTCGCACGAGCGTTGAAGAAACATAGCGATTTATCGGCGGTGGAAATCGTCAAAGAATCTTTGCGGATCGCTGGCGAAATCGACATCTATACGAACACCAATATCGTTGTGGAGGAATTGAAGTGTCCGGAATAGTAGAAAAGATCAAGAACTTTGCGTTCGGTAACAATATGACAGCCCCAACTCCTCGCGAAATTGTCGAACAATTGGACAAGTACATTGTTGGTCAAGGCAGAGCAAAACGAAGTGTCGCGATCGCAGTCCGCAACCGTTGGCGGAGACAGCAATTGGGGGAGGAAATGCGTGGCGAAGTCGCACCCAAAAACATCCTGATGATCGGCTCGACGGGCGTTGGCAAAACAGAAATCGCGCGTCGATTGGCGAAGCTGACCAGCGCGCCGTTTATCAAAGTCGAAGCGACCAAGTATACCGAAGTTGGCTATTACGGTCGTGACGTCGAAAGTATGGTTCGCGAGTTAACCGAAAACGCCATCGGCCTGATTCGCGATAGAGAACGTAAACGCGTTGAAGACGTCGCACAAACCAAAACACAAGAAAGAATCCTCGATCAACTTTGCCCTCGCCCGGTTCAAACGACATTTTCTGCTGTCGCAGCAACAGAAAACCAAACCAACATCGAGAACGAATCGGATTCGTATGAGAGAACCCGTGAAAAGATGCGTGCGATGTTGAATTCGGGTGACCTGGAAGAGCGCGAAATTGAGATCCATGTGGAACAAAAGGGAACTCCCGTAATGATGGGCAATATGTCGGCTGATCAGATGGATGTCGATTTCCAGGGAATGCTCGAAAAAATCATGCCAAAGAGTACGGTCACGCGAAAGCTACCCATCAAAGATGCTCGCAAGGTCATTTTCGATCAGGTCTGTGATGGATTGCTGGACAACGAAAAAATCAATCTCGAAGCGGTTGAATTGGCTGAAAACTACGGCATCATTTTTCTGGACGAAATCGACAAAGTCATCGCCAGTGAAGGCAAAGGTGCTGATGTTTCGCGCCAAGGTGTGCAACGAGATCTGCTGCCAATTGTCGAAGGCACAACCGTCCAAACCAAGCACGGCTACGTTCGGACGAATCATATTTTGTTTGTTGCCGCTGGAGCTTTTCACAAACATCAGCCAAGCGAATTGATGCCTGAACTGCAGGGTCGTTTCCCAATCCGTGTCGAGCTTGACGATTTGACGCAGGAGGATTTCGTGCGGATTTTGAAGGAACCGAAAAACTCACTTACCAAACAATACGTCGCGCTGTTGAAAACCGAAGGCGTGGATCTGGAGTTTACCGAGGACGCTATCGAAGCTCTTGCGTCATATGCGGACAAAGTAAATCAAACAACACAAAATATCGGGGCAAGACGGCTGTATACCATTCTTGAGCACATGCTCGAGGAATTAAGTTTCGAAGCACCAGATATGAAGATGGGCAACGTATCAATCAATGCAAAATATGTGCAGGACAAACTTGGCCAACTGGCTGCAGACGAAGACCTGAGTCGTTTTATTTTGTAAAATTCATCGGCTTGAAACTCGCGAGCTACAACTCGTGGGCTCTGGCAGATTTTTTGTTTATTTCCATTGGTCATGGAACGAGATCATGAATTTTGGATGTCTGTTTGTTTGTATCGTCTGCGCAGTTGTTGATACACGCCCCAACATAGTCTGGATCACGTGTGAAGATCTTAGCCCGCGACTTGGTTGTTACGGCGACAACACGGTAGCGACTCCCAATATCGACGCGTTGGCTGCCCAAGGAGTCCGATACACAAACGCGTATGGCGTTTACGGTGTTTGTGCGCCAAACCGGCACTGCATTATCATGGGCATGTATCCGACAACCACTGGCGGAACTCATATGCGGACATGGAAGCGATCAAGTACCAACGATGCGATTTCAAAAAAGGCAGTCGCTTCCATTCCGTTGTATGAAGCCGTTCCGCCCCCGCAAGCAAAATGCTTTCCTGAATACCTACGTGCCGCTGGATACTTTTGCACCAATCGAAAGAAAACGGATTACCAGTTCCATCCGCCGGTGACCGTTTGGGACGTCAGCTCAAAAAAGGCTCACTGGCGCCAACGACCAAACGATCAGACTCCATTTTTTTCCGTTTTCAATTTTACCGTAACGCACGAAAGCGGCACTTTTAAAAAACGCTCGCCCGAAGTTACCGACCCAGCCAAAGTGCCGCTGCCTCCATACTTTCCCGATACACCAACGGTGCGAAAAGATATTGCGCGACATTACGACAACATCGCCGCGCTGGACAATCAAATTGCGGGAATCATTCAGGATCTGAAAGACGACAAGCTACTCGACAAGACTATTGTTTTCTTTTTCAGCGACCATGGCGACGGACTGCCAAGATCGAAACGCTGGGTCTACGATTCTGGCATCAAAGTGCCAATGATCGTACGTTGGCCCGATGGAATGAGTGCTGGGCAAACGGAATCCCGGCTGGTCAGTTTTGTCGATCTGGCTCCAACGGTTTTGTCACTGGCTGGCGTTGAGGTTCCAGAACATATGCATGGAAAAATTTTCCTTGGCGAGGTGCAGCAAGCGCCGCGGGAATACATTTACGCCATTCGCGATCGCATGGATTCTGCCGCCGAAACCATTCGTGCCGTAAGAGACAAACGATACAAATACGTTCGCAACTATCGACCAGATCTGCCTTATTTCGGGCATGTGCCCTATCGAAATCGAGCCGCTGTTGCTCGTGAGATTATTCGCTTAAATGACGCTGGTGAACTTGGCCCCAACAGTTGGCAATTGACGGGAACGACCAAACCTGTGGAAGAATTTTACGACTGCCAAACGGACCGGCACGAAATTGACAATAAAATCGGCTCCCCGGAGTTGCAGCCGTTGATCGAAAAATTTCGTCAGGCTCACCAGCGATTCAACAATTCCCATGACGACCTTGGCCGGATTTCAGAAAGTGAACTCGTTAAAAAGCTCTGGCCGCCCGACGGCGTGCAGCCAACCACAGCCGATCCCGTAATCAAAGTTCGCAAAGTCGCTTCAGGGCAGGAGATGACGATAAGCTGTGCAACCGAAGGAGCGTCCATTGGCTACCGCGTCGGGGATTCAAAAATCTGGAATTTGTACAGCAAACCGACGGTTATGGCCCCAGCGGCAATCACCATTCGTGCTCACCGAATTGGATATAAGCCTAGCAACGACGTAAAACGCTCGCTCGGGGACCATGAATGAAAGGCGGCTGGCTGGCTGAATGACCAGCAGCAAATCTGCCACTTCGCGTTGTCTAAAACCGCACAAGCTGTTATCTGACACCCTGAAAAGTCACCAAACGATGCTTTTTGCGTGATAAATCGCGTTTTTCTTTGTAGTTTGGCAGATGCAGATTATTTTCAGAATATTTCTGAGATTGCCGGAACTATCAACAATGACAACGGTTTAACACCGCAGAAGCAGAACTATATCGCCATAAACGGTGATCTAAATAGCAATAAAGGAGCAGTAAACATGAGAAATTTCTCAATCGCAATTATGGTCGCATGCGCATTCTCCCTATGCGTAGCAGAAATCGCATCGGCACAGGGTCGCGGCGGCGGTGGGTTCGGACGAGGAACAACCGGTTGGTTGGGACTGTTGCGAATGGAATCCGTGCAAACTGAGATCGAACTAGTCGACGATCAGCTGGACGAAATCGAAAGCCTGCAGGAAGAAATGTGGGAGTCAATGCAGCAAGAAATGCGCAGTTTGCGAGATCTTCCATCTGAAGAACGTCGTGAGCGATTTTCTGATCTGCGTACCCAAATGCAAGAGCGGCAAGAAGAATACCAGGAAAAAATCGAAGGCGTGCTGTTGCCGATGCAAGTAAAACGCATCGAGGAACTTCACGTTCAAAGTCAGTTCCGTCGTTATGGCAACGGTGCGTTTGGCTTGTTGCGAAACTCTGACATGCTGGAACAGCTTGGCATCGACGAAGATACAAAGAAAAAGATGGAAGAAAAGGCAGAGGAAGTCAAAAAAGAGCTCGACGAAAAAATTGCTGAGCTTCGCAAGAAAGCTGAAGACAAAGTACTGTCGGTCTTAAGCAAAGATCAGCGAAAAATGTTCCGCGAAAAAGTCGGTGAAACGTTCGACTTTGGTGACGCGAATGATCCCGGCTTGCGTCGAGGTGGTGGTCGGGGAGATCGTGGTGGACGTGACCGTGGCTCTCGCCCTGATCGCGACTAGTGCTGAAAGTGAAAACGATCACAGAATAAGACTTACCAGTCTTCGAAAATGCAGGAAAAGGCTCGAGTTTTCGAGCCTTTCTCTAATTTTAGCTTTGAAATCGCGAAACTCTGGACGAGTCGAAGGGTTTCATTATCGGGGTGTTGACAATCAATGTGTGTTTGGAGCAATCCGACGTGTGACTTGGGTAACCATTCAAGTCATATGCGGTTACCGTGCGCTGATTGTTGCAGCCCTGAGCGAAGGATCCGTTGGTGGTCCAGAAGAAACGCATCGTGGTTGCATTGCACATTGATGCACCTCCTCACACCCCGTCAAGCGGTGCGTTTCTTCTGGTTCATCGTTATATTCGGCATATCTGTTTCGTGAACATTGTTGCTTGTTTCAAAATGGCTGTATCCGCTATGCGAGTCCACGAGCCTCCAAGCCGCCCAGTTAACATAAGAAATAAGCATAAAAATTAAGTCTATTCCGATCCTTAAATAGAACCCCAGACGAGAATACCATCCCTATGGATCTTGCCCAAACGCTTTTGAACCGCGGCTTGCTCAACGAGGCTCAACTTGCGCAATCACGTGATGCAGATAGCTTTTTGGATTGGTTGATTAGCCAGCCGTCAGTCGACAAAGACAAAGCGCTTGAAGCGGCCGCTGAAGAATACGGTGTTGAATACATTGACATTGCCAACGCAGAAATTGACCTGGGTTTGCTCGATGACTTTCCGCAAAAACTGATTTATCGAGCTTCACTGTTTCCGATCACACGAAGCAACGGCAGCATCCGAATTGCGACTGCCGATCCGTTGAATTTCTATCCGCTGGACGAAGTGGCTGCCGCGACCGGTTTACAGGTCGAGCCTGTTTTTGCGGATCCCAATGAGATCAACAAACTTATCAAAAAGCATCTGGGCGTTGGTGGCGAAACTATCGATGACTTGATCATCCAAAAATCAGAAGAAGGCATTGAGCTGCTTGAAGAGATCGAGACCGATGGCAGTGAATTGTCGGAAATGGCTCAGGAGGCAAGTGTCGTTCGATTGGTGAATGAGATTTTGCTTGAAGCGATCGAAACACGAACCAGTGACGTTCATATCGAATCGCAAAACGATGGTCTGGTAGTGCGTTATCGAATCGACGGCATCCTGCACAATCAGGCAGTGCCTCCGGAAATCAACCACTTCAAAGCAGCGATCATCAGCCGCTTGAAGATTATGGCCAAGCTGAACATCGCTGAAAAACGATTGCCTCAGGACGGAAGGATCAAACTGAAGATCAAAGGACGTGAAGTTGACGTTCGAGTGTCTGTGATTCCGATGATCCATGGCGAAGGCCTTGTCATGCGTATTCTGGACAAAGGCGCAATGAAGTTTGACTTGAAGAGTCTTGGAATGTCCGATTCCACGTACGACATTTTCAGCAAACTGATTCGATTGCCGCACGGCATTGTTTTGGTAACCGGTCCAACGGGTTCTGGTAAGACCACCACGCTGTACAGCTCACTGATCGAAATCAACGACGCCGCAACCAAGATCATTACGACTGAAGATCCAGTGGAATATCAGCTTGCCGGCATCAATCAGATTCAGGTCCATGCAAAAATCGGTTTGACGTTTGCCAATTCGCTGCGAAGTATACTACGTCACGATCCAGATGTTGTTCTGGTAGGTGAAATTCGTGACCTTGAAACAGCAGAAAACGCGATACAAGCTTCATTGACGGGCCACATGGTATTCAGCACACTTCACACAAACGACGCGGCAGGCGCTTATACGCGTATGGTCGACATGGGAGTCGAACCTTTTCTGGTGGCCAGTACCGTTGAAGCCGTGATGGCTCAGCGTCTGGTGCGACGGCTTTGTCCAAGCTGTAAGAAAGTATCAACTATCAAAAAAGCCGATTTGCCGGATGATTTCCCGCATGAATTGAAGCGTGGCAAAAAGATGTACGAGCCGGTCGGTTGTCGAGATTGTCGAAATGTTGGCTACCGAGGACGTCTTGGTATCTACGAATTATTGATCACGACAGATAAAATTCGTCAAATGGCGCACGATGGAATCAGTACCTGGGAAATCAAGAAAGCGGCCAAAGAAGAAGGCATGGGTTCGCTTCGAGATGACGGCTGGTTAAAAGTGCTCGAAGGCAACACATCGGTAGAAGAAATTTTACGAGTCACAAAGGGAGACAAGATCGCCTAATGCGGCTTTTTGCTGTTTCAGGATTCTGATTCAAACATGGCAGACTTTACTTATATAGCGAGAGATTCCAGCGGCCAAAGGGTCACCGGATCGATGTCTGCCGCGACTGAACGAGACGTAATCAATATGCTTACCGGAAAATCACTGTTTCCGGTATCCGTTGAAGCTGCAAAACAAAACGTTTCACTTTCGTTTGGTAATACGGTCAGCGGCCAAAAGATCGCAGTCTTTTACGAACAACTTGCATCGCTGCTGAAAAATGGCGTGCCGCTAATTCGTTCGTTGACCATTTTGCGTGAGCAATCGTCCGACCGACCGCTGAATTTTGCACTCGACGATGTTATCAAGCGTGTGGAAGAAGGTGAATCATTAGGCGATTCGTTTGCCCTGCATCCTAATGCGTTCAGCGACATTGCAGTCAACATGGCTCGCGCGGGCGCTGAAGGTGGTTTCCTGGAAGAAGCTCTGGAAAGGGTTGCGAAATTTACTGCGGACCAGGACGAATTGCGTGCGAAAACCGTCGGTGCTTTGGTCTATCCATTGCTACTGGCCGTCGCTGGAACAATCATCGTTGGCGTGTTGCTGGTTTTCTTTGTTCCAAAATTTGCCGAGATGTTCGATTCGATGCGTGAGAAAGGCGAATTGCCTGCCCTGACCGATTTCGTTTTGGGTTTCAGTGAAGCGATCTCGGCTTACGGGATCTGGTTCGCGATCGCGTTTGTTGGAATCATCGTTTTGATTCGCTCTCAATTGCGAACCGAAAGTGGTCGCCGTATGGGCGACTTGATAAAAATGAAACTACCTTTGTTCGGCGGGATCATCCAAAGCCTTGCGGTTTCCCGGTTCTGTCGAGTGTTGGGAACGCTGATGCAAAACGGTGTGCCTATTTTGAAGGCATTGGATATCAGCAGCGACGCGACGGGAAATAAAGTGCTGTCAGAGTCCATTTCGGCTGCAACTGAAAACATTACTGCCGGTGAGTCACTTTCGGTGCCGCTGGCCAAATCCGGTCATTTTCCACGTAATGTGACGGAAATGATCAGCGTCGCAGAAGAATCGAACACGATGGATACCGTGTTGATCGGAATTGCGGACAATATGGAAAAACAAACGGCCCGCCGCTTGGAGTTAATGGTTAAATTAATTGAGCCCCTGATGTTATTGGTAATGGGCGTGATCGTGTTGATCATTGTGATCGCATTATTGATGCCTATCATGACCGCGGGCTCAGTATTTCAAGGTTAAATTTTTTGAAGTTGAAAGGGTATTAACATGCGACGAAGAAAAATCTCTTCAAACGTTCGTGCTGCATTTACGTTGATGGAATTGATGTTGGTGATGGCCATTCTTGTGATCATGGCGGGAATGGTAACGGTTGCCTACAACAGGATCGCTGGCAATGCAGAATACGATCTTTGCGAAACTGAAATCGGTGCGATTGAGCAGGCGTGTATGACTTTTCGTCTGAAGCACCGACGTTTTCCTTTCGAGTTAGAAGAACTAACTAACGTGCCAAACGGAATGACTCAGCGAAAATGGGGTGGACCATTTTTGGATGATAATCCTGTGGATCCATGGGGCGGTCAGTACAGCTATAACGTTGATCGAGACAATGACCGCGTGCTGATTGTCAGCGGTGGACCTGACGGTTCGATTGGTACCAACGACGATGTACCCGATCCAAATGGCTAGTGGGTTGTCAAAGCCAAACGAACGAATGGTCAATCGGCCAACGAACGAACGAATGGCTTTGCCGACGACCTCGCGAGAATAATCCTTTCACGAGCTTAAGCTAATGGATTCTGCATTCTTTAAAGTAGTGGACTAATTATGATCGCCGCCCGTAACTTCAACAATCGAATAGCTCTGACTTTGCTGGAGCTATTAATTGTTGTTGTCATCCTTGCGATTGCCGCAGGGTTGACGGTGCCGATCGTACAGCGTTCATTTACTGCGCAACGAGTAGAAAAAGCCGGCAATTTGGTGCGGGCTGGTATGAATAGAGCTCGCGTCAGGGCGATGAAGAGTGGCGATGTCTACAGCTTTTACTATTTCCCGAATTCGCGTGAGTATCGCGTTGCACCGTTTCGCAACGATGTTATCGCACAATTGAAGTCCAGCCGATCACCTTCGAATGAAGAAGTAGACTCCGGTTCGAATTTCGATTTTGGCGATGATCGCTTGCCGCAGGGAATTGTATTTCTTAATGGCGATGTATTGCTCGACGCACGCGCGGAACAAGCGATTCAGGATAATTCGGTTTCCGAACGTGACTTAAGACCAGTACTGTTTTACCCGGATGGATCATCACAGACTGCAAGAATCTTGCTGCGTTGCGATGATAGCCTCACGCAAGTTCATCTGCGAGGAATGACGGGAACTACAAAATTAGTTCCGGTTGATGATTCGCAAATTCGTGGGAGATAACAGATGCTTCGACGTAATCGCAAAGGACTTTCGTTGCTGGAAGTCATCCTCTCAATTGCCATTCTAGGTGGATCATTGGCTGCGATTGGGCAATTGGTTCGCTTGGGAGTTCGCAACGCAATCAATACTCAAATCCGCAACGACGCCAACTTACTTGCTGATGCGAAGATGGCCGAGCTTTCCGCCGGAATCATCGAGTTGCAAAGCAGTGGCCCTCGCCCGATTGAAGAGAATACAAGCTGGGTTTACCAGGTTGATATGCTGGATTCTGGTCAGCTTGGCTTGTTGCTGGTCAAAATGACGGTATCCCAAACCGATGTCGATGAAGATCCTGTTGAAGTGATCGTCCATCGCTTTCTTCCGGATCCTGATTACGATCCTTTGGCCGTTGAGGAAGTGGAATAATGAATCGACGTCCAGCGTTTTCGTTGCTTGAATTGGTCCTTGCGTTAGCATTGTCGTTAGTCGTGATCGGTTTGATTATTTCCTCGATTCGGCTCTACATGATTCAATTGGAGCGACGTCGAGTCGAAATCGAACAACAACATATCTCTCGCGGCGTCATCAGCATGATCAGCCTGGATTTGCGATCCGCCATTCAATATAAGGCGCAAGACTATTCGCCGTTGGAAGATCTTGTTCAATCGCAAACGCTCGCCGGCATTAGTAGTTTGCCTGCTGGTGCTGACGAAGAAGATATCGATGCAGAACAACTGGAACAAGATATTACAAATGCAATTGCGTCAGGCGGAGGAGCCGGCACTCAAGCTGGACAAGGCGATCAGGCAGACAGCGAAGGCGATGAAGAGGATTTAGAAGACGAAGAGGAAGAAGAAACGGGCCGACCGACGTTTGTCGGCACCAGTCGATTTATCCGTTTTGACATCAGTCGTTTGCCTCGACAAGACGAAATCAATCCACTTATCGTGAACCAGGGCTCTGGCCCGCGACTACCATCGGACATCAAAACGGTGACCTATTTTTTTTCATCCCAGCCTCCTGTTGAACAAGTGGGCTTTGATGCTGAATTCGGAAGACAAGGTGGATTGTTTCGACGCCAGGTCGATCGGGCCGTCGAATCTCATCGCAACGGTGACCAGGACATCGAAATCGTTGTTGTGCCGGACGAGTTTTCTGAATTGGTCTCTCCAGAGGTTTCGGATCTGCGATTCCGATTTTGGGACGGTGAAAATTGGCATGCGGAATGGGACAGCGTCGAGATGATGGGTTTCCCAAGTGCCGTTGAAATCGTTGTGGTTATTGATCCAGAACGCATTGTTACCGAGCGAGTTGAAATCTCGGATATTGAAAGGCTTGAGGTTCAAATCCTTCGCCAGGTCGTACATCTGCCAGTCGCAGAAATTATCGAAGAAGAATATGAACAAACGCAAGGGTCATCTGGAACCGGAGAAGAACGATGATCAACCGAAGATTGATTTCAAAACGTCGCGATCTGCATTCACGAAACGGAACGCTGTTGTTGATCGTATTGGTCGTGGTCGTACTATTGTCGCTGTCAGCGTATACATTCACTTCACTGATGCTCACCGAAAACGAAGCTGCCGTTTTGATGACGCGCCGCGTCCAATCAAGGTACCTTGTCGATTCCGGTGTCGATTATGCGAGGCTCATACTCAGTTACGACAATGCGACGATCAAAGAGCGAGGTGGACTGTGGGACAACGAAACATTTGCGGCGGTCCCCGTTTCGATCGAAGAAGACAATCCAACTGGCACTGGACGTTTTACCATTATCGCGCCCGGCATCGACACCGATGGAAACCCGTCGGGAACTCGAAAAGGACTGGTCGATGAGTCAAGTAAATTGAACCTTAACGTCTTGCCAATTGTCGACAATTATCCGCCCGGGAATGTGGCTCGAGATTTATTGCTGGCGTTACCTTTCATGACGGATGAAATCGCAGATGCCATCCTGGATTTTATTGACGAAGACGACGAAGTTCGTGAGCTCGGACCTGGGGCCGAAAGTGATTATTACGCGTCATTGAATCCGCCCTACCAATGCAAGAACGGTCCACTGGATAGCTTGGACGAATTGCTACTGGTGCGGGGAGTTACACCCGAGCTATTGTTCGGAAACGATTTGAATCGAAACGGAATTATTGAACCCGAAGAACGCCAATCCGACACATCGCTCGATGATGAAATGCAACTTGGCTGGATCAACTATTTAACGTTGTTCAGCAAAGAATCCAATCGCAATGATGAAGGTCTTGTTCGCGTAAACATCAACGGCGAAGATCTGGAGCAGGTTTATGAAGACATGAGCAGCGCGTTTGATGAAGAATGGCGGCTGTTTGTGATTATGGCTCGAGTAAACGGGTTAAGGTCGGTTGATGAATTGCCGGAAGACGCAGAACCGGTGAGTAATGTTCCTTTTGTGGATCTCGATTTTGATACACTCGAACCCACGCAAAGCTTCAGCCAGGTGTTGGACCTGATCGGTACTTTCACAACGATGACCGACACGAACTCCGGCGAAGAAATCATTCTGCAATCCCCGCTTCAGCTGCTCGATCCGGCCATTGGGCTGAAAATTCTGATTGCTCTGGACAATATGACGACTTATGAGGGCCCAGCGATTCCAGGTCGTATCAATATCATGCAGGCCTCACGTCGAATTCTTCAAGGTATACCGGGTTTCTCAGAGGATCTTGTAGAGGAAATTATCCTCAAGCGGCAAGGTGACGAAGAGCTGCTGGTGCCCGAAGGGGCGGATCTGAACCGAAAGTACGAAACCTGGTTATTCACTGAAGGTTTAATAGATCTGGAAACCATGCGAGCGGTCATGCCGTTCGTTTGTACCGGTGGTGATGTTTTTAAGGCGGAGGTGGTCGGGTATTTCGACGACGAAGTTGGGACTTCGCGGGCAGAGGTCTTTTTGGACACTACTCAACCGCTACCCCGCATATTATTTTGGAGAGATAAGAGTCATCTACAGTCTGGCTACAGCATTGACGTGCTCGGCCGCGATTTGATCGAAGAGTAAAATGCCAAATTTCGTTGCTATTGAGATTACCGAAGGTTGTTTACTGGTTGCGTGCGCTAAGACTACTGGGCGACGCTACCAAATCAACCACTTGTTCGAAATCGACGCACCCGATGGATCCGATGTCGATTTGGGTGAAGCATTGAAAGCGGAATTGCAACAGCGCGGGATCACACGGGCTGAAATGATCGGCGTCGTTAAACGTCGTGATTCCGAAATGCGTGAAGTCTCGGTGCCTCCCGCCCCTGCAAACGAATTGCCGGATTTGGTACGGTTTCAAGCTCGCAATGTATTTGCTTCGCTCAACGATAATTGGTTATTTGACTTCGTACCGTTTGAATTGGTAGAAGGCGAACAGCAAAGGGTTCTGGCGATGGCTATATCGCCTGAAATAAAAAACACATTCCAACAACTTGCCGAAGCCTGTGGAATGACTTTGAGTCGAGTACTTTATCGACCGTATTCGATCGTCGAGCTATTTGAATCTCAATTGGACAACGACACAAACAAAGTCATTGTCTTACCCGTCGACAACCGACTTGATTTCGTTGTAGCGGCAGGCAAACGAGTTGCAGCGGCGCGGTCATTCCAATCTTTTGCAGCGGCCGAAGCAGACCCTGAAGCAGTGGTCAAGCAAGTTATTGGTGAATTGAAACGAACGATCGCATCGACAACGACCATTTTGAGTGGTAACGGCATCGACGAAGTGATTGTCGCTGGTGAACAAAGCAATGTTGCCGACCTTCACGCCGTCATCAAAAAGTCAATTGATCTTCCTGTTCAAATCGCCAACCCGCTGGGAATCCTCAACAGCTCCAACTTTACTGCCGACCCAATTCCTGAAGCAACCGAACGCTTCGCTGCATTAATTGGTGTACTGGCCAATGAATCCACGGGCAAGAAGCCGGTGGTTGATTTTCTAAATCCACGCAAACCGCAGGTTAAGAAACGGGATTATCGAATGGTAGCGATTGTCGCTGCCGGCATCGCGTTGTTATTGGTTACGGGTTTGGGGCTGCGTTGGTACGCTTTGAATCAACAACAGAAAGCCATTGCCAAGAAGCAAGATGAATTACGATCAACGATTCAAGCAAACAAAGGGGATGAAGTTCGACCCGGCGTCGAGCAGATTCTTGCTGAAGTCGGGGCGCTGGACAAATGGCAGTCCCATAAAGTTAATTGGTTGGAAGAATTAACCTGGATCAGTGAAAAAATGTTGACGCCTGACGATATTCAGGTAACTCGCTTCCAAGGCACGGATACTGGCAAAGGATTTCGTGTGACGCTGGACAGCAAGATGACGAAGGAGAAAAGTTCCGAAACCAGTTGGAAGCAGCTGTTTTCAGGCCGTTACGATTTTCAATTTGACGGCGTCCCGCGGACGACCGCAGAAGATGCCACGTTCCCGGTTGCCCGCAAATTCAAACTCACTCGCAACGCCGATCTCGAGGACACGATCGATCAGGTTTCGTTGATCATCGAGCAAAACCTTGATGAGATGTATGAGGATTCCGAACAAGAAGAAGAGGCTGGAGACTCAACCGAGACTGGCGGAACTAACGAAATCACCAAATCAGCGGTGGGCGAGTAATGTTTGAAAACATGAGTAAGAGAGAAAAACTGCTTGCTGGCTCAATTGGCATCCTCCTTTTGATGGGAGCGGTGATTTTTGGCTTCCTTGATTTCTTCAAGCAATACGAAGACAACGCTTCTCGACTGAAGCAATTGAAAAAGAATATCCAGAAAGAAGAATTCAAGATGCAACTCGCATTTAAGGCGAGTGATCGGCAAGGCTTTTATTATGAGCCGATTTCATTCCCGACCGGAAAGACTGAAATCACTGTTTATCAGGATTGGCTGGAAAAGACGATCCGCAAAACTGGCCTCAGAAAGATTGACATCGGTTCACCGAAAATCGACAAACTAACTTTTACATCAGGAAACAATACGGTGTTCGCCATCGGCAAAAAGTACGGTATCACTTTTGTTGGCGAAGCGTCCTTGGATGAAATCCTGGACTTCATATACCGTTTTGAAGAAGTCAATTTGCTACACCGCATCAAAGATCTGACGTTATTGCCACTTAGAAAAAAAGGCACTAACGTAACCACCGGCCAAGTCAAATCGACATTCAAGGTCGAATTATTGGCGCTCGAAGACGCGGTCGAGACAAGAGAGTTCTGGACTTCGACGAAAGAATTGCCACTGGCACTTGGCGACTACAAGGACGACATCATTGGTCGCAATATTTTTGGGCCGGCCAACAACGCTCCGACTCTGAGAATTTCCAACAAGACCGTTGAAGTGGATGAAGATATTTCGATCACGCTGTCAGGAAAAGATAAAGACAAAAACGACGAACTGACTTACGAAATCGTCGATGCTGGTGGGATAGTCGATGCTAAAATTAAATCCGATTCTAAAACTCGCGCAAAATTCGTAGCAGGACCAATGCCGGTTGGCGAATATGTCGGGATCATCAAAGTTTCTGACAATGGGTTTCCACAGAAGAGCTTCGAAACCGAATTCAAATTAACCGTTGAAGAGAAGCCTGATCCACCGGCAGAAGTTAAAACGCCGGATCCTCCACCCCCTCCAAAAGTACTCGAGGGTCCAAGCACTCAAATAACCCGAATCAGTTCGCGCGATGGCGTATACCAGGTAAAAATTCGCAATCGAATGAGAGGCGAGGTTTATGTGTTGAATGAAGGGGATGAGATTGAGCTGGATGATAAAACATGGGTCATTCATAAAATCCACAGCCAATTTAAAGTGACGATTGAAGTTGACGGCAAGCTGGTTCCATTTGATCTTGGCGATTTCCTGGAGTTAACCAATGATAGCGCCAGCGATCAGGATGATGAAAGTGCTGGGCAAGACGATCCAGTTGAAGATGGTTCTAAATAACGAGCTCAGCTTAAAATTAGTATACGTCCTCCCAATGGACGGCTTCCCCAAGCTCGGCTCCAGTGATTTGGGTCATGAAGCAAACCGTCCGTGGGCAAAAGCTTGCTCAGATCCATTCTTCAGGACGGCATGAAACCGAACGCTCCCACGGTACCA
>CAYONX010000011.1:32126-65286 GCA_964405425.1 uncultured Pirellulaceae bacterium | reverse complement strand
CTTGCTCAGATCCATTCTTCAGGACGGCATGAAACCGAACGCTCCCACGGTACCAGAATCCATCCCCGCCTTTGATTTCACCTCCGACACACTGGCCGTCGGTAAACTAAAAACCGACATCGAACGCTTTCAGAATTTCTCAGGTACATTCAAACCATCGCCACTTTTCGGTGAAATGGATAAACCGACCCTGCGGCGACTTCATTTGTGACACTTCGAAAATCATCTTGGATTCCTGCCTCCCAAGTCTGCTGCTTAAGCCACGACAGCCAAGAATCCCCCTTTGCTTGGCCGCGCAAAAAAAAAAGCGACCCACAAAGGGTCGCTTGATGAATTCGTTTTCGCGATGACGCTATCGCAAGAGTTGTCGAATACCGAAGGTAAAGAACGTTGTTAACCCAAAGTTCACCAATTCTTCCTGTGGTTTGAATCGAAGAATCAACGTATCGCCTGGAACAACCAGTATCCGTGAGGACGGGTCATTGATCGCATCCGTTAAATCCACTCGGATAGCGATTTGGCGTCCACCAGGAATCCGCCTTAGCACGATCAGGTTTGATGGCGGAACAGAGCCCGCTGCATTGCCGATTGCTCCACCTCCTCCTGGTCGACCAACCCCTAACGTTGTTCCTGACAGCGACACCGCTCCAAGCACATCAAGGTCATAGTCTCGTGGCAACAGAAATTCACCACCACCGAGCAAACCACCGGTATAGTAGACTTCCGTTTCTCGATTGTCGACGTAAACGATATCACCATCGCGTAACTCGATATCTTCTTTGCGGAAGTTCGGAACTTGCCCAGGGTTCAAGCGAAGTGGAATCTTTAGCGTGTTGGAATCGTCCGGCACGTTAGGCACTAATCCGTATGGAAAATCTTCGGGCTTATTGGTCCTGTAAAATTCTCGTATCTGCGAATCTCTGTTGGCAATTGAAACACGGTCACCTCGTAAGACTCGGATATCCGATTGTGCATTGACACCAGGCAAACCGCCCGTAATCGCCAATGCGTTCAGGACATCGTTTTGGTAGGCCGGTAAATTCAACACGAATCCACGACTACTTTCGTCAGCACGAGTGGTCACACCAGTCCCCAATCGTCCCGTTCTGGCTTGACCACCACCGAACTGTCCAAGGTCGGAACGAATTACAAATACACGATAAGTTCTTTCCAGCAGCAACGTCACAATCACACGAGCCTGGTCTTGCAAAAGCGGAGCCGGTCCACCGAAATACGCTCTCTTGATCAACTCCTCTGCCTGTTGAACCGTCAATCCGGCAAGCGGAATCGGTTCGACAAACGGAAGCGTAACGGTACCGTCTTCTCGAATTGGGACGGGAAAACCGATCGCTGGTGGCAAGTCACTATTGTTTTGGAACTGTGGCAACTGAACAGGTGGTGGTGCATCGAATTGGCCTAATACGCCATCGATGAAAACACCCAATACATCTTCATTGTCGAGAATGTAAAATTCCGGTTTGTCGATTCTCAAACGCGAGACATCGATTGGGATCTTGTTTGCCTGTGGTTCAGCCAGAAATTCACGTGGAACGCGATTCGCGGGAATCGTTTCGATCGGTGAAAGAATTGCAGTGCAACCCGAAAGCGAGAACGACAATAGCATCAATGATCCAAACACAAGTCGCTTCAGTTTGTGCTGTTTCTTTTGACTGGTTCGAGAATTGTTCATCTCTAATGAATCCCCCTGCACATAAATTCGCTGTACGAAAGCGAATTTACGGGCTCTAACTATCTGAAGGTTGGGTCGTTGTTGTATGGAATGATATTACGTTGATCGACGGTGTTCCGACTTGCGCCTGGGTTGTATCCAAACGGGTTGGGCGGAAGTTTTCGTGCAACGTCTTTTTCAGGTGCGACGACCGGAACATCGTCTGGCAGCACATGATCAGCTTTGTCTTGGACTATCGCTGATTTGATCATCTTGGAAATGTATACTTTTTGGAATGCTCCGCTGCCGTCTTCACGAGCAGCCTTTACGCCGGCAGGATAAGCCTTGAACCATGCGTTTACGCATTTGGCGCCTTCAGCACATTGATACTGGTATTTCCAGTAGTCTTCCGGAGGCACAGCCGGCACATAGCCATCACCCCCATCACAAACATCGCTGTAACCATCAATGAATCCCTGTTTGAAGTGATCTGAATATTCTCGATCGCAATTTCCATACCTCAGGTTGTAAGCACGGTTCGCCCAAACGTGGTTGCGATAACCGCCGATGGTTTCGTCGAACATACCGCCTGGACTAGACAAACAACCTGTGCTTTGAACAAGCAAAAGGATGACCGCCACCAGCGAAATGATTCGTGGCGTTCGAGATGTAATTGTTGAGCTGGTCTCCCAACAATCTTGTTGAACATGATTGAACATGTGATTCCCCCTTGATTCTCCCTCAAGCCAGAAACAGCTCGAAGGCAAACATAGACATCATGCATTTCACATGACCTCACTCAAAAGATCGCCACAACGGTTATTCAGAATTTAACGAAGATTGCGGTTATTCTCATTTTCACGAAAATTTGCACTGTGACACCGGTAACCGAACGCTGGGCTAGCGACGGAATCGTCAACTCAAATCGCCTAATTTACTAGTATTTTCCACCGTTCTGCTTGTAGAAAGGCGCAGCGGTGCATATTCTTCATGTTCATACATTCATCCTTGCTACCTACGTATTCATCAAATCCTATGAACACGATATCAGCTTTCCAGTCTTCCATTGCCCGGTTGGCACTTCTGATTTGCTTGTGGTTTTTGTGTCAACCACTTTCGGCACAAACGCTTCGAATTTGCTGCTACAACGTCCTGGACGGGCCGGTTTCAGCGGCTGACGACCAGAATTTTCGTGTTGTGATTGAGCAAATCGGCAATCAAACGGTAATGGGCACCGCTCGTCAGATCGATATTCTGGCGTTCCAGGAAGGTCCCCAAAGCGTTTTCCAATACGATGACATCGAAGACAATTTTGAAGCGGTTTTTGGTGGCACCTATGACAGCTCGATTTCTGCGGCCGACGCTTTCGGTTGCCGCACCGGCTTCATTTTCAATACGGGCACGGTCCAATTGATAGCAGCGACAACTTTAGGATCCGGGCTGACACACAATTCACGTCGAGCACAATTTCGACCGGTTGGCGGAACCAGTGCCGACGACTTTATTATGTATTCGATTCACTTGAGAGCTGGCACCTTTGATCCAGCAGATGCCGCGGAAAGAGCCATGGAAGCCAACGTCTTTCGTGCCAACGCGGCCACCCTGCCTCCCACCTCGCAAATCATTTATTGCGGCGATTTCAACATCGCTGGCAGCGATGAATTGGCCTACCAAAATCTGTTTGCTGGCAACGCCACGGGTTCAGCTCGAGAAACTTTAAACACTCCCTTTGGCTTTCGCGAAAACACAAACTGGCAAGAGAATATAGCCTTCCACCCATTCCATACCCAGAACCCCGTCAACAACATGGACGATCGGTTCGATGCGTTTTACATCAATGACAACATGATGGACGGTGAGAATTTCGAGTACGTCAAAGGATCTTGTCGGGTCTTGGGTAACAATTCAACACACAATTTGAACCAAAGTATTAACACTGGGACCGGGACAGCAGGCTTTGGTACTGAGTTGGTCGCAACCAGTGATCACTTACCGGTATTTTGCGATTTCAAATGGGGACAAACCGCTGAGAATTTCGATCAGTCCATTTCAATCGACGCAGTTAGCACTAATTATGTTCGCCCGGGTGGACCAGTCGGTGGAGCCGACGGAACCAACAACATGGAAATCGAAGGATCATCCAACGGAGCTTTCGCTGGCTTCGGTGTCGTTGACTTTGATTTGAGCGGACAGATTAAGTCTGGGTTAGGCATCGCCGCGACTGACAACATTGCATTAACGCTGATCCAGGACAACGAATTTTTTACTGATAGCGGTCCGTTCAGTGTATACCTTGCCAGCGACGCTGCTGCCAAGCTGCCTATCGATGGATCTATCCAATACCAGACAGGCCAAAATGGAATAGACAGTGTGCCTGCCGTTTTAGCTACCGGTGCAATCAAAATTGCTACCTACGCCGGAGTCCATGACAACGGCGCGACGCTTTTACCAGACGGCACCATCGATAACGTGTCGCTATTTGGCTCGGAAATTCAATCTGGAATCATCGATGCCTTGGTGTCCAATGGAAACCTGCGGCTATTGCTGGTCCCCGACCATCCGGGAGCAGCCGTCACTTTTACTGGTTTCGCAAGTGCACTGGGTAGCCCATCCTTATCGGCTGATATTCTGACCGACGATGGCACAATCGATGTGTTGCCCAATTCCATTAGCATTTCCAACGGAAAGCAAGGCAATGGTATCATTGGAGCGACTGACGAGAGTGATGATTCACGAATTGAATACTTTGCCGCACCGGTAACCGATTCGCAGCAACCGAATGTACAACTAATATTTAACGGAACTCTGCCTGTTTCAGATCCTCAATCGCTGACCGTGGTGATTGAAGCACGAGCCAATTCTGCAAATCTTCAATTGATCGTCGAACAATTCAATTTTGCGACAAGCACCTGGGACGTGGTTGATTCTGCTGATGCGGAATTATCAGACGCGACTTACAGCCTTACTGTAAAGGGAAATTTGTCAGACTATGTTGGCGGTGGCAATTTAATCTTGACCCGTGCAGGCTGGATACCAAATGGACCAGTATTTATGTTCCCATGGCGAGTCGATGTCGACTTGTTCAATTGGTCTATTCAAGAATAGTGATTTTAATCAACTATTTGATAGATAATCACCATCGACTACTTCATACGTATCGCTTACGACGGCACTGATTACGGTGGTTGGCAACGACAATCCAATCACGCTCATACGATCCAACAAGTCATCGAAGATGTGCTAACGGGTGTTCTTGGGCGGAAGGTTGCAACTTCTGGCTGTGGACGAACCGATTCAGGCGTTCATGCCAGCCAGTTTTATTTTTACTTAAACAGCCCCTCAGTATTGCCGACGAACTTCCTCTTTTTCTTGAACAAGCAATCTCCGTCCGATATTGCATTCCTGGAAATCGTTCCCGTCGACAACAAAGCCCACGTTTGCATGGACGCCGAAAGTAGAACCTACGATTATTTTTTCCATGACTTTGCCGACGCATGGCTGTCACGCACAAGCAGCAATTTCGATCTGGCTGATTTTCAACCGGAATCAACGGCCAAAGCAATTCCTGAACTGCTGAAGCAAACAAACTTCCGTGAGTTTTGCCTGACGCCTGATCGGCTTAATTCAACCATCGTAAACTTCTCCCGCGTCACCTTCTATCAGGATTTACAAAAAAATCGATATCGAATTCGTTTCGTCGCAAATCGGTTCCTGCGTGGAATGATTCGAATCTTGATAAGCGACTTTTTGAAAATCGGCAAAGGTGAAATGACGATCGCAAAATTTCAATCGATGCTGCAAGGCAATCCCCGTGGCAAACCCGTACGTCTGGCTCCGCCAGAGGGCTTGTTTCTTACGGGCGTTAGCTATCCCTATATCGCCCGAGAATCAGAGCTGCCCGATTGCGGACAATGCGATTGGTCAGAAATCGTTTGAAACGTTGCTGCCCATTTCAACTACGAAGCCGTTGTTAATGCTCTACGGTGACGATCCCGCGTTCAGGGTGCCGGTACAGCAATCCTTGCTCGGCGGCTGTTTGCGAAATGGACTTCCAAAGTTCCATGTCCGTTACACCAAACGTGAAACACAGAAACACGTAAGGTTCCTGGGTTTCAAAAGGCTCGGTGGAATGATAAAAGCCACCGCCAAAACAAACAGCGCGACCACAAGAATACTTGTAGATTTGTTCATCGCCATAAGCATCGTGATAGAGCAAATTCCCAACCTCTCCGGTCGGCACGATTGGAGTCATCAACGTAAAAGCGCCCATACCGACATCCGCAGAATAGTCTTCGTGGTAGTACGGTTTGGAGGTATGACTTCGCACGACGAAGAATCCCGAATACATAATCAAATCGCCGCAATCCCCAATCGCTTTCCTGGTTTTCGTGGCAACGTCAAGCAAAGAAAAGTACTTGTCGAAAAAATCGAACCCTGCTGCATTGCCCGAAGATATCCAGCGAAGGTCCCCGTTCCAGCCCGGGCAAACAGAATACAAACCGATACCCGTTTTTGCGCTCTCACGCAATCCTTCAAAGTAACCGCCGTGAAGCACATCGGACACTTCTTTGTATGCAGCGACGATCACGTCATGGTCCAGATCAAACTCTATAACATTTTCTGCTTCTAGATCTTCATTGAACTGGTTGTCTGGATAAGAAGCGATGAGAGACTTTCTTTTTGAATTTCACGAAGTAGCCAACCAGCGAATTCATTCAGGACGTGTACCGGCTAGATTGGTTACTTTTTATCACGTGAAACTGTTTTTGAAAATCGGTGCTGTCAGGAAGCTAAGGGTTTTATGTTTCTTGTTCCAGGCGAGTTGCAGTACGACTTGCTAAGCTGTATTGCAGTAAAAACTCGGAGAGCCGAGCTACTTTCACTTTTTCACCGCAGCAAACCCAGCAAACGTCGTCGATCTCGTTCATTAAGAACACCCAGTACTTCTTTGCGTCGTTCGGGTTTTTGCATCGCAGTCACCATCAATTGCCCTCGCGCTGCTGAAAAATCTGGCTGCGTCTGGTAAGCACGTACCAATTTTTTCCACGAGTCAGAATTTCGCCCCTGTTGTTGATACATTTTACTCTCAAGAAACAATCCGGCAGCCTGCCACGTCCGCCGAAAATTTGTCAAAGGATTCGCCAATTGATCTGCTTCAGTTATGTCCATCCATTGTTCTGGACGAAAATTTCTATGCTTCAAAAGCCATTGCAAATTGGATTGCGACTTTTCTTGCTCGGGCAAATAAACGCTCCTTGGCGCATTGAACAACAGAATCGGATGCAAATCTGAATTCAACGGCCCTTCACCAGCAATCGCCTGCAGTTCTTCACCACCGACCAGGTATGTCGAAAACAGGTCGCCTGAATTTTCAACAACCTTCTGAATGTCCGGGCTCTTGAAGATTCGTTGAGTCACAAGCTCTGGATCAATTTTCATTCCCTGTTTCGTGCCTATCAATGCCACCGCAACGGTTTGAGTGTTGTAGCCGGCCAGGAACAAGTGTGACTCGGGAAACACCTTGTTGAAACTGCGCAGAACTATCTTCAATCCATCGCGATCAAATTGATGAGCCGGTATCCACTGGCACATGAGTCCGTTGTCGGTCAGTAGCCCTTTCAATTTCTCAAAATGTTCATGCGTGTAGAGCAATCCTGCTCCATCACGAGCCGGGTGATACAAATCAGCGACCACGACGTCGTAACGGTCCCGAGAAGCGCTGACAAAACGTCGTGCGTCCGAAGCATGGTAGGAAAGCTCGTCACGTTCGAAAATGCGATTACTGTGTTCGTCGAACCAGGGCAAAACCTGTTTCACTTGCGGAACAATTTCTACGGCCGTGATTTGATTTACTGGATGGTCATCACAAACACCAATCGTTGTACCTGTGCCAATGCCCAGAAACAAAACCGAATCCACACTATCCGCAAGCAACAAAGGCAGATTCCCCATCCGCCGTTCAATGAAGCCCGCTCCCCCGCCCATGCGAAACTGGTTATTCACTTGCAACAATCGATGCGGCAAGCCCAGCGGCCCCGATGGCGTGTTTTTTCGTTCCGAAACTACCACCGTTCCCATCAGCCCTTCAATACGCTGCAATTCAGTTGCACCGTTGGGCAGGCGAATCAGATCGGGCTGAGTAAACAATCCGATCGCTAAAAACATTAACGGCACTCCACCGATCATGAAATAGTCACGCGACCAATTCAGACAATACGTTCCAATTCCCAATATGCCCCAGTAACAAACCAACACTACCGCCAACAAAAGAAACGGCGCAACCCAAGGTATCAACGCCAAACCAACCACAAACGGAGCAACCGCCCCGCCCAAAGTATTAACGGCGTAAGCTCTTCCAAGTTTCTCAGGAGCAATTCGACTGATCAGATACGCAAACAATGCCCCCATAAAAATGGTTGGCAGAAGAAACACCAGCACCGCCAGCCACAATTCCGCCATCAAATGTTTCAGATAATCAGAATCTGGCGGCGAGAAGCGGCCCAGGATCTCGTGTGCAAACGCGAGGACGCCAAAACTAATCACAATCGAAACCAGCAATCCAAACATGATCTGCGCAGGCAATTTCTTTTGCCAATCGTCGTCACTCGAACGTTCAACAACGTACTGGTATAGCCATGCACCAATGGCGGTACCCACCAAATAAATACTCAGAATATTCGCAAACGTAAAAACCGTATTCTCAAGAATCTGCTTTAGCAAATGGATGACAACGATCTCCAATCCGATAGCCGTCAATCCAGTCGCGAATAACAGAAAATAGTACATCGACGCATTGGGGAAGACTGCCTCCTTGGCGGCATCCGGATCAGGAACAACCGACAAACTGGTTCCATGCTGTTTCGCCCATCGCCAGGCACAATAGATCGCAAGGATCCCGGCAACACAGAAAACGACGCACGCCCAGATGAAACCAGTATAGGGAACGATCCAGTACACGGCGGCGAATGTGCCCAGCGTTGCCCCGAAAGTGTTGGCGGCGTAGATTCGGCTAAGGTTCTTGTCTGCCGAATCCTCTGGCGAACTGCGGCGTTTCGCTTCGGCCAGATAGGCAAAGTTCGCGCCCATACCAAACGTTGCCGGCAGCAATATCATGCTGGAGAACAACAAGCTGCACGCAAGGGACATACTGGAGTCGTTGTCGCCAGCGACGGGCCCCAACCATTGAGGCACAGCGCTGCTCAATTCGTAAATCAGAAATGGACTAACTAAGCCGTAGAATGCGATAACACATTCTAAAATCATGAACATTCTGACCGGGTTTGCAGTTTTCCGTGCGTGTTGGCTTAAAGAAAATGCCCCAATCACCATGCCCATGAAAAAGCCAGCCAATACACCCAGGACACCAAGCAGCTCACCGCCCAAAACCAGCGCCAGCATACGCGTCCAGACCATTTCATAGCCCAGTGCTACGAAGCCAGAAAGCAGAAACGCCAATAGTAACAATCGGTCGTTAAGATTCTTGGTGGGCATAATTTTGGAGGGCATAAATTAGCCAATTGTTAGCCGTCGACATGTTAATCCAGCACACAATTTAATGGATTCTGAAAGTAGCGGCACTCCAAATCAATCGCTTCCGATCCAACGGCCAAAATCATGTGACAATTCCAACAGTTGCTTTCGCCCAACCCAATCACACAAGCAAAGCATGGAATTCCA
Source organism: uncultured Pirellulaceae bacterium (assembly GCA_964405425.1). Lineage (GTDB taxonomy): Bacteria > Planctomycetota > Planctomycetia > Pirellulales > Pirellulaceae > Mariniblastus. The sequence continues at coordinate 55,940 of CAYONX010000011.1, read as the reverse complement.
ACAATCGTAGCGTCAATGACTTGCTCACCTTGCAAAGAGCGCCAGATCGAATTCAACGAATCCAAGGTCAATCTCATCCAGCACGCCATCCAACGCACCGTCCAATTCAAATGCCGACTCAAATTCGTCGTCGATCCTTTCATCCAATGCATCTAGTTGATCGGTACCAACAAAGAAAATTGCGGGCAATTCGTTGTGGCGTACAGTGGTTGCATCATTCTGTTGAGCCGCAATTACATGTTGCGTGCTATTTACATTTGAAGCCACCGTTGCAAGTCGACTTTGTGCACTGATCGCTGGATGAAGCACATACTCTTGGCCACCAAGTATCAATCCACCTCTGACATCACTGGTGGGGCTGGAATCATCGTCCGCTAAATTTAAATTGCCGCTATCGCCTGAGCCACCGCCAATTCTTGGACCGGTCGGAAATTGATGTGGAATCGGAAACGTCGGGCAATTGGTGCTGGGCGGCACTTGTCCATCGGATGCGAGGAGCAAGCGACGTACGCTTTCGGATGGAACACAGCTTCTAAGGAATTCTACCGAACCATCGATTCTGGAAAAAACATTTCCAAAACCGAGCGTAGCTTCGCCAAGGCCGGCGGTAGGATCGCTGTTCGGATCAGCATCGTCGTAAAACAAATCCTGCGGTTTAGTCCACTCGACCGCTTGATCAAAATTTGCTTCTACGAAGCCGATTGTATTTGAAGTCCCATCGGTAATGCTCCCTAACGTCGAATCAAAAGATCCAAGTGGAAACGCTGTACGAGGCCCCTCAAACGGGCTGGTAACCACTTGGGTTATTGTCATGTGGCCAGGAACATTCGGATTAGCAAAAATGTCAGGCATCTGCGGCAACAACGAAAGGTTGTGTGGACTGTCCCAAGGTTCATCAAGATTGAATTGGTCGAACAAATTTTCATAACCAAGAAACGGAAGCAATCTCACTCGCCAGCTTAACAAAGGCACTCCATCAGGCGATGGCTCAGAGTAAATGGCATGGGCAGGAAATCCACCGAACGACGATTCATAGTTTAGAGAAGCAAGCGCGACCTGACGAAGGTTGTTGGCCGATCGAGGGAATAGCTCAAGCACGTTTGGCGAACGGTCAAGGGTTTCGACTATTGAAAAACCATCATTGATTTCGGCCAACGCAGCAACCGTAGCTTCTGAAATTGAGTCATGAATAAAACGCGTTCCTCCGTCAAGCATTACCGCGAAAAAACCACTTCCAGTCGCATCACCGATTCCATTACGCGGATTGTCAGCGTCAAAAGAAACATCTGCTGGGCGCGTCCACTCAACCGCCTCGCTGGCGCCCGTCTGCACAAACAAAATCGTCTCAGTTGTCGGATCAGAAATAGCTCCAAAACTGTTTTGCAAGTTACCGATCGGAAACAACGTATTATCACCAGTGAGCGCCTGAAACGTTGTTAATCCGTCAGCGATACCTGCCGATTTGAAAATCTCAGGCATTTGATCCAGCAAAGCAAAATTGTGTGGGCTGTCCCATGGCTCGTCGTGATTGAATTGATCATACAATACTTGCTCACCCAGGAACGGAAGCAAGCTAACTCGCCAACTCAACAGCGACTGACTACCATCGGAATTGTAAGTCGCGTGACCTGGAAACTCTTGATTGCGTGATTCGAAATTCAATACGGCCAGTCCAAGTGAGCGAAGGCTTAGCTGTGGATCCATTTCGATCGGTGCATCGTCAAAATCGACGACCACTCCATCGTCCCGCTGAACCATCGCCGCGAAATTGCCGTCATCTACTCCTGCCGGGATACGTCGAACGGACGCATCCGCAAACACCACATCAAACCCGGCTCCAATTCTCGGCTGCACGAACCTGTTTTCCGAGCCACCACCACCCAGCCCATCGGTCGGATCGGCCGGATCAAAAACCCAGTCCTGGGGGCTCGTCCAAACAACCGCCTGATCCGCATCAGCTCGAACGGCAAGGGTGGTTTTACTCGGACCATCACTTACGTCATTGAGGGACTGCGCCGTATTGGACAACTCAAAAACGGTTCCATCACCCGTGGTTGCCAACACATTGGTCAGGACATCAGGGAGCGTCGGGTCGGCATAAACGTCGGGTATATAAGGCAGTAACGACAAGTTGTGGGTGCTGTCCCACGGTTCGTCCAGATGAAATTGGTCGAACAAAACTTGCTGACCAATAAACGGCAGTATCGCAACCCGCCAGCTCAACAGCGGCGTAACACCGTCGGCATCGTAGATCGCGTGCTGTGGGAATTCCCCAAACGCGCTCTCGTAATTGACAATTGCCAAACCGACATCCTGCAATTGTTCGCTTGAATTGAATGACGGTTCGGCCAAAGGCACATCCACCAAATTCCCATCGTCAATTCGCAAAAGGTTGGCATAGTTGATTGGATCGGAATCGGGATCAATCTCCAAAGCTTGACCATCGACTGTGATTGCATGAAAAGTTGCCGTACCGTTTTCACCGACGCCATCAAAAGGGTCGCTGCCATTGAATCCAAGATCGGCTGGGCGAGTCCAAACGACCGCACGGTCCACATCAGCTTCGACAATCGCAATCGTGTTTGAAACCCCATCTCGAATATCACTAATCTCAACAGGTATTCCTGAACGTTGAAACAAAGTACCTTGACCGGCAACCGCCTGAATCGAAGTCAGACCTTCCCCGGGGACGTTTGGGCTGGCATAAAAGTCTGGTATTTCACTTGCCAAACTCAAATTGTGCGGGCTGTTCCATGGCTCATCGTGATTAAATTGATTGTAAAGATCCGATAATCCTAACAAGGGCAGCAGCTCAACTCGCCAACTTAGCAGCGGCTGACCCGCTTCATTGAAAGTGGCGAGACTTGGAAAACTTCCATTCAGCGATTCGTAGGCTAACAATCCAGCCCAAACCTGCTGCTGTCTGGACGCGATGTCATCTATTGCAATCTGATTCGCCGTTGTATCAAAGCAAGTACCAAGAACTTCGAATTCGCCGTCGTTGGGAGCGCCAAGGAATCGGTTTGCGTTAAACCAAAGATCACTTTCAATATTCTCACCGCCTAACGTGATTCCAAATCTACTCGCCGATCGAATGCCATTAACTATTGGATAGGCGACAGAGTTTGCAACCGAGTCACCAGTGAAATTCACTTCCGTCACCAAACGATCGGTTTCCGTGGATTCAAAATCGATCCACTCAACGTCGTTGTTGAATTGCCATTGGTTACCGTTGATTCGCACTGCAACGAAATGGCTGGCGTTGTAATCGGGCAACGAGAATCTCGAATGCACGTCCTGTTCGGAATACAAGATGTAACCGGGGCCAGTAGCATCGTCGGAAACAGCAATACCCGCTCCAAGGCTACCAACATGGTCACAAGCCATCAGCTCTCGCTTCTCAAGTGCCAGGTAGCTGAAAAGATTGTCGTTTGAATTCGAGGAATGTCGGCGAATTTTCTTATTCACAGCGAACTCCAGAGAAAAGCAATTGGAATCTCAAGAGTTTAGCCAATTTGAAAATTGAAATCCAGCTGCACCAGCTCAAGTTGGCGCAGCCGGTTCATTTAGTGCAAATTTTTGCGAAGAATTGTTGCAATTGGTTGCCATCGCCCATGATCGTGATCAAAAGATGATCGAGTGTGTTTCTTGCATCAAAGAAACACACTTCGCGAAATCTTGAGCCCACTGAAACAATCGGTCGATCAGACTTCAACCATTTCTCGAACGCCTTTATTTCGCGCTGCGACGGCCAACTTGTAGGCCTTGTCGTTACCGTACTTGTTGATTGAAAAACGTCGAGTGCGACGCACGCCAGGCTCCGGACTCCATTGAGCGACCCAATACTTGTATACAGGCTTGGATGGAAGAGATTTAACTACTTCTGTGGCCAAGCGGACACCAACGATGCCGGACGTGTTGCGTGGCGATTTAAATCGAGCAACTTGCTTGCGGGAATAACGCGGGCTTTCTGCTTCCAGTTCGTCTCGTAACTCGCGCGCCGCGGCAAGTGCTTTTCGTTTGCCGCCAAAAATACTATCGCTAAAAAACTTTTCCGTTACATAACCACGACGCATCATGCGAACTTGAAAACCATGGGTTGAACCGGTGTCTACTCGTGAAATATTTCTGTTCTTTTTCATTTTGTCTCTATCATCTCTATCGTCTTAATTGGAAAGATGAACGCGTGGTGGCGTTCAGGGGTACCAATATGATACATTCAATTCGAGCTGACTGGAATTTGTGATTTCCCAAGATTTCATTTTCTTGCGAACAACGCGACAGGGAAGTCGACCACTGTAGATCCATAATTTAAAATGACATTTCTATTACAGATATTTGTTTTTTTGTGTCTTCGATGAAATCGAAAATCGTGAGAGATGGTATAGATGCGATGCATCTGTTCGTACATTCTCGAAAGGTTAACACTTGTGAATAAATTATTGCCAATTGCTGCTTTTCTCCTTTTAGGGATTGCCCTATCAGATTGGGCAAACGCGCAATCTCGCCAACGGCCTTCCAATCAACGCGATCGTCAATCTCGAATGCTCGATCGCATGCCGCTTATTCAAGCACTCGATTCCGATAAAAATGGAGAAATATCGGCATTGGAAATCGAAGCGGCTGTCGAGGCGTTAAGTAAATTGGACAAAAACGAAGATGGACGCGTTGATGCAGAGGAATTGGCGCCGTCACGCGGGCGCGGCGGACGTGGTTCTGGCGGACCTAACTCTGGCGGAAGAGGGCGTGGCGGTCGAGGAGATCAAAGTGCGAGTTCGTGGAAGTTTCTGTCCGAAAAATACGATAAAAATAAAGACGGCAAGATTACAGCCGAAGAATACGATCGCGACCCGGACGCATTTAAGCGTTTGGATTCATCCAAAGACGGCGAATTGACCCTTGATGATCTTAAAAACCTTGGCCGTGATAGCGACCCAAGGCCGTCGTCCCCGACTTCGGCACCAAAAGTCGGTGACAAAGCGCCTGATTTCGAACTAACCAAAATCATCGACGCCGACAAACAGGTAAAGCTTTCCAGTTTTGCCGACAAGAAACCAGTTGCTTTAATTTTTGGCAGCTGCACATGACCGCCCTTCGTACGTTCAGTTGGTCAACTGAAAGAACTTAACGAAGAATTTGGAAACGACGTTCAATTTTTGTTTGTCTATTGCAAAGAAGCTCACCCCATCGATAGCACTCGCCCGTCTCCAATAGCAACGGTAGAACAGCCCGTTACTCTTAAAGAACGTCGGAACGTTGCTAAAGATTTTGTGGAAGAATTCAAACTGCCATTCCCTTCGCTGCTAGACACGATGGACGACACGACCGGCTTGGCCTACGCCGCTCATCCAGATCGAATGTATCTCGTTGGCAAGGACGGTTTGGTTGCATGGGCTGGCGAAAAAGGTCCAAAAGGATTTTCGGCTGAATTGTTGGAAACAGCAATCAAGAAAGAATTGACGCCTAAGTAGCAATCACAACACCACGGTTTCGGATTTTGGCGGCGCTGCACATCGTCGCCAGAATCTATCTAACCCACGTTGTTGCGAAAGCATTGAGCGCGTTCGTTTGATGCGAAAATGTTGATCAGGCGACAAGAAGTAGTTGCCCGAGGTTAACTAACGCTCAGCCCTAACTCTTTGCCAATCACTGATTGACTGCATGCTACTTCGGTACCGACTCGTAGTCGGGTGCATCAAATTCATTTCTCAGCCGGTAATATTCTTTCGTCAGTTCCGCTCGTTGATTTTCATAAGCGGTATCGTTGTAGACGTTAACCATTTCGTTCGGATCATTCTTCAAATCAAACATCTGCCACTCATCGGTTGCTGGCAAATAGAACAATTTGCTGGTCATCGTCCGCACTCCAAAGTGTTGTGGAACCGCGTGTTCCCCAAGTTCGTAGTACGCATAATACAGCGAATCCCTTACTTTTTTCTTGCTGTCACTCAGAACGGGAACCAGAGATTTTCCCTGCACATCGTCCGGCGTTTCCGCACCAGCAATTTCAAGAAACGTCGGTGCGTAGTCGATGTTCTGGATCATCGCCAACGGGCGCGAACCGGGCTCAATCTTGCCCGGCCATCGAATCACAAATGGCATCTTCATCGATTCTTCAAAAATCCAACGCTTATCAAACCAGCCATGTTCGCCAAGGTAAAATCCCTGATCTGATGAATAAATGACGATTGTATTTTCAGCCAAATCGTTGTCGTCCAGATACTTCAATAGCCGGCCAACGCTTTCATCAACGGATTTCACCGTCTCCAGATAATTCCGAACATAACGCTGGTATTTCCACTGAACCAATTCTTTTGAATTCAGCTTTCCTTCAAGACATTTGTCGACAAACTCTTTATTCCTGGGCGAAAAATGTTGATCCCAGCGTTCACGTTGCTTCTCGCTCATTCGGTTGTATTCAGGTGTTCCGTATTTACGAAACGAAGGCAAGCTAACTCCATTGAGTTCATCTTCGCGAAGCTTCAAGTCGTATGCCCACGTCATGTGGCGATCGATTTCCATTTCGTTCGCTGCCAAGGTCGAACTGCGATTCGAGTAGTCATCGAACAATGTTTCTGGTTCAGCAATTTCAACACCGTCCAGCGAACCAAGATGGCGCAAGGCTGGAGAAAACGTACGATGCGGTGCCTTGTGTTGGCACATCAGAAAAAACGGCTTGTTCTTGTCACGGTTATCCAACCAGCGCACGCTTTTATCAGTCGTCAAATCCGTTACGTAACCATCAAACTTTTTGCGCTGTCCGTCCATCTGCAAATAGACAGGATTGTAATAGCTGCCTTGACCCGGCAGCACTTCCCAGAAATCGAATCCTACCGGTTCTGATTTAAGATGCCATTTCCCAATCACAGCCGTTTGATAACCGACCTGTTGAAGAAGTTTTGGAAACGTAAATTGAGATTGATCGAAAGGCGTTCTCGAATTCCGCATGAATCCATTCTTGTGACTGTGCTTGCCAGTCAGAATACATGCTCGCGATGGACCGCAAATTGAATTCGCACAAAAGGAGTTTTGAAACAGTGCCCCCTCACGTGCGATTCGATCAATATTGGGTGTTGGAGCGGTCGCTGAATGCAAACCTTGATAGGCCGAAATCGCAGAGACTGCATGGTCATCCGAAAAAATAAAGACCACGTTCGGTCGATCTTCGCTATTCATCGCACAACAACACGATTGTGCAACGGCAAACCAAAACGCAATGACTTTCAGGCACAGTTTACTACGCAATTTGTGTATCCGCCTTTTTAGTTTCGAAGTTCTTGTACTAGATTAGTCTGCCGCCGGGTACACTGTTATGCAACCGATTTCACAAGATTAAAGGGAAGCGTTTGTCCAGACAATACCTCAAACAAGCGATCGAGGAAAACGACAGTGAAAAGCTGATTCGTTATGTACAGCTGCATTTTGGGGATGGCAACGAAAAAGTTGGCGGCCAGGAAATTGACAAGGCGTGGGTCGAAGCGCTCAAGCGTTTGGTCGATTTTCCTGACACTGACCGCGAGTTCATTTTCGATGCGCTCGAAAATCAATCTGAACAAACATTGGCCCACCTGTTTTTCCACTTGCATTTTTACTTTGTCCAAAAATCTGGAGAATGGATTCACGATGGCAACCTCTGATGCATCAACTAACCAACTCCGTCCGGGACTCTGGGATGTCGTTAACGAACGCTATCCCGGTTCAATGATTCACAATGACGACTTCGTCCCAATGGCACGACTTGAAAAGCCGTTAAGTCAATGTCGACTTGGCTTTGTCAGTACTTCCGGAGTGCAGCTTAAGGGCAGTATGCCGTTTGACGTGGTTCACCCAATTGGTGATTATTCGTTTCGCAAAGTTCCTTCCAATTCTGCCCCTACAGAATTGGAAATCCATCAGATTAAGTATCCAACCAATGGCGCTAATCGCGACATCAACGTGGTTTATCCGATCCAACGGTTGCAGGAGTTGGCCGCAAGCGGAGAAATTGGAGAGCTTTGCGAAAACTTTTATTCTTTCATCGGCTACAACATGGACGCAGCACATTTGGAGAAGACTTTGGCTGAGGACATTGCAGACGCGTTTGAGCAAGAACAAGTGGATGCCGTTCTAGCGGCACCTGCATGACCGATATGACATCAGTCCATCGCGCTGGTTCAGCGTGCAATAGAAAGAAGAGGCATTCCAACGGTTTCACCATCGGCGGCACTGGATGTAACCGAACACGCTAAACCACCACGAGCTCTGTTTTTGCCGTTCATGATGGGCCATTTGTTCGGCGTGCCTTTCCACAAGAGCCTGCAAAGTGACATCGTCATGTCATGCTTGAATCTTCTGTCCGTTGCCAATGAAACCTACGTTATTGAGCGTTACGAAAAGACTTGGGCAGAAGCTCGACGCGAAGGCAAGAAATTAGAGCTGGAAATCGATTGAGGAACCAAATCAGGTTGTCGCCGGTGCCCGTGACTTGACGTCACAAACCGACGGCTAGCGCCTTGTCGCGCACGACTAACGGAAAAACAAAACCTCGATTGAACGGTATTCGAATTTAGCCCCAATCAAAAATCACCCGTCAACCAATGCTGACGGGTGATAAATTGCGAAATTCGACTGTGGCAACTCGATCGTGGAACCGACGGTTACCGCATTGAAATAGTATATGCTTTACGCAAGATCGAATCGATCGAGATTCATTACCTTATTCCACGTGGAAACAAAGTCGTTAACGAATTGTTCGCCCGCGTCATCGCATGCATAAAATTCAGCGATCGCGCGAAGCTGGCTGTTGCTGCCAAAGACCAAATCCACACTGGTCGCTGTCCATTTGACTTCCGATGCACCCGTCGCTCGCCCCTCATACAAATGAGGACACTGCGAATGTTGCTTCCATTCCACCCCCATGTCGAGCAAGTTGACGAAAAAGTCGTTCGTTAGCTGACCCGGTCGAGCGGTTAACACACCAAGGTTCGAGCCGCCGTGGTTGGCTTGCAATGCCCGCATACCTCCGACCAGAACCGTCATTTCCGGCGCCGACAGCGTTAACAAGTGTGCCTTGTCGATTAACAACTCGGCAGCCGGTCGCGACTGTTCAGCAAAACAGTAATTGCGGAAACCGTCAGCGGTATGCTCCAGATGCCCAAACGATTCAACATCAGTCATCTCGTCAGTTGCGTCGGTCCGACCGGGTGAAAATGGAACCGTCGTTTCGTGTCCAGCAGCTTTCGCCGCCGCTTCGATCGCTGCACATCCGCCCAACACTACCACGTCGGCAAATGAAACCGTTTTTCCGCCGGCATTGAAATCTGCTTGAACTTTTTCAAGAGCGGAAATCGCTTTGGCAAGTTCTTCTGGATGATTGATGGCCCAGTCTTTTTGCGGAGCCAACCTTAATCGTCCGCCATTGGCACCGCCACGTTTGTCAGTATCTCGGTAAGTTGAAGCCGAAGCCCACGCGGTATTAACCAATTGCCCAATCGACAAACCACATTCCATGATCTTGGTTTTCAATTCCGCGATCTCGGCATCGCCGATCAAATCATGATCGACCGCTGGAACCGGGTCTTGCCAAACTCGAGCTTCAGGCACTTGTGAACCAAGGCAACGGGAAACAGGCCCCATGTCACGATGAGTCAACTTGAACCACGCTTCGGCAAACGCTTTGGCGAAATCCGCTGGATTCTCATGGAACCGTCTGGAAATTGGTTCGTAGATCGGATCAAAACGCAGAGCCAGATCCGTTGTCAACATCATCGGTGCGTGCTCTTTCGACGAATCGTGTGCGTCGACAACGGTAGCTACTGCAGCTCCGTTTTCTTTAGGCGTCCATTGCTGAGCACCGCCCGAGCCAGTAATCAATTCCCAATCGTAATTGAACAGATTGTCAAAAAAGCCATTGTCCCATTTGGTCGGCTCGGTCGTCCAAGCGCCTTCCAGGCCCGAAGTAATCGTATCACCACCAACACCCGTTCCATAACTGTTTTTCCAACCCAGTCCTTGTTCTTCGATTGAAGCGCCTTCTGGCTCGGGTCCAACATATTTGTCGGCATCGGCCGCTCCGTGAGTTTTACCGAACGTATGACCACCGGCAATCAATGCAACCGTCTCTTCGTCGTTCATCGCCATGCGACCAAACGTATCCCGGATGTCGTGAGCAGATGCCAATGGATCGGGGTTTCCGTTAGGGCCTTCTGGATTTACATAGATCAAACCCATTTGTACAGCACCCAGTGGGTCTTCCAGTTCGCGGTCGCCCGTGTAACGCTTGTCACCCAGCCATTCGCTTTCTGGACCCCAATAAATGTCTCCTTCTGGTTCCCAAACATCTTCGCGACCGCCCGCAAAGCCAAGTGTCTCAAAGCCCATGTGTTCAAGAGCACAATTGCCGGTGTAAACCATCAGGTCAGCCCAGGAAAGTGCGCGGCCGTATTTTTGTTTGATCGGCCACAGCAAACGACGAGCTTTGTCCAGGTTCGCATTATCTGGCCAGCTGTTCAAAGGTGCAAAACGTTGCGTGCCCGATGAAGCACCGCCACGACCGTCGCCGACACGGTACGTTCCCGCGCTATGCCACGCCATGCGAATAAACAATGGACCATAATGTCCGTAATCCGCCGGCCACCAATCTTGTGATGTGGTCATGACGGTAACGATGTCAGCCTTCAATTCATTCAAATCAATCTTGCTGAATTCCTCAGCGTAGTTGAAGTCGTCACCCATTGGGCAGGTGCATGGTTGGTTCTGATGCAACATTTTCAGATTCAACTGATTCGGCCACCAGTCAGCGTTAGACAAGCTCGCCGCCGCGGTGTGTCGTTGCTTTGCCGGAGACATGACCGGGCATTTCGAAATATCGCCGTGAGTATCAATAGACATAACTTTTTTCCTCGTATTTATAAGCTTCCCTGTTGAAGGGACGTGCGGTTTGATGATTGACGTGAAGTCAAATTCCTGCCACGAAATGGTTTCGAATTACGAACCTGTAGCGATCATTCAACATCACGAAATTGTTTCAGTATAGGACGTGATTATCGCTATTTTTTTACACGTTTTCTAGTGTCATGCAGCCACTTGGCTAGAAGAAAAAACGACATGGCTGCGGATTCCAATTTGCTTATGCCGCGCATAACTAAATACTGTTAATGGTTACCAACTCAATTTGCCCGAATTCCCATTTGGAACATTGAAATGCAGATTGAAAGAATCATTGGTGGCCATCATGTTACCTGAGAGCGATCGACAAGATGGTCAATTCGCAACGATGTCAGATTCTCGAATTTCGCCCGTAAGATTTGCTTGCCAATAATGCCCACTTTCGACATGCAAGCCGGTAAGCCATCCGCCGCGTCCTGGATCCGTGTCGATGCAGATCGCGTGGCCGATGTTCAGCGGCTGATGAGATTTTTGCGCGGTATGTCCGCAAATGAGTATTTTCCCTGACTGGTGAGGCCGCGGAGGACCATAGAGCGGGTGGTTGAATTTTTGATGAATCATGGTGTAGGGCAGTTGCTGCGCCATTTCAACATCCGCTTCGGCATAAGCGTGCACGAAAATATGAGTATCCGTTTCGACATAGGCTTTGTTTTTGAGCAGAAATTCCCAATGCGAATCCGGCACGTCATCGATCCCCTTCGGCCCATACGAATCGAGCGTTTGCTGCCCTCCCCAATCTTTCAACCAGTGTGCCAGATCAGTTTTATCAATGCGCGAGAGAAGGAATTTTTCTTCATGGTTACCAGAAAGACAATCCATCCTGTACTGGCTAGATTGCTCAATCAAAAAATCTATCACTGCTTTTGAATCCGTCCCGCGATCAACATAGTCGCCCATAAAAATAATGTGGTCTTCCGGTGTGGGCTGCAAGACTTGCCAAAGGGCCAACAAAGGCTGCAGGCAGCCGTGAATATCACCTATTGCTAACGTTCTCATATTTCAATGGAGCTTTTTTTGCGACGAACTATAAACTTTCTCGAATTCCTGATTGCTGCTTTCAAGTGGCCGATGGCTATCTGTGAATCGTTGCATAACTTGGCGACTTGAGCGCAGAAGAATAACTTATCGATCAACGCTAAGCCGGTCCAGACGGCAATTATCGTTCATGGTTACGTCTGCTGGGTTCGCTGTTCGCTGGATTCGATGCTATGGCCGGTAAAGAATAATCTCGCGTTTTGAGTGTTGCAAAATTGCCACTTGTCGTCCTCAGTCAACATTTGATTAGGAAATTCGAAAAAACGCCCGATAACCTCTAAATCAGCTCATTTGTTGAGATAGGTTTAAATAGCCCTTTGTCTGGGGCACTCATCTCGAATTCCTACTACCGGTACTTTGATGTTCTCGAAATTTCTCCGCGATTCGAAACGTTCCAGAAAACTTCAACGGCGAATATCACATTTCGCGTTCACGCAACTCGAACCGCGTCAATTGCTCGCCGGCATCAGCTTCGATGTTTCATCAGGAAACTTAACCCTCGATGCCACGTCCAGCGATGATGTTGCGTCGGTTTCTGTGATTGACACCGATACAATTCGGGCGACATTGAACGGCGCAACGGAAGATTTTTCTTCGCATGCTGTCCAGCAGATTCTGTTCTTTGGCAAAGCTGGCGACGATGTCTTCGAAAACAACACTTCCATCGCAACAAGAGCGTTCGGTGGTCACGGTGACGACGAACTCAGAGGTGGATCTGCATCAGATTCGTTATTCGGCGATACAGGCGCCGATACCATTTATGGGAACGAAGGAATTGACACCCTGGTCGGTAATTCTGGCGATGACACAATTTATGGTGGTGATCAGGATGACAACTTGTACGGACAAGCGGGTGATGACACGCTGTTTGGCGAAGACGGCGCGGATACGATTTTCGGTGGCGACGACAACGACACGTTAAACGGCGCAGCGGGCGACGACCTGCTGACTGGCCAAAACGGTGATGACACGCTTTGGGCTGGCGACGGTGACGACACGGTTTACGGCGGAGATGGAAACGATCACTTGAGCGGTGGAATTGGCAGCGATTTTCTACTTGGCTTCGATGGCGATGATACTCTATTGGGCGGATTTGGGCAGGACAGACTTGCCGGCGGTAACGGCAATGATGTTCTCGACGGAGAAGCTGGCAATGATTTTGTCAACGGAAGTCTTGGGTTCGACACCGTCCGTGGTGGTGCAGGCGATGACGAGGTTTACGGCGGTCCTCAGAATGACCAGTTGTTTGGTGGTGCCGGCGCGGATTTCATCGCAGGCCATGATGGAGACGACCATCTAGAAGGCGGCGACGGAAACGACGTGATACTTGGCGGTTCTGGAGAGGATGAAATTCTCGGCGGGGCCGATAACGACATGGCCTTTGGCGGTGACGGATTTGACAGTCTGTTTGGCGGTACAGGAGACGACGAGCTGCGCGGCGGCAACGACAACGACGTAATCTTTGGTCAGGAAGGCAACGATTTCCTTGGCGGCAACGGTGGGCAGGACATGCTGCACGGCGGCGAAGGCGACGACTCGTTATTCGGTGGAGCTGGCGGCGATGAACTGTTTGGTGACGCCGGGGCGGATCTGATCGCTGGTAGCGCCGGAAACGACTATCTGGAGGGCGGCGATGGAGTCGACCGAGTCTTTGGCGATGCCGGTGATGATCAAGTGCACGGCGGCGCCGATGACGACATAGTGTTTGGTGGCGATGGATTAGACCAGCTGTTTGGTGGCGCCGGAGCAGATACCATTCAAGGTAATCAAGGCAATGACGTGCTCAATGGTGGTGATGGCGATGACTCGCTGTTCGGCGGTGAAGGCAACGATCGATTGTATGGTGAGGCGGGCGTAGACAATTTGCATGGAGACGATGGCGACGATGGACTCTTTGGCGGCATCGGAGCGGGCGATTCTATAGAAGGTGGCGAAGGCTCCGATCGGTTTTTGATCTGGGCGGGCGATACAAAGGTTGATCGCACTGAACTAGAAGCTCAAATCGAATTTCGCAACGACACCAGCGATTGGAATGAAGTCGAAATTCAGATTGTCGATGAAGGATTGCAATGGCTTGCCGATCAAGCAGATACAAATCTGATTTTGCGTGACAGCCTATCTACAGAGCCGGTCATTTATTCAAAATCGGCGGATCTTAATGGCGCGATCGGGATCAATAGCCTAACGACCTACTTCAGCTCGGTCGACGGCTTCAGCTACGAACGGGAAATTAAGTTCCTGGAATGGGACGAAGAAAGCGCGTTTTGGAACGATCAAATAATCAGAACCGCCATTCACGAAGTCGCACATTCGTGGGACTCCGCCGCAGAGATCAACAATGTCTTTGCCGGCTCAGGGGACATCTGGGATTCTTTTCTCGCTGTAAGTTCCTGGACACAGACGAATCCCGGAGGCAACGATTTTCTAAACAGTTTCGATGGCCAATGGTATTACCACCAAGACGCATCGTTTGCTTACAGCTATAGCAGAACCAATCCACGAGAAGATTTTGCGACCACGTTTGAAGTGGCTTACGACGAAAGTCTTGGAGTTAGCATTAACCCGAGTCTAAACAGCAAGCTTGCACACTTTCATCAGCTGATGGCAGTGTTTCAAAACGTATAATCGTCGCCCAACCGCGACCGGGCTAACCGCCACCTAGTAATTGAACAAACGGTTCAACATCCAATAGATTTACGTCGCCATCTTCGTTAAGGTCGGCCTCACAAATAAATATTCCGCTTGTAAGTGCGTCAACAAACGGACCGACGTCCAACAAATTGACGCCGCCATCTTGGTTGAGGTCACCCAACGAAAAGCAATCTAGTTTTACAGCGGCGCTGATCGTAACATCGCCAATGATGTCAAAAAATCGTAAGTTGCCACCTGTGGTTTGGTGAGGGACGCCATTCACAATCACGCCAGCCCCAGACACAGGCTCAAGATCGCTGAGCAGATCGTATGTTTCAAATGCCTCGTTAGCAACCAACAACAACCCAAATCCAGCACTTGTGTTTCCAAACCCGCCCAGATCAGAGTTGTTGTTACTTACCGCTTGAATGGCATCGGTAAAGACAACGAACCCGGCACCTTCGATTTCAATCGAGACCTCGAAACCGTCCAATAAAAGATTGCTCGAACCACTGGTGAAAACGTTGTTTACATCGCCGGAACCAAACATCGTAAAATTCGCATTGGTGAAGTTAGTATCCCCGAGTGACCCGTTTGCAACGCCGCTGGCTTCGATACCGATTATTTGAGAACAAAGTACATTTGGCGAAAGTAACAGACACAAACAAATAAGCGCATTGATTTGTAGATTCATGGCAACAGCTCAACAGTTCATTCAACCGGGTACATAAGAACTAAGACTGCTTACATCGTAATCAGATTCGAACGAACTTGGTACGACTTGATACAACGATTGCATGAATTTCCTACTAAGAAATGATCTGTTGATCATTGGCCAACACTGAATACCGCTGGTGCACGCATAGACTCACGTCTTGCAAACAACGCAACAACCAAACTTCTATCCATCCCATTAAGAGAGTCGCAAACTGCGACTTAGGCTAACCGCCTCAGCCCGCATGGGCGGGTCTGGAGCGAGTGGGTGATTGTTGATTGTTGTTTTGCGAATACGTCGCACGTACTAAATTCGCTTGCCGGTAATAGCTCGTTTGATAATCCGCAGTACGTTTTCGCTGAGGGGTGCTTTTCACATAGCTGCAACAACCCAAACGAAACGGCAAGCTAAAATCCTGAACTTCAGGAATCTCAAACGCCAGAACCTGCGCCGTGTCATCTGACTTGGGCGACGCCGGAGGTGGCGTGGAGCAACTTTGGGTTTCTGAATCTTTGGCGCTTATAGCAGCGGCCATAACTTCAATTCGTTTGCCAGGCTCAGACGGTTCAAAATCTGATGACGGCAAGGTTGCTGGAATTTGAAGGTTCAAAAAATTGAATTGGCCGTAAACTGGCGATGCAAAGAATATGAAGCTGGCTAGTGCAACTGCAAAAATGGTACGCGGCATTATAAATCTCCATCATTACTCATACGCCAACAATCGGCGTCTCAACATCTATCCCTATCCTATAAAGGATCCTCAAAAATGCGAGCATGCCCAAGCGATGAAACTCGTTTTGGCCAACTTCAGTGAAATCCACAACCATCAGGCCCAATGATTATCTGGCGATTAAGCATCCGACAAGAGCATCACAAACGGCTGCACGTCCAACAAGTTGACGGCGCCAGATGACCAACGTGGCAAAATCAGAGCGGGGCAAATAAATTTCAACATTTAACAACTCCCATAAATGTCATTACAATTGCCGGACAACGGTTACGATTGCCGAGCCGAAAGGATTGTACTAAACAGTAAAAAGCACGTACAAGTCCAAGCTTCGCGGTGTGTACACCATGTTTTTAGTTTAAGGATTGCGTTCTCTATTGTCCAATAAATAAATTCCTTGTTATGGCGTAACATCCTTCAAACCCGCAGAAAATTTGAACCATATAGATAGAAAAATCCAACTGACAATCCGACCTGAATTTTAAAATGGCCAGATTCACAATTAAAAAGCTTGTGTTTTCCGGACGTGTGCAAGGCGTTGGGTTTCGATTTACGACCAACGAAATTGCGGCCACATACGGAGTCGTTGGCTGGGTTAAAAACTTGAGCGACGGTCGTGTTGAATTGGTTGCTGGAGGAACGTTGGCAGAAGTCGATCGATTCATCGACAACATTTCAAAACAAAGCCGTCTGGCAAAGCTGATTGATCGATTCGATTCCACGCCAGTTGAAGCGGACGAGCTCACCGACATGAGCGCGTTTGAGATTAGACAATAAAACGAACAAGCAACAAATTCTCGCGATGTTAGAGAAAGCTGCCGTGCCGCAAGGATTTCGTTGAAATCTTCAAAATTCAAATTAACCACGATTGCAAGTTCATTACCTGTGAATCGTCTCTGGATCTTTCGTCTTCTCTTTTTCACCACCAAACATCTTGCCAAAACCTTTGAACAGATTGAACGACGGCAACGATGAGCCGGGCGATCGTTCGATATCCAGATACCCATGAACCACAAACTGAGAATCCGACCGCATTAACTCCAGCTCTAAACCACGAAACCATTTGAGCATCGGAGCGGCGTAGTCCTCGGGAAGCAATGGATCAGAAAAATCCGGCCATGCTGTCGATTGCCAAACCATTCGCTGGGGAAGGTCGGTCAATTCGTATTGCCCACCCAACGAACAAACCAAATCGACATCCAACAAATCCTCGACGATTTGTCTTGCTTGTTGCGGTGGCAAATTGAATTGCTGTGACATCATATTCAGCAACCGAGCGTTGGCAATGGATACTTCCCAGCTACGGCGGTAGTTGGAAGTATTAACCCAATTACGCAACTTCGAATTTCCAACATCGCCGATCTTTACGCGAACTTGTGCTGGACGATCGGATTTAACGATCTTCACCTGATCGCGCAACTCTTGCAATCGATGTTGATCAAACGATACTGCTGAAAAGTCATCCCATTGCAAACGCCATAGTCCGAACATTCTTGAATAGGTGTAACCATCTTCATCCGGCTTGCCTCCCAATTTCGGCAACCAATCCAGGAATCCTGCTTTGGGCCAGGAAGCAATATAACCGGGTGCGCTGCGCAACAAATCAAGCGAGCGAATAAACGAATTCGGCTTAACATCTCTTGATACCTGCATTTCATCCTGAATGGCACCAAACAGTTGGTGGTCGTTTATCCGGCGACTGATGGCACCGCCGCTAAGACTTGCCTGAAACGAGATCACATCGTTGGATGCCCCTTTGATCTGCTCTGCAATTGGGGGACCGAGCATTGAGAACAACCAGGCATATTTTTCCTGACCAAATGGTGCGATACGTGCATCGTAAACGACACGCTCAATATTGTTTTCGTGTTCGTAACGCTTCAAACCGACGAACATTGCGTCTAATTGTGAAAGATTATTGGACAGAAATTCACGCCGCCGCGCGTACCAGTCAAGCTCTTGTTGAGTCACGCCCGATATCTCCACGTCGGGAATCGGCACGAAATAACCTCGCTGCCCGCGCACCGAATCGACCCAGATTTCTTTATTGCGGCTAAGCACGCTACCATCGGGTCGACCACCAAATTGATCCGGCAAAAACCCGGTTCCATTTAATTTTGTTGGATCGGCTGAAACATCCAGACCTTCGTTGCGAGCCGCCAACATCGCCAACTCAAAAATCTGCATATCGGTAATGCTTCGATTGCGCCGAGCCAATTCAATCTGGTATCCAGGCCCGAGCAATTTGTACAGAAACTTCGATGGCACAAAAACGAAAACCGTATCTTCACGACTTAGCGGCATTTGCTGCCGCGCGTATCGAAATTCCAGACTACTGGCCAACGCCCCCTTCCCCGCCGACGCCTCGATAAACCTGCGAACCAGTGATATCGAACTGGCGACAAGATGACAGTCGTTTCGCACAACATAAAATGAGCGGTAGCGATTGTCGGGGGTCCTGAGAAATTGAACTTTAACACCATTGACATCAATATAGTCAACTTCGCAGCCAAGATCTTTATGCTTCGCAGCAAACTTCTTGCGTTTGCTGGTCAGGTTACCGGTTAAGGACTTGGTATTCTTTGCGTACAACAGAACCCCAACGGAAGACCCGTCTTCGAAAAACATATCGTTGCCAACCACTGCAACATCTGCGATAAGGTTGCCGCCAAACAACCGGTCAAATTCTGTTGATTCGATGGCCAGCTGATTCAGAAACTTAGATTGCACTCGGGATTTGTGCCCGCGCAAATTGACCATACGGCTAAGATCCCCTCCGTTTTCTTCCATCAAATTCCGCAACCAGATTTGATTGTTCCAGTTGCCAAAGCGGAGATAAAAGCATTCTTCTGGAATACAACTGGCAAACGGTTCGACTTCAACATTGCGGTAATCCGCTTCATCGAGTTCTGGAAAGCCCCAAAACACATCCGAGGGCAATGGATTTTCAGCAGGCCCATGATCGGCAAAACCAAGCATGGCGTCTTCGATTGTTTGGGACCTCAGCGATTCGACGTCGAAAATCAATTCAAGAGTTTCGGTGAGCGGATCCTTTTTACGTAATCTTTCGCTGGGAAGCGGCAGCTCCAAGCGTCGGCTCAACATCGATTTCAAATAGGTTTCGATCAGTGGTGGATAGTCGCCCCAATCTTGTTGCTGTTTGGTTTCCCGATCAAATTCACGCCACCATTGGGAAATCATCCGGCTAAATTTTTTCTCACGGGCGTATTCGACATCCACGGTTTCGGTAGCCACATCGGAACCGTGCAAAGTTAGTTCCAGCGGCTGATCGCCGCGAAACAAAAACCAGACATTGTGAATCGATTCAGGGTCGCCACTTGGGTTGCCAGCAAGCCGTTGAAAGAAACGGGCGGCAGCCGGTTTGGTAAATACCGGGTACAGAATTCGATTGTTCGCCTCAGTCAGCATCGTTGCACCGGACTGATCGATCATATGATCAGCATCACTCATCCGGTACCGCAACACGCCGACTCCAAACGGCGTTCCTGCAAACGCATCGACTCGATAAATGGATGGAGGCGATATTGTACGCTGCGTGTTGTCAGTTTGTGCGCAGGACCGATTCGGAGCCAGCAGCACAACCACCAAACAACACAACAGAGTGTACCCATACATATTGTCTGTCAAAGCGAACGATTTCATTTGCAATTTTCTTTTGGGAAAACAGAAACAGGTTGATAACCATACGACAAAGGATACCAATTGGTTTGTTTGAGTGTGATATCAAAGGCGTTAAACGTCAAAAACGCATAGCTTCCTGGTGAATCTAGTTCAATGGTCGATCCTCGGTCAGCCTATTGTTAAATTGTCCGCTTTAAGTTGGCTTTGAAGCCGTTTCAGCCACCTATCTGGCGTAGCAGCGGTACTAAATTCAGTCAAAATCAGATTGGTGGCTCCATAACTTTTAACAAAACCGTATCTCGAATTGAACGCAATCGAAGATGAACGCAATCAACGAAAATATAGAACTTGCCGCAAAGGCGATCGGAAACGCTTCGGGCATCTTGATTGGAGCGGGGGCCGGAATGGGCGTTGATTCTGGACTGCCTGACTTTCGAGGCGACGAAGGGTTTTGGAAAGCGTATCCGCCGATGAAAAAATTGGGGCTGTCGTTTTATGATCTGGCAAATCCAATCTGGTTTAAGCAAGAACCATCCCGGGCCTGGGGATTTTATGGACATCGACGAAACTTGTACAGACAAACGCAGCCGCACCAGGGATTTGAAATCCTACTTCGCTGGACGCGTTCCAAACCCAAAGGTGGATTCGTATTTACCAGCAACGTCGACGGTCACTTTCAAGAGGCCGGTTTTGACGAGTCAAAGATTGTCGAGTGCCACGGCGCTATCAATTTCGATCAGTGCGCTCAGCCGTGTTGCGATGATATTTGGAATTCATCTGCTGAAGATATTGAGGTCGATTTGAAGACGTTCACGGCGAGCCAACCTTTTCCAAAATGCCGATGTTGCGATTCGATGGCCAGACCAAACATATTGATGTTCGGCGACTATGGCTGGAACGAAAACAGGACTCATCTACAATACGAAAACTTTAGCCAATGGCTACATGAATTCGAACCGGGGCAATTGGTCGTAATCGAATTGGGCGCAGGTACAGCCGTCCCGACGGTCAGGTCTCAATGCGAACAAATATCGCAACGATACGGCGCGAATTTGATTCGCATCAACCCGCGTGAGGCGCATGGTTCGGATGTCGTTTCGATCCCTATGGGTGCCTTGGAATCGCTTGCAGAAATCGACGCGGCTCTCTGAATAAACGGCTACTGATGTTGAGCTGTTCCAAGCTCCGTGGCAAATACTCGGTGCGATAGAAGCTCCGAAAATCGCCCATTTTGAATTTGCGCGGTTCCTAACACTAACTTTCGTCCCTTATCCCTGCGCAAAGCCAATTAGTGGAAGATCTAACGTCATTAGTAAAATATAGCGCCAGATTCCTTGACGTTGCAGGGATATCCGGCTAGTCTGGAAGCTTGAAACCGGTTTCATTTTCTCTACGGAGTCTTAGTAATGCATAAGTTTAAGTGTTTGGTTTTGGTCGCCGCACTCGCTGTTTTTTCCTGTCAAGCGAATGGCCAAGAGTTATTGGTAAATCCTGGCTTTGAAGCTGTTGACTTGACGGATTGGGGTGGAGGAGGCTCCGGTGGTAGTGGCTCCGCGTTTATTGGCGCGCCCGCAGCTGGACCTCAATCGGGCAGCAACTCAGTGATGCTCGCCCTTGGTGGCGATGTTGGACAGGTCCTTCAAATTCACCCTGCAGCGCCAGGTGAAGTTCATCGCATGGAAGGCTACATGTTGACAGAAGCAGGTCTACCATCTGGTCCTTCATTTGGTTTGTTGAAGATCGTATTCCGCGACGCCAGCGGTACGGACTTGACCGTAGGCGTAGATAATATTTCCGTCGGTGGCGAAAACCCAGACTTTCCAGGAGTCGAAGCAGCTCCATTTTTGAATGACTCTAGCCCGACGGGCACTTGGGTAAATACAATTGGCGAAGGTGTTGCTCCTGCTGGTACGGTTGAAGTTTTGTACTTGCTGTTGAATGTTGACTTTGCTGGCGGTACCAACCCAATCTGGATGGACAACATTTCGGCTACCGTGGACGGTGGTGCAAATGTTTTGGCCAATCCAGATTTTGAAATGGGATTGGACGGATGGGACGATCCGTTTTCCGATGGCACCGGCCCATTCACACTTGGTTCACCTCCATTTGGAGTATTTGAAGGATTGCAAGCTGTAGAATTTGCAAGTGGCAACGCAACGACATTCCTTGCCCAGAGCATGCCTGCAAGTCCTGGTGACGAATTCAACATGTCAGTTCGCATGCTGACCGTGTTTGGTCTTCCTGCTGGCGACAGTTTTGGATTAGCTAAGATCGTTTTCCGAGACGCTGAAGGTACCGACCTGGAACCCGATTCCTTGTCGATTGGCGAATTCGGACCAGAAGCAGCTCCTGGTGTTGATTCTCGACCACTGCTCAACAACGACATCCTTGCGGGTGTTTGGGAATTCAGCGAAGCTCAAGGTGTAGCACCTGCTGGCACAGTTGAAGTTCTATTCTTTTTGCTGAATGTTGACTTTGCCGGTGGCACCAATCCTATCTGGTTTGATGACTCCACAGCAGCTTTGGTTAGCTCAACTGGATGTGAAGTTGGCGATGTAAACGGAGACGGAAACGTCGATCTCTTGGATGTAGGTCCATTTGTCGATGCGATTACAGGTGGCACATTTTCATGTGAAGCGGATATCAATGAAGACGGAAACGTTGATCTTCTTGACGTTGGTCCATTCGTTACACTGCTAACTGATGGTTAATCATCCGTAACGCATAGACCGAAAATTGGACGATAGAAGTTTAAAAGCGGCAGCCGATTGGCTGCCGCTTATTTTTATGGTTGATCTTTTCTAGCGTGCTCAACTGGGCTCAAGCGGCAATTTATCGTGGACCGTTGGACTTGCGTGGTTTAATATTCCAACGATGCAAAATTGTTTACAAATGCTTTTCAATAATTTCGAGCCAGGAAAAAATGTCTGTCAAAATCGTTCACTGCCCAACCTGAACTTCCTATATACCCAAAGTGGCGAGGTACGCCGCTGCAATTCAAGATGAATTGGGAATAGAACCCATCATTGAAACAGGAAGTCGCGGCCAATTCGATGTGTTGGTCGACGGTAACATGGTACTTTCCAGAAAAGGCGGATTGTTCGCATTACTAATGCGAAAACCGTGGCCGAGCCAATCCGATGTCGTTGCGGCGGTAAAGTCCGCGTCCTGATCCAATTTAAATCGCCTCGCTTAGAAGCATCTTTTGGTCGCAATAAAGTGTCCAGCTTTTCCAGTACGCCATGATTGCATGTGTTTTCTAACGAAAACACGCAGAAAAAGCGAACTCCAGTTGGTGATGTGTTAGACGGTGGCAATTCGCTATAATCAGGCGTCATCAAATCTTCGTTCTGTTTTTCAAAGCACATCGCTGCTCACCTTTACCGACACTTTCCTTTTCGGTTGGTTGCAGATTCACAGAACGGGAATCAATTATTTGGAGGCCATGAAAATGGACGCAGTAAAACTATTAGGAAGTCTTTTGGGAAACAACGCTACTGGCGGTAATATGCTAGGCTCACTTTTGAAAGGAGCCATGGGCGGCGGAGGCCAGTCATCGGGCTCTAACCCAATGGGTATGATCGCTGGGCTACTTGGCGGCGGAGGAGGAGGCGGACAGTCATCGGGAGTCGCTGGAATGCTCGGCAGTATCTTGGGCGGCGGCGGTGGCGAAACGCAACAAGGCGGTGGAGTCGGAGGCATGCTTTCGGGTCTGCTTGGCGGTGGCGATCAAGCTCAAGCTACTGCACCCGCACCAGCTCAAGTTGATCAAGCTACTCTATTGATTCGAGCTATGTGTAATGCTGCTAAGGCCGACGGCGAAGTAGATAAAGCTGAACAAGATCAGATCCTGGGCCGCTTGGGCGACGTCGAGCAAGCAGAAATCGATTTTGTTCGCAACGAACTTTCCAGTCCTCTGGACATTCAAGGTTTCGCCAACAGTGTTCCTGCTGACATGGCCGCAAATGTTTACGCATTGTCGGTTATGACAGTGAAAGTCGACACACGTGAAGAAGTTGCCTATCTTCAGCAACTTGCTCAAGGACTGAATATTGACCAGCAAACGCTTGGCCAGATTCACCAGCAACTTGGAGTAGCGTAGGCGTCGCGTGCTCTGCACGTTCTGCTTTTAAGATGC
>CAYONX010000011.1:0-32026 GCA_964405425.1 uncultured Pirellulaceae bacterium | reverse complement strand
TTGCACTAAATGATTGTGCAAAACAGTTCTTTAAATTCACCAGCCTGATACTCGCTCGCAATAAAAATCCATGAGAATGATCCTGGTTATTTTGATTTCAATTTTCATCTGTGATGGCACTTTGCTTCGTGCCGATGAGGATCAATCCATGTCTAAAACTCGTGTCCAGTACCCGGCTTCCAACAAAGACGACTACAAAGTCGATTCGAAATGGAAACAGGTTTGGGCAGACGAGTTTGACCAATCTGATTTGGATTTAAAAAATTGGACGCGTCAAATCTTGCCAAAACCATACAACGAAGAATGGCAACAATATTTTGATCACAAAGAGAATTCGTACGTTAAAGACGGTTACCTAGTAATCAAAGCGCTGCACATCAGCGACAAACACGGCGACAAACAATACACATCAGGACGCTTGCATACCGGCGGTAAGCATGCTTGGAAGTACGGAAAAATTGCTGCCAGAATCCAACTTCCTTATGGCCAGGGAATATGGCCTGCATTCTGGTTGCTAGGCAAAGACATTGATGAAATCGGTGGAAAAACGCCTTGGCCCAAATGCGGCGAAATTGATATCCTTGAATTGTATGGGACACGTGACGACGCGGTCGTCGAAGCAAACATTCATTACGATGACAATGGCCACAAGATGATGGGGGCCGAATCTTTCAAACTGAAGAAGGGTAAGTTTGCCGATCAGTTTCATGTCTTTGAAATTGAATGGAACGAAAACAAGATTACGTGGCTCGTCGATGGCAAGGCCTATCACACAACGGATATAACAGATAAAAGCATGCAGGAATTCCACGATGAGTTTTATATCCTGCTCAATATAGCGGTCGGTGGAAGCCATGCCGGACGCCCCGATGACACGACTCCCTTTCCGTCCCAGATGTGGGTTGACTGGGTTCGCGTCTACCAGCAGAAATAGCCAGCAGGCTGTTTAGAAAGGCCAAATGCAATTTCTAATAACGACGAAATCAGGATCTGGGTAGATGCAGACGCCTGCCCTGTAAAAATAAAACAGATTCTTCTTCGAACATCCAAGCGATTGAATTTGGAAATGACTTTTGTCGCCAATCAATCCATTGCACTGCCAAAGTTGGATCTTATCAAATTGATTTTGGTCGCCGAAGGTGCCGGTGTCGCTGATGATCGGATCGTTGAAATGGCTAACGCCTTCGATATCGTAATCACTCAAGATATCCCGTTAGCGGCACGCGTCGTTGAGAAAATGGCGGTGGCAATCAGCCCGCGCGGCGAGCTGTTTGATGACAATACGGTCCATAGCAGATTGGCTTCTCGCAATTTGATGGAACAGTTCCGAAGCTCAGGCATTGAGACCAAAGGACAAAAGCCAATATCCAACAAGGACCTGCAAACCTTTGCCAACGCGCTCGATCGCACGATCACTCGATCTCAGAAACAACTCAAGCGCCACTCTGATTCGCAATCCGGTTGATATCGATTGCAGATCGAGTAACCGTCACGATCATGGCTTGCGCCTGCCTTAGCTGCACTAATTGTCACAATCGGACCTAACAAGGCGCAACTTGTTGGCTATTATCCAAACGATCGAAATTCTGTTTCCTTCAAGACCTACGGTTTTTTAATACCTAAATACTGTAACGCCTTGAAACAAGGGACCTACCTACCATGTCACTTCTAGCAAATTGCCCCCAATGCGGATGCACATACGCCGCTGGCAGCCCCTGCCCTAGCTGTCGTTGGGTCGATGGCAGCCTGGAACTAGATGTTCAAGATGGCGATTTCTGTGAAGAATTCGCTCAGCGAAAAGAAAAGCAACGTCGCAACACGACTATTCAAATGGTGCTGTTGGCGTCCACGGGATTTATCGCGTTTGGCACCGCAGGGATGTGGATGCTGTTTATTTATCGCGGAAGCTTATTGGCTTTCATCATGATCGGACTATTGACGATTACTTCAGCGATTTTGGGCTGGTGCACATACTTGTCAAAGTCACGCTACCCGAGCAATTTACTGTGCCCTGGATGCGATTCGGATTTGGCTGATTTAGGGATTGATTTCATGGACTGCCCCGCCTGTGGCGCTAATCTGATCGAGCGTGAATTGACAGAGATGTTACCGTCAATTGTAGAAGCGGAATTCGCAGAAGAGCAACGCGAAACCGTTGGCGTTTAAAGATTCGCTTCTTGCATTAAACATTAATAAAGCTCGTTCAACCAAACAGAGTTGAACGAGCTTTTTTGTTTTATCGATACGTTTTAGCTGCCTTCATGGACGCTTGATCCGTCCAACTATCCAGGCACTAATTCAGATCTGGATCTTCAGGAATGTGTTGCTCCCCGACGATATCAGCAATCTGCTGCCGACCGTATTCGTGCAGACATACTTCCCACATCCATTTCGGATCATCGAAAATGGTCTCAACATCGACGGGCATTACGTACCAGTAGCCTGCATTCACTTCATTCATCAATTGCCCTGGCTTCCAGCCTGAAACGCCGACCACGATTCGATAAGGATTTTCGAACTGCATCATCAGCTGCTGAAGGTTGTCGACTTGAGCGGAAACATGCAATCCACCCGGCATCGCTACGTCACTAAGGTCTGGAATCTGGTGCAGTGCAAATACAGGTCCTTGAAGCGGGCCACCACTAACGACAACTCGTTCGTCATCGGATTCAGCACCCGTCAATTTCTCCCATGCCGTTCGTACCTGCGGCTCAGCCAGTTTGTTCAGTGCGACACCAAATGTTCCGCGCTTGTCGTCCTGCATCAACAGAACCACTGCTTTTTCAAAACGGGACCCCTGCAACCGCTCGGTCGATACTAACAAAGTGCCCTGTAATGTGTTCGGTTTCTGCGAAATTTCCGAAGAGCCGTAATTGAATCTCTTGGCGTCCATATCTATCAAGCCTCTAGGAGATAATTGATCAGTAGGATGAATTGCAAACTGCGTGCCCAAAATAAAACATGTGGAATTTAGGGCATTACCCGGACGAAACGCGGTTTTTTCAATCGCATAGCGAAATAACGATCGTTTAACCGACAATATGTCAGTATGGTATTGTGTTGATATCCGCTGAAATTGACAAAAATCCGTTTGGATCCAAAATATAAGCATGAATTCAGTTCCAAAAATTATCCAAAAGTCACTCCCGATCGAATTGCGGGAATTGGTCGATTACCTTGAAAACATTAAGGAACGGGCCAATGTGGAACGGTTGAATCAACTACTTAGTGACAATACGGTCAAGCTGGAATCACTAGGAGACTTTGTCGATTTCGGTGAAACGACATACCGGCGCAATTTGATTTCGCAAGGACGCTGGTACGAGCTACTGTGCATTTGCTGGCGCAGCGGACAGCGCAGCCCAATTCATGATCACGCTAAATCAACATGCGGTTTGAAAATTCTGACCGGCGTTGCAACTGAGACCCTTTTCCAAACAACCGATAGCGGACAGATCAAAGCAGTTAGTTCAACCGATTGTGGCGTCGGATATGTTTGCACTTCTCAAGACGCCGACATTCATCAGGTTTCCAACTTGCAATCACCTGGATCCGATTTGGTTACGTTGCACATCTATTCGCCACCGATCGGTTGCATGGACACATACAGTTTGATGGGTGAGGATCGCACAGCCCATTATCCGAAAAACGCTAACGTTATCTGTGAAATCGGCGATTGTATTTAAAGCCGTTTACCGGATCCAAATTTCCGGAACCACGCGATCTAGAAACGGACTTTCACCAATGGTTGCGATAGCAGCGCGGCCAAAATGGACACGATGAAATACGTAAGCCACCACGGCAACGGATAGCCAAAAATCGGTAGGCTTCGTTTCGGATAGTTTACCGATAAGCTTTCGATACCGTGCACTGAATCAACACTGGTTTCTCCAGCGAACCAAAGTCTTTCGGCCCAATTCGTACCTGGCCGAACTTCGGATACCTGCTGCAACTGGCCCGTCGAACAAGCGATAAGCGATTTTTCGACTTCCGCGTCGGCAAAATTTACTTTGATAGTATGAACGCCTGCCGTTTTCGCAGATATTCTCCAAGCAATTGAGCGGTCCAGTTCGTCGCGCAGTGCAGGAGTTTCAATCAATACGTTTTCGCTGGTTGTGAGCGCGACATCGTTTGCGGATTCCCAACTGGTTTCGTTCAATCGCAATTCGAAAACGGTTGGTTCTTCGATCTCCAGCGGCCTGTTTTCATAGCGCAAATAAATCTGCGACAACAAAAAGAACAATGGAATCGACAGTACCAGAACCGGCGAAAGCGAATACCAAATTCGCTTTAACATCAGTCCAAGGACATTCGCCAAACTGTAAAACATCCCACGCATATCGTCTTTGAAAAGCTTGATCGCAAGTGCATTGCCACGTCCGCGATCCAAAACGGTCGCCAACGCCTGTTGATTGGAAACATATTTGAATACCAGTGACATCAATATGCCGCTGACAATGGCCAGCAACAGCAACGTCAACAATGGCCAAGCATACATTGGCGAGACGACGGCCTCGAAGCTGCGTGTCAAAACTTGATTGAATCCGTCCATTAAGCCAACCAGCTCTACTCGATATAGCCCAAGCCGCGAAGTTGTCGTTCCGCTTCTTCTTGATCGTCGCCCTTTTGTACCGATTTCACTTCACGTTGTAAGACGTGATTGATGAATTCGTCGACCGATGAATAACCCGCTTCCTGGGAAACCTTTTCCAATTGGCTGTACAAATCTTTGCTGATTTTGATTTTCTTGTCAGATGAAAATACCATGGTGGGTCGTTGCTCTAAATTTCAGTCTGTTAAAAGCCAACGGTTCGTTTTGTACCGACCGCCGTCACGCTGTAGCTCACTTGCCGGTTCACTTACCGAAAGCAGGTATGTTTGGAACCAGACAAATTCGATCGACGAAGTCATGGTTCTTAAATTTCAGTATAGATATGTCAGCGTAATTTCTGGATTGCGAATTCGTCGATTTCAAGATTTTGTTTTCACCGGCTCGGCAGAAAACAAGTTTTTTCCGGTCATATCGGCTGGAGCGGCGATTGAGAATTCGCCTAAAATTGTCGGTGCAATATCGGAAATCGTCGGAGACAGCTCACTTAGTTTTCGATTGGTGGCGATCAAACCGGGCACAATGTTCGGATCCGTTAAATGAGTTCCGCTCCACCGATCCAGATTGTCGATGATTAACTCTCGTGGCATTCCACCCAATACCGTCTCCCAGCTCGCACGGTAGCCATCCCCGTACCCAACGATCATATCCGGTGCGATCTCAGGATCGGCGTTGGTGAAAAGTTTGTCGACGGCCATCGCTTGAGTGACAACTTCGCTGCCATCTTCATCACGTACACCGCGAAGTTTTTCCGCCAATTCGTTAATCAAGCTGCGTTTGTCACTCGAATCAACCATCCCGTTTTGTTCACGGCCTTTTTCGTTGACATAGAGCCCATTCAATCCCAATCCATACGCTTTGGTCCGCGACCAATCAACATTCGAATACAAAACGGCATCGGTTTGTTTTGACGGATCTTTCAACTTGATATAGTCATTTTCGACGAGCCAGGAATTCAAATTAAAACCACGGCGAAAACTCGTAAAGCCGTGATCCGACATAACAATCATGGTGTCTGTTTCACTCAAAGTCTCCAAACCGAATCCAATCTGTTGATCAATACTGATATAGGTTTCGTCGATCAACGATTCAAATTTTTCAACTTGCTCTTCTTTACGTCCGGGATGTTGTGGGTCCCTGTCCCGCCAAAACATATGTTGCAGTAAATCCGTTGCGCCGAAGTAAAAGAACAAACAGCCGCTCTGGAATTCAGCCAGAGCCGATTTGTATTGTTGCACTCGTTCAGCGACAACCGCATGTGACTGTTCAATGAACTGCTCTTCCGACAACGCACGATGGGAAAGTGCTTTTGTGTCTTCCGGTATTCCATTGGTATGGAATCGACCATGCTTTGCTGCGATATCAGCAGAAAGATCGGCAGGCGAGCTGATTGCCGATGCGGGGGCCAGCGGATCAATGTTGATTGGGCTAACGTAAATTTCGAGCTTGGGATGTACGGACTTCAAAAAGAATCGAGCGGCTCCCTGAACGACAGTCGGGGCACCGGCATAACTCATCGTACCCGCCCCCGGCATTGAAGATTGAAAACGGATTGGAGTCCAACCGCTCCATTCACCGTCGTTCAACAAAATCGTCTGGCCAGAAACGCGAATCTTTGCGACAGAAGATTGGGAATCGCGAACGACTTCTATTTTTGCAGACAATGGTTCTGGAGTTGCATTGGATTCCGGGTCCAGACGCTGCATAAAATCGGGTGGCCCCTGAAGCAGTGCATCACCGCGATGTTTTCTCATCCGCAAACGGACAAAGCGACCTCCATCAACTTGTCGTCCGTTCTTCGGCGCGTTGGGTGTCAACAAAGTAAATTCACCGTAGCCGCCCAATAGATCAGGCGTACCCATTCCACTGATGCACTTAAATTGCCCCGCACCTTGTGGCGTTGGCGGCGGATAATTCGACGGCAAATAATAAACACTGGCGTTGATGCCTGCTCGAATCAAGTAATCCCAGAACGAAGGCCCTTGTCGAAGCAAAACAGTTCGACCACCGGTCAGTGGAACTTGCCAGTTTCCGCCCAGCGGAATGGCTGATGGTAACCACGACAGCTCAGGGGCAACGATATCGGCGGTTGAAAAGTACGGTTTGAATGGACCGTTGCTCGCTTGTGGAACTCGATGAATAAAGTCATAAATCTGATGCACACTCGCGTCCGCACCAGCAATGATATTTGAGAACGCGACGGGCGTATGCGGCGGCGTACTGGTTTTTATTTTTGAAAAACTGCCACCAGATACAAGCTTCGCCAGATTGGGCATGCGCCCGGCGTCCATTAACTTTTTTGTAATTACTGGATCAAGGCCATCAAATGCGACTACAAGAACGCGGTGGCCGGAATTGGATGAACCTGGATCGCTGCGACTGCATGAAGTCGCCATTGTCAAACCTGCCGCTCCAGCGACCGTTGTCAGAAAATCTCGTCGGCGCATTATTTCAACTGCACAGCGAGGTGCCCTCCATGTAGGCAGGTTTATCGACGCCCAACAAATCAAGCGTTGTCGGGGCCAGGTCGATTATCTTTGCGGCGTTGTCATTGAGTTTCAGATTCGAAAAAAGCACTCCAGGCACCAGGTCCGGATGAATGCAATGATCACCGCTCCAGGCTTTTTTGTTGTCTGAGATAATTTCAGTGCCGCACTTTCCGACCGCTGCGTCCCAGGAAACCCGGTATCCATTGTTGTAGCCGATGATCACGTCTGGGGCGGCTTCGATGTACGGACCTTTGTAGACTGCCGTACTGGCAACCGCTTCTTGTATCGCCACGGTGCTTCGCTGCTGATCGGTTAAACCAGTCAATTTGTCGGCGATCTCTTTGACCAATTCAACTTTCTCGTTGCCTGCAGCAACGATCCCATGCGCTTCCCTGCCCTTTTCATTGATAAAAATCCCCGCCAGTCCAAAAGCGTAAGCCCGAGTCTTGCTCCAATCGACATCCCCAAGGTAGGCCTTGTCGGAACTGGTTTTGTTTTCTTTTAATACCAGGTATCCGTTGGCGTGCAGCCAAGCATTCAAATCGATACCGCGCTGAAAGGACTTAAAGCCGTGGTCCGACATAACGAACAGAGCCGTTTTGTCCCCGACAGCACTTACCGTTTCTCCAACCAGCTTGTCCATGCGCACGTACAAGTCTTTGATAGTGTCTTTGTAGCGGTCGTTCGTTTGAGCGTCGCTCGAGGCCGCGGGATGTCCGTCTTCACGGTACCGCCAAAACATATGTTGGATCCGATCAGGCGCGTCAAAGACACAAGCCACCATTCCATTGCGAACTCGTTTCAACGAATCGAAGAACATTTTCTTGCGTTCTTCGTCGATGTCATACGCCTGAGTCAGAAATTCGTTTTCGTCATTGATGCCCTCGGAAAGCGACCACGTATCTTCTGCCATGCCGAGAGTGGAATAAATTCCAAACAGCTTCGCGAGATAAATCGAGAAGACCTTTGGATGCGAAATCGGCATGACTGGTTTTTCTGGCGAGATATTGATCGGTGTGCAATACATCTGAAGCTCAGGTTCGATTTGCTTCAGCATGAATCGGCAAACGCCCTGCACTTTCACACCCCACCCCATCTTGAAGTCAACTTTTATCCAGTCCGTGTACTCGTTGAGTTTCAGATCGTAAGATTGGCCGCCGATTTTAAGCGACGCTGATTCCTTGTTTTGAATGACGACTTTAAAAGGCAAACGTGATTCGCCCGCTTTAGAATTTAGTGGGTTGATCGGGCCGGGCATCGCGCCGCTGATCTTATTGCCGTTTCGGGTGATCGTAATAATCTCGCCCCCAACGTCGCCGTCAGCAGTCGCACCTGATTGGCCTTTTTCGATAAAGTAACTAAACGTGCCCTGGGTTCCACGCAGATCAGGAACGCACATCGCCGAAAGTTGAACACCGTGGAAACGGTCAGGCGGAAACGTAATCGGAACACGTAATACGGAACTGAAAATTCCTGCATCGCCAAGGACTTTCCAAAACGGCTTGCTCTTTCTTAAGCCAGTGATCGGCGTGGACGTCAGTGGGATCTTATAGTTTCCGAATTTCAATACTCTTCGTGGTTGACCAATATGTACCGACGAAATCGCTGGTCGATAGGTCGCTGGATCACGCGAAATGAAATCGAAAATATTGTGCTTGCCTGGATTGGTGCCGGTACTGAAGGATGACCACGCCACCGGTGAGAGCGGCGGCCAAGTCGTTTGCAAACGTTGATACGAGCCATGTTCCTTTAGCTTTGCCAGATTCGGAAGCAGACCTTCGCCAAAAAATTCGTCAACTAAATCAGGGTCCAACCCGTCCAGGCCCAGAATGACCACTCGTTTCGTTTTCGCTTTGGCAAGTGCCCGACGACTCCTCCACGCCCGCCAGCCCCAACGAATCGGCCATGTCATCAACGCAAAAAATGCGGAAACCAGCGCAAGAAGAACAGCCAGAAACGAACCGACAAGGGCGATTCCTGCTCCGGGTCCTATGTAGGCAAGCTGGATTAATGCGGGCATGATCGGCTGCGACTACGAAACTCGATTTCGATAAAGCTTACTATTGACTGCCCCGATCATGGCCTGCGTATCCAAACCGCCATCAAGGAAGTCGTTTATTGTAGCAGCATTCGCCTCTGGCTCATTGACCACGCTTCGGTAATCCAGGTAAAGCACTTTGAAGTTAGGCTGACTCGCGAGCCAGCTTTTCGATTCGACAACCTGTTTTTCGAAAATCGATTTGAGTTGCTCGTTGCTAACCGAAGCACCCTTCTGCCCGCGACGCTCAAGCATTTTTGATTGGGAAGCGAGCACTTCGTCCAAATCGCGGTTCATGAAAACAACACGGTATTCAAACCGGGCTGGCAAATCGGTCAGCAGCATATAGATAACCTTTATGACGTGACCATTGGCATTTTCAAGCCACGAAGAATCCGACTTGGTCTTCTTGACCGCTTCCAGCTCGTAATAACCTTGCGGATTGTCGTCGTCAGCTTCTCGAATTCGGTCGGTTAATGCTTCGATACCGGAAGCTTCCAGCATCTGCATCATCATCGAGGTGCCGGAACGTGGCAGTCCGGAAACAATCGTTACGAACGGTCTTTCAGTCTTATTCATGTAATCGCGTTCATCGCACTTCAGTGTGTCGAATTCGTAGCTAAAGCTCAGCCGCAAGACTGTTGTCACGGGTTTTACGACGTTGTCACAGATAGACGAGTTGCGGCCTGAAATCCAGCAACATCTTTTACGTATGATTCGTTCAATTCGAGTCGCTCGCGGACAGTGATTCCGGCGAATAGTATGGTATATTTAGCAAAATAGCAACATTAACCGGCGCCCTTGAATTGATGAAAATAAAGACGATTGCTCGATCCGGCAAATCTGCGACTTGGCTGATCATTGCCTTTTTACTTGTGGCGGCAGGTGTGGGGTATTATTTTTACTCCCAGACCAGCGCTGCCCCGCAGTACAACATTCTGCTGGTGACCTTTGATACGACTCGAGCAGACAGGATCGGATGTTACGGGCACACCGAAGGCCGAACGCCAACCATTGATTCGTTGGCAAAGAGCGGAATTGTTTACGAACACTGTATTGCACCGAGTCCGATCACTCAGCCATCTCACTCAACGTTATTGACCGGCCTGTATCCTTTTCGGCATGGCATTCGAGACAACAGCGTTGGTACTCTTTCTCCAAACGTTGAAACACTGCCAGAGATATTAAAAGGTATCGGATACAAAACAGGTGCTGCCGTCGGTGCTTTTGTACTCGATTCGAAGTTTGGTCTCGATCAAGGATTCGACAACTACGATGACGATGGCATGCAGGATTCAGCAACGAACTTTGGTTTCGCCGAACGTATCGCAAGCGATGTAACCGATGCTGCGATCGACTGGCTGAAGGCAAACGGCGACGACAAATTCTTCTTCTGGGCACATTACTTCGACCCGCACGCTGGCTACTCGCCACCAGGCGTCAATCGAGAGCCCTATTTGACCTCCCAGGCTGGTGTTCGAAAATTATACGATCTGGAGATTACTTATACCGATGCACAACTTGCGCGTTTGCTCAATCATGTGAAGTCAATTGAAACAAAGACCGGTCGACCGACCTTGGTTGTAATAACTTCCGATCATGGCGAATCATTACAGAACCACGGTGAGCCGTCGCACGGAATGCTTGTGTATGAAGACACCGTGCATGTGCCGCTAGTGATTTACGATTCCTTGAATCCGGAACGAGGAAAGCGGGTTCCGCATTCGGTGGCATTGGCCGATGTGATGCCGACGATTTTGGATCGGGTCAAATTGCCCGTTCCTTATGAAATTGATGGGCGGCTATTGCCGGCGCCCGGACAGGATGTTGATCCAGAACGGGCCATCTATTTTGAAACGATCATGCCCTACACGAATTATGGCTGGAGCCCACTGGAAGGCGTCACCATCGGACGCAAAAAATTCATCCGCGCTCCCAGGCCTGAATTTTATGACCTGGAAAGCGACCCGAAAGAACTCAACAATCTGTACAAGGAAAACGACTCCGACATCGAAGAACTCGCTTACTCGCTCGACGATATTAAAGAAGCCCAACTGAATCATCCAAACATCACAGCTGAAGAATTAGCGCTCGACGAACATGATTTGCGCAAGCTGATGTCGTTGGGCTATCTGGCTTCGCTCGACAAAGCTGAACTTGACGATGAAAATCTACGAGATCCGAAAGACGGAATGCATTTGCATCGTCTCCAGTTGCGTTCGATGAGTTTGATTTCGAAAGGAATGGCAGAAAGAGCTTTCGAAGACATTGATGCGATTTTGACCGAGGAGCCGGACAACGAAAAAGCGTTCGAGAATCTAGTACGACTCGCGAAAGAATTCGGAAACAGAATTCCACCACTGGACAAGGCGATCGGACTGATTCGCAGAAAACTTGAAAAGAAACCGGATGCCGATGCTGCTGTTGCACTTGGCATGTTGTATGAACATCAAAAGAACGATCCTGCGGCACTGACAGCGTTTAGCAAGGCCGTAGAACTCGATGGCGAAAATCTGGCAGCACTGAATAATTCAGCGTTTTACTTATTCAAGCTCGATGGCGATCTCGAACTGGCTCAAAGTCGTTCGGAAAAAGTGATTAGCTTGCTTGATGCTGACGAACAACTTCGCGAATCGGTGCCTGCTGGCAAAGCGAGGCATACTTTGGCGTGCATTCTGATGGCGCAAGACAAGAACGAAGAAGCTGTTCCGTATCTGCAGGCGGCAACTAAATTGGTCCCTGATTTTGCGGCCGCTTTCTATCAACTTGGACTCGCCCGTTACAAGTTGGGCGAGACCAAAATGGCTGGCAAACTGTTGAAACATGCAGTGGAACTGGCTGAAGACTCAGATCCTGATTGGTTGCGAGATGCCAAATCCAGACTGACTGAAATTGGCAATTAACTTGCAACGAAAAACAACCAGAATTTTGTGGAAGCAGACGTGATTGAGAACTTCGTTCAAATTAGCAAATGGCCGTCCTGTATTTTGGTTGTCGCAATCAGTGTGCTGTCAGTCGGCTGCTACAACGATAATCCCAATTCAACCGAAACGGGTATCGAAAACGATTCCAAGACCAATGCGCAACTGGTTGTCAGCGATCTAGATCTTCTCGAGGTTACGCCACTGCGAGAAAAACTGGGCAGCGATGATACGCAGTTTACTGAAATGACGCCCGAACAGACCGGCGTTGAATTTACAAATATCTTAAACCCGGAAAACTTGAGAAAGTATCTGCTTAACGGTGCCGGATTGTGCACTGGCGATTACGACAATGATGGACTGGTCGATATGTATCTGGTTTGTCAGGACGGACCCAACAAATTGTATCGACAAGTCAGTGATTGGAAATTTGAAGACGTGACTCAGTCGGCGGGAGGTCTCGACGGTGGTGATCACTGGGGCCGAGGCGCGACGTTTGCCGACATTGAAAACGATGGCGACCTGGATTTGTATTTGTGCAACGCCGACGCAAACAACCAGCTGTTTATCAACCAGGGCGATGGAACTTTTGTTGTGGATGACGGCAGCCACGGCGCTAATCATCCGTCAGCAACCACCATGGGGACTTTTGCCGATTACGACCGCGATGGCGATCTGGATTTGTACCTGGTCAACAATCGCTTGTTTACTGTCGGTGAAGAAAGTCCAGATATAGATATCATTGAGCGCGACGGCAAACAGATGATCGCTCCAAATTTCCGCGACCAGGTTTACGTTATTGAGGGCCGAATTGAAGAGGCTGGCCAACATGATGTCCTACTGAAAAATGATGGCAACGGTAACTTCACAGACGTCACCGCCGTTGCCGGGATCGCAGGTTACGAAATGGGTCTGTCCGCCACCTGGTGGGATTACAACAACGATGGTTGGCTGGATATTTATGTCGGCAATGATTTCAAAATGTCAGATCACTTGTACCGCAACAATGGCGACGGGACTTTTACCGACGTCTTGCCAGAAGTCGTTCCGCACACGTCCTGGTTTTCGATGGGTGCCGATGCGGCAGATTTGAATAGCGACGGGATTTTGGACTTCATGGTCGCGGACATGTCCAGCACGACTCATTACAAACAGAAAACTACGATGGGCGAGATGGGTCGGTCGGCATGGTTTTTGACCATGGGTAACCCTCGACAATTCATGCGTAACGCATGCTATTTGAGTACCGGTGCCGGTCGATTCATGGAAGTCGCCAACCTTACGGGCCTCGATTCGACCGATTGGACATGGTCGGTGAAATTTGGTGACTACGACAATGATGCGATGATCGACGTTTTCGTAACCAATGGATATGGCAAGAACGATAACGATTCAGATTTCCAAGCTCAATACAAACGGCTCAATGCCGAGGGAAGAAAAGACGAAGCGGCAAAATTGTTTATGTCGCGCCCGCCGCTGGAAGAAAATAATATTCTGTTCAAGAACCTGGGCGATTTGAAATTCAACAATGTTGCAGATGACTGGGGCGTCGACCACTTTGGAGTCAGCATCGGGGCCAGCAGCGTTGACATGGACAAAGATGGTGATCTTGATTTGATTGTCAGCCATTTAAACGACCCGATCAGTCTGTATCGCAACAATTCAGGCGACACAAACAGTCTGCTTGTCGAGCTATGTGGATCGACCAGCAATCTTCAAGGCCTTGGCTCGAAAATCATGATCGAGACGGACGCGGGTGCTCAGGTACGCCAAGTGGTTTCGGCTCGCGGCTACGTTTCGTCTGACGAAGCGGTTACGCATTTTGGGTTGGGGGAAGCGAAAACGATTCAAGCACTAACTGTATTCTGGCCGTCGGGAATCAAAAGTGTTTATCACAACTTGCCTGCCAATCATCGCATCAAGGTCACTGAGCCCAAAATCGCTGCCAAGGTCCGCAAGCCAGTTGCACCAACAAATTCCGCAAACCTGTTTGTCGAAGTCGGTGATGAAGTGGGCCTGTCTGGGGTCCACAAGGAAAAACCTTATGACGATTATCTGCGTGAACCGTTGCTGCCAAATAAATTGTCACAACTTGGGCCGGGAATGGCGTGGGCTAATCTAAATGGCGACGACCTGATGGACTGTTTTGTGGGTGGTGCCAACGGCCAACCGGGCAGCCTGTATTTACAAAGCCCCAGCGGATTCAACCGTATGGAAAAGGGGCCCGAAAATTATGAAGCCGGGCACGAAGACATGGGCATTTTGTTCTTCGATATTGATAGCGATGGCGATGAAGACATGTACGTTGTCAGCGGTGGAGTTGAATGCGAACCGGGCGATGAAATCCTGCAGGACCGTTTGTATCTAAACAATGGGCACGCGATTTTCACGAAAGCCGACGACGGACAAATTCCTGACATCCGTCAATCGGGAAGCACGGTTACGGGCTGTGATTTTGATCGCGATGGAGACATTGACCTGTTCGTTGGATCACGAGTGATTCCGGGGCGTTGGCCGCTTGCTCCCCGTTCTACGCTGCTTAGAAACGACGATGGGAAGTTGGTCGATGTTACAGACGAAATTGCAAGCGAACTGGCTGAAGTTGGCTTGGTAACCGGCGCTACATGGACTCACATCGACAACGATGGCTGGCCGGATCTGGTCGTTGCTCTCGAATGGGGGCCCATCACTGTTTTCAAGAACGACTCTGGCACATTAAAAAACATCACGGATCAACTTGGCCTTACGAAAGACACGGGCTGGTTCAATGGTGTTGCATCGGCTGACGTTGATAACGATGGTGATCTCGATCTGATCGCTACCAATGTTGGTCTAAACACAAAATACCACGCAAATCACAAACATCCGTGTCAGTTGTTTGTCAGCGATTTTGATGAAGATGGCCGGCTGGATTTAGTCGAAGCTGAATGGGAAGGCGAAACCTGTTTTCCAGTACGCGGCCGCAGTTGCAGCTCGCACGCCATGCCCTTCATCAAGGATAAATTCGAATCGTATCACGATTTTGGAATCGCCGATTTGAACGAGATATATACCGACACAAAAATTGATGCGTCAAGTCAATTCGCTGCGACCCGGCTTGAATCCATTCTGATCATTAACAACGGCGATCAGCCATGGACGATAAAAAACCTGCCTCGCCTGGCGCAGGCTTCACCCGGTTTTGGTGTGGTGACTTCCGATTTTAATGCCGACGGATTCATTGACATCTTTTTTGTTCAAAACTTTATGGAACCGCAACCGGAAACCGGACAAATGGATGGTGGGTTAGGTTGCATGCTGCTGGGATACGGCAACGGCGATTTTGAATTCGTTTACGCGGGCCATTCAGGAATCGAAGTGCGACATCAGGGGATGGCGGCGACGTTGTGTGATTTGAATCAGGACAATTGGCCTGACCTGACACTCACCACTAACAACCACAAGATGTTGGCATATCAGCACACTGGAATCCCAAATCGGAAATTATTGAAATTGAATCTGCAGGGCGATCCAGGCAACGTCCGTGCGGTTGGAAGTCTTGTTGTGGTCGAATACTCAGACGGATCGAAACGGGCGTTTGATATCAGTGCGGGGTCGGGCTATCTTTCGCAATCGACCGGCGAGATTTTCGTTGCAGAAACTCAAAACGCCAAACCGGTAAACGCAACCGTAACCTGGCCCGACGGTTCTAAGTCACGGGAAGCTTTGGAATCCAAAGATGGTTTGGTTCTGATCAAGAAATCCTAGCCGACTGGGATCGCGCATTTACACCGGCTTTTGCGCACAGAATTTGAATCAGCCTCACAAGGCGGCCCAACATTGATATCGATTCGTTGACCTGGCACCCAATCACCCGGATGTTCCTAAAATCCGGGCCGCAATCAGAATGAATTGATCGTCTTGCAGGCTGCCACGCGCACGAACGCGGTTATAATGAAGTTGAAAAATTATTGAAAATCTAAATTTGCTAGTCGTGAATCTAACCCACTTCAAAGCAACGTTTTATTTGGAATCAAGCAATGAGTGAACGACGTCGTTCAAAACGCAGAAAGAAGAAATCGTCCAAAAAAAAGATGATGATTGGTGTGGCGCTGCTGGCTGTATCACTGATTGTTGTAGCGGTGGCCGCTTTTTCTCTGCTTCGGCCCCAAACAGACAGCTTCGCGCAGCAGGATGAGTCTGTCACCGCCGAATATGACGACCAATCATTGGAGCAATTTCTGGACAACGCCAGCAATGAGCAGTTGGTCAACGAACTTCGCAACTTAAAAGACAGTTCGGAAATGAAATTACCAATTCGCTTCAGTCAAATTGAAAAACGAGCGTTGATTGCTGACAGTATTTTGGCGGGTCAGGCGGATGCGGAAACAAAACTATTGGCAAATCGAAACAAACTTGACGCCATGATGCTCGCGTTAACGATAACTTTGGATCAAGGTGCCGATACGGGACACCTGCCAGCGGAACTGGGACTGTATTTGGAGAGTTTGAAGAATCAGGAAGATGTAGAATTGAGACGCAAAGCTGAACTTGCTCGAATCATGTTGGACACGGAAAAATTAATGGATGCGGATTTTCCCGTTGGCGAATCTTCGTACCAATCGCTGCTGCAAAAAGTCAAGAAATTGCCTGCAGAAGATCCAAACAACTTCTACGCTGCTCAACGTCTAGTGTTGCTCGGAAAGTTGCTTGAAAAAAGAAGGGAGACGAGTAAAGCGGGGCAGGCGATTCTTGCTGCAATCGACTCCGGATATTCTGCCTCGGCCAATACTGATGTCCAAACATTACTTGCATCCCTGGGTCAGACTGCGCTCGCTTCAACGAGCAATTCGTTTCCGCAAATTTTGAATGTCAAGTTCTCGCAACAGCAAGCATCGGTGGATGCACTTCTTGAATCCATGACCGGTGCAATCGAGTCACAGGATTTGTCAGCCGAAAAAGTGCCTATGCTTTTTGAACGACTTCATGATCTTCTGACCATTGGAAGGACTTCAGAAGTTCGTGAAATAAAAGGGCTCTTGGAATCAGGCAGCGATTCCGAAATTGTAAAGCTGGCGACTAAACGGCTTTCCGTTTTGAATGCCAAATTGGATATGTTCGATCAAGCGTTTGACATTAATGGCG
This sequence comes from uncultured Pirellulaceae bacterium, assembly GCA_964405425.1. GTDB lineage: Bacteria > Planctomycetota > Planctomycetia > Pirellulales > Pirellulaceae > Mariniblastus. The sequence continues at coordinate 14,845 of CAYONX010000011.1, read as the reverse complement.
CGACGGAATTTTCCGGGCAGCCGGCAGCCTTTCAAATGGATGCTCCCAAACACCGAATCATCTATGCTGTTAAGGAACGAAATTATGGCGAATCCGTTTTGAAATTTGACGAATTGCTGCATTCAATGCGAACTGAAATTGCCGCGGAAAATGTGGAAATCGCAGTCATCTATCTGGACGGCCACAAAAAATCAAAAGCCTTTGAAGACTTAGAAAAGTTTGCTGAAAAAAGTGCCGCGTTTCGAATCTGGTACGCCGACGGATCGACGCAAGCCGGAAACAGCTTGATCAAGCGCATTGTTCCGATGAGAAAAGTCCCGCACATTCTGGTGTTGTCGGGAGAAAACAGCCACGTCCAATACATTGATCCTGCCATCGCGGACATTGTTCGGTTGTTTTAGGCGGCTCGGCTCTAGTTCAAGAACGTAGCATTTGATGGAATGAAAGTTAATTCTCGGACATCTTTTGGGATACTGGCGACTTGCCGATTCGCTGCATCCATTTCCTGATTTCTGAAATCGTGGGGACGCTGCGTAATACGGTAAGCACTTTGCCAGAACGGTCAGTGATTATCGTGGATGGCAATGCGTCCGCTCTGTGCTTCACAAAGACTTGTTCGAAATCCGCACGTTGCTCTTGAGTCAATTCATCCAACAATTGATATTCAGGCGAATGTTCATCCTGATACGTCAGCAATTTGGAAGCTGTATCATTGGGGTCGACCGGGATTGCGAAAAACTCAACACCAGAAGAAGCCAATTGGGACTTTAGATCTGCAATCTGAGGCAAGTGCTTCAAACAGGACGGGCACCAAGTGGCCATCGTTGTGAATACTTTGACGCTGCCATCGCCAAGTGAATCTGCCAGAGACAGACGATCTGGAACTTCCGTTTTAGCCAAGCCCGTGTAGTCTACTGACTTGCGATATTGCTCGCTGTCAAACCCTGACTTTTCATTTGCTTCGCTTATATTCTCAAACGCGGTCAACAGAACACCTTCATCCACATCGCCAATCGTTTGTGATTTCCCGCTGGGCCACTCTACGGTCACCTTGTCAGCAGCTGCATTGTTTCCAATTCCGATCACCATGGTGGCCGAATTTTGAGCGGCGAAACCTTCGCCACAACGATATTCTCGCAACAACCTGGTTCCGTCAGGCAATTCAATTTTGACTTTGGCACCTATACCATCGCGGCCGGAAAACTCTTGAGAAGATTCAGCAGATTGATTGCCGCCAACGAAACGGACGGCGATGATGTTTCCAGTCAAATCCGAATCCTTCATTTGCCCAATCTGGTTACGATAGACGTTTAGCAGCGGATTGTTGGCGTTGATAATAGCAACGTCGGTCCAACCATCTCGATCAAAATCCCAGTATGCAAACGCGCGGCCATCAGCCGGATTGTCCATCGCTGACAAGCTTGAAATGTCCAGGAAGTCAGATTCGGCGTTCAGAAACAATTTGTTTCGCTCATTACCGCTCAAAGAATGCAAACGCCGTTTACCGTCCTCTCCTTCCACAACCAACCCCGACTCTCCGGAGTTCGCAAAATCGACACCCCACTCTTTTGAGCCCCGAAAGTCGCTTGATTTCTTTTCATCTCGACGCACGGCCGATCGCCAGAACGCACTTCACAAATCGACATCAGATGCAATTTGTGGCGGCGCTGTTCGGTATCCGCTGGTAACGTAGATATCCAGTTTCCCATCGTTGTCGAAATCGACGAATTGCCCGCCCCATGACCAGCCCGCTTTGGTTACATGTAAGCCATCTTTTTGATTGGCGGACATCAAGTCGAATGTTTTGCCGTTAATGTTTTGATACAACCGATTTCCATCGGCTGACATCCGAAACCGGTAATCCAGGTCAGGAATTTGTTCGGTGATCCGCATGCCGGCTTTGCTGTACATGTTACTGATATACAAATCCTGCCTACCGTCGTTGTTGTAGTCGCCCCAGCTGGCACCCATCCCAAAACCAGCCATCGTCGATCCGCCTGCTTCCTGAGTGATTTCGACAAATACTCCATCATCATTTCGGAACAATGCGTCCGGAGCAAAGTCATTGGTAACGTATAAATCCGGATCGCCATCGGCATCAAAATCAGACCACGTCGATTGCAAAGTGTTTAACCACAATTGAAGCTTTTCATTTTCGGGTGAAACATCAAACTTGCCCCCTCCCTTGTTGACCAGCAACATATTGGGCGGTCCGACGGCATTGACATAGCGGTTGTAACCGATATCAGGATCATCGAAACGGCGAAGCACCTCATCAGACTCGTCCGGCGTCAAAAATTCAGGCGCCCATTTTTCAGCACCCTTTTTTCGATTGTGAGGCATCCCGTAGGTAGACAGATAGATATCGAGCAGGCCGTCACCGTTGTAATCTGCCGCTGACACCGAAGTCACCAGGTACGGTAAATCGGTTGCCACCAATTCCTGCGAACGATCGTAAAACTTGCCGTCTTCGTTGATCATCAACAAAGATCTCTCCAGGCTACGCCCCAACAAAAAATCCTTGTCGCCGTCGTTGTCGAAATCAGCAAAAACGCCGCCAGCGGAAACGCCTGGCAAATCGAGACCGAATTTCTCGGCACTATTTACAAACGTACCGTCGCCTTGATTATGCAAAAGCTGATTCTTGCCCCATCGAATCATGACGTACAAATCGTCCCAACCATCGTTGTCGACATCGACCACTGAAATGGCAGGGTGCTGGCCAGCCGCGGTGACGAAGAAGTAATTACGATACTTTTCAACCGGCAGATTTATTTTCCCTGTCGTCACACCTTGAATAACATATTCGTTGTGAATCCCGTTTCGCGATCTTGATAACTGTTCTGGGTCAGACAACATTTTGCTCAATGATTCTTCAAAAAGCAGTTGCTCACCTTCTTGATACTTTAAATACTTTGTTTTCCAGTCAGAAATCTTCCAGGTAGATTTGGGTGTCGGATTTTCGTAGGCGCATGTCCACGACACAACTTGCTTCGCCGTAATATTTCGCCAAGTGCCCTGTTTGGTTTTCGCCAATCCGCTGAATCCCATAAGGGATTCGAACTTACCCGAGTCCAACAATTCGCCACTGATCAAATAGAATTTGCATTGCTCAAAATAATCGATCCCGGCGAAAAGCTGCTCCCAGATGACCGCCGGTTTTGTCTTGGCACTTGTCTGCTTTGAAACGGGCCATTGGAACACAGAAATTCCAACCGAATGGGCCTCACCAATTTTCTCAATTTGGTCGCTGCTTTCGAGTCCACTAAAATTAAAAGTCGATTCGAATAGCAGATCGCTGTTGTGATCGGGCACATTCAAATTGAATGCACTTGCCGTTAAGCCTTTCAGCTGGGGCGTCAGACTCAGAATCAACTCTTCAGAATCTACGATATGGCGAATTATTTTTTGATTCGTGTTCGTCGTAGCCGAGGCGTTGTTTTTTTTGTTTCCAGCAAGCTTCGGCCAAATCACCAGCAAAACACCTGCCGCAACGACAAATGCGACGATCGCAAGTACCGTCATTTTTTCAGTTCGGGCTCGACGTGATGCGGTTGAATTCATGTTTTTCTAAGCAGTGCCATGCGCATTTTTGGCTTAATTGCGATTTATCAATCCAAAGTGCTTTGAAGCCGTATTTCTCAGGAAAATATATCTTCAATCTATAAAAAGCACGCTTCAATTAATCGGATTTGAAATACTACCGTAGAGCATATCCAGGAAACCCCGCCAATAGCCATTTCCACGATATGAGTGTTTTTCGGCCTCAATCTCGCCTGTTGAAATCTACGTAATCAGTATTATCCTAGTAAGTGGCATTACATGTCAAATGGTATGCAACCTGGTAAGCCGTACACATTTACGGTTTACAATCCTTGATCTTGGAGACTTTGAGATATGAAGAGACTTACTGCACTGCTCGGCGTTGCAGCTTTGGTGTTAGGCACCTCTGCAGTCAACGCAGACACATTCACTGTTCCTGTTAACCAAACATGGACATCAACAACGACAATCAGCATCGATTTCGATCTTCCATCAGATGCTACTGCTGTAAACTCGATCTCGATCGATATCAGCCACACGTTCCAGTCTGACCTTACTTTTAGTGCAACAAGCTCAGCTGGCTTTTATGACTTGCTGACTCCATCTGGCGGTGGCCAGGATCTTGGTGTTACCGGTTCTGGAACTGCTGGTGACGAAGCTACTTACACATTTGTACCTGCTGGCGGAATTCCTGCTGGCAGCACCTTTAGCCTTGGTGGCGGTACAATTGACGCCAACAGCTTCCCTACTGGTCCTGCAGACGCAGCTGGTTGGAACGTTACATTGATCGATGACTTCGCTGGTGACGGCGGATCTGTTGCTTCGATTACTGTCGATTTCGACACAAGAGCTATTCCTGAGCCTGCAAGCGCTTTGGCACTTTTGGGTCTTGGTACATTCGTTGCCGTTCGTCGTCGTCGTTAATTCGAGACTTCGCAACAACAAAATAAACCCGTCTAAGGAAACTTATGACGGGTTTTTTCGTGCGCCGGGATTATCTTGCGCCAGGTTTTTCAATTCCAATTCCATGGAACACAAGAGAATACAGCTACTTAAGAATTCCTTGCAAGCTAAATGTGATCGCGACATCGTCTCCAATCGATTCCAGCATCTCAGTCATCCCGAAATCTGATCGCTTCACCGAAAATTTGGCAAGCATTCCCATCCGTGTATTTCCAAAAGGCCCTTTTCCGACGCCAAGTAATTGAAACGGAATCGACACTTCTTGTTCTACTTCCCGGATCTTTATCTTCCCGACAACCCTGTAATTACCGCCACTGACTTTTACGGATGTCGATTTGAATTCGATGTTTGGATGAGCTTGTACATTGAAGAAGTCACCGCCTCTCAGATGGTTGTCTCGAGCAATATCGTTGGTGTCGATGCTTTTCGTTTCAATTGCAAATTGAAAACTACTGTTTTCAGGTGTTTCTTTATCAATCGTGATCTTGCCGCTGCAAGTGTTGAAGCGGCCATAGATATATCCGATGTTGAAATGGCTGACTGAGAACAAAACCGCCGAATGAGAATTGTCAATTTCAAAAACTTCTTCGGCCGGTGCAGATTGCACCAACGTCAGTATCGTCGCCATGAAAACGAACCAATATTTTCGTTTTGGACTCTCCATAAATCTCTCCCCAAAAATACTCGAAGCTGTGTAACCACAAGCGTAGACGCAGATACACAAATTTCAAATCGCTTGAAGATTGAATTCCATAAATTACGGCTTGGGCCACTGAATTTTCCTGTGTGAATTGCCTATATTATGTTCTGTAAATCATGGTGTCCCAGCAAGCGAAAAGAGCTTTGGAGAAACAACAAATGAAAATGTCTTTCGTTCCCTGGTCAGTGCTTGTACTGATCGCAATTTGTCCTGCTGCATTTTCCCAGGATGAACCTGCGACCGCAGAGGATACTCAAACCACAACACGAATGTCACCAGAATTGTTATGGAAGCTAGGGCGACTCGGCGAAGCAGCTGTTTCTCCTGACGGCTCCAAAATCGTCTTTACAGTCAGACACTACGAACTCGAAAAAGATAAGGGCCGATCCGATCTTCACATGATCGACGCTGATTCTGATGGTCGATCGGTTTTGATCAAAGGTTGGTCGACCGTGGGCGCGCTTCAATGGGCTAAGTCAAGCAATGGAGACCGGCTGTTCTTTATTGGTAAAGAAGGAAAAGAAAAAGACGAAAACGAAGCGGCGGATTCCAACACTGAAGACGAAGCGGAATACCCGCAAGCCTGGTCGCTCGATCCGACATCGGGCAATACGCTGCAAGTCACCAACCTGGAAGACGGCATCGCCAATCTAAAGGTTTCTCCAACGGGTACACACATTGCGTTCACTCGAGACATAAAAATGGACAAGGAAGTAAAGGAAATATATCCCGACCTTCCCAAAGCTGACGCGCGTATCATCGATGGCTTGCTGTACCGCCATTGGAACGCATGGCACGACTACAAATACACGCATCTTCACATTGCTTCGATTGGAGGCAATGGTATAGCTGGCGAAGCGGTGGATTTAATGGACGGCGTAAAGGCTGATTGTCCGGTGCCGCCGTTTGGAGGTGCGGAGCAATTCAATTGGTCTCCCGATGGAAAGGAGATCGCGTATACGATGAAGAACGTCGATCGCTGGGCGGAATCAACGGATTCCGATGTGTACATTGTTGATATTGCGAAGGGCGCCGAATCGACGTCGAACATTTCCAAAGGCAATCTCGGTTACGACAACAATCCCGTCTACTCGCCTGATGGCAAGTACCTTGCATTTTCATCGATGGAACGGGCCAGCTTCGAATCGGACCGAAACCGGATCATGGTGATGGATCGAGCCAACGGGCAAAAACGCGATTTAACCGCTGGTCTCGACCAAACCACACACAACGCTACCTGGACCCCGGATTCCAAAGCGATGCTGTTTGTTTCTGAACATCGGGGTACCAACCAGATTTTTCGCGTCGAGATGGATTCATCCGGTGCCAAACAGGTATCCGAAGGCCGCTTCAATTGGTCTTTGATCGATATTTTACCCGATGGTGATCATGCTCTTGTTTCCAGGATGGATATGTTAAGGCCTAAAGAATTGGCCGTGGTCAATCTGAATGATTCAACTCACAAGATGATTTCGAATATCAATGGAGACATCTACGAGTCGCTTGAATTGCCGACGATCGAAGAGCGTTGGGTGGATGCAACTGACGGCAAGAAGATTCATAGCTGGGTCATTCTTCCGCCAAATTTCGATGCCGCTGCGAACAAGAAATGGCCGTTGATCACGTATTGCCAAGGTGGACCTCAAGGACAAATTGGCCAATCGTTTTCCTATCGCTGGAATTTTCATCTGATGGCCGCTCAAGGTTACATTGTCGTAGCCCCCAATCGTCGAGGACTTCCTGGTTTCGGTCGCCAGTGGAATGATCAGATTAGTGGAGACTGGGGCGGGCAAGCGATGAAAGATATCTTGTCCGCAACCGACGCGATGTTGAATGAACCCTATGTCGACAACAAGAAAACGGCAGCCATCGGAGCGAGCTTTGGTGGCTACACCGTTTACTGGTTGATGGGCAACCACAACAATCGATTTCAAACCATGATTGCTCACTGCGGCGTTTTCAATCTGGAATCCATGTACGGCTCCACAGAAGAATTGTTTTTTGTGAATTGGGATTTAGGCGGACCGTATTGGAACGGCGATAAAATTCAGGAAAAGTACGACGAATTTTCACCGCATCGATTTATTGGCAACTGGGATACGCCACTGCTCGTCATTCACGGAGAAAAAGACTTCCGTGTACCCGTTACCCAGGGGATGGAAGCATTTACTGCGGCCCAGGTCAAAGGTATTCCGTCCCGCTTCCTGTATTATCCCAACGAAGGGCACTGGGTTCTCAAGCCTCAAAACGGTGTCGTTTGGCATCGCGTGTTTTTTGATTGGTTGGCAAGGACTTGCAAACCGGATTCCGAATAGCTCCCTGCAGCTTACAGGTTTTGAATTGGATGAAATAAGAGCCCAAATGCTTCTGATGAAGTGTACTGGGGATGAAATCTGGTCCGTCGATGTTTGCCGCCGGGAAGGGATTCCCGAGCCATGGATCGATGAACTTAGTGATACGTATGAGTCGGGGTTTGATTCGGACAGAAACACCATTTACGTCAATGACGAATTGACCAACCAATATCATGGCGTCCTTGATTTGCATTTGGCTTACAAATTTGCTGAGCTTTTGGGCATCGATTCTAAGACGGTAACTCAGCAAGCGCTGGGCCGCCGTGCGGAAGTTAAAGCATTGCAGGAAGCATTCGAAGAAGGCTAGGTGAATTCGTGGCAACGAGCGATTCAAAAATTTGCCGTTGGGGTTTTTTAAGCACCTCCAGTATCGGCAAGAAGAATTGGCACGCGATCCAGTGCTGTGAGAATGCCACGTTAGTGGCCGTTGCCAGCCGTAGCGAAAACAGTGGGCGCGAGTTTGTCGATTCCTGTCAGCAGCATATTGCATTCAAGAAAACTCCGGACGTCGTCGTTGGATACGATGAACTTCTGGCTCGCGATGATATCGATGCGGTTTATATTCCACTGCCCACGGGCCTGCGAAAACCATGGGTCATTAAAGCAGCCGAAGCCGGCAAACACGTGCTGTGCGAAAAACCATGTGCCACCAACATTGCTGATTTAAAGGAAATGACGGCAGTCTGTCAGGCCAACAACGTGCAATTCATGGACGGCGTAATGTTGATGCATACGCTGCGAATCGAAGCACTCAGACCGTTTTTCGATGAAAGAATCGGTAAGCTAATGCGAATCTATTCTCAAATGTCTTTCGCATCCGCTCCGGATTTTCTAAACCAAAATATTCGTACCGACGAATCTCTTGAACCGTATGGATGTCTCGGCGATCTGGGTTGGTACAACATCCGAATCGCATTAATTGCTGCTAATTGGCAGATGCCCCAATCCGTACGGGCAACTACCTTGAACCAACACAAGCGATCATCTGGCGAATCAGGAGTGCCATTGTCCATGTCCGCAGAGATCTTTTTTGAGGGTAATTTGTCGGCTGGGTTTTTCTGTAGCTTCGAAACTCACAATCAACAATGGGCTGTTGTCAGTGGGGACAAAGGAATGATCAAGATCAATGACTTTGTCTTGCCGTACAGCAACGAAGACCTGAAATTCGAATTTCATCAGGCGACGTTCGATATCGAACATTGTCAATTTGAAATGCTGGAAAACCGATCCGTGCATTGCACATCCGAATCAGGTAACAACGCTGTCAATTCTCAAGAGGCGAAATTGTTCCGCAAGTTTTCTTCGATCGTAAATTCAGGCAACTTGGAATCCAGCTGGAGCCAAATTGCTCTTAAGACTCAATGCGTACTCGATGCTTGTCTTGAGTCCGCAAATCGTGGGGGTGAATTGGTAACCATTCCCAAACTGTAATCGTACGCAGCGTGCTAGCGAAAGTAAAATCGTGTTTGCTGCCACAGTGAACTTCAAAAAAAAATTCGAAACCTAGTGTGATCAAATTTGCCATTACAATTACGTAAGTCGTTAAGAAGTGTCCATCAGAATCGTCAAAGCTTAGCAACGATGCGTGGTAGCGAATCTACGCTTTCATATTTGGGCTCAAATGATCTGCAGTCACATTTACCGGATGCCGATATTACAACCAAGGCAAAGGATTGCGTATATATTTTGTAAAGGCAATTCTTCACCAATCGGACAGGTTACGAGCAAAGAATTTTTGTTAGTATAACAATCGATGTTGCTTAGTCACTAGTCCAGGAGGACAGTTATTTATGACTAGGCAAATTCTGCTCACCTTCATCACGTGTGTCGTCTGTACGATTTCCACAGACGCGTTCGCCCAGGTTGGAAAGGACACCGATCTATGGGACTGGACTCAGGATGCACTTCACCATCAAGCCATTGTGCGCGTTGAGGCAGGCGAAGGTTCGGGCACCGGGATCATCATCAAGGTCGACAAGACCAAGGAAATCAGAGACGGTTACGAAGGTTACTGTCTGACCGCGTGGCATGTCGTTCAGGACATTCACGATAACTCGATCAAGGTTCATTACCGTAGCGGTCGCCGAAGCAAAGGGTGCCGAATCATTGAGCAGGACCCCGAACGCGACATCGCGTTGATCTGGTGCTGGGTCCCAAAGAAAGTTGTACCCGCGAAGCTGGCCAACAAGCCGATTCAAGGAGGTGACCAACTCGAATTTGCTGGACTAGGAGGAAGTTCAGATTTAAAGAAGAGTTTGCGTCACTTTAAAGGTGTAGCTTCATCGCCATCGAGTATGGAAAAGATTTTTGCCGATGTGCCACTGCTGCCAGGCGATTCTGGTGGTCCTGTTTTTAATTCCAACCGGGAGGTGGTCGGCGTTATCTCAGGCGGCTGGTTTTGGTATGACGCTGGAGTTAAACTGCCCAACGGCAGCAAGATTCGTCCGACCTGGCCGGCACGTGCAAGTAACATCGACCCCATTCGCGTGTTGATGGCGAACATCGAAAATCCTGGCGAAACGACGACCTCGCATTATTGAGACGCGGCACGAATTCTCTCCCGCTCTAGAGAATTTCGATGCTGTCATCCTGCCATTATTTGTTTGATGGGCTGCGCTGCTTCGACTCCGGTCAGCCTTTGATCAAGCCCCTGATACTTATAAACGAATCGATCATGATCGATTCCCATCGTTTTCAAGATTGTGGCATTGATATCGCGAATGTGTACCGCTCCATCGATGACGTTATAGCCATAATCATCCGTCTCTCCGTGCACAACCCCAGGCTCAATACCTGCTCCCGCCAACCACATCGTATTACAGCGTGGATGGTGGTCGCGGCCGTAGGTGGTTTTCGATAACTCACCCTGACAATAAATGGTGCGACCAAATTCTCCGCCCCAAATGATCAGCGTATCGTCGAGCAATCCACGCTGTCGCATATCCGTAATCAAACCATAGGTCGCATGATCAATGTCCCTGCAATTATTGGGCAAATCGACGGGCAAGTTAAAATGCTGGTCCCATCCACGATGGAAAATCTGCGTGAAGCGAACCCCGCGCTCAGCCATGCGGCGTGCCAACAGGCAATTGTAAGCAAACGTTCCCGGCTTCTTCACATCCGGTCCGTACAAGGCCAGTGTTTCCTCAGTCTCATCGGAAGTATCAACAAGCTCCGGCACCGAAGTCTGCATACGAAACGCCATTTCGTATTGTCTGATACGGGCGATCGTTTCCGGGTCCCCGATTTTGTCGTATGTCTGTTGATTCAATTCGCCAAGTGAATCGAGCATTCTTCGCCGCATCTGCGGACTGACTCCTTTCGGATTTGAAAGGAACAAAACTGGATCGCCATCGTTACGCATTAAAACGCCTTGATGTTCGGACGGCAGAAAGCCATTGCCCCAAAGTCGGTTAAACAAAGCTTGGGCTTCCGGTCGCCCCGTCCAGGTTGAATTTAAAACCACAAACGCGGGAAGGTTCTCATTTTCGCTACCCAATCCATAACTTAACCACGCCCCCAAACTGGCCCGACCGGGAAGCTGGTTGCCAGTGCAGATATAGGTTATCGCTGGATCGTGATTGATCGCTTCGGTCCAGACGCTGCGAACAAACGCCATTTCGTGCAGCACTTCCGTCGTTTTGGGAAGCAGCTCGCTTACCCACATGCCATCACCACCATTATCATGCTTCTTGAATTTGTAGATCGACGGCGCAACAGGAAATCGTTTTTGGCCAGACGTCATCGTCGTTAACCGCTGTCCGTTTATAATACTGTCCGGCAATTCCTTGTCATAAAATTCCTGCATCTTGGGCTTATAGTCGTACATATCCAACTGCGATGGCGCACCAGACATAAACAAATAAATTGCACGTTTCGCTTTCGGTGCAAAATGCGGCAGGACCATTTCATCGCTTTGCGACGCAAACGTTTTCGAACCGGGTAACAGTGACGCCAGCGCAGCCAAACCCAATCCCTTTGCCGCTCGACCAAAGAACTGTCGCCGAGTTTCCTGTTGGATGTATTCTTGAATTGGGTTCATGTTGCTACTCAGTCCGTTTAGTTCTTGGTAATAAATTCATCCAGATTCAGGATAAGATTGGCGAGCATCGTCAATGACGCCAGCCGCACCGGATCGTACTTCGAATCAGGCGGATTCTCACCGATCGATATCAAGAGCTTCGCTGACTCAGGATCTTTTTCGAATTCGGCAGTGTTTGCAGCCAGATCTACCAGCATGATTTTCAGCCGCTGCGCACTGATTGGATTCGCCATTGCCCGAGAGTACATGAATTCGACAACTTCCTCGTCACTCTTCAATTGAGCATCCATGGCCAATTGCGCGAAGTACCTTGCTGCCTCGACATACTGCGGGTCGTTCATCATCAACAACGCCTGTAACGGCGTATTGGTTCTTTCTCGTCGCACGATACAACTTTCACGGGTCGGAGCGTCAAGGGTCGACATTTGCGGCGGAGGTGACGAGCGTTTCCAAAACGTGTACAGACTTCGACGGTGAACTTTTTCGTGCCCCTGGTCTTTCTTAAAGCGGACCGTATTGGACCGGGAATAACCAACCGCAAACCACAACCCATCTGGCTGAGGCGGTTTCACAGCCGGCCCTCCAATCGTTGGAACCAAAATTCCGGCAACCGACAATGCCTGATCGCGCAACGTTTCAGCATCCAACCGAAATCGCGGACCACGACAGAAGAAACGATTGGCGCTATCGACTCTGAGCTTCTCAGGACTCGCATGCGAAGATTGTCGGTAGGTAGAAGACATAACAATCTTTTTAACCAAAGCTTTAACGTCCCAACCATTCTCGCGAAATTCAACGGACAACCAGTCAAGCAGTTCCGGATGAGAAGGCAATTCACCTTGAGAGCCGAAATCGTCCGCGGTAGCTACTAACCCAATCCCAAAAAATTGTTGCCAGTATCGATTGACAGCAACCCGGCTGGTGAGCGGATGTTCGGGTGACACCAGCCAATTCGCCAAACCTAAGCGGTCATTCGAAAATGTTTCATTGAATGCAGGCAACGACTGTGGAGTCGCACGGACAACCTTCTCGCCTTTTTGATCGTATTCACCGCGATTTAAGACAAACGCTTCGACCGGCTCCTGCTTCTCTTTCCAAATCAAAGTCGTTGGAGCAGCAGCGGTTACCTTTTCAATCTTCTTTTGCAATTCAACATCTGCAGCAATTTGTTTTTCAATCAAACGCTTGGATCGAGGGTGAACCGAACGGAAAAAATGCTCTTTGACCGAAACCACAAACTCCTCGTTTTCAGGATCATTCTTAAGCTGTTCACGCAGTGTCTTGGGCAACTCCAAACCATCCGTCTTGCCTTGATAGATCAACCATTCCTCGAAACTCTCGCCCTCGTAGCTTTGCGGAACCGCCGTGTGGGCACCAGCAACATCCCAATAGACTTTGCCGCCATGTTGCGAAAACGCGATACCATGAATGGAAGTCAAGTCCTCGAATCCGATATCTTCCGCTTTGATTTCTAGGCGATGCCATTTGCCCGCTTCCGGAAGATCCCCTAATCGCAATCGACTAGTTGTGTCATTAACACCAAATTCAATCCGGTTCTCCCCCCAATACCCCCGATGCTCCCACGAGCCGTCGTTGAATTGCACCATGATTTCTTTAGGCGTTTTCTCAGGGTCAAGGTAAACGTGAACGAACAAAGTATCGTGCGCGTTGAATTTCAAACGGGGCTCTGCACGGAGCATAACAAGTTGAGAAAATTGATCGTTCGCATCAAAATACAACTTCTTCCCTGAAAAAGGTGCAGGCCCATCTTTGTCATTCTTTTCCCAATCTCCGGTAAGCTTTGTAGCCTCGCCGGTCGCGGCTTCAGACTTTGGCAATTCGTCATCGAACCAAACGACATCAACTGGCACAGCGTCGTCCACTTCGGAAACGTTTTCGTCGCTCGGCGTTCGCTTGGAATCTACATACGAATCAGCAAACTCATTAATCAGTGCCGCAATTTCATTTTTCAATGAATCACGATCTGTTTTCCAGGCCGATAGCTGTTTCTTTTCCTCTTCATCAAATTGCCTGAGGATCGGCGGATGGTCTTTAATGTTGCCATCCATCGCATTGGCATCAAGGCTGTTGAAGAACGCGTACATTGAATAGAAGTCTTTTTGGGAAATCGGATCGTATTTATGGTCGTGGCATTGCGCGCATCCTAGCGTTAAGCCCATAAAAACTGTGCCCGTAGTAGATACTCGATCCACAACGTTTCGCACTCTAATTTCTTCCAGAATGCTGCCGCCTTCGTTGGTCGTGACGTGAGCACGGTTGAAACCGGTCGCGATCAATTGATTTGTTGTTGGCTGCGGCAACAAGTCGCCAGCAATTTGATGGATCACGAAGTCGCTGTAAGGCAAATTCGAATTGAAAGCATCAATCACCCAGTCGCGATACAGCCACATTTCTCGATAGTTATCCAAATGTAAACCATGAGTATCGGCATAGCGTGCCGCGTCCAACCAAAACCGCGCCATGTGTTCGCCGTAATGATCCGACGCGAGCAATTCGTCAACTAAATCTTCGTACCAGTTGGCGTTGTCGGCATCAGAATAACGCTTCAACAAAGACATTTCGGCAGGCAACCCGGTCAGGTCAAGGCAAATTCGACGAATCAAAGTTCCGCGTTCAGCTTCAACGTTGGGCGAAAGTCCCATCTCATCAAGCTTTTTCAGAACGAACAAATCGACTTCGTTATTGCTCCAGCGGTCATCTGATCGCCGTGAAGCCGCCGCACGCACTGGTGCCACAAACGACCAATGATTCTGCCACTGAGCCCCTGAATCGATCCACCGCTTAAGCAAATCCTTTTGCTCGTCCGACAATATTCTGCCTGAATCGGGCGGCGGCATCCGCAGGTCGTGATCATCAGTAACAATGCGCCGGTATAGTTCACTAGCCTGCCAATCACCAGGAGAAATCACATCTTCGGCGTCTTCGATACCTTGTTCCGTATCCAATCTGAGGTCCGCATGACGCTCCGCCGCATCTGGACCATGACATTTAAAACAACTATCGGACAAAATTGGACGAATGTCACGATTGAAATCAATTGCTTCCTCTGACAAAGTGGTTCCCGGTGACCACAGAAACACCATGGCAATGGTGCTGCAAAGAAGCAAGCAATCTGAAAAAGGCTTTCCCATTGAACTCTTTCATTTATACATTTCGACACGGTCGCATTATAGCTGAGACATCACTTGGCTGCGCTGATATGGTTAATTCTTGCGAGAAGAA
>CAYONX010000010.1:90706-115533 GCA_964405425.1 uncultured Pirellulaceae bacterium | reverse complement strand
CGGGAAACGGACCCAGCTCCAGAACCAGAACCCGGCCCAATTCCTGTACCCGATGCGGAACAGGAAACGGACCCAGCCCCAGATCCAGATCCTGCCCCAGCTCCAGTACCCGACGCGGATCGGGAAACGGACTCGGCCCCAAATCCAGCCTCAGAACCGACCACTGATGCAGAACCGGGTGGGACACTGGATACTGAAACTGTGCCGACGCCTGGCACCGGAGCGGAAACGGAGTCAGAAACGGCACCAGAAACCGTTCCTGCGTCTAGCGAAGGAGTGGAACCTGAGCCGCCGTCCCAAAACGATGGGCCACAGGCTGAGGCTGGACCGTTAGATCCGAGCAACGACGAAACGCCGATAAGTCCATCGGGAACTCAATTGCCTCTCACAGGAGCAAGCCCGTGATGATCAGTAGTCGAGGCTGCAAGCGAAGTTTCAACCGGCGAAGTGGATTGACGATCGTCGAGATCGCGATTTCTGCTGCCATTATTGGCGGCGTTGGCGTGATGGCATTGCAGGGCATCGCGGCGATGAAAAAGAGCCAGTTAGATGTCGTGGATTTGGCACGCGCACAGCTGCTCGCCCGCGAATTGATGGATGAGGTTTTGCAGCAGGATTTCGGGCCGTCGGCAACGGATGGTGACGTTGGCCAAAACGCGATTTCCCGAATTAGCTTCAATTCGATTGACGACTATCACAATTGGAATTCCGAAGGAAATCTGCTGCCTCAACTTCACGATGGAACGCTGATTGACTTGGGTGACGGCTGGACGCGGCGCGTGACCGTACGAGACCTCAAGCCCACTGAAATCATTGCAGAGGCACAGTTCAATTCTAAGGTGAAACGAGTTGCAGTGTTCGTTTCTCGGTATGGGAAAGAGCTTGTTCGATTGAGGTGTATTCGCACATCTTCATGGTATTTGACCCGATCACTCGACCAGATTGACGACGAAGGATAACTATGAATCGACGACGGGTGTTTCTAAATCGCAAGGGCGCAACGTACATCATCGTTGTTGGTGCTGCGATGTTGATCGCGATTTTGATGATGGCCGGCTTGATGCTCGTCAGGATTCAGCGCAGCGAATTCCAGAATGAAGCGGATATTCATCAGGCTCGGCTGTTCGCGGAATCAGCTTTGGATCTGGGTTTGCATCACATCCGCGAAAATTCTTCGACCTGGCGTAACGGTTTTGATTTTGAAGCAACCTACGGGAGTCATCCTGAAATCAGTTTTCGGTTTGAGGACCCGATTGATGGCGACATTTCTGACTCTTACGATGACCCTGTGGTCATCTTGGCCGAAGGTTATGCAGGATCTGCAATGCAATCCATTCGAGCTCGGCTCAATATTGATTCGGTTGGGTATAACGCGCTGCAGTCTGATTTGCATAGTGGCCAGAATATTCTGGTCAACGCGTCTGATGTAAGTTTAAGGGAAGGAATCAGTTACGATTCATCGCTGACATTGGAAAACTTCTCCACCATCAACAGCGATGTTACAGGGCAAAACAACCCTGTGCTTGACAAGAACTCAGAAATTACCGGTTCAATCACGGCGCCCGGCGACACTCCGAAAAACAAACCATCGGTAAATGGTATCGAGCCGTTCACACATTATTTGAACGAAGGCGTACCCATTGCCCTCGATAATTTATGGTTTTCGGATCACAAATTCAACCGAATATTGAATGAAGATTTTTCCAAAGGTTTGGACAAATGGGTCCCTGTGCAGTGTGACGCCGTTGTTGAAGGCCAGTTTGCAAATATTACTAAACGCGAAAATGTACTTGCGGGCCTGACTCAAGATGTTTCAAGTCTGGTATCTCTTGACGGCAAGTATCAACTGGCGTGTGCCGTATTTAATCCCTCCAGTCGAGTGATGAGTGGCACGATCCATTTGAGAATCGAAAGTTCGGGCGACGGAGTGCGTTTTTTCTCAATTCCAGATTCAGCTTGTGACGCGGATTCCTGGACACAATTAGCTGGTGACGTCGAACCCGTTTGGAGCGGAACACTCATCAGCGCAACCTGGCTGGTCAATTTGTCAGACCCTGGTGACCCGAAAACTTCACCGGATTTTTCAGTTTTCCAGCCTGGCGTATTTGATCACACCTACCCCGATGGTTCGTATGTGATGAAGGACCAATTGCTATCCAACAGAAGTAACCCTTACGGCAGCGAAATTGCTCAGAGTCTGGGAGTATATGTACTCGATACCAAGAGCCAGCAAGTCTTTATCGAGAATTTTCGATTGTTAGGTACGTTAGTGTTGCTCAACAGTCACGACGTCACGATTCGGAAGTCGGTGAACATGGAAAGTTATATTTACAACTACCCGGTTTTGATGGCGAGTGAAAATCTTACGATTGAGCTCGACGGTAGTGTACTTGATGAAGCAGTGGTTGGATTCAATTTTAACCCGGTTGAAGCGTCATTCCTGGGCGCTAGTGACTTATCCCTGGATGATAGTTTTGTAAATAGAATCGATGGGCTGGTTTACGTGAAACGCCAGTTAACCATTGGCGGAGTCTTGAGAAGTAACGGCGTTTGGTTGGCCAACGAAGGTGTTTCGATCCTTTCGGCGAATGTGAATATCCGGCATCGTAAGCTGTATTTCAACGAGCCGCCGCCAGGCTTCGTTGATTATTCAGATATGACGGTTGCTCCCGGTGGATTCTCGCGGCGGACCGTGCAATAAGTGATGCGATTCGATTCTGCTATTTGTTTTTATAGACAACTCCAGCTTTCATTACGAACCTGACCGTTCGCATGATGCGAATATCTTCGATCGGGTCACCTTCAACGGCTACAAGATCTGCCAGTTTGCCCGGTTCCAAAGTGCCAAGTTTATCTTCGATCTTGAGCAGCCTGGCGGCTTCAATGGTTGCTGATTGGATGGTTTTTATTTCAGGCATTCCACCGGCAACCATCAATTGAAATTCCCGTCCGTTGTCTCCGTGCGGTGAAACTCCAGAATCGGTGCCAAACGCGATTTTGACTCCAGCCTGATAAGCTTTCGCAAAGGTCTTTAAAATAACGGGGCCGATTTCCCGAGCTTTGGGGCGAACGACGGCCGGAAAGTAGCCTTCTTCTTCGGCTTTTTCTCCGACCCAGACACCAGCCGAAATGGTTGGGACCAGATAGGTGCCACGTTCCTTCATCAATCGCATGATCTCGGACGTCATAAAAGTTCCATGTTCGATTGAATCGACACCGGCAAGCACAGCTCGCTTCATTCCTTCGGCACCGTGGGCGTGTACAGCGACTGTCATGTTGTAGTCTTTTGCTGTATTGACAATGGTTTCAAGTTCTTCGGTCGTGAACTGAGGGTTCTGGCCGCTGGCGGCAAGGCTCAATACGCCGCCGGTTGCAGTCAGCTTGATCATGTCCGCTCCGTCTTTGTATCTCTGACGTACAGCTTTGCGTGCATCATCGACCCCGTTTACGACTCCCTGCACGGGTCCTCCATCTTCACGGAATTTGCCTTTCTGGCCATTGGTTGGATCCGCATGTCCTCCAGTCGTCGCCAATGATTTTCCGGCGGTATAAATACGTGGCCCGACAATCCACCCTTCCTTGATCGCTTTTCGCAGCGAGACTGAATTGATGCCGTTGTCGCCAAGGTCTCGAACGGTTGTGAAGCCAGCCATCAAGGTTCGTTTGGCGTACACGGTTGATCGAAGAGCAAAGTCTGATTCGTTCAAGAAGAATTTGTCCGAGTAAACGTCTTTGTGATGTTCCATCATCAAGTGCGTATGCATGTCCATCAGCCCGGGCATGACCGTGCATTCACGCAAATCGATCAAGATTGCATCCTCAGATTCAATATACCCATCTTCGATCGATACAATTTTGTCGTCTTCGATGACAATCGTTTTTTCTTGCTGGACGCTTTCGTCCACGCAGGAAATTAATTTGCCGGCATGAATGTAAGTTTGTTGGGCGGTAGATGATGTGGTTGCCAAAAGCGTCAACAGCAACGCAACGCAAATAGATTGCTTAAACATGATGAATCCAATCCTTGTTGTTAGGTGCATAAAGCCTAATAGGCATTGGTCGTTTGAGCAACAATTAACCGCCTGGTTTTAGTTTCAGGCGTGCGAGCGATCTTTCGAAATGCTCCAGGCTAAGTGGTTGATTTGATGCTTCGGTCCATCGATACCAGTTCTCGTTGCAGAATTTTCAGCAATGTTTGGAGAAAGGCAACGATCATTGGGCCGATCAAAATTCCGATCGGTCCGAGCACTGCGATTCCTCCCAGAACGCTCAGAAGCGCAAGCAGTGGATGCAGGTTCGATTGGCCATGCAACACCATTGGCTTGATCAAATTATCCGACATCGAAATAATCAATCCTCCATAGACTGCCAAACCAATCCCAGCAAACATGTTATTGTCGACAAAAATCAACCACAATGAGCATGGTATCCATACACTGGCTGCTCCGACGAATGGAACCAGGGCAAGACAACCGGTTAGAAGCGTTAGTAGAAATACCGATTCCAATCCGGCGAAATAGTAACCAATGCCACCAAGCAACGCCTGGGCCAGCGCGGCCAGCAAGGTTGCGACTACAACGGCACGACTTACTCTGCCAAATTCATGAATCAATTCTTCTTCGTGATTGTCGTTGATTGGCGACAAATGTTTGAGTGAATCCAGCATCGCGGGACCATCAAGCAAAAAGAAATACAGGCTGATGATCATGACTGCTCCGCCTAGCAACAGACGACCAAGAAACGAAGTCGTCGATGCTCCCAAACCGACCAGCAAGCTGCGAGTGGCAGAAATAATATTGCTTCCGTATTCGTCAATTAATTCTGGCGTCGGATTGGCGAATTCGCGCAACCAAACCCAAAATCGACTGCCGCCGAGTGCTTGAACTTTGAACGCGTCGTATTTTTCGATCGTTGTCGATAGTTGATGCTGAAAGTCATGAAATAGCGGTTTGGGTTTGTCTAGGTCTGTTTGAGGTTCGTCCAGATCTGTTTGAGGTTCGTTTAAATCTTCTTCGGTCGGCTCATCGTCGCTCTGGTCTTCCGAATCCCATTCAAGTGGGCTGGCAATTGCGGATTGGACGTTGCGAAGTTCGTCGAACGCTTCCAGGTAGTCAGCAAAAGATTGTTGTACTAATTCATCTTCGCCAATTTTCCTGGCAACATCATCATTGTACAAACTTGTGTTGGTCAGTTGTCCGCCCAGATACGCGACGTCTTCGAGTTGTTCGATTTCAGACATGTTGTCCAGGCGAACTCGAACAACTTTTAGCTCCTCCGCCAATTCCGGCATCTTCAGGTTCAGTTTTTCTCGCGTATCTTCGATGCCCTGCAAAAAAGTTGTTTTGTTAAGCGATTGCAAAACCACCTGACTTTCGAAGGCTGCAAAAACAAAAAGCAACGCCAACGGAACCAGGACCGTCAGCAGGATCCCGGCTGTCGTGAAAAACGCAGCCAGTTTTTGCCGACCTTTAAATCTTTTAAGCATCCACACATGAAGCGGTCGAAAAATGACAACCAACAGCGCGGCTAGAAAAAGCGGTACGAAAAAACTGGCCATCACTTTGTAAAAAAGGATGACCAGCAATCCAATGACTACCAGCAATGTGATGAACGAAATGTAACGGGTCACTCAATCTTCTCCAAAATTTGTCAGCGACCAATTTATCAGGAATCGGAAACTGAAAGAATCTCGTTTGCCCGCTCCATGATGCTCACTGCAAGAATGTGTTCGATGAAAATGGGCAATTATTTCTCGAAATACTTTTGACCAGCCTTTGAATCTACTGATATTAAACCAAATCTATACCACCAAACAACAAGATTGAAGGCAAACACCACACCTGGATTTTTCGCTGGACTAGTGACCTGAGTGTTTTGGTTTGATAGTCTTGATCCAGAATTCTTGTAAGTTGCTCTAGTCGCGTGAACCAGGAACGATCTTCAGATCGATGCGTTTTTCGTCACGGATAATGGAGATGCCGGACTCATTGCCGACTTTTAATACGTCGATCGCGTATTGATAATCATAAATGTTCTCGATTTTCTTTCCGGCCAATTTGATGATGATGTCTCCGCCTTTGAGTCCCGCTTGATCGGCAGGCCCACCGGGTTCGACGTCGTCAAGCAAAACTCCAGCGACTTTCTCGGTGTAATTGGGAACCGTCCCGAGTCTGGCACGCCGACCTGCCGATGCCACTCGTTTGGATTCCTTTTCGACGGTTCGAACGTAATCCGGCACTTCATCGCTGATTACCAACTGACGCGCAATGAGTCCCATCAATCTCGCGATTCGTGCGGCGTCGGGATAGTTCAGCTTCTCCGGCGTGTCGCGCGGAGTGTGATAGTCGTTGTGCGAGCCGGTGAACGCGGACAAGATCGGAATGCCGGCTTGGTAAAAAGAACTGGCATCGGTGGGTAATTTGGTGTCGTCGACGGGTTCGACTGGCAAGCCGACGACCGCGTTTGATTTCTCGATGATTCGATTCCAGTCGTTACTGCTGCCGAGTCCCTGCAGTGCGACCTTGTCATCCATTCGACCGACCATATCCATATTCAAACATGCAACAACCGGTTTGCCCTGCCCCGCTTTATTTGGCTCAACGGAATTTTTCTTTTTAGTTTCAGCTGTTAATGCTTCAGCGCGTTCAATGATGCCGGAGTAATTTTCAATCGTCTCATCATTGCGTCCGTTTTGATTCGCGGCCGCAGAAGACAAGAGCTTGACGACGATTTTCATGTCGCCGATGTTGGATTGCAGCAGCTGAAAATCGGCCTCACTGAAATCTGACGCATCAAATTGCGAAATAAAATTCTCGTAATACTTGCCGAGCGCATTCAAATCGTGTGGGTCGCCTGAGTAAGCAACCAGTGGTGATGTTTTCGAGCGGTCGCCAATGGTTTTTTTTACGTAGTGCTTGGAGCCAAACAGGCCGAGTTCTTCCCCTGACCAGCCGGCAAAGACAATATCGCGTTTCATATTCAATTTGCCTTGTCGTTTCATCGCGGCAAGGAACTCGGCAACTTCCAGCAACGCGGCAACGCCAGAAGCATTGTCGTCAGCGCCGACATGGATTTGACCTTTTTCGTCAGACTTGGCCAGGGAACCGGAAGTTCCTTTGCCAAGGTGATCAATGTGGGCACCGATCAAGATTGCTTCAGCTGATGGTGTGTCTGCCGCTACCAAACGGCCAACGACGTTGCGTCCGGTGCCACGATTTTGAACGACATCCACGGCTACTTTGATTTCTGATGACAATGCAAAACCGGTGATAAGTTTTCCGGTATCGAGTTGTGTTTGAAGTTCCGTCAAATCCTTGCCTGCGGCGCTCAGCCATTTTTCTGCGACTGAGTCGGTGATGCTGATAGCTCCGGTGCTTGTTCCGGCGCTGGAGAAATCGCTCGAAAGCGGAACCAGTTGATTTTTGACGTTCGATTTTGGGCCGCTGACTACGATGATTCCCGCGGCTCCCTTGTCTCGGGCAACCATGGTTTTCTTACGCAACTGGCTATGGTCGGCCAGAAAGTTTCTGCGCTTTGCTTCGACTTCATCGGGTAGATACCGAAACATCAAAACCCACTTCCCTGCAACATCGATCCCTTCGTATGAGTTGTAAGCAGGCTGGTCATCCGATTCTGGCGCGTCAATTCCATAGCCAGCGAAAACGACTTGTGCGGCATCAAAAGTTCCGCTGCCCGAAAAAGTGATGGGCGTCCAATCGGTTCCAGTTTTGTATTTGTTGCCAGCAAATTCCAATTGATTGGTTTTGCCAAGTTCTGCGCCGGCGGGAAAGTCAAACGACTGGAACCACGTACCGTCGTCGCCGTCAGGGACGATTCCAAGGCTATCCATATAGGCGGCAACGTAAGCGGTTGCCTGTTTTTCACCGATCGAGCCAGTCATTCGACCGCCCAATTCTCGGCGGCACAAAAAATCGACATGCCGTCCAACGTCTTCCGCATTAAATCCAGTGGAGGTTTGCGAGGCCGTCTGATTGCCCAGCGAACCGGCCGTGGCTTCTTCTTCGCTGATGGCTTGGTCGATTCCCAATAATTTTAATGCAAGTTCATGATCCCAATCCGCCAGAAAGATCTGCGACTGTTTCTTTTCGTTGCGGTTGGTCGTCCAGGTTAATTTTGTTCCGTCGGGTGAAAAACTTGCCAGTCCGTCAAAGCCTTTTGTGTTGGTAACGCGAACGGGCGTTGATTTTCCATCGGTGTCGGCAAGATAGAGTTCGAAATTCGCGAAGCCGTGCTCGTTAGTTGTGAAGATCAGGTACTTTCCGGAGGGGTGGTAGTACGGAGCCCAACTCATTTTGTTGAAGCGAGTGATTTGTTTTTGGTCGCTTCCATCGATATTCATGGTCATGACTTCCGCGGTCGCTCCGTTAGGCGCAAAGCGTCGCCAACAAATTCTTTTTCCGTCTGGTGAGAAAAAGGGTCCGCCATCGTAGCCTTTGACATCGGTCAATTGCTTCAAGCCGGTTCCATCGGCATTCATGATATAAATTTCCATCATGTACGCCGGATCGAGTTCGAAAAGCTCTTTGTCTTCATCAGACATTTCCTCCGAGTAGGCGTTTCGGTTGGAGGCGAATGCGATTAGTTTTCCGTCTGGCGAATAAGAGCCTTCCGCGTCGTAGCCGACGACATTCGTCAGGCGCTGGTATTTTTTCGTTGACGGGTCAAAGCTGTACATTTCGTAGTTTTCGTCGTAGTCCCAAGAGTAGCGACGCGTTTGTCCGGATTCGCGGAATTCGATCTCGGCCCGTTGTTTTGATTTGGCTTGCGGGTCGTCATGTGTTGAACTGAATAGAACGAGTTCTTTGTTTGGGTGGACCCAGGCACAAGTCGTTTTTCCATCCCCCGGCGAAATCGATGTGACGTCACCGAATTCAAAATCGAGCAAGTAGATTTGAAAGAAAGGGTTGGCCGGGTCCCGTTCACTTTGGAACACCATGCTTTTGCCATCACTGCTGAAATATCCTTCACCCGATCGCTTGCCTTCGAAAATCAATTGCCGTGTGTTTTTTAACAGACGCTTCTCGTTTTCGGCTTCCTGTGCAAAACATGTGGCGCAAGCATTGATCATGAACGCGGCAATTAGGAATAAAACGATTGAATCAGCCCAATTGGCTGATGAAGAGGGGGTTTTCATGAATTGGCTCGCCGCACGATGCATTCAGGTGTTTACCCGAATTTTGGTTTGAAATTACCTTAGCCCGTGATTTTCGAAATTTGCGGCGGCAATTCCAGTCGAAAATGATGGAGTACGATATTCTTTCTGGATTAAAAAAGACGGTATAGTCGATTACAGCTGTCCATTTAGTTAAAAATTGCGACATTTTGACGGTTCCAACACAATCCAGTGGCCCGTTGTTGCCGTAGGAATACACTGTATGCAAATCCGCTAACCTGATTAGAGTTCGCAAGAACAGAAAATTGCCATGATTGCCAATCGAGTTTACGACTGTGTTGTTTTAGGAGCTGGGCCTGCTGGGTGCACTGCGGCCGCGCTGGTGGCCGAACAAGGGCTGGCGACGTTGCTGATCGAACGTGACAAAGTTCCACGTTTTCACGTCGGCGAATCTTTAATGCCTGAGTCTTATTGGATTTTCGAGCGATTGGGGATTTTGCATGAAATGGATCGCGTCGGGTTCTCCAGAAAAAATGGAGTTCAATTTGTCAGTGCCAGTGACAAGGAATCGCAGCCTTTCATTTTTCGCGAATACGATGATCGCGACTGCAGTGATTCATGGCATGTGAAGCGGGACGAATTCGATCATCTGCTTTACGAAACCGCATACAACCGAGGGGCAACTTGCGTTGATGAAACTCGCGTACTGGATATTGATATCCGCAAGAAGTCGCCACATCTGATCACGGTGAAAACAGCCGAAGGCAAAGAACATGACATTTCGGCGCGTGTCATCATGGACGCATCTGGACAGCAAACATTGATCGCCAATCGATTGGGCTTGAAGGAATATTACCCCGATTTGAAGAAGGCAGCGATTTGGGGGTACTTTAAGGATGCGGCTCGAAAGGGCGCCGGCAAACCGGAGCTAACTTGTATTCTGCATACCGAATCGAAAGAGGCATGGTTTTGGTATATTCCGCTGCACGATGGGACGGTCAGTGTGGGACTGGTTGGCGATAATGATTTTCTGCTCAAGCGAGGTGGTTCGCCACAGCAGACATTTGAAGCCGAGATGAAAAACTGTCCCGGGGTTCGGCGTCGACTTCAGGATGCGACTCAGGAAGGCAAGTTTAATATCGCCAAAGAATTCTCTTATACGACAAAGCAGCAATCCGGCGATGGTTGGGTGCTGATTGGTGACGCAGCCGGTTTCATTGATCCGATTTATTCTTCCGGCGTTTACCTCGCGTTGAAATCGGCTTTGCTGGCGTCTGAATGTGTTGCTGATGGTTTACATCGTAACGATGTATCTGGAGCAACACTTGGCAAATGGACAGGACATTACGACGAAGGTGTAAACTGGATTCGTAAATTGGTCAGAGCGTTTTATACCACCGAATTCAGCTTTGCCGCGTTCATGAAAAGCCATCCAGAGCATGCCGCCAATCTGACCAATTTGTTGATCGGACGCGTCTTTGAAGGAACTCCAGGGAAGATCTTCAAAGATTTGGATCCGTGGTTGGAAAAAATAAAGGCGGGTGAGTCCGTTGCTGGACCTTCAGCGTAGCAGCTGTTCAGGATCAGGGTTTTGGGTCTGGCGACTGGGTGTTTGTGTTTTACCTAGTCGCTCACGAGCAGCTGTACAAACGGGGCAATGTCCATCAGATTGACTTTGCCGCTGCGATCAACATCAGCTTCGATCTGGTAGCCTCCACTGGCAATAACGGATACGAAATCGGCAACGTCGAGCAGGTTGACTGATTGGTCTTGATTAATATCACCAAGTAAATGGCAACGGTTGTATAAAACCGTGATTTCATTTTGGGCGAAATTCACAATTGCGACATCGATAGTTTCATCGCCGTCGAAATCGCCAGCAGCAATCGATTGAGGATTTGGCCCTGCGTACGAATTTTGGAGCTGCTCGAATTGAGCTGAACCCATGCTGCGATAAAGGGTCACACTGTTGTCTGCTGAGTTCGTAACCACTACATCTTCCAATCCATCCATTTCAAAATCTGCGATACAAAATCTTGTTGGGGTATTTCCCGTCGAGACCGTGTCTAATATTTCCAATCCTCCAATGCCGTCGTATGCCACAACTCTGAATTGATTGAGAGTGTCATCCAGGACTAAAATCTCGCTGATGCCATCGCCATCGACGTCGCTTGACGCGATATCGATTACCGAGCTGCCGATTGTTGTCGCTGGTGTTTGTGGCTGGAAATTGCCACTGCCATCGTTAAGCGATATTTGAATCGTGGCATTGGATTGGTTGGTTGAGATTAAGTCCTGGTCAAGATCGCCGTCAATATCCGCTAAAACTATTTGCGCGGGCTCTGACACGGTAAGCGGGATTGGTAGTAGGAACGTGCCGGTGCCATCGTTAATCAGCACTGTTATCGCATCGGTTCCAACATTCGCGGCGACTAGATCAATGTGGCCATCTCCATTGACGTCAGCTGCAGATAGATCACTGCCGAAGGAATTTGGTGGCAACACCGCTGAGGTTTGTAGCCCGTTGACGGAATTGAAAAGCAGAATGATTTGACCGAGTGTTGCTTCTCCTACAGCTAGATCTATCAATCCATCGTCATTGAAATCTGCTGCTGCCATTTTGTTGGGCGAACCGGATAGAGGTATGGTCTGCGGTGGCAAGAACGTGCCA
This sequence comes from uncultured Pirellulaceae bacterium, assembly GCA_964405425.1. Taxonomy (GTDB): domain Bacteria; phylum Planctomycetota; class Planctomycetia; order Pirellulales; family Pirellulaceae; genus Mariniblastus. The sequence continues at coordinate 103,729 of CAYONX010000010.1, read as the reverse complement.
TTAGGGTCGGCGAAACGGATCGAGATTTCTGCGCTGGTAAGGCTGGTGGAGACTAGATCGTCCAATCCGTCTGAATTCAAATCGACTGTTATGATATCGGGCACGAAATTTTCTGATTCAATGGTCTCGATCTCGACCATTGGTTGCGGCAATTCATTTGGCAGTAGCATGACGTTGTTGTCGATGCTGTTCACAACGGCAATATCTCGATCGTTGTCTCCGTCGAAATCATCCAGGACAACGGCATTTGGTCCGCGCGCAACGTCGACAACGACTGCGGGCTCCAACGACCCGTCACCCGTGTTGTAAAAAATGGAAATAGTCGCGCCACCCGTATTGGTGGCGACAACATCCAAATCAGAATCGTCGTCCAGATCACCGACGGATGCAAAAATGGCCCCTTCGCCCGATGTGTAAGTTACGTGCGGTGCAAACGTACCATCAGAATTGTTTAGCAATACAGAAATGCTGTCTGTTGTTGAATTGGTTGTCGTTATGTCCAAATCGCCATCAGCGTCCAAGTCGCCAAGCGTTACGGAGCGGACATTGCCTCCCGTCACTGTGGTTGTCGCGGGCGCAAAATCAGCACTGCCAGAATTCAACAAAATGGAAACGCTCGCATCCGCAGCATTGCCGACGATAATGTCTGGTTGGTCGTCACCGTTTAAGTCGCCGATCGCGATTGCACGGGCCGTCGGGCCTGCAGGGAAGTTGACTTCGTCTGCGAATGTGCCATCGCCATTATTGATGAAAACAGAAGTATTGCTGTCGCCAGCGTTCGCGGAAGCAATGTCGATATCGCCGTCTGAATCCAAATCGCCGACGGCAACCGTTCGAGTTCCTGCTCCGCCCGCATAGTTGATTGCCGAAGCGAAAGTTCCATCGCCGTTGTTCAGCACAACCGAAATTTCACTGTCATCGAAATTTGCTGTCGTGAAATCAATATCGCCGTCGTTGTCCAGATCCGCGACCGCAACCGATCTGACTCCTTGACCGACAGCAATTGTCTCGCCGCTCGAAAAGTCCAAGCCGCATTCATTGATAAATATGTTTACTGTTGAATCAACTTCATTGGCAACGATCAAATCCAAATCGTTATCGCCATCGACATCCGCAGAAGCCATCGCAAGTGGGCTATTTCCAGTTGCGAAAATGCGCCCTGGAAACTGGCATGAAAGTGATTGGCTGGAAACTGGTGCTGTAAGAAGAAAGGCGATGCCCAAGGCAATCGCGACATTGATAAGTGTGTAGCCTCTAAAAAACAGATTCATTGGCGCACCGATGATAAATAGGACATCAACATGATTCTCTAGAGGTAATCAACAATATCTCAATATTGTGACTGGAATTTGGACATTTTTCAAAAGTCCCGGCATATTTTCAGCGTCCAATAATGGCTGCCAAATGTTCTTTGATGCAGCGTGCCGAAGTATCGAGATGGTATGCGGACGGGATCACCAGATTAGGCCCGTTAGTAAAATACTTCGAACGAAAATCGGCCGGTATCAAAACGGGATCCAATCCGTTGTTTTTGGCCAGCCGACCGGCGCGATTCAAATGCCATGCTGAAGTAACGATCCCGATTTTTGCATCTGGCATTTTCTGTTGTTCCAGGAATAGTCTTGCGTGATGCATTTCCTCGGAAGTGTTTTTGCCTCGCAGCATGGCGATGGCTTCCTCCGGCACTTCCAGCGACCGCAAGATACTGTACGCTTCTTCGTGCGGGTCGAGATCGGCTTGAGTCGTGCGAAACGATTGTTCACCCGTGCAGACGATCAATTTAGTTTTTTGATTGTGGTACAAGCTGGCGGCAGCGACGACTCGATCTCCTGATATTCCAGCCTGTGCCCTGCCCTGTCGGTTGGTATCAGTCCCTCCGCCCAATAAGAATACGACGTCAAGCTCTGGAAGACGATTCAGCTCGGTTTGGAAGTGTGGTTCTTCAAGGCCGCAGGCAAGTTGATTGGCGACGTAGCTGTTGCCAAAAATAGTCAGCAATAACCAGCAAGCGATCGTGAGGATCGCGAAGCCGCCCTGGCGAAAAAGTAACGCGAGATACGTCTGAAACAGCAAAAACATCCAAACGAGTCCGACCGGTGCCGCCAATTCGGTCAGTACTTTTTCGACCATCGTCCGGCCAAAGAACAGTGCAATCGCACCCAGGCCGATCGCGCCGACGACGAAAAAAGCGGCAAGCTGAAACCAGATTACCGAACCGCGCAGACGCTCACGGCGTTCGGTTCGCTTCGCATAGTCTTCGTCGTAGACGTCGTCCCAGTTCTTTTTCTTGCCAAAAAGCATTTGTCTTGCTCACTATCAGAAATAGGCCGTCGCGGCAGACGACACGAATTCGTATACTTGTTCAAAGCGATATTATTGTTCCATCGTAAACGCGATCGAGAAATGTTAAACCTGCAATCCGAATCATCCAAGCGCTGGGTCAAGTTGATCGACGATCATTTGGATGAAATTTTGATCGACCATGCTCATTGTGAAAAGAAGGCGGCTGGATGTGCGTTGAACCTGATTTTTTCCTATGTGGATAACGAAGAACTTTGTCGTGAAATGTCGGAAATTGTGAATGAGGAAATGGAACATTTCGTCATGGTGCTGGATTTGCTGAAGAAAAAAGGAATTGAGTTTCGACGCTTGAAACCTGGCAACTACGGTCGGCAGCTAAATGATTTGGTGCGAAAGACCGAACCTGCTCGGGCGATCGACCGATTGTTGGTTGCCAGTTTGATCGAAGCGCGGTCTTGCGAAAGGTTCTATTTGTTGGCCGAACACGTTGAAGACAAAGAGCTGGCGGATTTTTATGCGAGTCTGTTTGAATCCGAAGCTCGGCACCATACGACTTATGTACGAATGGCAAAATATTTTGGCGATGATGAAACCGTGCGTTTGCGACTGGAAGAATTGTCGGCATTGGAAACAGAAATCGTTAACCGCGGCGACCCACTGCCGCGTATGCATAGCTAAGGATTGCGATGAACCAGGAACCGACTGTTGATGCGATGAACGATATGCCTTTGCCACCGGAGCACCCGTTGGCTGGATTTGAAGATGAATTGGATGCGCTTTGCGAATGTGGACGTTTGTTTCATTCACGTGGTTGGTCGGTTGGAACCAGCAGCAATTACAGCAGCGTGATCGCACGGGAGCCTGTGGAATTGGCGGTGACGGCCAGCGGCGAAGATAAAGGTCGCTTGAATCGTCGGTGTTTTGTTCGATTGGATGCCGATGGCCAGCCAACTCATGCGGACCAGCCAAAGTCTTCTGCCGAAACGATGTTGCATGTCGTGTTAGCCGAATTGCCTGACGTCGGTTCGATTTTGCATACGCACAGCGTTTGGGGCACGCTGCTTTCGGATTACTATTTCCAGGACGGCGGTTTTGAGGTTGCCGGATACGAAATGCTGAAAGGTCTGCAAGGCAATGCGACTCATCAAACCAGCCTATGGGTTCCGATATTTGAAAACACTCAGGACATTGCGGCGTTGTCGAAACTGGTTCGGGCAGAATTGAATCGAAGCGACACACGCATGTCGCACGGTTTCCTGATTCGCAACCACGGGCTCTATACATGGGGTAAAGACGTTTTCAGCGCACGCCGGCATATCGAAGTATTTGAGTTTCTGTTCGAGGTCATTGGGCGAAAAACTAATTTCTGTCGTTAAAAACGACTAATCAAATGCGTTGCGATTCGTTAGAATTTCGAAGATTCAATTCCGAATTATGCAGGCAAAATCATGGCAACAGTAACCGTACCCGATACCGGACAATCGATCTCGGATCCAGCTGAATTAGTTTCCTTCTTGAAGCCGTTTGGGATTAAGTATGAAAAATGGGATGTGGCCGGTCGATTGGCTGACAACGCCACGGACGATGAAATTCTTGCAGAATACGAGCCAGAGATTGAACGCTTGAAAGCGGACGGCGGCTTTGTGACGGCGGACGTCATCAATGTCCAACCCGATACGCCAGGTCTGGATCAGATGTTGGCGAAATTCGACAAAGAACATTTTCACACGGAAGACGAGGTGCGGTTCACGGTCGAAGGAAGCGGGCTGTTTCATATCAATCCAGAAGACGGACCCGTGTTCAGTATCACGGTGACGACCGGCGATTTAATCAGCGTCCCTAATGGAACGCGTCATTGGTTTCATTTGTGCGGCGAAAAGAGAATTCGCTGTATTCGGTTGTTCGAAGACATGACGGGTTGGGCTCCTCATTACAACGAAGACGGCGTGCACGAAAAATATCAGCCGTTGTGCATGGGGCCAGGCTACATCGAAGGCAACAAAGGCGGCGGCGATTTTGAGCCGGTCGTGAAACTATAATGCAAGCTAAATGTGTTTTGTTGGATATCGAAGGCACGACGTCGTCGATCAGTTTCGTTTACGACGTCATGTTTCCTTACGTGCGTGAACATCTGGTTTCGTTTCTGGCGGAACACTGGGACAATGCGGCCGTCAAAGATTGTTTGCCGTTACTTGCGAATGATATTGATCGGCAACTGGCTCAATGGCTGCCCAAAGACAACGCTGCGGCTCAGCAAGTCGTGGCAGCGACTGTCATTCAGTTGATGGATGACGATGTGAAGGCGACTGGGTTGAAGAAGATGCAGGGGCAGATCTGGAAGTCCGGTTTCGAATCGGGACAAATGGTGGCCCATGTTTACAAAGACGTTCCAGCGGCGATTGACGATTGGGTTGCTGATGGAATCGAGGTCCGAATCTATTCGTCGGGCAGCGTTCAAGCTCAAAAGCTTTTCTTTGGACACACGGAAGTCGGAAATATGTTGCCTAAATTGAGCGGGCACTACGATACGACGATTGGATTGAAGCAGGAGTCTTCAAGCTACAAAGCGATTGCGGCTGATTCGGGAATCGCGGCAGAAGATTTTGTATTTGTCAGTGATGTTGTGGCTGAATTGCAGGCGGCAAAACAGGCTGGGATGGCGACCGTGTTGAGCATTCGTCCCGGCAACAAGCCAGTTGAAGACGCGAGCGAATTTGTTTCGGTTTCCAGTTTTGACGAAATCGACTTTTCGACTGTGTGTGCTTAAATCGATGGCTGAACTATCTGATGTTCCGGGTGCCGGGTTGCCGCCATTCGAAAATTTCTACTTGAATTTGTATTTCAAAATTGGTTCTGCATTTACTTCCGATCAATCGTCATTGAATCGGTTTCAGAATTCAACGCGAGATATTCTGAGGGTTGTCGATGAAAACGATCTTGGTGTTTTGGGACAGCAAATGTTGATTCCTCGGTTGCAGGGAATCGAAGCTTCCAGCCGTGATTGGTCGGTGCTGATGACGCTGGCTCATCTTAATCAGGTCAACAAGGATATCATGGAAGTGATCCGCTCTCTTAAATCCAGCAGTGAACCTTTTCAAGTCGTGCGGATTCAAGATTACAAGCCGAGCGAGGACGTTGGTGCCGAGGCAATCGATCAGTTTCGCGAAGGCAACAAACGCTATTGGGCGTTTGCTAAATCTCATATGCCATTACGAACGGATTTGACTCATCGACACCCATGGTTTGGAGAGTTAGACGGTCATGGTTGGCATTTTCTGGCGGCGATTCACCAGAAAGTGCATTTGCGTCAGATCTATAAGATTCTGGCGATGATTGGTGTGGCGTAGAATCGTTCCGAAATCTTTTGGCTAACTCAGTCACTTATTCAGTGGTTAATTCAGTAATTGGGCTCAATTCCAGTTTTCGGAATTCAACTTCCGCGCCTTCGGCTTGCAATGAAATCTGTCCTTCGCTTGCAGTACACTTGCTGCCGTGATTGACGAAGTCGTCGTTAACCCAAACTTTGATTTCATCGTTGACTGCTTCGATGATCATGCGGTTCCACTGGCCGAGTGGTTTTTCCGATCCGTTAGTCAGATTTTTGATGCGGCGAGCTTTGCCTTCGGTGATTCCCCATTTTTTCTTTGGGCCGCGACGTTTAACCATGTCGGGTACCGTAATGTCTTCGACGATGCACCAGAAGTCGCCCGCGTGTTTATGGTTCATTTGAACTTCGATTGATTTTGGGAACATCTCGTAAAGCGAGCGTGGTGTCGATGAGTGTATGAGTACACCGCAATTTCCAGGTTTCCCTGGAAAACGATACTCAACTTCCAAGCGAAAGTTGCTGAATTTTTTGTCAGTAATCAGATGGCCACGCGGTTTGCCAAGGCTGACAAGATTACCTTGACGGACGATAAATGTATCGCCGGCGTCGTCCGGCTTCTTAGGGATATCTGTATGCCAGCCGGTTAAGTCTTTGCCGTTAAATAGATTGACAGCTTTTTCGTCGGCGGACTTATTGCCGCTTCCCTTGTCGTTTGACTGGGCTGGCAAGTTTGCAATCAAGAAAAGATTGCATGCAAAAATAGAAGCAATAAACAAATTGGAATTCACCTTGATTCTCCAAAACTACACCAATTGATACTATTCGCCAGGAATTGCGTAATCGGATCCGTGCGATGAATGGATATTCTGGCTTTAATTTATGACGATTGCAACAAATCGGCGAGTAGTGGCAGCATGCGATCGTGTAACTTTTTCAAAACCAAACAAAAAGCATTGCCGTGGTAGTCTCAGGTTAAATAATTGGCCCGCACTCCACGACGGAGTTTTGAAATTGTTTGGATTGATCATTCAGGAAGGGGTCAGTCGGACGAAACCCGTCTCTATTCGGGAGTGCCCACGATGATACGCGCTATTTCATATTGCATTTCGGTAATTGTAAAAATCAACATTGTGCTGCTGCTGGCCAGCCAACTATTTGCCCAATCTGTGTCTTACGATTGTCCAGCGGTGGCTGCGGCGAAAGTTTTGCAGCTCAGCCGTAGCAACAAGATCGTCGAAGTTGAGCTTCCGGTCTCTGTTTCCAATCTCGATTCGAGATTGAATCTGGAAGAATTAAAAGTCGAAGTATTCTGGAATCGCAATGCTTACCCGGTTGTCGATTTTTCACCACGGACTCAAATGAGTTCTGATTTTGACGGGCCAATTACCGTGGAAAAGAAATCTGAAAACAGTTTCGAAATTGGCGCCAATGCTTCCAGCAGCTATCTCGAGTTCGTAACGCCAGGATTGAATGCGGACTTGAAATCAAAGAAGTCTGAGTCCCGCACCTACAATGAAATCCCTGAACAGAGACTTTTGGTCGCCAGCGGTACTGCTCGTCGAGGCACGGGAGCGTTTTTTACTTTCAAGAATTCTCCGATCGAAACGTTAGAGGGAGATCGGAGATTGGTGATGGCGTTTGACGTGCCGGTTTCCTGGAGAGGAGGCATAATGCAGGTGACGATCAAAACCGTCGGTCGACGAAAGAAGTTTGCTTCGTTCTACGACAATTTTGAATTGTCCAGAGTCTTTATGTTGGGCTTGTACGAAGATGGAGATGAAGCGGCCAGACAGTACGCAGGTACGTTTGCTCGATCGGAGCAACAGTTGAGAGCGGATTGGGAGCGATTCACAAAACGGCAGCAATCCAGTGCTCAGCAGTTCGAACGGTTTTTCTCTGGTCAAACCAGTTCGATTTCTCCGCTATGGGTTCATCAACTAATTCAAAGCGGCAACGACAATGCAATCCGGCGCGTTGGGAAACAGTTGCCATCCAGTGTCGCGATAACTGCAAACGAATTCATTGTCGCTCGACGGGATCTGTTGGCGATCAGCAAATAGCAAGCACGAAGAGAAGCCTAAGTAAGTCGTAAGTGTCCGCCGTATGATTCAACATCAAAGATCAACCCTCCGCATGGGAGGGTTGTTATGGAAGTTAAGTCCGTGTCTTGATTGCCAATAAATTGGACAACAAGCGATGGTCGCCGATTAAAGAGCTTCGCAGACCAGGTCGCCGACTTCTTGTGTTGAGTGACCCATTTTTCCGGCGCTTTGGCTTTTCATTTTCGTTCCGGTCACTAATTGGATCGCGTTCATGACTTTCGCGCCGGATTCAGGATGGCCAGTTTGCTCCAACAGCATCGCCATGGCACCAATTGCAGCGATCGGATTAATGACGCTTTGGCCGGTGTACTTTGGAGCGCTTCCGCCCATTGGTTCGTACATGCTGGTTCCACCTTCGTCGGGGTTTATGTTACCGCCCGCCGCGACGCCCATTCCGCCCTGAATCATCGCACCGAGATCGGTAATGATGTCTCCAAACATGTTGGTCGTGGCAATCACGTCGTAGTATTCCGGATTCTTGACCATCCACATGCAGCATGCGTCGACATGGTTGTAATCGGCTTCGACATCTGGGTAATCGGCGGCGACTTCGCGGAAAGTACGATCCACCAGATCATGCCCATAGGTGAGTACATTGGTTTTTGCGACCAGTGTCAAACGCTTGCCTTTTGGGTTGTTCCGTTTTTGAGTGTATTCGAATGCCCAGCGTAGCCAACGTTCGCATCCTTTGCGCGAATAGATTGCGGTTTGTGTGGCGACTTCGTCAGGCGTTCCCTTTTTCAAAAATCCGCCGATGCCCGCGTACAAGTCTTCCGTGTTTTCTCGTACGACGACAAAGTCGATGTCTTCTGGAGTTTTGCCGGCCAGCGGTGATTCGACACCAGGATACAATTTTACAGGACGCAAGTTGATGTACTGGTCCAGTTGAAAACGCAACGTGAGCAGCAGGCCTTTTTCGATAACGCCTGGAGTTACGTCAGGATGACCGACGGCGCCCAGATAGATTGCGTCGAACGTCTTGAGTTGATCGATCCCGCCTTCAGGGATAATGTCGCCTGTTTTAATATAGCGCTCGCTGCCCCAGTCCAGATGTTCAAGCGAGTAAGAGAAATCATCTTTCTTGGATACTGCATCCAGCACTTTGAGCGCTTCGTTTGTTACTTCAGGACCTGTACCGTCGCCGCCCAAAACCGCAATCTTCATAACCACCCCGAAGGATTTTAAGTTTAAAATTGAAAGCTTGGAATTTTAACAACGGCCTATTTTGCTCACAAGCCGCAAAGAAAATTTGGACACAAGATTAAAAGGATCTAGATCCGGAAAGCTGGTAAGGGCCGAGGCGAGCGGCTATGCAGAATTAGAGTTGATCGCAGAGATTGATAGATGGATGCGGTTTCTGCGTCGCGATGGTGCTAATTATTACTGAATCCGATTGGGATCTGAGGCTCCATGGCCAAAGGGTTGCGCTTGTATTCGTGGTAACAGCCACAGCAAAGATCGTGCTTTCGACGATGGTAGACGTCTTCGCTGACCGAAGGGCTTTCCGCGTCTTCTAATCGTTCCAGGATTTCGTGCAGTTCCAGAAGATGATCGCTTTCGTCACAACCATTGTTGTCGTAGCCAGGTGAATCGCACGAGGCCTGAACTTCAATTCGAACGATGTAGCGAATCTCCATTTCGGGATCAATTTTTTTGCCGCAACGGTCGCACGAATAATGAATCATGGCAGTTCAATGGTGTTAGGTGAGATTGCATTTGTAATAAATGTTTAGAGAACATGTTAACGATAGATGGAAGTCATTGGAAAGCAAAAAAGTAAAAAAACAGCAGGTAAAAATCGCTTCGATTTAAAGCCGAATTTCTTTGATGATCGCTGGAAAATTTGCTTGACTTTGTCGGTTTGATTGCGACATCGAGTGTACTGGCCGGAAATTTTTTCTACCCGTTCCAACTGTCATTGCTTACGTTTGCGAACAGGTGCAGCTTGTGGTTTGGCTAAAGTATTTGGAAAATGAAAATTCTTGTTATAATATCGGTTTGGTGGAGTTGGTGAGTTGCTTGCAGTAAGTTGACGGCTTATCGGGCAGGTTCATTGATTCAATAGCTCGTATCACGGGCGTGGGACACGCCTCAACCTGGAATAATGGATGGAGACGAATCAGCACATCTCTGCGTTAAACGGTAGTGTTCTTGTCTTGAACCGTTTCTATATGGCCGTACATGTCGTTTCTGTACGCAGAGCACTGGTTCTGCTGTACCGCGATCTGGCGGAAGTCATCAACGTCGAAGACGGCCAGTATTACAACTACGATTTTTCTGCGTGGTTGGAAATGAGCGAGTTTCAGATGGCCGATCCAGAAAACGAATATGATGATTCGGATTGGATTCGAAGTGTGAATTTTTCGTTAATGGTTCCTCGGGTAGTGCGGCTGAATTTTTACGACAAAGTGCCAAGGCTCACGTTGCGTTTTAACCGACGGAATCTTTTTGCAAGAGACAGCAACACTTGTCAGTATTGTTCGAAGAAATTGCCGCTAAGCCAATTGAGTTTTGACCACGTGATTCCCAAAAGCCGTGGTGGCAAAACGACCTGGGAGAATGTGGTTTGTTGCTGTTTGAAATGTAACGGCAAGAAAAGCGATTCGCTGCTTCGCGAAGTCGGCATGAAATTAATCCGCAAGCCATTGCGCCCGCGCCAGAACCCGGTGCTTTCGGTGAAACTTGACAACCCGAAATACGAGATCTGGCGGACGTTCTTAAGCGGCAGTTCAATGTCGCTGGACGTTTAGTTGTAACGATGCCTGTTTACTTGCAGCATGATTGCCAATTCGCAAGCATGCTGACGTTCTATGTTTGATGCGACTTAGCCGTCTTTCTTGTCGTCGACCAGTGGCTCTTTACGCTCTGTGATGTTCGGCGTGTCAGTCGATTTGTCGGCATTGATCTGAATGAATTCTTTCCATTCGTCCGGAACATCGTCTTCGTGGTAGATAGCTTCCACGGGGCATTCTGGGACACACGCTTCACAATCGATACATTCGTCCGGGTGAATGTACAGCATGGTGTCGCCTTCGTAGAAACATTCGACTGGGCAAACAACGACACAGTCAGTGTAGCGGCAACCATCGCAAGGTTTTGTGACAACGTGAGTCATTTAATTCTCCTTAAGATCCAGTTTATTCGTCGATACTTAAAAATACGGCGTATCGGCGGGCGATCATGCAACAGATATTAGTAATCGAAAAAAATAGTGTCAAGTAATTCGCAAATCATCATTAATTGAAAAAATGTTTGGTACGACTGCATGATTTTTTTCGATTATTCCCAATGTCACAGACTGGAATTCGATTTGCCGCAGGCCGATTGCGAAGTGGACTCTTTATTTATTGGGATTACAAGCCGTTATCGCAAATGCTGGATGACCGAGCGATTGGCGATTCCCTGCTGCTGTGGCGACGTAATTTGGCGGATGTTCGAGGCCCCGGCAGAGACCGGTGGAGAGCTGGTGTTGACGTCAGAAAGTGTGGCCAGATTGATCTGAGGCACGTCTCCAGGGGTTGGCATATTCCATAGTTTGTCGGGGTCACCGAAAATCGAATTGATGCGGTAGCGACTGGCCGTGATTGAAATGGTCATCTGTGAGCCGTCTGGATTGAATGCTGTGATTGCGATCAGGCCGGGAAGGCTGATTTGATATTCCGGGTAGTGTTCGTGTTCTTTGGAATTGGCGTAAGCCAGGAGTTTGCCTTTGGCGTCATAGATTGATTGTTGCACGACCCAACCGTACTTACGATCGACTACAGTTTTTCGAGTCGTCTTCTGACCGCCGATACTTCGAACGGTTCTGAATTCCAGTCGACCGTCGGGGCGTTGAAAAGGTCCTTCGATTTGATCCTGCGAATCGAACTGCATCAGGCCAAGCGAATCGATTAACCAGCTTGGTTCAATTGGGAGCACTCGTTGCAACATGCTGCTTTGGTATTCGTCATGTCGCGCGTAATAAATGGCGGGCCCCTGTGTGCCGGCGGCTACTTTTGACCAGAACCAAAACACTTCCTGATTGCTGCCGACATCGATTCCAAGTTCTGTAACGCCAAGCAAGCCTGCATTCATTCTAAGCCGGTCCGGTTTTTCGACCGCCAGCGTGCCTCGCAGCGCCGGCATTCCTGCGACCGAGACTTTGACATCGGATTGCAATTGTTCAACTCGCGAAGCTTGATCGACAAGATGAGAAATGACTTGTTCTTTGGTTGGGATTTGCGTGAATGCAACCGGGGAAGATATTTCAGGTGCGGCCCGGAATCGATTGAACAATTGACAGCCGGTACTGGGAAGCAATATCACGACCGCCATTGCTGCAATTGCCAGGCCACGCCATCGCCGAATTTCAATCGCATGGAAGAAACACGCACGCGAATTATTCAAACTGCCAATTGTTAAGGGGTTTAAATTCATTGCGGAAAATTACAGTTCAGGTTCGGCCGAAGGTGCCACATCGGTAAAGAGTTTTTCTGCGAGTTCGTTTTCAATCGCTTTGACGCGTGTCGCATCGACGTCGACCGCTTTAATCGAAAATGTTTCTTTGCTGGACGAATTGAGCAATCGCATCATCTCAACTCCATCCTCTTTCTCGGTATCAAGTAAACGCAAATGTTTTTTCTGTAGCAGCAAGATTGCCATCACATAGGTTGTGTCTTCATCGCGCTGTGTTTCAACAAGGTGTTGGAAATATGACAACAGCACGTCTTTTGGTGCCCAGTAAACAATTCCCTGTTCGAGGTCGGGTACGCGCGACTTCCACCAACCCACACATTGTTCTGGTGGTTCACTCCATTGCTCCATTGCAATGTCTTGTCGAATCAATTCTGCATCGCTTTGAATCAGTACAGAAATGTATTCTTCGCCCGCTTCGAACTCCTTGCCCGACACGCTGCACTTTCGACTTGTCCGTTTGAAATCGAAGTTATCCATGCTTTGATAATTTCTTCTTATCATGTCGAGGGGGGAAATTGGCGTCGAACAATAGCGAAAACGGTGGTCTGTCTCAAGATTAGGTTGTATAGCGATTTTCCATTGATCACTTATTTGAATCGCTAGCACGTCACTTCTTTTACTTGAGGGCACTTTATGAGATAGTCTTGGCTGCTCGATGAGCTCAGGGACTCAAAAGTTGCAGAGTAATCGTGCTATCTTTCCTTACTAATGTTCATTGTTGGCCGATGGGGCAAACGATTTGAACGGAGTTACGCCGCAGTTAATTTATGGAGAAACAACATGTTTAAGTTTTCAAGACTCTTTCCCGCCCGCCGAGAAAAAGCCCGCCGAGAAAAA
>CAYONX010000010.1:65941-90606 GCA_964405425.1 uncultured Pirellulaceae bacterium | reverse complement strand
GCCCGCCGAGAAAAAGCCCGCCGAGAAAAATCAAAGACATCAACAACTACATACAGTTCATTAGAAGAGCGACAACTATTGGCCGTTACGGCAGCCTTTGCAGGTGGCTCGCTTGATATCGCTTTGACCGAAGCGGCTGACACCGCAGTGGTGTCGACTAATGGCGCTGACCAGGTTTTGGTTAATGGTGAATTGGTCGATTCGGATCCGGCTACTGGCGGCGTGCAGCCCGTTGCAACAGCTAACGTCACAGACATTTCGATTACTGGAAACAAAGGTCTTACAGATCTTGATGTCCAGCTGGCAGGGATTTTCAATTCCGGCGATTTGAATTCAGTTTCATTGAACAATATCAATGAAGTTGCATTAACTGGTATCTATATCACTGATTCGTTCACCGGCAATTTCAATGGATCTGGAGGTTCGTTGACGGGAGCAGGTTCGTTTAGAGCTGTAGATTTCACGATTAACAGCGCCACTGATTTTGCAGTTTCGCTTTTGAACGAGAACAACGACTTTGACAATGTCAGTATCACCACTAACGCAGACGTAGAAATCACTGATGCCAACGATATCGTTTTGCTGGACACGGCGGTTGCTGATCTTGTGATTAACGCCGAAGGATCGATCACTGACGCACCGGGTACATTTATCACCGCTGACCGCGTAACTTTGTTTGGTTCAGAAATTGATCTTGGTAGTGACAACGAAGTCGATTTTGTTGGCCTTGAATCCAATACACCTGGTAGCCTTACACTTAGGGAATTGAACTCATTGACATGGGTTGGGTTCTCACCCATTGGTTCGGCTGATGTACAAGTGAATGGGACGTTGGACCAGGCTTCTCAGTCGAACGTGCTGATCGAAGGTGACGCGGATCTGTCTGGAAACATTGTCCGACTGGGTGTCGGCGGAGCAAATGAGTTCAATACCGGTCGCTTGAACGTCAATTCAAACATCAGAACTTTTGTCTGGGAAAACTCTGGCATCGAATTGTTCGGATTGAATACGACTGATTCACTTGATTTGCTTGCAACCGGAGACATAACGAATTCTGATGGTGCAATCATTTCGGTTGATGGCATCACCAGTGTTCAATCGACCACTTCCGTTGAATTAGGGAAGGCGGAAGGCGATACCTTCAATACCAACTCTTTTGAATTCTTTGCTCCAATCGTTGATATTGAAGAAGACTCCAACACATCGATCACTGGCTTGGCTAATTTTGCTGGAACATTGACGATCGATTCCAATGGCTCGATTACCAACGGAGATCGAGCTTTCATTTTTGTTCAGGAACTTGCGAATTTCATTTCTTCGCTGAATGATGGTGCTGATAATGCGAGCGTTGAAATTGGTACTTCCAGAGGCGACTTTTTCTCCGCTGCAGCAGTTTCATTTGAAGTCGACAATGGAAACTTCACGTTATCTGAAGACGATGCAACGGTTCTGGCCAACCGGCCTGGGTCTGAAGTGACTTTTGCCAACGCGATTTCAGTTACTTCTACAGGCGTGATCATCAATGGTGCTCAAGCGGTCGTTACTGTTGACACCAACGCGTCGTTTACGGGTCAAAGTATCGACCTTGGCTTGAATTCTACTGAGGACAATCTGCAATTTGGTTCGCTCACGTTGAACTCAGTTGCTGGTGCGACGGTTTCTCAAAACAGCGATGTTTTGTTGACTGGTGATTCCAACATTGGCGGTTCGCTTGTGTTATTGTCGGGACAGGGTCAGGTCGGTGAAGGTGTTATCCTTGATTCGGCTACCTCTTCGCTAACGGTTGGATCACGTGCCAATTTCTTTGCCAGTGAAAACATTACGATCGGTGACAATGCGGGTGATCTTTTTGAAGCTGACACGCTGACGTTTGTTTCCGATGGTATCGTCAACATCACACAGAACGGCAACATTGCTCTTGGCTCAGACAATGATCATTCTGGAGGAGATGTTACTTTGACGGCTTTGGCGACTGGCACTGATGCCGGTACGATCGTTAATCAGGAAGGCTCAACGTTGGTTACCACCGGCACCTTATCCCTTTCTGCGGCCAGTGATATTAACATTGGCAATGCGGTTGGTGACTTTCTGGTGTTTGATAACCTGAATTTCAATACGTCTGGTAACGTTGATCTTGTAACCGATTTCCAAAGTCCTGAGAGTGGTTTCACAATATTTGGCAGCAATTCGGCAAACGAATTGCGACTGACCACCAACGTTGACGTAGAAGACGGTAACGCGGCGACTTTGGTCGTGGATTCGTTCATTCAGGTCACAGCTCGCAACATCGTACTTGGCGATACCGATGACGATTGTGTTGATTTGCCTTCTGCGGAATTCCAGGACTTCACTACGACTAGTGGTGTAATGGCAGATATCACTGTTAATGCTGAATGCTAATCAATAATTGATTCAAGCAAAAACCAGCCCCGTCATTTTTGGCGGGGTTTTTTTATGTTCGTATCGACATTGGGGCGAATAAAATGTCTAACCGGAACAGTTGACCGGCAATTGTCGAATGACAGACAGAATTTTCAGCCGCGAACTGGTTGTTTCGATATGATTACGTCTTTGGTTAATCATTGAATTCAGAACTTATCAGATGTTGCCAGTCTCATTTTGTAAGGATGTTCGTGCTCAAGCGAAACAATACAGTACGCTTGGCGATGAAGCTTTGAAAGAACTGGCGCTTGATCTCGGATTTGAATCTCGCAAGGATGAAAAGGTCGGACCGCTGCTGATTCGCGGTTTTGCGCTGGTGGTGGTCGCTGCCGGTCGCAAGCTCCAAAAGACCCACTACGACGTTCAGCTGGCTGGTGGTCGAGCCATGTGTGAAGGCCATGTGGTCGAGATGCGTACTGGTGAGGGGAAAACGTTGACCGCAACTCTTCCGTTGTTCATTCATGCTTTGGCCGGTCGCGGAGTGTTATTGGCCACCGCAAACGATTACCTTGCACGTCGCGACGCTGAAGAAATGCAGCCAGTTTATAATACACTGGGAATGAAGGTTGGAATTATCCAGACGGAAATGTCTCGTCCACAACGTCGGGCTGCCTATCAATGCGATATTGTCTACGGCACCATGAAAGAATTTGGATTCGATTTTCTCAGGGACCATTCGAGTAAGCGACAAGGAGAACAGAATCAGCTTTGGTTTGGCGGAGGTGGAGTGGAGAACAAAATTTCCAGAGTGCATCGCGATCCGCATTTTTTGTTGATTGATGAAGCGGACAGTATTCTGATTGACGAAGCAAGAACGCCAATGATTATCAGCTCCGCTGCAGACGACGACGCTCATCAACAACAATTGAACCTGTACAAGTGGTGTGCGCAAGCGGCACCGGAATTTCTGGAAGATTTGGAATACTGGTACGACAAAGAACGGCGCAAGGTTGATTTGACGCCTGAAGGAACGGCCAAGGTTCGTGCATTGCACAAGCCGGAATCGATGGGAGGGGTCGGCTTGCCGGAGATGTATGACTTTGTTGAGCGGGCAATTCAGGTACATCGCGATTATGAATGCGATCGTGAATACGTTGTCCGTGATGGCGAAATTGTAATTGTCGACGAAGCGACGGGGCGATTGTCGGAAGGTCGACGTTGGAGCCGAGGTATTCATCAGGCGATCGAGGCAAAGGAAGATGTTAATGTTAGTGTCGAAACGGAGACGCAAGCAAAAATTACGGTTCAGTCTTTCGTAAGTAGATTTCCACTGATTGCCGGCATGACAGGAACGGCCGCAAGTGCGACCAAAGAATTTCGCAAAATTTATAATACTCCGGTCACAGTGATTCCACCGAATCGAAAGAGTCAGCGTGAAGAGCTGCCGGTAGTATTCAAGAGAACGGAAAGCGAAAAATGGGCGGCGGTATTAAAAGAGATAGTTGAAATTCACGCGACCGGACGACCTGTTCTGGTCGGTACGCGATCGATCGGTAAATCAGAATTGCTTTCGCGGTTGTTGAACAAGCAAGGCATTTTGCATTCGGTACTCAACGCCCGGCAAGTCGAGCGCGAAGCTGAAATCGTAGGAGCTGCTGGTCAACAGGGCCGTGTTACCGTTGCAACCAACATGGCAGGCCGTGGTACGGATATTAAAATAGACGCAGAAGTCGCTGCACTTGGCGGCTTGTGTGTCATTGGAACCGAGATGCACGAATCGGCACGAATTGATCAGCAATTGCTCGGTCGTTGCGGCCGCCAGGGAGATCCGGGCTCTTTTCATCAATTTGTCTCTGCCGAAGACAAATTACTTGACTCTGCGTACGGCAAACAGTCCGCCGATAGATACCGCGCAATCGGAAAAATCCGTTCAGACCGCTGGTGGATCAATTTGTTTCGTAAAGCCCAGAGAAAGGTCGAAAATCAACACTATAGGGCTAGAAAAATCCTTATGTATAACGAAAAAATGCAAGCTAAATCACATCGAGAGATGGGGCTTGATCCAATTCTGGATGTCTACGATTAGGCCCAATTCCAAGTTAAACCGTGTACATTTTTCGGCGGGCTCTTATACTTCAGGTGCGCTTGTGGAAGATCGAAGGCAGGTTTTCCGGATCAGTAGTTCTTAAATCAAATCCAATAATCTATGTCAGCTGGCGATTCCAAACAGTATACCGTCGAAGACATCAAAACAGAGCTTCGTGTCGCCGTACGTCAGTTGGGTGAACTGGCGCATTCCGATACAAGCTTTGATGATTTTTGTGAGACGTTGCTTGGTAAGCTGGTGAAGTTGACTGGCGGGCACGGTGCTGTGTTGTGGCAAGCTGGTCCTGCGGGTAGTTTTCAAATCACTCACAAAAAAATCTCACCCGACATGCGGATCGATATTAATGAATCGATGCATCGCGACGCGGTCAAGCAAGTGATTCACGGTGACCAACCGGTCTGTATTGAGTCAGAGACGTTGCGTGAGCCCGGTACACCAGCCAAACCCAACGCTTCCGAGTGTTTCCTGTTGATGGCACCGGTTGTCAATCGCAAGCGCGAAAACTTTGGAACGCTCGAGCTGTTGCAACGTCGAAATATTTCCGAAGCTGCCCAGGAAGGATATCTGAAATTCCTGGTAAGGATCGCTGAATTGTTTCAGCGGTGGCATGAATTTCACGATCTTGAAAAACTCAGTTACAGCGCTGATCAGCATTCTTCGACGATGGACTTTGTGACCGAGATTCACAAGTCCATTGATTTGAGCGAGACGGCTTATGCGATTGCCAACGAGGCTCGTCGGGTAATGAAGTGTGACCGAGTCAGTTTTGCCAAATGGAACGGCAGTTCCTGCAAAGTCACGGCAGTCAGCAGTCAGGATCGTTTCGACAATCGGGCTAACGTGGTTCGGAAGCTTGGTCGACTGGCGACGGCCAGCGTTGCTGGCAACATTCCGATCTGGGTTACCGGCGATACAGAAGGCTTGCCGCCGGAAATCGTAAAACGTTTGAACGACTACATGGACGAAGCGCACAGTCGCACCCTGGCGGTTGTCCCTTTGCTGAATCGACCCAATGAAAGTGTCGAACTGGAATTCAAACCTTCGGCACGCAAGAAGCCAAAGAAGATGGGGGCGTTGATCCTCGAATATTTCGACGAAGATGTGTCCCAGGATCGTGTCAGTGATTCGATGCAATTGGTGGCTTTGCATTCAGAAATCGCGACCGCCAATGCCCTTGAGCACGAACAGATTTTCATGCGGCCGCTGTGGAAGCGGATGGGGCAAATCAGCAGCTTTTTGTTCCGCGATCACTTTGCGAAGACGATGACAGGGCTGGCTGCATTGGCTCTGTTAGTGCTTTACATGATTTTTATTCCAACGGAATTAGAAATGCGCGTTAACGGCGTAATCCAACCGGAAGTGCGTCGAAACATTTTTTCTCAGGCTGACGGTGTCGCCTCGATGGTTCATGTCGATCAAGGTGAAAAGGTAAAGTCCGGCCAGTTATTGATCGAACTTTCAAATGCCGATTTGGAAATGGGGATTGAAGAAGCGCGAGGCCAGCTTGTCGTTACGCAGCAGCGGATTCGCGAGAGCCAGCGTCAATTGAGTCGGATGGAGCAATTGCCCGAAGCGGATGCGATCGCATTGATGGGCCGTGAAAGTCAGTTGCGTCAACAGCTGGTGAATCTGGAAACTCGATTGAAGTTGATGGAAAAAAGGCAGTCCCGACAATCGTTGGTTAGTCCGATTGACGGCACCATTGTGACCTGGGACGCCAAGAATCGTTTGACGGATTTGCCGATCTCAACCAATCAGTTTGTTTTGGCGGTTGCCGATTTTGACGGGCCGTGGGTTGCCGAGCTGAGAATTCCTCAGAATCAAGTTGGCTATGTGGTTGCAGCGATGGACAAAGCAGACGAAAAGCCGCTACATGTTGAATTTCGAGTCGCTACCAACCCTAACATCGAATTTACCGGAGAGCTGATTCGGCTGGCGGATCGAACGGATCCGGGTGACACAGGGGTGCCAGAGTTTCGAGCGATCGTAAAGGCAGATATTATTTCTAAATTGGAAGACGTTCGGCCGGGTGCGGGTTTGACGGCAAGGATTCATTGTGGCCAGCGTTCGAGCGGTTTTGTCTGGTTCTATCAAGTCATCGATTGGCTTCGAATGAACGCATTCTTTTAAGGAGTGGTTTTTTGTCTGCTCCGACACTTCCATCTGTCGATGCGAGTCCTGTTGTTCGCATGAAAATGCGTTCCGATTTGACGAGCGATCTGATTACGTACCAGGGCATCGAGTATTGGGTAGTTAAAGAACCGCTTGGCCAGAAATACTATCAGTTCCCGCCGCACGTTCACTACATTTTAAAGCAGCTCGATGGCAGCAAGACCATTGAGCAATTGATCGAAGGCTTTCATCGTGAGTACGCTCCCAAGCGAATTACCCGCCCTGAATTGCAACAATTGTTAACGCGATTCCACAAAGACGGGTTGGTGATTTCAGACGTCAGTGGCCAGGGCACTGAACTACTGAGTCGCGGGCGGAAGAACCTGGCGATGGAACGTCTAACATCTATGACGAATATTTTGGCCATTCGTTATCGTGGTTTCGACCCAGAGCGGATCTTGAATTGGCTTGATCGTTGGGTTTGGTGGTTGTTTACGCCAACTGCGATTGTCGTTGTGATGGTGCTGGCATTGATTGCCTTGACTTCGGTGATGATCAACTTCGCAGAATTTCAGGCTCGGCTTCCAGGCTTCGATCAATTTTTCGACCCGCGGCGCTGGTTAATGTTTGCCGGTGTTTTGGCCGTTACCAAGATGTTGCACGAATTTGGACATGGATTGTCGTGCAAGCGATTGGGTGGAGAGTGTCACGAAATCGGATTCATGTTGCTGGTTTTGACGCCATGTCTGTATTGCAATGTGTCAGACAGTTGGCGATTGCCGAATAAATGGCATCGTGCGGCGATTGGTGCTGCGGGAATGTACGTTGAAGTTTTTCTGGCAACGCTCGCAACGTTTGTTTGGTGGTACGTCGAGCCAGGCTGGATACAGGATTTATGTTTGCAGGTGATGCTTGTCAGCAGTATCAGTACGATTCTATTTAACGGCAATCCGTTGCTGCGATTCGACGGTTATTACATTCTGAGCGATCTACTTGAGATACCAAATCTGAATCAGAAATCGACGACGGCGTTGACAACCATGCTTGGTCGCAACTGGTTAGGTCTGGAGATTCCGGACGATCAATTGATGCCATCGAATCGTCCGTGGGCATTCGCCAGTTTTACGATCGCGGCGTTTTGTTATCGCTGGATTATTTTGATTTCAATTATCATATTTCTGACTCGGTGGCTGGAGCCATACGGGTTGGATTCTGTTGGGCGAGGGATCGCCATTTTTGCGGGCTGCGGGATGTTGTTCTGGCCCGGTTACAAACTGTTTCGTTATATGTCGGTACCTGGAAGAATGCATCAGATTGAAAAACCAAGATTCGCCATCGTTACAGCGATTGGACTGGCCGTGTTGGCAGCCATCTTTTTGATTCCGTTTCCACATTATTTGCGTTGCTCATTAATTATGGTCCCGCAATCGATGGAAACGGTTTATGTGCAAGAGCCTGGATTGATTGAAGAAATTCTGGTGGAGAACGGCGACGTGATTGAATCGGGCACGATGCTTGCCAAGCTCGAGAATTACGATTTGTCGATTGCGCTTGAACAAGCAGACGGCCGCTTGAAAGAAAAAGAAACGGAAAGAAAAGCTTTGATGAGCAGCGGTTCGAGTTTGCCGGCCGCCCAATTGGATCAGCTGGGAAGTATCCTTGCCGAGATCCACCAGTTGAATCGTTTCGTTGAAGATTTGCGCAAACGCATGAAGAGTTTGAATATTACTTCAACCGTTGGCGGGACTGTTTTGGAAACACCGTTTCAGCAAGTTGGCTTTGTTTCTGAGGCGGTACCTTTGCTTGATCACCGATCGATATTGAGTCGAGACAATGAGAATCTTTCGGCAGTACGCGGACAACGGTTTTGCGAAATCGCAGATTTGACACAATGGCATGCGATTGTCTTGCTGACAGAGAATCAAGTGAATCTTGCCAGTAAAGATCAGCAGGTGAAAATCAAGTTGTATTCCGACCCCGGACATATCATTGAATCGAAGGTCGAGTCTCTCGGGGTCGCGGATCAATCCGTTCTTAGAGATCAACGCAATGACGCTTCGATTATGCGATCGGCAGCTGCTGAATCGAGCACAGACAGGATTCCTGATCTGGTGACAGAAATGGTAGCGGCCAATTTCCATGTGGACATTCAATATTTCGCACGTGTTCCAGTTTCGCCGCGACAGTCAGCGTTGAAGATTGGTTTGGGCGGACAGGCGAGAATGTACACTGGCAATCGTTCGCTGGGTGCAAGAATTTGGCGCTGGTTCAATCAGAATTTCAGATCGTAGCATCGTTGAGCTGAAGTGGTCAGGTGGCATCAAAGTACTGTTTGCGAATTTCGTTAAATCGCTTTAACAGAAATTGATTCAGGTACTTTTCGACTTCCGATTCAATGCTGATGATCTCGCTACGAGCTTCATCGGATGCGTTTTGATGGTGCAGCACAATTGCCCAACCTGCACGTCCGACAACCTGCAGCCGCTGATCTTCTGACTGAGTAAATTCAGTGTATATTTCACCCGCTTTGTCATAATCCGAATTTTGAACAAAAATTTCCGCTTGTCGCTCTCTGGCTTTATCGCGATACAAACGATCTTGATTAAAAGAATCGCTGGATTCATCGAGCGGAAAGTATGCGATCACGGTTTCGTAGTATTTTAAATCGCCGGGATGATAATTGACCGCGTGCTCGTATTGTTGTTTCGCGGTATCGAATTTTGGAATGGTTCCAGGAGCGGTATAGGGAACTTCAAGCGGGTCGATGGGTGGGTTTTGGTTGGCGAACCAGAGACCGATAAAGAGTCCGGAGAACAACAGAACTGCGAAACCGAGAATGGTTGAAAGTTCGGTCCACCAGGATTTGACATTACCCCCCATGATCGATTGCAATTGACGTGTCGACGCCAGTCTGGGGTTGGTGGTTGCGGTCCTGTTCGTGTTGGTCGCACTCTCGATCGCCAGCGTTTCTACCAATTGCTCCCAGTCCTGTTCCTCGTCGACCTTGATAGCTTTGATTGACTTGAGCAGTTGGCTGGGATCTTGTGGACGCTGGTCCGGTGACTTGGCCATCATTTTTTTGACCAAAGCAATTAATGTTGCCGGAACATCGGGACGTATTTCGTCCAATGGCTCGGGCTCGTTTTTTACGTGCTGAACAGCAATCGAGAGTGCATTGTCGCCATCAAATGGTGGGTGTCCTGCGAGCATGTGATAAACGGTTACGCCAAGCGAATATATGTCGCTGCGTGCGTCAACGGCGTTGCCTTCGACTTGCTCGGGACTCATGTACAGTGGCGTACCCATTGTGATACCGACTTGAGTCAAATGCTTACTATTCGGATCATCGATTCGTGCCAAACCAAAATCGGCCACTTTAACTTCGCCAGCGGGCGAGAGCATAATGTTTTCTGGTTTGATATCCCGGTGGGTTACATTGTGTTGGGCGGCTTTCTGAAGTGCCAAAGCAACTTGGCGCAAAACGTTGATGGCCATCACGGGCTTCACGGCCCCGTTTCTGGCAAGGTATTGGCGCAGATTTCTTCCAACGATGTACTCTTGGGCGATGTAGTGAAGTCCTTCCAATTCGCCGACCTCGTAAACACCAACAATATTCGATTGAACCAGTCGGGCAGCCGATTGGGCTTCGCGTTTGAATCGTGCGATGTAGGAAGCGTCTTTCGCGAGGTCGGGTTTAAGGACTTTCAGTGCGACGTTTCGGTCGAGTGACTTTTGGCGAGCCAGATAGACGTCGGCCATGCCTCCTCTGCCCAGGCGTCGCAAGATCGCATAATCACCAATCGTTTGTCCTGTAAGATCGATCTGTGGTTCAGGGTTATTTTGGTTTTCGATCATTGAGGAGTGGAAAGAGCTAACAAAAGAAAACGATCAACAGCGATCAAGTATAACAAGCGACGAGCGTTTTGTACGTCCCTTGATTGCCCGCGTTTTACCCAAATTCAACTTAAGTTGGGCTGATTGACTCGCTCTGGTCGGAGAATTGGCTAACCGATAAGTGGGCTCAGGGGCACATCTGAAAAAGAAGCACAGATGCGATTTCCAATGAGATCGCTATGACGTCAATAATCCAGCCGCACAATAATGGATTGCTGTTTCGTCGACCACGAACGATGAAATATTTGGGCTAGTGTTTGATCTTGGCCCAGTACTTTTCGAATGCGCCTTCCTTCAAATAGTCAGGGCTGTTGTCGGCGTCATGGCATTGGCCGCAATGTTCATTCTTGGCTTTTTCCAGCGTCAATCGCACCGACAATATATCCTGCTGCAAGATATTGTCAGGGAAGTCTTTTCCTTTGTCGGCCGCGCGACGAAGTTCGACGTGGGCAGAAGCGGGGCCATGACAGTTTTCGCATCCGTTGCCCGTTAATACGTCATTCTTCTTTAGGAAAATGAATCCGGTTTCGTAAGGATAGAAATCCTGCGGATGCCAACCGGTGGCATGGCAGCTAATGCATTCTGGATCGAAGTGACGAGCGATGTGGCCGCGGTGATTGGGAGGGTTAACGATATCGTCGGTGGCGATAAAGTGTGGACCGCCATCCCCATCAACACCGTCTTCCCAGATTTCAAATTCGTCCTGATGACATTCGAAACAGATCTGGGATCCTACGAACTTGTTGCCCGATGGATGCGGTTGAGCTTTGATATCCATCAATTGCCCGGACGTGTACAGGATCTTCAATTCGTTTTGGTAGGCCTCAAAGATTTTTTCCATCGGCTTGCTGTCTTTAAAGCGACCGTCCAGTGGCACCCGTTCGTACTTCATATCGAGCTTGCCGTCTTTTTCGTAGCATCCAACGACGCCGACGTACATGCCTTTTGTGCCAAGCTGGATTAGCGAAGTTGTATGATTGCCAGAAACGACTTTCGTAGGCAATTTCTCCGGCTCTCCGGCGCTGGTGGTGTGCACAAGTAAATCGAACGCAGGAAAATCTCTGGCGACCTGCTGTGCTGTTTCAACTTTTTCGGTACGCAGCATCAATACTTTTAAATCGCATTGAGCCATTTTAGGGATAACTGTGTTTAGTGCATCGGCAACGGTCTTCAGCTCCAAATCTTCTTTGCCTTTAAATGGTTTGAGCAATTCGTCATCGAGCACTTGTGTGATGCCGATTTTCTTTCCACCTTTTTCGACGATGACAAACTCGTTTTGCAATTCCGGCACGGTCAGATTCACATTGGCACATACAAACGGGCTTGGCTTTTCCATGTCGATAATGTTGCTGATCGTTTGCAACAGATCAATCGTCGCTGGCTTTAAATCATCCGGTCCAAATCCGATGGCGTTATACTTCATGACGTTGGCGAGCCCTTGCCATGTGTGCTGCAATTTGAGAACGGGCTGTTGCCCAAAACGCCGAATCTGATTTCCTGCGTCGATCGGAAGCAGATCCCAGCCTCGCTGCGTCAGGATTTGCTGAACGCGATGGCGTCGCATGAGGCCACCTTTCTGGTTAAACAGGCCCGTGCATCCGCATGGTTCGATGTAGCCGTATTGTCGCCCCGTCACAAACAATGCGAACAGCGGCTTTTCCATTGATTTTAATAAATCCGCTTCATCTTCTTTTTTCCCATCTCCTTCATCCGATTTGTCATCGTCGTCGGTCACGGAATCAATGTTGATTGTGGCCATTCCAATTGGGACGACAGGGTTACAGCCGATCAAAAAGAAAGCACCGGCAGCAAATGCGAGTGAGCAGATAATAATCAGATTGGAATTTGCAGCAGTCGACCGGGTCATGGAACGTTCCGCTTGTTTTTACAAGGAAGTGTCTTTGTGCCAGAACATGTGATCCAAGCGAGTGGATTGGTGATGTTGGCTGGCTTTATATAGATAGAATACCGACCTTGAAAAATTCGGTAAATGGCAACGTCAAAGTACTGGCAGAATTACCGAGGGGCGGCACGTAAATAGGCGCGGCATTGGTTAAAGAACTCATGGAAATCAGGCCGTTGGTAGTCGGGGTAGGTCCAACGCGATTTTTCCCAGACACCTTGTCGATAGTGCAGCGTAACTTCTGCGAAAATTCCGTTGTCCAGATAAATACGATGATCGCGATCTTTGGTGGTTGCCAGCACTAGTTTGGCCTCTGTCAGGTAGCCTGGATCGATGTTGATGGGGCGTTTTTCAGTATATTCGTTGGCTGTTTTGAAGCTTTCTTCCCAGTCATTGGACTGATGCTTGGCTGGTGTGATCGCGGAAGGATCGATTAGTGATTCGAATGCAAACAATTTCTTTTTCAAATCGGTGCCCATGGATTGTTCGTAGTAATTTGTTTCCGTGAAGTCGAACAGAGGGCTGGCGAGCGCAATTTTGCCCCAGCCAGATTCAGCGGTTTGAACAAACCAGTCGTTGATCGCGGACGGATAGCGACTGGAAACGGCGGCCATTAACAGCACCGGTCGATGAGGATGGATTTCGCCCACGGCAGATTTCAACTTCGGCTAATATGACTTACCGAAAATTGCTTTCTTGTTGGTTGGTTTGCCAGTAAAAATACATTTGCCCGGCTCGTCTTGTTGGTCCAGCGGAATGCAGCGCGGTGTGACCTTAAGTGGTTTTAAGATCTTTTCAATTTCCGGTTCATCAACGAAATGACAAACGGCAAATCCTCCATGGATCTCAGGCTTGTTTCCGTTCTTGGGTGTGAAATAAGCTTTGAATTCTTCCAGCGAATCAATGTCGCGGGTATTTTCAGTTCGCAACGTTAACGCTCGGTCGTAAAGCCCTTGTTGCATCTCGTCCAGAATGTCGGTCACTTTGGCGATGAATTCAGATCTTTCCATGCCGGATGATTTTGGCTGATCGCGACGCCCGACGAACAAGGAATTCTTGTCGATGTCTCGTGGTCCTACTTCCAATCGTATTGGGACACCGCGTTTGACGTGTTGCCATTTCTTTTGTCCACCCGCGATATCGCGATCGTCCAAGATGACTTTCAAGTTGCCGTTGTTGTAATGAATCGACTTCAATTCATCGAACAAGTGTTGGCAGTATTCGAGAACCTTGGGGCGTTCTTCATCATTCTTGTAGATCGGCAGAATGACAATGTGTTTTGGAGCGAGTTTGGGTGGCAATACCAAACCGTCGTCGTCGCCGTGCGACATGATCAAGGCGCCGACCATTCGCGTGGACAAGCCCCACGAAGTCGTCCATGCGTATTCCTGTTGGCCTTCTTTGCTTTGGAATTTGATTTCCTGGGCACGTGAAAAATTTTGGCCAAGGAAATGAGAGGTTCCTGATTGAAGAGCCTTACGGTCTTGCATCATCGCTTCAATGGTTAGAGTCATATCGGCGCCCGGGAACCGTTCGCCTTTCGTTTTTTCGCCTTTGATGACCGGCATCGCCATGTGGTTTTCAGCAAAGTCAGCGTAGACGCCGAGCATCCGCTCCGTTTCTTCGATCGCTTCTTCTTTGGTCGCGTGGACGGTG
Source organism: uncultured Pirellulaceae bacterium (assembly GCA_964405425.1). Lineage (GTDB taxonomy): Bacteria > Planctomycetota > Planctomycetia > Pirellulales > Pirellulaceae > Mariniblastus. Next base: position 76,552 of record CAYONX010000010.1, on the reverse strand, counting down.
TGGCCTTCCTGCCACAAGAATTCTGCCGTCCGCAAAAACAATCGCGTCCGCATTTCCCAGCGAACGACGTTACACCATTGATTAATCAATAGCGGTAGATCTCGATAGGATTGGACCCAGCGGGAAAACGTGTCTCCGATGATGGTTTCGCTGGTTGGGCGAACGATAAGTGGTTCTTCGAGTGGCCCGGTTGGAACGAGGCCGCCATCGGGGCCTGGTTCGAGTCGCGAATGAGTGACCACGGCACATTCTTTGGCGAAGCCTTCGACGTGCTCGGCTTCCTTTTCCAGAAAGCTTTTTGGGATGAACAACGGAAAGTAAGCGTTTTCGTGCCCGGTGTCTTTGAACATTTTGTCCAAAGCTCCCTGCATGTTTTCCCAGATGCCATAGCCCCAGGGCTTAATCACCATGCAACCGCGAACGGTCGAGTTTTCGGCCAGATCGGCAGCCTTAATGACTTGTTGATACCATTCTGGATAGTTGTCGTTTCTTGTTGGTGAGATTCCGGTCTTTGCCATTTTTCTTTCCTGCTTTTCCAGCTGTGAGGCAGTATTTTATGCAAATACTGTTGATTCGATAGACCAGCCACGGGTGAAGAAGTTTGCCAATGGAAATGCCAGCTATCCAAGATCGTATATGTGGAATGTGGCCAGGGTGTCATAATTCAGCCACTCGATCCGAAACCAATGAAATTTCATGGCCATTAAACCTCGCGAATCCTTGCCATACGGAATTGGCAGATTTACGCAAACGATCAAACGATTTGTCGATCCGATGGTGCGCTCGGTGCGGTTTGGTGGTTGGTTGTTTGGACGTGGCGAGGATGTTTCTGAAGCGTGGCAGGAAAAGCTGAGAGCCCACACGCCAGTTTTTGTCTACCAAATGGGAAAGGTCGCATCGACGTCTATTTTTCGTTCGCTGCAACAGCAATATTCAGGATGTGTTTTTCACGGTCACTACTTCAGCCCCAATCACAATGACGCTCACATTCGCGAGTTGTACCGATACGTTGACGACGCTTCGCCGCCGATAAAAATTATTTCTCTGGTTCGTGATCCATTTTCAAGAAACATTTCTGCGTTCTTTCAAAATTTCAAACGCGATACGGGGATGGAAATTGATCAATGCCGCAAGTCCATGTTGCAGCTCCGAGATATGTTTTTGAAAAACTATCCGCATGAAATTCCCTGGGTCTGGTTTGACAATAACATCAAAAAGCATTTTGGAATCGATGTCTATGAGCATCCGTTTCCAAAATCGGGTCACATTCAAATTACGAACCAGCATGTTGATTTGCTGTTGATGAAGCACGATTTAGATGACGCGCTTAAGCAGCAGCTGGTTGGCGAATTTGTTGGCATTGCTGATTTCCAAATATCGCGTTCGAATGTTTCTGCGGAGAAGAAATATTCTCAATACATGGATGCATTCAGGCAATTGAAGATGCCGCTTTGGTATCTTCATCGCGTTTGTTCCACAAAATACACCAAACATTTTTACTATTATCAAATGCGCGAACTGGTGGATGCCTGGCAGGAGCCAGAAGAGAACGCGGCCTAGTGGATTAGTATTTATGCTCACGGCCGCAGGAAATGCTCCAGTTGTTTCCTGAAAAATGCTGCTGTATTGGGCTTTGTCTAGCCCGCAGATTCAATGGGTCGATCTATACTGGATTTGAAGATGTTGGCAGCGAGCTGGGGATTCGAGGGATTCATGACGCGATTGATTATTCTGTTGGTGTTTTTTCTGTTGGTGATTCTTGAGTCGCCTTTCCTTGGATTGGGCTGTGTTCAGGCGGATGAAAAGCCACCTACTTCGTATTGGCCGTCGTCTTTAGAAGACGGGACGACCGTTGAATGGGATGATTCGGTAACGAGTCCCAAAGAGTTTTTTGGATTTGAAGTTGGGCAGCGGCACCTGGATCACGGGAAGCTGGTTGCTTATTTGAAGCAAATTGCCAGTGAATCGCCACGCGTAGAATATTCTGAGTACGGCCAAACGCATGGTGGCCGTCCGCTGTTGTTACTCAAGATTTCGTCGCCGGAAAATCTTGAGAACATTGACACCATTCGCAAGGCTCATCGGCAGCTTGCAAAACCGGAACAATCCGTCGACGTTGAAACGGCCAAATTACCTGCGGTCATCAATATGGGGTACGGCGTTCATGGTGATGAAGCGAGCGCGTCGAATTGTTCGGTGCTGGTTGCGCATTATCTGGCCGCTGCTAAATCCAAAGAAATTGATACATGGCTAAGGAATTGTGTGATCTTGCTGGACCCGTGCTTGAATCCAGATGGTTTCAACCGGTTTGCGAATTGGGTCAATCGCTACCGAGGTCGAATTCCTAACGACGATCCGCAACATGCCGAACACAATCAGGGCTGGCCGTCAGGACGAGTCAATTATTACTGGTTTGATCTAAATCGAGATTGGTTGCCGCTTGAGCAGCCAGAAAGTCGTGCGCGGATGGGTTGGTATCACGCATGGAAACCCAATGTGGTTTTGGATTTTCATGAGATGGGAACCAGAAGTACTTATTTCTTCCAACCCGGAGTGCCCAACCGAACCAATCCGCTGACGCCCGCGAAGAATGTGGAGCTGACCAACCGGTTTGGTGAATACCATGCGAAAGCTCTCGATCGTCGAGGAAGTTTGTATTACACCAAGGAAGGTTTTGACGATTTCTATATGGGAAAGGGTTCAACCTATCCGGATCTGCACGGAGCGGTTGGGATCTTGTTTGAACAGGCTAGTGCTCGCGGCCATGTGCAAAAAAACCAGGATGGACGTTTGACGTTTCACGAGGCTATCGGAAACCATTTCGAAACGTCGCTTTCAAGTTTGCGAGCAACAAGTGATTTGCGGGCGGAATTGCTGGATTTTAAGAGGCAGTTTTATCAGGATTCGGTTGAAGCGGCGCGGAAACAAAATAAATCTGCAATCGTGTTTGATGCCCCGGGCAACCGAACGAGAATACAGAATTTCGCATCGTTGTTGTTACGGCACGATATCGATTGCTTTTGGAACCCCGAAGGAAAATTGCTGGTCCCGATGGAGCAGCCTGAGTACCAATTTTTAAAATCGCTTTTGTCTCGCAAGAAGAATTTCAAAGAGAACATATTCTATGATGTTTCGACTTGGACGTTGCCGCTGGCGTACAATTTGAAAGTGTCCGCGCACAAGGGGGAATTGGATTTTGAAGAACTTACCAAGGCCCAGATAGTTGTTGAAAATGCGGAGGCTGGCAAACTGGATGCGCAAATCGCCTATTTGGTTCGCTGGGACGATGACCAGGCGTGCCGATTGTTGGCGGAGTTGCTTGAGCGTGACGTGAATGTAAAAGTGGCTACGCGTTCATTTGCTTCGATAGTGGATGACGAAGACGAGCCGGTAGAATTTGAGCCGGGTACGTTGTTGATTCCAATGAGTGTTCAGGAGCAACAGCTCAGTGACATTAATGATGTGTTGAGCCAAGGTATGCAGGCTGGTTTGACTGTGCATTCGGCCAAGACGGGGTTAACACCCACGGGGTCCGATTTTGGCAGCAATCGTTTCAGGACTATCAAGAAGCCGTCGATTGCGATGCTCGTTGGCAAGGGAGTTGCTCAGTACGACGCGGGTGAAATCTGGCATTTGTTGGACGTGAAAAATGGTATGCAGGTTTCGATGTTGGATGCTTCCAATACTGCGGCAGTCGATTTGTCTTCTTACGAAACTTTTCTACTGCCAAATGGAACTTACAATCGCATGAGTGACGCGGATTGGGAGGCGATCGCGTCGCGAATTAAAAATGGAGCAACCGCAGTTTCCGTTGGTAGGTCATGTTCGAAAGTGTTCGACAAATTAAATGCCGTTGAACCGGCCGAAGCGAAGGAAGATAAGGATGAAAATGAAAAGCCAACTGAAAAACAATTGCCATTTGATTCGGCTTCAAAAACAAAAGCACTGAAGCTGATCAGTGGTTCGATCTTTCGCGTCCAGATCGACAGAACTCATCCGTTGTTTTTTGGATACCGCGGTAAATCTCTGCCAGTGTTCCGGAATCACGGTTCATTTCTGGAACCGTCCGAGAATCCTTACGCTAACCCGGCGATCTACGATGCCCAGAAGCCGCATTTGTCGGGTTATTGCAGCCCGGAGAATGTTGAGAAATTTAAAACGGCAGCCAGCGTCGTTGTTCGCCCGATCGGCAAAGGGCGATTGATTCAAATTTCTGATAACCCAAACTTCAGGGCGTTCTGGCACGGGACTTCCCGGATGTATTTGAACGCTATTTTTTTTGGCGATATGACAAACCCGCAATAGTGCCAATCGCTCATTGAATTAATCGGGGTGTGATCATAGAATTCCGCTTCAAATCGATTTAAGGACCAGTGGTTATGCCAAAGAAATATGTAAATGAACTGACCGACGGGGTATCCGTCAACGAAGTCTTTTTGGCGGCTGAAAAACAATTGCGCCCCAATCGCAACGGCGATCTATATCTGCAGATCCGATTGAGCGATAAGACTGGTTCGGTGACTGCGATGATGTGGAATGCGAATCAGGGGCAATACGATTCGTTCAATAATGGGGACTATGTCCGCGTGAAAGGGACTGCCCAATTTTATAACGGCGGCATGCAAATCATCGCCAAAGGGGTAGACAAAGAAGATGCCGACAAGGTTGATCCAGCGGAATTTATCACGTTAGATCAAGTGGCGCTGGACAAACTGATTCAGCGGATGTCTGAAATTTTGCGCAATATGAGCAATGTTCATTTTCGCAATCTGGCTGAATGTTTTCTGATTGATGAAGAGTTGATCGGAAAGGTTCGGAGTGCACCGGCGGGCGTTAAAAATCATCATGCATATCGTGGTGGTTTGCTGGAACATATGTTGTCGCTGATGGAAGTTTGCCTGATTGTTGGCCCGACCTATGAAGGCATTGATACCGAACTTCTGGTGATGGGTGCGTTTTTGCATGACATCGGCAAGATCGAGGAATTAACTTACAGCCCGGATTTGGGTTACAGCGACCAAGGTCAGTTGCTTGGACACCTGGTTCAGGGCGTCGGTATTCTGGATCAGAAAATTGTCGAAGCCAATAAGCAGGCGGAAGAGCCATTTCCCAAAGAATTGGCGAACCATTTGCGGCATATGATTGTCTCTCATCATGGGCAGTATGAATTTGGCAGCCCCAAGCTGCCGATGACCTTGGAGGCCATCGCTCTGCATCATCTGGATAACATGGATTCAAAGATTCATTGTGCCAAGCAGATGATCGAAGAAGACGCTAATTCTGAAAGCGCGTGGACGGTATATAACCCGGCCTTTGGAAGAAAAATCTACAAAGGCGCCAAGTAAACTGGCCATTTTGATAGCAGCCCGCCACGTGAACCGAGTACCGGTGCGCGATCTAAAACCCTTAATGGTCTTACGGAATTACGAATAGTCGTTTCGTTGACAATTGAAAAAATGAAACGCCGGTATTTTTTATTTGCGCGTCCGTTCTATTCACTATTCGATGACCTGAATCGCACGCTCAAGAACAGGATCATCTTTACCAATGAAGAAGCCCGGAGACGGCTCGATGACTAAGTCTGGATCGACTCCATGGCCGTCGTATAACTTTCCAGAAGGTTGAAAAGAGGCCATCGACGCGATTTTTGCTCTGATATCCGTGCCCTGAATTTTAAATCTCACGGATCGAGCACTACCGCCACTACGATGGTGTTGGAGCCTACCAGCGAAGCTGAGTCGATCCAAGGCGGTTGGCATCTGCGACAAGAAGATGGATGGCAGCGACAACATGTAACGCTTGCTATAGCTATTCAGGCACACTTTCCTGCCCTACACTTGCTGAAATGATAACTGATAAAGACATAGAAAAATCGATTTTGTCGCTGACACAGTCTGCGAATTACCGGCCGCTGAAGCCAAAAGCCATCGCCAAGAAACTTGGTTTTCTGGGAGAAGAGCGTGCTGTCAAAAAGGCGCTCAAGCGTTTAATCAAGAAGGGCCTGGTGGCATGGGGGCCTAAGCACCTGGTGTTAAAGGTTGATGGAGCCAAGGCGAAAAAGTCCAAGGGCGGTGGCAGTAATGAAACCGTCGGACTGTTTCGGCGTGCGGCTGCTGGCTACGGTTTTGTGACGCCAGAGAATTCCGTTGCGACCGATCGCAGCGACGATATCTATATTCCAAAACAAAAAACTCTGGACGCTGCCGATGGCGATACGGTAAAAATTCGCGTTTCAAGACGCCGTCAGGGTGCAGAAATTCGTACCAGCGGACGCGTGTTTGAAGTTGTCAAGCGCCGCACCAATCGATTCGTTGGAACATATCGAGAATCCAACGGCTATGGTTTTGTGATGGTCGAAGGTGGAGCGTTTGAAAGTGGGATTCTGGTTGGCGATGCCGGAGCTAAAAGCTGCCAGGTCGACGACATCGTGGTCATCGAAATGGCTAACTTCCCAACCCCTAATCAGCCAGGCGAAGGCGTTATCGTTGAAGTGCTTGGTGACCGCGGCAAGCCGGGTATCGATACGTTGATGATTATTCGTGAGTTCGGTTTGCCGGAAGAATTTCCAGAACCGGTGTTGCAGGCGTCTCGTGATCAGGCGGAGGCTTTTGATGAAGAGATTGGTGACCGAACTGATTTTACGGGCGATACGGTAATTACGATCGATCCAAAAACGGCACGTGATTTTGACGACGCGATTTCATTGAAGCGGATTGAGAATGACCATTGGTTGCTGGGCGTCCACATTGCTGATGTTTCGCATTTTGTGCCAACGCGAAGTGCCCTTGATGACGAAGCTTATCAGCGTGCGACTAGTATTTATTTGCCCGATCGCGTGATCCCGATGTTGCCGGAGTTGATTTCCAACAATCTGGCGAGCTTGCAGCCGGATCGAGTCAGATATTGTATGACGGCGATGATTGAGTTCGATCCAAATGGAATTCCAATCGGTACCGAGTTGTTTCGTGGAGCGATTAAGAGTGCTCATCGTTTTAATTACGAAGAGATTGACGAGTACCTGGAAGACGATCGTCCGTGGAAAAAGAAGTTGGCTCCAGATGTGTTTCGGATTGTTCGCGACATGCATACGCTGGCGATGATGTTGCGCAAGCGCCGGATGAAACGTGGTGCCATTGAATTGTCGTTGCCTGATGTGAAGCTTGATTTGGATAGCGATGGCAATGTTTCTGGCGCCCACGTTGAAGAAAATACTGAGAGCCACCAGATGATCGAAGAATTCATGCTGGCGGCCAACGAAGCGGTTGCACAAGCCCTGGTCGATCGCGAGCTGTATTTTATTCGGCGAGTTCATGAGCAACCGTCGACGGCGAAGTTACAGGAATTGACGAAATTCATGCGAATGATCGGGATCGAATGTGAAAGCCTGGAAAGTCGTTTTGAGATTAAGAGAATTGCCGAAACGGCCAGTAAGCGACCGGAAGCCAAAGCGATTCACTTTTCGATTTTAAGAAGTATGCAGAAAGCGGTTTACAGTCCCAAGGAGCTGGGGCATTACGCTCTTGCCAGCGACGCTTATTGTCATTTTACGTCTCCGATTCGACGTTACCCCGACCTGGTTATCCACCGCATGATCGGCGATATCATCGATGGCAAGAAACCGGATTCCAATTTCGATCGTTTGGCGGCGCTGGGTAATCATTGCAGTCGCCAGGAGCAGCGTGCGGAACAGTCGGAACGCGAATTGAAGAAGTTGAAGTTGCTGAATTATTTTGCTGACAAGATCGGGCAACAGATGACAGCAGTGATTACTGGTGTTGAGCCGTTCGGTTTGTTTGCACAAGGGATCGAGATTCCGGCAGAGGGTTTGATTCCAATTTCGAATCTACCTGACGATCATTATAATTTTGACCGCAGTGCGCGGATTTTGTCTGGCTATCACGGCGACAATCAATTTCGACTTGGTGACGTGATTGAAATTAAAGTTTCACGGGCCGATACACAGCGACGACAATTGGAGTTTCTATTGGTGTCGGTCGAAAAAAGCGGTCGTAAGAAAAAGAAAGGTTCAGGCAAGGGTGAACCGGCAAGGGGAATGTCTGGCGGTAAAAAGACAAAACGAAAGTCAAAGCCAAATGCAAAACGGAAGCCAAAGTCGAAACGGAAGCCAAAACAAAAACCTAAGCGCAAGTAGTTGTCATTTGACTTGAGTATTGCCGAATTACGAATCTACATCGGTTTCACTCGGAATTTTAGCGGCGACTTCGGCGAGCTGGTTTAAATACTTCTGACGGAGGTGCGCCGGCGATTGAAGTAAATGCGTCGTCGAAGATGTAGCCTTGGGCCAGCAATTTCATGATTTTGTTTAGCGTGCGTTCTTTTTTCATGCCTTGCACATAGGCGAAGCCCGCCAAACCGGTATCTAATTCATTAAGTTTTCCATTGGCAAAATCAAATGGTTTTTCCATGGAGTCGACGACGGCAGCGGCAGCAATTTTCCATTGCTTGGCCGTTTGGTCTTTGCGGAAAAGTTTGGAAGCGACCAGGTAGCCGACGCCATCGGCAAACCAGCGAGGGACGTCTTCTGCCATCGAAGCTACGTGAAGTGCCGCCAATTGTTGAGCCATTTCAGCTTGAATCTTTTCGGCGCTTTTGCCACGACTGAGCAGCAAGGAAATGTAGGCGTCGATTGATGTGAAGTCCCAGCGACCGGTTTGGTTTTTTGGGATTTCGCGACCGACTAACATCATGCCCAACTCGTTCAAATCGTATCGCTTTTCAAACAGATAGATCGTTGGATTGCCTTTTACGAACGGTTGATCGGGATTTGTATCCAGTTCTTCAATGATTTGATCGCGTAATTCGTTGGCGACAGCAGCAGCGTTCTCCAGCCGCTGCGATCTGTTTTCACCGATGACCCGGAAGTATTCGTCATGGAATACATCGGGACTATCGTCTGACATAATCAACTTCCAATTCTTGATGCCAAGTTTATCTCGGTCGACAAGCAGCTGTTGATGAGATTGTGCATTGGCTTTGGCTACGGCGACAACGGTCCGGATTGGCATTTGAGCGGACGGACCACCGAACGAAGCGCCTTCCTTGATCCATGTTTCGATGATCTTGATTTTCTTATCGCTGAGCTTTCGTTTAGGCGGCATGACTTCAGAATCAATGCCTTTGAGTCGTTCGATCAAAAGGCTCGCTTTGGGTTTGCCAGGTACAATCAAGTTGCCACTATCGCCGCCCCGTAGCAAGCGTGCGAAATTGTCCATATTCAAATTGCCGCGAAGGCGTCGCGTGTTGATGTGGCAACCAGTGCACGAATCGATCAGGATCGGCGCGACGTCAAGTTCGAATGAAACGGTTTCGTTGCCACGCGGTTTGGTTGGTTGCAGTCTTCCGCCGTTTGGGCTGTTTCCCATCACGCTGTCAACCAAATCATTGAGACTCATTTCAGGATTGATGCCATCGAATTTGGCTCCTTGTCGAATCCAGTTCTTCAACTTCTCCATATCTTTCTTGGGGACTTTTCCATTAGGCGGCATATCACCAGCTGCGATTATCTCGACGATGCGGCTGGTGTCCGGCCGGCCAACGCTGACGTGCAGGCTGCTCATCAACGAATCATAGTTTGCGGCGCTGAACTCTCCTCGGTTTTGCGAAACGTGGCAACGTCCGCATTTGCTAACAAGTACGGGTGCAATATCCTTAGAGAAGCTGATCGTGCCAGTGGATGCGGACATGGGTTCAGGTAATTCAGCCAGAGCAACAAGTTGAACGTCTTCTTTATCGCTTAAAAGTTCGTGCGCTTTTTTCAATCTTGTATGTTCGTCTGCCAGCAGCTCCATCAAATCTTCACCGGCGGTTGCCGCGATAGAAAGTATTTGTTGATGCGCCGTGTTGATTTTGTCGGCGGCTGATTTGTATTTGCCAGAACTGTACAGACGTCCTGCCTTGTCAATCGTGTTGGCGATTAATTTAACCTGTCGCTTCTGTTTTGAAGTGACTTCCTGAGCCGATGTGAAATTTACAGACAGCAGGATGAAAAATGAAAGAATGCCAACAGCGAAATGGTTCATTGGTAGTCGACTTTATTTGAATCTGACGGACAACGACTTGAGGAATATGCCAGCGTTTGGTTTCCCTCCAGAAATTTCGATTCGGAATTTCCGCAAGTTCATTTTATTAAAAAGATGGTCGGAGAGTACAATTCGTTTGAATTCATTTTGTTGAAGTTTCGATGAAATATCTTCAATTAGCTGCCATTTATCGTAGCCGCTGATTGATTCTTTGGCGTGGACCTCGATTTTTAGATCGTCGCCTGCGTTTTCAGGCTTCAATTCCAAAGCGACACTCTTCAAGAATCGCTCTCTTTCGGTTGGGCGAAACGGTATTTTGCTGCCTGATTCAATCCAAATGCAATGGTTTGTTTCGCCACTGACTTGCGTTGATTGGAAATCACTCTTTGACACCTCACTTAGTTGTCCAAACTGCTCCTGATTGGCGATCAAGTTAATTCCAGAACGTGTCCGTTGGTAGGAATCGCGATCATTGAAGTCGGCCAGATAACCACCATCATGTTTTGGCTTTAAAGATGATAGTGTAGGTTTGGGCAGATCTGCGTTTGGCTGGTCTACATTAGGCTGGTCT
>CAYONX010000010.1:0-65841 GCA_964405425.1 uncultured Pirellulaceae bacterium | reverse complement strand
GGCTGGTCTACATTAGGCTGGTCTGTGTTTTGAGAGATGTTTGTTTCTGGCTTGGTGATGGTTGTGGTCGAAGGAGTGGGGTTTTCGGTCGCAGCCGCAAACGAAGATGCCGTGTGGTTTTGTGATCTCTGAAAAATCAAGATTGCTAACAAGCTAATGAGCAGCGTTAGAAACCCGACTGCAATCCAAGCCGTCGTCGCGCGGCGAGCCTTGCGTGGGGCCTTTGTCGAGGTTGGTGTCGGTTGATGCGACTGAGTGGTGGCAGAGGGTTTTGGGTGGCTGGTAACGGAAACCACTTGCTTTGATTTGATGGCTTCGATGATTTCTTTGCTGCCGCTGAATCGATCGTCCGGTTCTTTGGCGAGCATCTTGCTGCAAATTTGCTCGAGATGTGGCGGGCAATCTTTGCGATAGCGTCGAATCGGTTCGGGGGTCTGTGTTTGATGCGCGTGGATGCGTTGTGCGAGAGTGCCTTTGTTGAAAGGTGCTTTGCAAGTAAGAAGGAAATAGAGCGTGCAGCCCAAGCTATAGATGTCTGCTCGATGGTCGATGTTGTGACTGTTGACCGCCTGTTCGGGGGCGAGGTAGTCTACCGTTCCCATCATCGTCTCGTGATGTTGTGCAGAAATGTCGTTCTTGCGATCTTCGGATTTCAAAAGTGCCAGGCCAAGATCCAGAATCTTGATGTTGTTGTCTTCGGTTAACAATAAGTTGGCCGGCTTAATATCACGGTGAATAATCTGTTGCTTGTGTGCCGCTGCCAATCCATGTGCAGATTGTTCAATGCATCGCTCCGCCAAATCAAAATCCAGAGGGCCTGAATTCGAAACGACCGAATGTAGATCTGAGCCGCGAACAAATTCCAAAACCATGTGGTGAACGCCCTGGTCTTCGGCAACGTCGTAGACGCGTACGATGTTGGGGTGGTTCAGTGAGGCGACTGCTTGCGCTTCGCGATAGAATCTCGCAAGGTAACTTTTTTCTTTAAGCTTTTCTCTGGGGAGCACTTTGATTGCGCGTTTTTGCCCGGTCAGCGATTGTTCGGCAAGGAAGACGCTGCTCATTCCTCCAGAACCAATATGCCGGAGAATCTTGTACTTCCCGACGAAAAATCCTTTATATTTGCCACTGAGAAGTTTCTTGGCTTGCCATGCGGTGACCAGTTTTTGATCGAGCAGATCCTGCGACAATAAGATTGCCGATTTTTGGATGCGAGGATCGGATCGATGGATGCGTTGGAGCCAGAATTCGAGCTGAGTTTCGGATAGAATACCGCTTCTGCGAACGACGCCCAGAAATTGTTTGGGTTTCAGTTTTGTGTTGCCGCTCATAGAACTATCGATCGAAAACGAAGCCATTTGAGTGGCTAATTGTAACAATGAAGCTGGCTTTAGATCAAAGGATTTTGAATTGATTCACTTTGCAATTTTCGCGAAGTACTGGGAACCGGGGAAAGTCAAAACCCGCTTGGCCAAAAAAGTTGGGGCGGAAGCCGCTTGTGAAGCTTACATTCGCTTCCTGCAGCATCTTGTGGAGCAGTTTGCGGGTGTGGCGGATCGGCGAACGGTCGTCTACAGCCCTGGCGATGCGAAGGAACAGTTTCGGGCCGAGATTCGTTCGGAATGGGATTTGGCTCCACAGGCGGAAGGCGATCTTGGGGCACGGATGAAAGAATTTTTTGCCTCCAACGCAAGTGAAGGTCAAAAGAATATCTTGATCGGTTCCGATACTCCGAACTTGAGCGTCGATTACATAAACACGGTGGCTCAGTGGCTTGATGAGTGCGATATCGTTCTTGGTCCCAGTGGTGATGGTGGATATTACTTGATTGCAATGAAAGACCAATGGCCTGGCCTTTTTGAAGGTGTTGCCTGGAGCACGGACCGGGTGTTGCCAACGACGATCGAAAAAGCAGAGGCCCTTGGTGCAACTTACCGGTTGTTGCCTGAGATGAAAGACGTCGATGAGTTCGCAGACTTGCAGCGACTAATGGCGGAGTTGCAGGATTCTGACTCGCAAGGTGACAAGCAGTTGCTAACCGAACTCATGCAGCTGGAGTTGCCTCTTGAGTAGCCAGGATCGAATAGCGATTGTTGGCGGTGGCGTGATTGGATTGTCGGTTGCGTGGGAGTTGTCACAAAGAAATCACCAGGTGACGTTGTTCGAAGTGGGGCAGTTGGGTCGCAAGGCTTCGTGGGCCGGGGCTGGGATATTGTCGCCCAGTAATTCCAAAACGGTTTCGCATCCACTGGATAAGTTGATGGGACTCGGCAGCGATTTGCACCGGGACTGGACGGGAGAATTGTTGGAAGCGTCGGGAATCGATAACGGATACCACCAGTGCGGTGGTTTGTATGTTGCCAGGACAATTGGTGAGAAGGCGGCGCTTCAGGGGCAGCTTTTGAATTGGGATCAGTATGAGATTGCGTATCGGCGATTGGCCGATGTGGCTGAATTGGATCTTGCCGCCAATTTGAATGTTGGCGAAGACCACTTGCTCGTTGCAGTTCCAAGTGAAAGTCAGATCTGTAATCCGGATCACTTGAAAGCGCTTGCTGCAGCGTGTAGGAAACGGGGAGTTGAATTGATCGAAAATTGCGATGTGAATTTTCGTTTGCAGGACGATTTGGTCGTTGTCGATTCGTACGCGAAGCCGTTAGATCGGATTTGTTTTTGCGCGGGAGCATGGACGACGCCGTTGATGGCCGACTTGGGGATTAAAGTTCCGTTGATTCCGGTTCGGGGGCAGATGTTGTTGTTTAAATTGGATGCCCGGATTTTCGAATCAATAATCAATGAAGGCTCTCGTTACATTGTTCCTCGGGCCGACGGTTTTGTGTTGGTCGGTTCAACGACAGAGGAAGTTGGTTTTGATGAGTCGACTACGGAAGAGAAATTGAACGAGTTGATGCAGTTTGCAACTTCGTTGGTTCCAGCATTGAATGAGAATACATTGGAAAATAGTTGGGCTGGATTGCGTCCGGCAAGTCATGATGGTTTTCCATTCATGGGCGTTTTGCCTGGAACGAGAAACGGATATGTGGCGACGGGGCATTTTAAAGCTGGCTTGCAAATGTCGCCGGCCGTTGCGGTGATCATGGCGGATTTGATCGAAGGCAAGGATTCGATTATGGATGTATCGCCGTTTAATCCGGGCCGTCTGAACTTGTCCGACGCTCTACAAGAGTAACCCTTGCGATTCTTACAACGTTCATGTCTTGTTCGAAAATCTGGATGTTGAACTCTGCTTTTTGATCGCTGGCGGTTTGAGTGAGTTCGTTCAGAATTTGCGCAAAGAGATGCTTGTCAGCGCGGGCAGCGATTTCACAACCGTCGTTTGCTATGATCGATTCAATATGTTCAGCAGACCACCTTGGCTTTGCGGTGATGGTAGGCATTGGCACGATCGTGGATTCCGGATTCAGTCGATAAGCACTGGTTAAAGGGAAACTGATGTATTGGGAAAACTTGTCCGTGTGTTCGGTTTGTAAACGATGGTCTTCAATCAAATTTGGGAACAGAAAGACAAGTTGGGATTTGCCGGTATTAAATTCATTGAGTTTCGAAACCGTCTGCTGCCAGTTTTCCTGACGAAAACCATACGAGTAAAAGCTTGCAGCGTTTCGGGTTAGCGGGTTGGCGGTTATTGCGATCAAGACGATGCAAATCGAAACGGCGATCCGATGAGAACGGCTGTTTAACGTGCCAACGGCCAGTCCGGCAAATATCGTCGCTAGAGGAGTTGCATAACAAACGTATCGGTAAGAAGCAGCCGTTGCGAATCCGGTTAGCTGCATGACAACCACGATAATCAATGGAATTGTGGAGCAAGCGCCCAGCAACCAAATTGGATGTCGTTTTGGATTTCCCCAGATGCTGATGATCCCGGGGATAAACACGGCTGCGATCAAGCTTGGCCAGACTGCTTGGAGCAGGTCATGGATGCGATAAACCGATGACCAGTCGCTGCGGTTGTATAGAACTTGAGAGACGACAGGAAAGGAGATCGCAAGCGACAGAAAGGCGGCCGCAAATGAATAGGTAATTCGTCGGAGGTTGAAGTGTTTGTGTTGGATCAAGATAAACAGGACCTGGGCCGCAACCAAAAGGATTGTGGAGAGATGAGTAAGTAGTAAGCAGGCCGTCGTGAAAAACAGCTGCCAGCTGATTCGAGGATTGCGATCTTTGCGATTGTTGTTGTAGCGATGTTCCTGAAACAAGCTTGAGGTCTGAACGATCGCTAGAAGCTGGACGAGCGCATACGGTCTCGCTTCGCTTCCGTAAATGATTGCCCAATAATCGGCCGCCAACAGCGTTGCGGTTACCAGGCCGCAGGCTGAGGACCGTGTGGAATTGCGAACCCAGATTGCAGCGACAATGATTGCCAGCAGTGCAGCGAGCAAGGATGTTGATCGCAGCACCAATTCTGAGAATCCAAGTGCGGTCTGAATCGTCCATGCGATCGCGAAGTAAAGCGGGGTTTGATTGCCCTGCCCTGCTCTGTCGATCATCTGAAAGAATGTTATTTGCGGATTGGTTGACCAGGCTGTGTGCAGTTCATCGATCCACAGTGGCTCAAGAGCAAAGTGCCAGCGAATCACGACGCCAAGACATGCGATCAGAAACAAAGTGGCAAAAAAAATAACGGCATCGCGATTCATGGATGCCGTTATAAGCTATTGAATTCAAAATCCAACGTGGGAATGATTGGTCGAATTGGGCGTTAGCCGACCTTGGATGCACTCAAGTCGTTTATGCGAGAGAAATTTTGCACGATCAAAAGTTGTTTGACACCGGAATCAACCAATTGGTTTTCGGCACGTCGTTGATCCGCTACTCCAGAAATGTTCTTTCCGTTGACCAGCAAGGTGATGTCGGCGATGTTTCCCGGGTTGTCACATTCGGCAAGGAATTGGCTGCATTCTCCAACATCGAAAATGATGAAGCTGAAATCCCATGCGATGGAATCGATGATTCGCGTAAGTTCGTTGAAGATCTTGCGTCGCCAGGAAACTGAAGTTTGAATCGGGGCGACCGGCAGCAACGAAATTGGGGAGACTTCGTCGTGCCAGATCACTTCCGATAACGAAGACTTCTGGCTTAGAGTATGAACCCATGACTTGGTTTTTCCGGCTCCGAGTTGACGAGTCAACGCTGCATTCTTAATGTTGGCGTCGACAAGCAACACGCGATTGTTGTGTTGTGCCAATTGGCGAGCAAGCGAAATTGCGACCGTGGTTGCGCCGGTACCTTTGTGTGTGGAAGTCACAACCAGTTGTTTGAAATGTTGCGTTATCGGACTGCTGACATTCAATTCCAAGTTTAAGATCGCTGGACTGCCAACGAGATTGGAGCTGACGTTGGGCCAGGTGAAATTGATGATCGATTTTGGTTGTGAAGCGATTGGGGCTGTCGAAACCACTGTCGATTCTGGTTCAGTGACTTGTTGGCTATCGGCGATGATTCGTCCGTCCGCCTTTAGCTTCTGAATGACTCGTTTGATTTCCGCTGGGTCGGCAGCGTACCCTTGAGTTTGAAAGTGTGGTGTGCGTAACTCAGCAGCAGAATCGATTCGATGGTTTTGTGCGGTAGATGTTGTTGTTCCCGTTTTCACAACTCTTGACGACTCATTTGGTGTCGATGTCGAGGCCGCATTGTTGTTGCTTAGCCAATCGGTGAATTCTGACAACTGTTTGGCGCGCATATGGTGACGCGAACGATTTGAGTTGTCGATACGCACCTGGTCATCACCCAATTGCTTTACGATAGACTTGTCTTTCGTCGTCGCTTGGGGAATGGCTGACAATGCGTGGACTTGGTCAGTCGTGATCTGAAACGATTCGATTTGAGAATTAGTCATGATTTGGCCAGATTTAAATTGATTTGATTATCCCGGCAATCGCTACATCGCAGCATCGGGTGTTAAGTGGAAATTGAACGGAGATGAATGCATCTAAAGCCTAGTCAGATAATCGGTTTCGCATTGTTTAGGCCTTGAACTGTAGATAGATTATGAAGATCAGCATGGGCTACGAAGTCCGAATGTTGTTGCCCAAACGGAGCAATCGATACGTGCGACAGAAATCGGAGTCGTATGAGAACATTGCCTGTGCAAGTTGCTTGTTAAATTGAATGGCTCATTCCGATTATCAGGTCCACCTAAAGTGTCAGTAGTTACACCAGAAAACAAAGCTGAATTGTTCGAACGTCGATTGCAAACGGATATCCTTGTGCTTGATGGAGCGATGGGTTCCATGATTTATTCACTTGGTTTGACCGAACAGGAGGTTCGTGGTGAACGGTTTAAAGACTGGGCCAAGGACTTGAAAAACTGTACGGATGTTTTTGGTCTGACCAATCCGGATTCGATTGTTGAGATTCACCGGCAGTATTTAGCGGCCGGCGCGGACATTATTGAAACCAACACCTTCAACGCCAGTCCCGTTGGATTGGCGGATTTCGATTTCGGTGAAGACATTGTTCGCGAGATCAATTTGGCGGCGGTAGCGAATGCTCGCAAGGCGGCGGATGAATTTACAGCGCTCGATCCTGAAAAGCCTCGCTTTGTTGCTGGATCGATGGGGCCAACGTCTCAACAGACTGCCATTTCAACAAAGGTCGAAGATGCGGCTTATCGAGGTATTACTTTTGAAGAAATGGAGGCATCCTATTATCTTCAGGCGAAGGCGCTGGTGGAAGGCGGCGTCGATATTCTGTTTCCGGAAACCGTTATCGATACATTGAATTTGAAGGCATGCTTGTTTGGCATCGCGAGATATTTCGACGAAACCGAAAATCGCGTTCCCGTTATGGTTTCGGGAACGTTCGCAGAATCCGGGTCGACGTTTGTTTCCGGGCAGGTGATTGAAGCGTTCTGGAATAGCGTATCGCACTTTCCGATGATCAGCGTTGGAATGAATTGTGCGCTCGGGCCGGACGTGATGCGTCCGCATATCGAAGAGCTTTCAAAAATCGCGACACCTTACATCAGCTGTCATCCCAATGCTGGAACGCCTAATGAGATGGGTGAGTTTGATTTGCAGCCCGAGCCGATGGCGGCGACGATCAAAGAGTGGGCTGAGAATGGTTGGCTGAATATTGTTGGCGGGTGTTGCGGAACGACACCGGCTCATATCGAAGCGATTGCAAACGCGGTCAAAGGGCGTGAGCCTCATCGAAGGAATACCGTTGCGCCACTAGCGCGTTACGCAGGCTCGCGGCCGCTAACGTTACGCGACGATGCGAATTTTTTGATGATTGGTGAGCGAACGAATGTAACAGGTTCGCGCAAGTTTGCTCGACTGATTCGCGAAGAGAAATTTGAAGAAGCGATTGAAGTTGCACGTGACCAGGTGGAAAGCGGCGCTGCGGTTATCGACATCAATATGGACGATGCGTTGCTCGATGGCGAAGCCGCGATGACGAAGTATCTTAGGTTGATCGCTGGAGAAAGCGATATTAGTGCCGTTCCAGTGATGATTGACAGTTCGAAATGGAGTGTGATTGAGGCTGGCTTACGCGCGACTCAGGGTAAAGCAATTGTTAATTCGATCAGTTTGAAGGAAGGCGAAGCCGATTTCCTGGAAAAGGCCAGGTTGATTCGTCGGTATGGTGCGGCGACGGTTGTGATGGCGTTTGATGAAAATGGTCAGGCTGTTGAAACCGACGAAAAAGTTCGGATTTGCAAACGGGCCTACGATTTATTGACTCAACAAGTTGCCTTTCCGCCAGAAGACATAATTTTTGATCCCAATATCCTGACCATCGCCACGGGGATGTCAGAGCACGACAACTACGCTGTCAATTTTTTCGAAGCGACAAAACAGATCAAGGAAGTTTGCCCTGGTGCCAAGATTTCCGGTGGCGTTTCGAATGTCAGCTTCAGTTTTCGTGGCAACAACGTTGTTCGTGAAGCGATCAATGCGGCGTTTTTGTATCACGCGATCAAGGCCGGGCTGGATATGGGAATCGTCAACGCCGGGCAACTGGAAATCTATGAAGAGATCCCCAAGGATTTGCTTGAACACGTAGAAGATGTTTTGCTCAATCGGCGGCCGGATGCTACGGATCGTTTGCTGGGTTTCGCGGAAACGGTCAAGGACGTACGCAAGAAAGGTGCCAAGGAGAATCTTGAATGGCGCAATGAAACCGTTGAAAAACGATTGAGCCATGCGTTGATTAAAGGGATTGATAAATTCGTTGTCGAGGATACTGAAGAGGCGCGGCAAAAGTATGACCGTTGTCTGACGATTATCGAAGGTCCGATGATGGACGGGATGGCAATTGTCGGTGATTTGTTTGGCAGCGGGAAAATGTTTTTGCCGCAGGTCGTTAAATCGGCTCGTGTGATGAAAAAGGCGGTTGCTTACCTGATGCCGTTCATGGAACAGGAAAAGATCGATGCCGGATTGGAGCTTGCAAGTTCACGCGGGAAGATTTTGTTGGCGACGGTAAAGGGAGATGTTCACGATATCGGAAAAAATATCGTCGGTGTGGTACTGGGGTGCAATAACTACGAAGTGATCGATCTAGGAGTGATGGTTTCCTGTGAGAAGATTCTTGAGGAGGCAGTCAAGCATGGCGTCGACATGATCGGATTGTCGGGACTTATCACGCCCAGTCTGGATGAAATGGTTTATGTTGCCAAAGAGATGCAGCGAACGGGTATGACCATGCCATTGTTGATTGGTGGGGCAACAACCAGCGATAAACACACAGCGGTTAAAATTGCTCCGGCATACGAGCATGGTGTGGTGCATGTGCTGGATGCGTCAAGGAGTGTTGGTGTTGTCGATAAATTGATGGGTGATGATTCGCGCACGGTATATCTGAATGAGTATTCCGAAGTGCAGGCCAAATTAGTGGCTGGTTACGAAGAACGTCAGATGACGTTGATTCCGTATGCCGAAGCATGTGAAAAACGATTTACGACCGATTGGGAAAATGTAGATGTTCCGGTGCCGAAATTTACAGGTGTGCAAACACTGGGCACTGCACATGGTTGCAAGGAGCTGGCGAAGCCGGATGTCGAGATTGGATTGGAAGAGATTTCCGAGTACATCGACTGGTCGCCTTTTTTCGCGTCCTGGGAATTGCATGGCAAGTATCCAGCGATTTTCGATGACAAGGTTGTTGGGCAGGAAGCACGTAAGACGTTTGATGACGCTCAAAAGATTTTGCGTAAGTTAATCGATGAGAAAATGTTGACTGCTCGTGCCGTTTATGGATTCTGGCCAGCCAATTCCGTTGGTGATTCAATTGTTTTGTATTCCGATGATTCTCGTCAGAGTGAATTGACGAGATTTGAAATGCTTCGACAGCAATGGCAGCGTAAAGGCATTGATCAGTTTCGTTCGTTGGCCGATTACATCGCACCGCTTGAATCAGGACGGGCCGATTACATTGGTGGGTTTGCGGTTACGACTGGACATGGGTGCGATGAAATTTGCCAATCCTACCGCGACAATCTGGATGATTACAACGCGATTATGACCGCAGCATTGGCAGATCGATTGGCGGAGGCGTTTGCCGAGTTGTTGCATCACCGGGCTCGGTGTGATTGGGGTTACGGTGTCGATGAAAATTTGGACAGCGCAGCGTTGATCAAAGAGAAGTATCGTGGGATTCGCCCAGCGGCGGGGTACCCGGCTTGTCCTGATCATACTGAGAAAGAGACGCTGTGGCAGTTGATGAATGTTGAAGCGTTGACAGGCATTAAGTTGACAGAATCGTTTGCGATGTGGCCAGGAGCGGCAGTCAGCGGTTTGTATTTTGCGCACCCGGAAAGCCGGTACTTTGCGATTAACAAAGTGACGAAGGATCAGGTAGAAGATTACGCATCGCGGAAAGGCCAAACGATGCAGGTTGCCGAGCGATGGTTGCAGCCAGTCCTGGGATATTGATTTTCATTAGCCGATATTTCGGGTTATGACGGCACTTGTAGCTTGGTCAGTTTTATACATTGGTAATTTGTTACTCAAATTCGCCTGGCATGGCTGGAGCTTTCCAGCTTGGGATGCCTGCCTAGTTGGTGTATTTTTCGTCATCTGACGGAAAATTATACAGAAGTACTTCCAAGTTTGGTGGTCGGCCTAACTTTGTTTCTATGCGAAGTTGGTCGGAAGTGATTACAATAAATAATTGATTGGTTGACAATTCTGTCAGTTTCCAAGTCCTTGTAACTTTTAAATTATTCGGCAGTTAATCATGCGAAGACGAAATCGAAAAAAATCAAAAAGAATGGATTACGGAAATCTTGAACCGCGAGTAATGCTGGCGGGTGACTTGGATGCCGCGCGAAATCTTGTCGTTGATGGCAATTTTGAGGATGCCGATTCGACGGCATTCTTTGCATTTGCAGACGAAGACGCGTCGAATACTCAGGATATCGAAATCCGAGAACTGTCCACCAGCTTTTCACGGGTTGTACAGGTAGACAGCGTTGCTGGACAAATCGATTCATTGGCCCAGGATGTCGAAACACAAGACGACAATGAATACATCATTTCATTCGATTTGCGGGGACGCAATTTACGGCCGGGTGATGCTGCTGATACGAATGATGTCGAAGTCTTTTTTGCTGACCGTTCCCTGGGTGTTTTCCGAGGCGTAAGTCAGTGGCAAACGATTACGGTATCGGCTTCGACGGTTACTGATTTGACGCGGTTGGAATTTCGTGAAGTGTCTGCCGATAGTGATGGCCGAGGAGTATTTGTTGACAATGTTGCCATCGCTGGTGTTCGAGGCATCGAGATCGTCAATCAGAGTTTCGAAGACATAGACGATGATATTTCATCGGGCGTTGTACGGGCGAGTGCGGTACCTGGCTTCTCTGCGATCAGTGCTACTGGTGAAGGGCAAATCGGAATCCTGGCGACCGATGCAACCGATGGAAACAATGTTCTGAATTTGAATAGTTCAGATTCGAATCTTGATCGAGTCTTCCAAAACGTCGAAACGGAAGCGGGCGGTTTGTACTACGTTACATTTGATTTGCGCAATGGTGATCAGACTGATACCGATGAAGTGAATCTGCGATTGAGATGGGGCGGCCAGTTCGGTGGTTCATTTAATGCGACGACAGAATGGCAACGAGTAGGTTCCGTTTTGGGTGCTGATTCCAGTTCAACCACTTTGTTGTTCCGCGAACGCGGATCTAATACTGGTGATGGATTGGATGTTCAAATTGATAACATTCAAATTTTCAAGATTGATGCGATTGAAGCGGATTATGTCTTGGATTTGAACGGTGCCAATGATGGTGACGATATTCAGCGCTCGTTTACTGAAAATGGTGAAACGGTAATCGCTGCTGATGACTTGCAGGTTGCCTATAGCAACGGTGAAATTCTGCAGTCCGCGACAGCGAGAGTTTTGGATTTCACGGGTTCCGAACTATTGAGTGCGGTGACCGAAGGCACGAATATTGAAGCTAATTTCAATACTTCCAACGGGATTTTGAGATTGGTTGGGCGCGATACCGCAGAGAATTATCAACAAGTGCTGCGTACATTGACGTTTACCGATCGCAGCGACAACCCAGAAGAAATTACCCGTGAGATAACCGTTACTATTACCGACGGATCGGTTGCGAGTGCCAGAAGAACTGCTTTTGTGCCGGTCACTGCCGTCAATGACGCTCCTGTGATTGAGGAAATTAATGACGTTTCTCTGCCAGAAGATTTTCCGCTGACTTTCAGAGTGGACGCTAGTGATCCGGATAACAACGACGACGACTTAATCTACGACATTGCCGTTTCCGGCCAATCGTTTATTTTTGGCGATGAACAACCAACGATTTCGGAGGATGGAGAAGTATCGTTTGAAACTGCGACTCATGGTGATGCAACGATAACGGTAACTGTGGAAGATCCAAATGGCGCCGTTAGCGAAAGATCGTTTGACGTGAGCGTTGCGTTTGTGGCGCCAACTGGCGATGTTCCTGATGACTTCGTTCCGTTTTCTGGTCAGCGACAGCTATCCGATACATTGCCTTCCGAACGCAATGGCATTTATGATGTCGCACCGACTCAGAACATTGATTTGAGTTTGGACTATCAGGCGATTATTGAAACGCCTGATGGTGATATCGTTTTCGATTTGTTTGAAAATGAATCACCGATCACGGTCAACAATTTTGTCAATCTGGCAGAAGACGGATTTTATGATGGTTTAACTTTTCATCGAGTGATTGACAACTTTGTCGCACAAGGTGGTGACCCAACGGGTATCGGCAGCGGCGGTCCTGGTTACCAATTCGTTGATGAGTTGGACAATGGACTAAGCTTCGAAGGTGTGGGGCAATTGGCCAAGGCCAACTCAGGTCCTGACACGAACGGGAGCCAGTTCTTTTTTACATTGAACGAAAACCCGTCGTTTGCTGGCCAGCACACAATTTTTGGTCAGATTACCGAAGGCTTTGATGTCTTAAACGCGATTAATATCACCGGTGGATCGGCTGATGCTACTGTGATCGAGCGAGTGCGTATTGTGACCGTGTAGTCGCGATTGCGAACAATAGTTTTTGAAACCAAAGAGGTTGAAGGCGTCGCCTTGAACCTCTTTTTTTATGTCTATCATTGGTGCTTAACGTAAGACTCGTATACCAAAGACCAAGTTGTGAGAATCAAATTGAAAGCCGCCTAACGATTGGTTGCCAGTATCTTCGATTCGATCGACGCTGATTGAATCGGACCCTAAATACCGGTATTCCGTGAATAGATCGAGTCGATCTCGGGTTGGGAAGTTGACGCCGACGATGCCCTGAAAGGCAAGTGCTGAATCGTCGACGTTGAATGACTCAGTGGCGGTTGTAATGTCGCTGTCAACATACAGGACTCCAAGGCCTCCCCCTAAATAAGCACTTGGACACCCAACGGTTCGCGGTCGCAAATCTCCCACGATGTTGAACATGAATGAGTTGCTTTGCATATTTCCGTCGGCACCGACTACGTCTGAGCTGACGATTGTGTCGTTGTTTTGTGGCGTCGAAAGGTCGTCGCTAAAGGTTATAGAACCCATGTCGCCGATGCCGGTGTCACGAAACGTGTATTCGAATTCCACTCGTGCCTGGCGGTAGAAGTATCGACCGATCGCTCCTCCGGCAGCGACTCCGTCCAGCGTTGAAAAAGAAGTCTCTTGAATGCCAAGAAAGCCGGCCATGCCGTTGTCAAAAGTGGAGCTGGTTTGAAAATTGTCGATGAATGAAACACCAGCGAAAATACTCAAATAGGCCGGTCCCCAATTGCAATCACCACATTCGCCGTCGATATACGGAGCGCTGATGCTTTCGCCGGGGCGTCCGTAAGACAAATCCTGACCTCCGAATCTTCCACCGAATCGATCTTGGGCACGCGATTGGACTCGACCAGCAGCACCACCAATGATTCGACGGACGGGCGTTGCGTAATTGCGACCATACGATTCATATGAACCCGAATCGTAGTAACCGACGTCATCGTAGAATTCATTGCCGCCATAATTGAATTCGCCTTGTTGGTCGTAGTAAGGCTCTTGCGCGTAACCGGAAGAATTGCACGAATTGCAATTTGGCGAATCGCGATATTGTTGGGCTGACAAATTTGCCAACGGCATTGTCAGAAAACAGGTCATTGCGATAACAATTAACTTGCGCGTCACGAGTCCGCTCCGGTGGTTTGCTTGGAGGCCAATCATGCTGACAGACCTTCTTTCTGAGATTTATCGGTGCAAACGTTATGACCCGGACAAGAGTCAAAGCTTAAAGGGATTTGTTGACGCAGATTGCCTGAGTTAACAACGGGCGAAATGCCGCGTCTAGAGGCTATTTGACTGGCTTGGTCGCTTTTGTCGCGATAAACGTATCGATGTGCTGCGACAGCACGTCATTATCTTTTTCGTACGCGTCTTCGAAAAAGCCAGTGAAAGCAAATCCGGCATCGATTTGGCCACCCATTTGGTCTTCTAATGTGTGGCCAAAACAATGCGGTTCGTTTTCGGCTTTGTATCGCGCTTTGAGTTCGGGCGAAATGCTAGCCAGATCTGAGAACGGGATCTTGTAGCAGACTTTCATTTCGCCGGCTTCGAGTAAGTCATCATCGAACAGATAGCGAGCTGGGTTGGTGAATCCGGACAGCAGGTTGGAGCCTGGTTTCAGGACTCTGAACGCTTCTTGCCAAACCGGCCGGACATCGTCAACAAAACAATTGGAGCAGGGGTGGAAAATCAGATCGAAGGTGTTTTCCTGGAATGCCGATAGGTCGGACATGTCACCCTGGATAGTTTCCAATTCCAAACCATCCCGTTTGGCGACGTCTATGTCTTGCTGAAGTTGTGCGTCTGAATTATCGAAAACGGTAACCCTTGCGCCTGCTGCGGCAAGAATCGGACCTTGTTGCCCTCCTCCGCCGGCGAGACAAAGAACTTTGCAAGCTCCGGTACTGAAGTCAGGAAACCAGTCGCGGGGGACGGGTGTAACCGGAGTCAGCACGATGTTCCAGTTGCCTTTTTTCGCATCTGCAACTTGCTTAGAGGTTACAGGAACCGTCCATTGATTGCCTTTAGCAACCTGGCTATTCCACGCTTCACGGTTGTAATCGAGGATTTGTTTTTGCTTTGACATTAGGCCGTTGTTAGGAATGGATGAAAATCATTCACGCAGAGCTAATGCAAAGCGAGCGACATTCGCAATTCAGTGCCGCTTTCATTGAAACTGAATTCGTTCATGAAATTGCGAATTAAGGTTAATCCGCGTTTGTTGGATTCAGCAATGTTGGCATCGTTACAGTCCTGTGTAAGCGCTTTTACATCGAAACCCTTGCCTTGATCTCGAACGGCAAATTGTGCCTTATTCTTTGTCAAATCGATAGCAACCGTAATTCGACGATCTTTAAAGGGTTCTTCTTGTTGACGCAATTGGACCATTTCATAAACGTCGCCATCGCGATAGGCGTGCCTGGCACGCCGCGCATGTTTATCATCGAGTTCGAGATTTCCGTGGTACATCGCGTTGTTGACAGCCTCTTCCAGCGATACCGAAGCGTGACGAATCAGGGTTTGGTCACCGATGTTCAATGTGTTCATTGAATCTTGCAGGAAATCCAGCAGTGGCGGAATCAATCGAGGGTTGTTGGCAATTTTGAATTGGTGTCGACAGTTAATGGTGTAAGTCATTAACTGTTCCTGAGACTTGTTTTTGCGCGAGTATTCCAGGATCTGTTCGACGGTATCGGGAAGCGATTCAGCCAAAGCAGATTTTGGAACGTAGCTGGCCGCGCCTGCCCTGAGTGCTTCAACGGCCAGCGATTCACTGCCCTGCCCCGTTGTCAAAATAACGGGTACGTGAGGATATTCCTGACGAGTTTGCTTACAGAGTTCGATGCCGTTCATGTTCGGCATTTGCAGATCGGTGACTACGATATCCGGAAAGATATCCGATATCTTTTGTAATGCCGATTCGCCACATTCGGCGTATTCGACAATCCAGTCAAAGTCCCGCTTTAGTAATCCACCTACCAGTTGTTGATCAACTGGCGAATCGTCAACGACAAGAACGATTGGCATAAATACATCTCCAAAAGACTGATTGGCGCCCGTGGTTCCGAATTAAGTCGCCGATGGCAACTTAAGCACTGGCTCGCGATATTTATACCTCTTCTTCAATAGCATTATATACCAAAGGAAAGGCGTGAAAACACGTAAATAAAATCATCAGCGGCGGGAAGACAAAATGTCCAGCGTTATTTTCAGTATTTAAAACCCTCAATGTGCTGTTGGCGTGGGGGATTTGTCTGAGACACAGCAGATCCGCGCTTGTAATTGACAGTACTTTTAGGGCCGTTAGGATTGCGTGTTGATTTTTGAATTGCGAAGGTTGTGCATCGCGCTGCTCTTACCGACGCTCGATGTTTGAACCTAGTGGAGATAGGAATGGTTACTCAGATTGAAAAGGCTCGAGCCGGCGAAATAACTGATGAAATGGCGTTCGTGGCCAAGCGGGAAAATTTGACGCCAGAACTGGTGCGGGACGAAGTCTCAGCTGGACGCATGGTGATCCCGGCGAACGTCAATCATCTTTCGAAACGACTTGAGCCGATGTGCATTGGGATAGCTTCCAGTTGCAAAATAAATTCGAACATCGGCAACAGCGCTGTAACCAGTGATATCGAAGGTGAACTCGAAAAACTTCATACATCGGTGCATTACGGCGCCGATACGGTCATGGACCTTTCGACCGGCAAAGACATCGACAAGATTCGAGCGGCCATCATTGAAGCTTCGCCGGTACCGATCGGAACGGTTCCGATTTATCAGATGCTTGAAGAATTGGGTGGCAACATCGAAGACATGAGGGCCCAGCATTTTCTGGATATGGTCGAGCACCAGGCTAAACAAGGTGTGGACTATATGACCATTCATTGTGGCGTGCTGCTTGAGCACCTGCATTTAACGACCCAGCGTGTGACCGGGATTGTATCGCGCGGTGGTTCGCTGATTGCGAAATGGATGATGGTGCATCGCAAACAGAATCCATTGTACGAAGCATTCGATGAGCTTTGCGAAATCATGCGACAGTACGATGTGACCTGGAGCCTGGGGGACGGCTTGCGGCCGGGCAGTATTGCCGACGCAAGCGACGAAGCCCAATTCGCGGAACTGGATGTGTTGGGTGAGTTAACGAAACGCGGCCAGGACAACGGTACTCAAGTTATGGTGGAAGGCCCTGGCCACATCCCGATGCATCAGATCGAAATGAACATCAAACGTCAAATCGAAGTCTGCAACGGTGCGCCTTTCTATGTACTCGGCCCACTGGTCACTGATATTGCTCCTGGTTACGACCACATCACCAGTGCCATTGGTGCGGCGATGGCAGGTTGGCACGGTGCGGCGATGCTTTGCTATGTAACGCCAAAAGAGCATCTTGGATTGCCAAACAATAACGATGTAAAACAGGGTGTGATTGCTTATAAGATTTCAGCGCATGCGGCGGACGTCGCCCGTGGTCGTACAGGTGCCCAGGATCGGGACGATGCGTTGTCGAAGGCTCGATTCGCATTTGACTGGAACGAGCAATTTCGCCTGTCTCTCGATCCAGAAACGGCCCAGGCCTATCACGACGAAACTTTGCCACAGGATACATTCAAGGACGCTCATTTTTGCAGCATGTGCGGTCCAAAATACTGCTCGATGAAAATTACAGAAGATATTCGCAAACTTGCGGCTGAACAGGGAGAATTGGTTCCGCTGTCTGGTGGCGATGATACCTAGATAGAGTTTGCCGCCTGGTTTCAGTGAATTCCGTGCAAATCGTTTGCAATTACGTCCAAAAGCAACTTAAATGTTTGTTGGAAGGTTGCTGATGTGAACTTGTCTTTGGGATATCGGGAGTACCAATGGAATTACGCGGCTTGTGGATTTTCCTGTTCGTTTTCATTTTCTGGGCCAACGAGTCCGTTTTTTCCCAGGACAAAAAAGAGAAGTCGAGCGACTCAGATTCTTTCGTCAAAGAGATCGAACCGGGTGTCAAGCTGTACGGAACCGTCTCTGAGTTTTCCGAAGTCGGGTCGACAAATGCGTTTGATATCGACCCTAACGGTGGCAAAATTGCGTTTGCTTTGGCCCAAGAAGTTAAGATCTGGGACATCGAAAAAGGGAAGGTTGTCGAAAAGATCAAAAACTCTTTCAACATCCAGCATATTCGTTATTCGGGAGATGGATTGAGTTTGGTCGTGATGGGATACGGTAGTGGTGGCAGTGAACTGAGCGTTTTCGATGTGATCACAAGTGAATTGAAAAGTTCGATCAAAGTTAAGGAAGCGCTGGAAGACGACGACCCTAACCAAAACGTCCATATGCAAGCGATGGCTTTGTCTACTGATGACGAAAAAATTGCAGTTGGCGGTTCTCAAACTTCATTCGTATTCGAATTGGACTCTGGCAAGTTCATCAAAAAATTGACTCACAGCCGTTATAGCCAGGCGATTTGTTTTACCGGCGATGGGTCGGGAATTATTGATTCGGCTGGGGATATTTACGACGTCGATTCTGGAGAGAAGGTTGGGAAATTGCCAGGTTCGACGTTTGGCCAACGCTATATTCAACAGATAGAAGTCAACCCAAGATTCGGCACCGTTGCATTGGCTGCGTGGAATCAAGGTGTTGAGCTTTACGATTTAGAATCCAAAAAGAAAATTGAGCTGGATATTAAAGATGAAAGCAATTTCTTTTACAGGATGGGATTTTCTGGTAACGGCAAGCTTCTGGCTGCAACGACCTACCCGTTGAATCGTCTGGGCACGGGTGCGAGCAGCGATTCCAAATTGTATGTTTGGGAAGCCAAATCCGGTAAACTGAAGAATGTCATTGAGTTGCCGTTTGTAAATTCTCAGAGTTTGCGATTTTCCAGTGACAACGAGTCCGTATATGTACAACAGGTCGGTCAAATTGGTGTTACCCAGATTCAGCTCGATGAGAAAAAAGTAACTCAAGCGGTTGGTTGGCATCAATCGCCTATCGGACATATTGGGTTTATGCCTGGCGACGAGACTATTTATGCGGCGCCACACCAAGGGAATGTTGTTATTCATGATGCTGAATCGGGAGAGCCGAAAAAGACAGTCAAAGCAACTCAAGCCAATCAAATGGTCGTCGGCGGTGAAGATTCAGGCGTGATAATAGCAGCGGGATACAACGCAAGCCAAATCTTGCATGCCAAAACTGGTCGTACAAAAAATCTCAAGGTTCAGAGTTTTCGACGCCCAAGTATGATCTCGGCTTTGGGTGGTTTCTTGAGCCGAAAGAAAGACAAGGCAACGTTTGAGAATTTTGCGGTTAACAGCATTGTTGTTGACGAAGGCAAAGAGGCGTTTTATTTGACTATGCGAAGCTCGAAAGGGTTTCGTGTCGATAAGTATGATCTTAAGTCGGGCAAAAATATTGAGCGCCGTAAGTTTAGAATGTCTGAGTTCATTGAAGTCAAAAGTGATGATCCGGACAATCAAAACTACGCTGGATCGCAGATGCAGTGGCGATTGTGGTCATCCACCGTCTCGCCTAATGGAAGATTCTTCACAATTGTCGATGATCAACGTCGAGTTCATTTGATCGATTTGGAATCCGAGTCTTTAGTCAAAGTGTTGAGTGGCTGGGATGAAAACAGCTGGCCGGGCGTCCAATTTACGCCCGATGGATCCAAGCTGCTGGTTGTTGGCGGTAAAAAAATCTTGGTGTACGACGGTGAATCGGGTGAAGAATTATTTGATTTGGGTTTGCGGTTGGAAAGCTTCAAAGCATCAATTGCAATCAATACCAAAGTTGGGCGTATCGTTGCGGTTGCCGGCGATGGTGAAGTAACTGTTTTTGATTTAGAGGACGGGCACAAGGTGTTTTCCAAAAAACTCAAAGATACGAATCAGACGATTGGTATTTCCGAAGATGGACAGAAGTTGGTGCTTGGGAAAAACAATTGCCAATTCGAAGTTTGGGATCTGGAAACATTGATCACTGATTGACGAATTAGCGATTGCTTAATTTTTCGATCACTTCTGGAAGCGGGAATTCCAATATCGAAGTATCCGGCATATTCTTGATTTCCTTCAAGCGATTCCAGCCGCGCGTAACCAGATCTTCTTGCGAAGCCACGTGTTGCGGATCGAGGTTTGTCTTCGAAAATTCACCGGAAACAACAACCGGTTCAAATTCAGAATCGACAATGAATTGCGCAAGTACTGGATTGCAGCGAATGTGGCGTTCAGGTGTTGTGTGCAGCAATTCTGGATCGAGTTGGCCAATGACATATCGCAAATAAAGATCGCTTTGCAAAACGTTTGCTACATCTTTGCCACAGACCTGGCAAAAATAACCTTCATCGCACTTGGCCATGGATTAACCACCATTTTCCTTGATGGCCTGAATGATTTGTTCGATGTTGTTGGCGACCGGAACCGGAAGGTTCGAGTGATCGGCGCTTCGAATGTTCTTTTGTTCACGCCATTCAGGATCCGTGTGATAGCCGACAGTCGCCGTTGGGTCTTTCAGGATGTTGCCGGTCAAGATACAGACGACCCTATCGCTGGGGGCAATAATGCCTTGTTCTCGCAACAAGCGAACACCCGCGACGCTGGCACCACTGGCGGGTTCACATCCGAACCCATATTTGGCAACGAGGGCTTTGCCATTTAAGATTTCCGTGTCGTCGACGTTGCGAACCAGGCCGTCTGAAACTTCGATCGCTCGAAGACATTTCGAAAGATTAACGGGCAGATTGATTTCGATTGCGCTGGCGATGGTGTTTGCGTATTGGCCAGCATTTTGTAATTCTTCGAAATGGTCGCGAGCTTTTTGGATCTCAAAATTGCCAGAGTCCCATTTAAAGCCGTGTTCGTTAACCAGATTGTCGAGCGTTGATGCGCCTTGTGCATTGATGACAGCGATTCTTGGAATCCGATCGATCAGGCCAAGTGATTTTAGTTCGGCAAACATTTTGCCAAAGGAGCTGCTGTTGCCAAGATTGCCACCGGGAACAACGATCCAATCTGGTACTTCCCAATTCAATCCTTCGAGCACTCGCAACATGATGGTTTTTTGACCTTCAAGGCGAAACGGATTGACGCTGTTGACCAGATAGATATTCATTTGTGGGCAGACGTCACCAACGGCAGCCATGGCGTCATCAAAATCCCCGTCGATTTGTAAAGTGAGTGCGCCGTAGTCGAGCGCTTGAGAGAGTTTGCCAAAGGCAATTTTTCCAGAGCCGACGAAGATGATGGCTTTAAACAACCCAGTTGTTGCCGCAAACATGGCCAGAGATGCACTTGTGTTACCAGTTGATGCACACGCGACCAACTTTACGCCTTGGATGTTGGCGTGGGTTAACGCCGCGGCCATGCCATTGTCTTTGAAGCTGCCAGATGGGTTTTGACCTTCGTATTGCAGATACAAACAACCGGGGTCCATGTTGACTTGAGGTGCAAGCCCATCTGCCCGTTGCAAAATCGTTCGGCCTTCACCGACGGTCAGGCATGATTCGAGGTTCGCAAATGGCAGCAGCTCGTGAAACTTCCAAACTCCACTTTGCCGTTGCGGACTTTTTTCAGTCCACAACGATTCAAAATCGGCCAGAGATTTTGGGATACGAAACCGCTCCCATTCGTATTTGATATCCAGCAAATTTCCGCAATCGGGGCAACTGGTCAGTGTTTTTCCTAAATCGAATTTCGCATTGCAACTCGATGAAACGCACTGCTGATACGAATATTGGCTGAGAGACATTGGTTTTAACCAGCGATTGTTGAAACAAAACGGGCTTTGCGGGCGTAGTTTATGCAGGCTCTTACTTTTACACAACTTTAACCTGTGAAAACCAAGGCTACGGAGACCAGGGCAGCGCGGATGTCCCGTTGGAAATAGGCGTTTTTCGTCCAGATATCGGCGGTTTTGTTTGACTTGGTTGAACAGGGTACATAGAATATGCCGCTCGCTGCGGTCGACCCAACCGAGTCCACGCATTGAAACAAGACATCGGAGTTACCCAGATGAAAATGAAGAAATCGGACGTTAAACCATTCAAGGAAAAACTTCTGGTCTTGAGGGCCAGATTGCGTGGCGACGTATCAACTCTAGCAAATGCAGCATTATCCAAATCCAATAAGGCTGGCTCTTCGGTTCCCAGCCACATTGCTGACATGGGCAGCGATACATTTGAGCAGGATAACACTATTCTGCTTATGAATAACGAAGGCGAGACGCTTGCTCAGACCGAAAGCGCACTTGAACGAATCGAAGCAGGTGCCTATGGTTTTTGCACGGAATGTTCCAAAAAAATTCCAAAAATGCGTTTAAATGCAATCCCATACACCCCCCATTGCGTCCAGTGTGCCAGCGAAATCCAGTCGTCTAACTACTGATAATTCTGCTGATTCTGAAACAACAAAGAACGTACGGTTACCCGCTAACCGCTACGTTCTTTTTTTATTGTTGGCGGTCGGTGGTGCCGCGTTGGATTTGATTACAAAGTCGATCATGTTCAATCAATACTTCCAGGCGGAGTTGATGATTGATGGGATTCCGCAGCAGGCACATTGGTGGATTGACGGAATACTTGGGATCCAGTGTTCAACGAACCCGGGTGCATTGTTTGGGTTTGGAAAAGGTTACAGTTTTGTATTTGCAATCATTTCGTTTGTCGCTCTGGCCGGAATCGTAGTTTGGTTATTCTGGTTCAAGCAGGCATTTGATCGCTGGGTCACCGTTGCTTTGGGATTGATAACCGGTGGCATTATCGGCAATTTGTACGATCGGCTGGGGCTGGGGTTCGTTGCTGGTTACCCCGAAGGAATCCGCGATAACGTGCGGGACTGGATCCTGTTTCAGTGGGAAGGTGGTTGGAGGATTTTTGATCCGTGGCCAAATTTCAATATCGCGGACAGTCTCTTGGTAGCCGGTGCGATTCTGCTTTTTCTGCACGCATTTATTTATCCGGATGCAGCGCCAATCAAAGAACCTGTTGCCGCCGAAAAAGAACCATCGGACGATTGAATTTTTCTGGTCTAAGGAAACGCGATTCCGCCTCGTGGGACTGGTTGTGCCGGTGGGCGAAATCCAACGCCACTAACGCGTGATTCAATAAACCGACTTTCTCCAAGACAACCGTATCGTTCTCTTCCTTTGCCACAATGCCCGTTGTCTTTGCGTTCGTACTTGCATAGCTCCCAGCCACCCAGGTTGTCGAACATGTCAACGAGCCTGAACCGCTGATAGTTGCTGGCTTTGTTGGCTGATTTTACGGGGAACAATTCCTCAGGCACGCCTGCTGCAAATGTTGGCCAGTATACGTTGAAGTTTGGATGCTTAAATTTCTGTTTCTTTTTTCCGCACAGGCATCCTCCAGGTTCTTTCTCTTGATAAGGTCGGCCCTGAAATCCGGGAATCCGGGAATGTAACGCCTTTGATTTTGAATTCGATTCACGCTGCACACAAACGTGGCATAGTTTTCGAGGGTCAACGGGATAAGGATTTCTGTCACGGTAGATGTCGTAATTGATGACGCCGTGTTTTGGAATGGTTTTCTTTTTGGCCTCACTGAGCGGCTTGGCTTTGGGCGCTGGGTCAGCAGGCGGTGCGTGGAATTCCGGCTTCAGTATTGCACTTGCAAGTTGGTTGTAGGTTTTGGGATTCTGCGCCAATCCGTTTTGCGTTGCCAACAGTGTGATGACGGCAATTGCGATCAGGAGCCATAATTGTATGCGTATTGGCATTTTGGACCTTTAAACGACAGAACTATTCCATTCAGAGAATTCGGAATCTAATCCACAATCCTCAAATTTTAACCGTACTTTCGACTTGCGTTGGCGAGCTAGACTTTACCGATCAGGAAAAGCTAAACGGCAGTCCGCGTATGAGTTGCATTCGAACGTCTTTCTACTAGTGTATTAAGGCAATTCAGATCGAGTCGCTGGGCTGCGAGAATATGAGATTTCAGGAAATACCGATGAGAGTTGCTGTTGCAGGACTATTTGCTTTCGCCGTTTTAGTTTCGGTGGGATGCGAAACAACGAACTACGAACCACTTTTCGTAAAGAAAGAGCTTAAAAAGCTGTCTACAGAAAATGACCGGTTAAAGGAACAGGTCGAAGCCTTGAAAGCGGAATTAGCAGCGGTGAAGGGTACATCGGAGATTGGAACCGATAAGGCGCCTTTGGCTGCTTCCGATACTCAGCTCAAGCCACAACCGGTTGTGAAGGTGGATCAGGTCGCTTTGGCGGGCGAATTAGAAAAGCTTGGTGTTTACGTTGGTGGTAATGATACCGGTGAGCACATTGCAGAACTCGATTTTACTGACGCCAGCTATTCGAATGATCACCTTCGGAAAATCATTCATTTGCCCGCGTTGACTCGCTTGGCGCTCAATGGCAGCAGAACGGATATCGAATCGTTTGAAATCGTTGGCCAAATTCAAAATCTGCAACGCCTGGATGTTCCGATCTCTCCAGCAACGCCGGAAGCTCTCGATAAATTGACCGGCCTTAAGAACCTGCGGTATCTGCAACTGTTTCGTTCGGACGTTACTGATGAAGGGTTTCGAGTGTTGGCCTCGCTGCCAAATCTACAACAAATCCGATGCGCCCAGACGAGGATTTCTGATGACGCTTTGCGCAATATCTCGCAATCACAATCTGTGGTTGCGCTTGATTTGAGCGATTGCAATCAGATTACCGATCAGGGGCTAAGGCATTTGACCGGCATGCAGGGTTTGAAGTTTTTGAAAATCTGGGGACAAGGGATTACTGACGCCGGGATGCAATTCGTTGGTCAGATGTCGCGGCTGAATGTGTTAGGGCTTAACGACACTCGAGTTACCGATGCGGGGATTGCTGATCTTAGTGGTTTGAAAGAGCTGAAGGAAATTCACTTGTTCCGAACCAGCGTCGGCGACGAAGGTGTGCGAGTGCTGGCCGGACTTCCGAAAATGAACTCTATGAATCTGCGTGATACAAAAATTTCCGATCAAGCGATTAAATACATTGCCAATCTTCGTGCGTTAACCAAGTTGGATTTAAGTGAAACCAATTCTCCCGGTGTCACAGACGCTGCAGCAAATTCGCTGGGAAGAATGAGCAATTTGAAAAGCCTGAATCTGTGGAGTACGCGGATTACTGATGCGACCGTTGAAAAGATCGTACAACTTCCGAATTTGAATTGGCTCAATCTCGATAAAACCAACATTACCAACCAGTCGATTTACCAGTTGCCTCAGCTAAAGAACTTATCCTGGCTACACGTTGGCTCCACTAACGTTGGTGACGACTGCTATGATGCGCTGATCTCATTGAAGAATTTGCGATATTTGAATGTTTCCAATAGCCAGATTGGCGATGAGAAGTTCTTTGAGCTGTTTGAAACGATGTCGGCCCGTGATTGCGAAGTGGTTGGGCCATAGAGCTAACGATATTGCTGCAGGACCAAATTGAAAATTTCTGTGTCGGTGATTTTGTCTTTGAGATTCAATTTGGTTGACGACAAAAATAAACCCTGCTGACTATCCGTCTTTGCTGGAGCACCGTGCGAGCCTTTGGCGAGCGAAGCATCGAGTGGAACTTTCTTGTTCGCGAAATCAAAGTGCAGCTCAATCGGATCGTACCCAGGCTTGCGATGGATATCGACCGTTGTCGCAAATTCCGGTGCCAGACTGTCATCCAACCACCAGTAGTACGCTTGCCAGCTATTATGCGTCGAAATCAATACGACTTCACCACTTCGCTCGTGGTTCATGCCGACCATTGAACGGTCTTCACCGCAAAGCACTTGATCGACTCCTTCGAGTGGCTCAAAAACCGATTTGATTTTTTCGATCGTTGTGTCAGAAGGCGAATTCAAAAAGATATGCGAGAATTGATGGTCGACCAGCGCCCATGCATCGCTTTGTTCGAAGTCGATATGTTCTCGTCCATCAATGACTTTGATTTTCAACAGGCCAGCTTCACGTAGCTTGCGATTTGGGAAAAGGACATGATCGACCGGCGTGATCACGTATTCACTGGCGATTATCCAGACCACTTCGCCTCCAGCCACTTTCTCGATGTCGTCGGCGAAAGAAGTGATCAACTGATCCAGATCGCGAGTAGCCTGAATTGCTTCTTCCGAATCGGGGCCTGTTTTTTGGGCTGCATAATCAAGGTGCGGGAAGTAGATGTAATTGAAATCCGGTTTGAATCGATCGACAGCTTTGACGGCCGAATCAGCAATCCATTGCGTTGATTTTATGTTGGCCAGCGGTCCCCAAAAGTGTTGCAGCGGAAAATGTTGCAATTCTTCCAGCAGTTCGCCATAAAATTCCTGCGGCTTTGTGTAACACCAAAGATCCTCGCTTCCGTCCGGTTTGTGTACCGGTGCCGGCATGCAGACGTAATCCGCCCCGCAGCCCTTGCTGAGCATTGGGAACCACGCGAGCGATGACTTCTTTTGTTCTTTCAGTACATCCCAAATCTGAGGTTGCTGGATTACTTCATTCCAAGCGGTCCACATTTCTACTTTCTGGTTGTCGCGCCAATAAAACCCGTTAGCAATAACGCCGTGCGATTCAGGTGCCTTGCCGGTTAACACGGCCGCTTGCGATGGCCACGTTACGCACGGGAATGAATGTTCGATTCGACTTTGTGAACCGGAGTCACAAAGGACTTTCAGGCCCGGCATATTGCCAAGGTCTTGTACACGTAATCCAGGTATCGAAAGGAAGAAGACCTTCGTTGAAGATGCGGTCATGAGGTAATCGTTTCAGGAAATTAGGTTACAAATTTTGCGAAGACAAGGCGTCATCGATGATTGGCTTTAAGAAGTCATATGAGTCTCGGACCGCATTGGCTGCGTTGTGACTGTGCCGAGACAATTCGACATGCAGGCCACCGGTATAGTTTGCGGCGACAAACGCTTCAATGACTGGAGGGAAATATATCTGGCCATCACCAAATATCAAATGTTCATGGACTCCCGCACACATGTCTTCGATGTGCACGTTGACAATTGAGTGTTGCCATTTTTCTATAAAACCCGCAATTGGAACCTCGCTTAAGCAGAACAGATGACCGATGTCCATCGTCATCTGAAAATGGGGACAGTCGACCAAATGTTCCAGGCGTTCAAAACGCCCAGTCGTATCGATCAACATTCCTGGCTCTGGCTCAAAACCAATCGTCA
The DNA here is from genome assembly GCA_964405425.1 of uncultured Pirellulaceae bacterium. Classification (GTDB taxonomy): domain Bacteria; phylum Planctomycetota; class Planctomycetia; order Pirellulales; family Pirellulaceae; genus Mariniblastus. The sequence continues at coordinate 39,171 of CAYONX010000010.1, read as the reverse complement.
CGTCGCGATCGCTCGCGTATTTCATAATTGGTTCAAGGTTTTTGACCAGGTATTCGAGTGCTTCAGGATACGAAATATTGGGAGGCTTGCGTCCGGACCAAATCGAAACGCATTGACTGCCAAAATCATGGGCCAGATCAATACAGTATTTTGTGTAGTCAACGCGACGCTGAACATCCTGGGGGTCGGGGTCGAGCAAGGTCGGCGCGTGTTTTACGTTCGGGTCAAGCAAAAACCGTGCGCCAGTTTCAATCACGCTGGCAAGTGCGTGCTCCTTCAAAAAAGCGCCAACGGTTTCAATTTCCTTGCTGTTGTTGTCGCTGGTTGGATTTAGAAAGTGATGGTCTACGGTCAGGGCCACGCTTCGGTAGCCGGTGTCGGCCAGTAATTGAAGCGCATGCATTGGTGCATGGTGCGCAAGTCCATTCGTGTTGTATCCCAATTTCATAACTTAAATGATGCACGATGCTGCTCAAAAAACAATCGGATAGTCGATTTGGGAACGCCATTGCCGGGATGACCAGCTTCTGGCCAGCCGTGCGGTCGCTAACAGTTGTAGCTCAAGTGCTTGATATGAATTTCGACAATAACATTGCTGGAAGCAATAAAGCCATGGTTGTGATGGCAAATAACGGCTGATCTGGTCGAGCAAGAATGCACACAGCAGCGTCAAACAGGATCAAGCTCTGAATCAGCGCTCTGACGGCTTGTTGCACAAACCTGGCTTCTGGGTGAATGACGGCGACGTATACTCGATAGACTGCCGGAATGGAGACAAGTGCGATCAGAGAAGCGACTCTTTCCGGGTGAGGCGATTCAAAAATAAATCCAGTCAAAGCAAGCCCAGCGATGCCCGCCATGATTACGACTGCGGATCCTGTTAGTCGGATTGAATTCGAGGTCGTTGATTCGTTGCGTGCGAACCAGGTCAGGCCGCAAATAAAAATACCAATCGCAGCGGCGACCCAAAATACGATGCCTGGAAACGAAAACCACATTTCAGTCGAATACGAACTGGCACCCAATAGAATATTCAGGAATCGGCATGTGCCCATCATCAATGGTGCAGCAGGCGTTTTTTTAAGAACTCGGTTGTAGCTGTAGATAGCGACACCCAACAGAACCGCGATCAAGGCGGAATTAAGACTGATCGCGGCAGCAACAGCGATACCGACAAGCGACAGACATACGTAAGCGGCGAAAGCGCTTGACGGCGAGATTGAACCCGATGGAATCGGTCGGTTCTCGCGCGATTGAGCGTCAACTTCCCGGTCGCAATAATCGTTGAATATCATGCCGGAAACGTAAAGACAGACGCTGCTGGTGATCAGCAGAAGCAAATTCGAAACGGGCAGCCATGAATGATGGGCGAGCAGAAATCCAGCCAGGATGTTTGATGCGGCGGTGGGGATAGCACTAATTCGCATCAACTGCAGCCACGCTAGCAAATTGCTCTGAGAATTCGAGGGTGTGGCGGCTCCATTCATGGGTGTGCAATCACTTGGATCGAGAATCGACGGTTTATTGGGACATGCAACACTGTAGCGTTTCAGTGGTGAATTTGAATGCTGGCACAAAAATACCCGGAATTCCGCGAACAGAATTCCGGGCTACCCCCTGGGAAATTTCAATTGTTTCCCGACGTTTGATTCTCAATGAGTGGTATCGGAATTAGTTCAGGCTGACTTTTGCAAAAACAGCGACTTTGTTTTTCATTTTGCTCAGGGAATTTATTTGGGTTGATTTGGTTGTAATGGGACAAAAGAACTTTCGGGGATGCGGTGTAAGTGCCGATTGAACCAGATATTCGGTATAGATTCCGTGCGCGGTAACGTGCGCCGAGCATTTTGTTTAGAAAACCAGAGCCATGAATCAACAGGAACCTAAAACCTGGACCAGCGTGTTTTCGTCTTTGGTGATGCCACTGGCGATCGGTTTGGCAATGTACTTGTGCCTTGGTCTGTTAATTGATCGCGAAGTCATTACCAATGAACTTTTGCTGAGATATCTGACAGGCCACCCGATCTCGCGAATAACTTCCTTCATGTTTTTTGTTGGATTTGCGGGTTTACTGTTATTGGCCAACAATGTTTTCGACCAGTTTTGTAATTGCGATCGAATTCGGCTGGAAAGCAAAAAGCAAGACGAAACGGATCAGAATCTAATGGATCCGACGCCGGTTCAGCACGCAGAATTCTATATGGACCAGCTGTTTGAACACGGCCGTTCGGTCCGTTCGCAATATCTTTGGCATCGTTTGTTTAGTGCTTTGAATTTCATCAAGCGAACTGGCGGTTCTGCCGGTATCGAAGATGAATTGAAATATCTGTCGGATATTGATCAAGAACGACAGCAACGCAGATATTCGCTGATCCGCATTGTAATCTGGGCGACCCCAATGCTGGGTTTCCTTGGTACAGTGCTCGGTATTTCCCAGGCGCTTGGGGGAATTCAAGTCGGCCCGGATAATGATTTTCAGACGATGCTTAACGGGCTGCGAGGCAGTTTGTTCGTCGCGTTTGATACAACGGCACTAGCATTAACGCTTTCCATTGTGCTGATGTTTCTAATGTTTTTCGTTGACCGATTCGAATTGACGCTGTTGGAAACCGTTCAGCGTCGCGCGACCGAAGAACTCATGCCACTTTACCAGGACAATGTTTTTGTTGATCCGCAGACTCGCGCCGTCGAACGAATTGGTCGTACGGTCATGGCTTCCACGCACAATTTGGTGCGCCAGCAAACCGATCATTGGCAAGAGAATTTCAAGAGTGCCGAAGAAACGTGGACGCAAACGGTGACTGAAATTGGGGCTACAATCCGCGAGAGTTTGTCGGAATCGGTTCGATTGGCGAACGTCGATTTTGCTGATTCCATTACACGTGGAATCGACCGGGCGGATGAATCGATGGCCAAGCGTTGGGAGCAATGGCAAGTTCTGTTATCCGAAAACGCTCGCCAGCTTAGTCACAACCAAATGCAAATCATGAACCAGGTCAAACTGATCGAACAACTGCTCAAAAAGATCGAGACGGCCAATGGTGCTCAACATATGCTTAATCGCAATCTGGATGCACTTGCGGCAACTTCTCAGTTGCACACAACGCTGAAGAGTTTGTCGGATTCGATTCACGAAATTAAAGATTCTTCGAAATCAGCCAACGTTACGGAACAGTCTCGATTGGGAGTGGTTCGTGCTGATGGCGAAACGGCGAACTATCGTTTCCCTGCCAAGTCCAGGCGAAAGGCAGCATGAGACGAAAAAAGCGCGGCTCGCTACCGCAATCAGTCTCTCTCTTCCCATTTCTGGCAGTCTTAATCTGCACGTTTGGTGTGCTAATCATTTTGCTGGTGATTGTTGTGAAGGCTGCGGACCAGCAAGCCCAAGACGGTCGAGACCAACAGCAGCAGTCGCATCAAGAGCTCGTTGATAAGTTTAATGATGAGCTGGAGTTGCAAGAAATTCGCGTAGCTGGAATTTTGGGGATCCGGCCCGAGTTAGTTCAAAAGCTTCGCAGCGAAAAATCGCAGCGGGCACATCTGCAAGCGGAAATTGACCGACTTGGTCGAGATCTTGCGACGATCTCTCGGCAGTTAATCGCATTGGAATCACCCAACGGCAGCGTTAGCAAGCAGCAATTGGCCGCACAGCTGGATGTCTTGCAACGGCAGCTTGCCGATGAAACCGATTTGTTGGACAAGAAAAGGTTGGCGTCGCAGACCAATCAGGAGAAAAAATTCAGCATCGTCCCATACGATGCACCAGGTGGTTCGCCACGTCGACCTATCTACATTGAATGCCTGGCGGACAAGATCGTAGTCCAGCCTTATGGCATTGCTTTGAACGGTAGAGATTTTGTCCGACCCATTTTGCCAAATAACCCTCTCGATGCAGCTTTGATTTCGGTGCGAGAGTATTTCCTGCAAAATAAATTGGATGACCAGGATACACCGTACCCGCTGCTGGTTGTTCGGCCGCAAGGGGCAGGAACCTATGCATTGGCAAGGCATGCCATCAAGACGTGGGACGAAGAATTTGGCTACGAATTGATACCCGCGGATATGAAACTTGACTTCGGTGAGCCGGATCCTCAGCTACAAAAACAGATTGAGTTGGCCGTTAACGCTGCTCGTGATCGTCAGGATGATTACGTTGTGCAGCGCCAATTGAATCGCAGCCGTCAGAATCCAAACGTGCAGTTTGCTGGTGGTGGAATGCATGCTTCAGGTCAATTTGGAGGATTTGTAAAACCCAATGGCCGGATCTTACAAACTTCTGGAGAGCAAGCGACATCGATTGCCAGCCGTGAAAATCAAGCGACTGAAACGGGTGATTCGTCAAATGGCGGTCAAGAGAAACCAGATATTGAGATTGATGGTTTGGATGCGACTCGAAGTATCGCTGATGAGAAAGGCAAGAATTGGGCACTGCCGTCATCGGGACAAGGTGCGGTCGCCTATCGTCGGCCAGTTCGGATTTATCTGCAACGCGATTCGATTTTGATGAATTCTGATTCCACTGGTTCAAAACGAGCGCAATTCTCTCTGGAGAATTCGACACTGGCGATACAGGAACTGGTCGAAGCGATTTGGTTGCGAATGGACTCGTGGGGTATTGCGGGAGCTGGCGGGTACTGGAAGCCCGAATTAAATGTCGTTGTGATGCCAGGTGCTCAGTCGCGTTTAATTGAGATTCAGCAACTTCTTGACGACAGCGGTATCGAAGTCAAAGGGTATTCTCAATGATGCAAAATGGTGCCGACGCTGGGCAAGATTCATTTCTTGATATCGTTGCCAATCTGGTAGGGATTTTGATCATTTTGGTGGTTATTGTCGGCGCTCAAGCCGCGGTCTCATGGCAGAATATCGAACCCACCGATGACCAGATTGCCCAAATCGAAGAAGTTCGTGAAGCTGCGGAAAAGGAAGCGTTGCGAGCGAAGAATGTACAGCTGGAAAACCATGAATTACACCGGAAACTTGAGCTGGAACAGCAGATTTCGAGCCAATTGGCAGCCAATCGTCACGAGCTGCTAAAGCGAATTGAAGAAGCTAAAGCTGAAATGAAGTCCCGTGAAAGCAAACTGGATCGTCAGCAGTTTGAGGCGAATCAAATCGTAGCGGAAATCGAAGCCACACGCCAAAAAATCCATCAAGTGAGATATGAGTTTACGGCGGTAAAACATCATGCGCCGATTGTAGAAACGATCGAACATTTCCCGACGCCGATTGCAAAAACGGTATTCTCCGATGAAATCCATTTTCAAATCAAAGATGGTCGAATTGCGTACGTTCCAATGAACGAGTTGATTACTGAAATGCGCAATCAGTGGAAAGTAAAAGCGAACAAGCTACAGAGTGCGGAAAATGCGTGGGAGATCGTAAAGCCGATCTCCAACTTCAGATTGCAGTACCTGTTGAAGGCATCCAAGAGCACGAAAAATCCATCAAGTTATGGAATTCAATTTCAGCGATTTGAAATTCAAGGTGTATCTTCTATGATTGGCGAAGAAGTTGATGAAGCGTTACAGTCAGGATCGGATTTCAGATCTCGTTTGAATCGGATGGCCCCTGGAAAAACTACGGTTTCTCTATGGGTTTTCCCTAACGACTATGATGAATTAATTGAAATTCGGAACTGGCTCAGGCAGAATCAGTTTCAAACGGCTAGTTGGCCTTTGAAGGAAGGCCAAGCTATTAGTGGTGGACCACAAGGATTTAGAACTTCCGCTAACTAACGAACGGAATTGGTTGGATATCCAATCTTGTTTTGCAGTGGCATTAAAAAAATGCTCCCTCCAAAAACTGCAGAATATCAGAACCAAGTCTATCCGAATGTTTCCGCCGAACTCAAAAACTAAATTGAAATAGAGACATGGCTAGAAAAAACCCCAAGCGAAATATTTCGCGCATAGAGACTCGCAGTCCGTCTGGGAAAGTATACGGCGGCTGGGAAGTACGAATGCAACGTAGAGGCAAGAAGACGGAGAAGTTTTTTTCCGACAATGGTCACGGCGGTAAGCGTGATGCATTGGAAGCTGCAAAGGTGTTCCGTGACGATCTGGAGTCTTCCAGTCGTAAGTACACCGTAAAAGAGTTGGCTTCGAATCCATCGAAGCGCAATAAGTCCGGGATCGTTGGTGTGCGGCTGCACAAGCAGGTGGATACTCGCGGCGATTACGAATACCACTATTGGTATTGGGTTGCGCAGTGGACTGATGGCAAAGGACGTCGGCGTACGAAGTCGTTCTCTGTCCATACTCATGGCGACAAAGAGGCATTCCGCCTGGCTTGCGATGCTCGCAAGAAGGGTGTGAATCAAGCCAATCGTTAGTGCGATTTGCGCGACTTTCGCCAACGCCTAAACAGTTCTGCCTACCTTATCTAAAGCAAAGCGAATTGCTTCGAAGATAAAATCAATAGAATCGGGTGGTGTTACCAATGGTGGCATCACCACGATGACATTCGATAGCGCTCTCAATAAAACGCCTTTTTCTCTGGCGTAAAAGCAAGCCTGATTGCCGCTTGCGATGGAATCATCGAAAAGTTCGATTCCGGCCATCAGCCCCACGCTGCGAGTTGTTTTAACAGCGGCATGTTGTTGGATTGATTTCAGGTTTTCGTCGAGTCGCTTAATCGCTGGTGCGAGGTTTTCAAAGAAGCCAGTGGCTTCAAATAATTCAATGTTGGCTAGTGCGACAGCAGCTGCAACTGGATTGCCACCAAAGGTGTGTCCGTGAAACAGAGTTTTCATGTCAGCCGTCTGGCCCAGAAACGCATTGTAAATTTCTGTCGTCGCGAGCGTTGCAGAAAGAGGCAGATAGCCGCCGGTAAGCCCTTTTCCCAAGCACATTATGTCCGGCACAACGTCTTCGTGCTGACATGCAAACAGCTTGCCCGTTCGACCAAATCCAACGGCCACTTCGTCTGCAATCATCAGGACATTGAATTCGTCGCACATTCTGCGAAGCGCCGCAAGCAATCCTGGCGGATGTGCGATCATTCCGGCAGCACCCTGCATGAGCGGCTCAACGATCAAAGCAGCGGTGTCACTGGCGTGTTGTTCAAATACGGGGCGGATCTTCTGGACAAATCGATCGGCAATCGCTTCAGCGGTTTGGTCGGAAGACTCAAAACTGGCCGGCGATGGCAAGCGAATGACGTCGAATAACAGCGGGCGAAAAAGTTTGTGGAATGCTTCGACGCCGCCGAGGCTGACGCTGCCGATGGTGTCGCCGTGATAGGCAAATTCCAAAGCCATAAATCTTGAACGGTTTTCCGGATTTGGTTTTTGTCGCCAATACTGAAACGCCATCTTCAAAGCTGCTTCAACGGCACTGGCCCCGTCGCTGCAGAAAAATGCGTGATTCAAGCCAGCTGGTGAAATGTCAACCAGCTTCTTTGCAAGTTTGACCGTTGTGCTGTTGCTGCTGCCTAAAAGAGTGACGTGCGAGACACGTTGCACTTGTTCAAGAATCGCTTGGTCTAGTTCCGGCTTCCGATGCCCATGAACATTGCACCACAAGCTGCTGACGCCATCCAAATACTTTTTTCCGTGAATGTCCGTTAGCCAGATGCCTTCGGCCGAATCGATTACCAGCGGCTCGTATTCCTGCATTTGAGTAAACGCGTGCCACAGATGCTGCTTATCCCATTGATCCAGTTGTTCGTTAGTGGTCATAGAAAATGCTGCACCGGGTCGAGTGGTTTTGGAATAAATACTTGACGAACAAAGGCTGTAATCGCTGCAGATGATGAGTCGGCTGTCCAGAAGCTGCTACCAGCTAACTGAAATTTTTTCGCCTGCCTTTATGCCAAGCATGTCACTCAAACTGATTCCTACAATCTCTACTTCAAGAAAACCACTTTCGCCTATGTAAGCAACCATCGTTGCGTCGGGTTGGCCGTGGTCTGCAGAAAAGATTCCAACCGTTGCATGCTCGCTAAATTTGACGACCGTATTTTCGTCTTTTGGTACGTCAGCTAATTGGTCATTAGCAATGTCGCTGATCAAATTTCCTTTGGAACCGACTTCAGTCACATTGCCTGCTAAAAGATTTGCCAATTTAAAATCCTGTGTCCGATGCTGCAATTGAGCGGAAATTTGGAAACGTCCTCCAGCCTCCTTTTAGGTGGATTTTAGTATTTTGAAAGCGATAAGAAAACAGGTGGATTGCGGCATTTGTGCCATTCAGATTCCGAGTAATTCGAGCAGCGTTGTTCGAACATCTCCGGGGTTAACGTTGGGGTTGATATTTCTGGCTTGTCCAATGAGTGAACCAATCGCCTTTAGGTTCCCGCTGCGTATGTCGGCTACTGCAGGCTCGTTCTCGTCGATAAGTTTTTGGCATAGAGCACGAACTTCGCCTTGATCGACATCGGCGATGCCAAGCTGTTGTTTTGCCGTGGAAACGTCTGAATTCGATTTAATCATTTCAGCCAAAACGTCCTTGGCTCGGCTTTGGTCCAGTTTCTTGTTGGACAATTCACCAAGGAGTTCGGCAAGTCGATTGGGAGTGACACTGAAGTTGGCAATTTCCGTCTCGGTTTCGTTCAGATACCTGAGCACTTCCTGGGTTATCCAATTGCATACCATTTTTGGATTCTTGACGACTTTGTCGACATCTTCAAAGTAGGTGAGAATTGGCTTGCCTTGCCGGACCAGAACATCGGCGTCGTAGTTTGAGAGCCCGTAACCAGCCAGCTTCTCGCGGAAATCGTTAGGTAACGCGCCGATTTCAGATTGCAATCGCTCGATTGTCGAATCCGCAGTCGTGATTGCAACTAAATCCGGATCCGGGAAATAACGATAGTCAGCAGAGTCTTCTTTTTCACGCTGCAATGTTGTTTTCTGTTTCGTGTCGTCCCAGCCACGTGTTTGTTTTGGCGCATCGTTTATCGTATCGCCGGTTTCGTCGTACAGTTTAACTTGTCGTTGGACTTCGTATTCGATGGCACGTTCAACGGCACGAAAACTGTTCAAATTCTTGACTTCGACAATTGGCGTGGCGATTTCTTTTTCAACGTCCACCAGAACATTGACATTGGCGTCGACGCGCAAATTTCCCTGCTGCATATTGCAATCGGACACTTCTATGAATGTCAGGATCAATTTTAGTTCATTCAGGAAATCTCGAGCTTCAACGGCGCTTCTGAGGTCAGGCTTGGTGACGATTTCCAGCAGCGGCGTTCCGGCGCGGTTGAGGTCAATTTTTGAATCCCTGCCCTGCCCCGATTCGTCGTGGTTACTTTTGCCCGCGTCTTCTTCCAGATGGGCTCGTTCGATGCGAACGAATTTTCCGGTTGGTGTGCGATCGGCATCCAGCAACTCGATCTTTCCGTCGTAACAGATCGGGCGGTCAAATTGGCTGATCTGATATCCTTTGGGCAAGTCGGGATAAAAATAGTTCTTGCGATCCCATTTCGTATTTCGTTCAATCTGGCAGTTCAGGGCCAGGCCCGTTTTGATAGCCAATTGCAAGGCTCGGCGGTTCAGGACGGGCAATGCACCTGGTTGACCAGTGCAAACATGACAGGTTTGAGTGTTTGGCTGGGAGCCGAATTTAGTGGAGCATCCACAAAACAGTTTTGATTGTGTCTGCAACTGGACATGGATTTCCAAGCCAATGATTACCACGGGATCTGCGTTTTTCGTCAAATGTTTGGCCTCCGCAAATGCCAGTCCGTTGCCGTTTGGAAACGGTGAGCGACGTTCAGCAACTGTGATTCGTGGAACGCTGGCGATTGGAGCTGCATTCCGATTGGTAGGCCATCGGCGAATCCGCACGGAATGGAAATAGCGGGGATTCCAGCGAGGTTGGCGGACACGGTAAATACATCAGCAAGGTACATTTGGATTGGGTCGGTCGTTTTTGCTCCCATTTCGAACGCTGTTGTCGGTGTCGTCGGTCCGGCAATCAGGTCCACAGTTTCAAATGCCTTCTCAAAATCCTGCTTAATCAAACGTCGGACTTTTGATCCTTTGATGTAATACTGGTCGTAATAGCCGGAACTCAGGGCATAGGTGCCCAGCAGAATGCGTCTTTTGACTTCGGGGCCAAAGTGTTGCGATCGGGTTTTGGTATACATATCGGCAAGCTGATTCGAATCCGAGCGCGCGGTGTAGCGAACACCATCGTATCGGGAAAGATTGCTGGAAGCTTCGCACGGTGCCACGATGTAGTAGGCAGCTACGGCGTATTTTTCATGTGGCAATTCCACGTCAACGATCTGGGCTCCAAGATCTTTCAGGACTTCGATCGATTGAGCTACGGCATTTCGAACGGACGGCTCAACATGATCATCTAGTTCGTTCTTACAAACACCAACTCGAATTCCATTCAAATCCTGTTCAAGCGATTGAGTGTAATCTGGTGGTGTGTACGAGGCGGAAGTCGAATCGTCCCGGTCATGGCCTGCGATCGCATTGAGCATGATCGCGACGTCTTCTGCGCTGCGCCCCATCGGGCCTATTTGATCCAGGCTACTGGCAAAGGCGATCAAACCTAATCGGCTGACCAGTCCGTAGGTTGGTTTCAAACCGGTGATGCCACAAAACGCTGCCGGTTGCCGAATGGAACCGCCAGTGTCGCTACCCAATGCGAGCGGAACCATGCCTGCGGCAACAGCGGCTGCTGAACCTCCACTGGAACCGCCGGGAACCCGATTCTGGTCCCACGGGTTGCGCGTGTTTCCGAAGAAGGAGTTTTCGGTCGAGCTGCCCATGGCAAACTCGTCCATATTTGTTTTGCCGACGCACAAAGCACCGGCTGCATTCAAACTTTCGATAACGCTTGCGTTATAGGGTGCTTGATATTCGGCAAGCATTGAAGAACTGGCAGCGGTTTTGAAATTTTCAGTACAGATGCCATCTTTGATTCCAATTGGAATGCCGGCCAGTGGGCCTGATTGAGCGGGCGGCGATGTTGGGAATTTGAATTCTCGAAACGCGTTGATGTCCGGATTCAATTGCTTTGTGACTGACGCGAAATGATCGATGCAGTCTTGAAAGGCAAGATCGCCCTGTCGGATCGCCGTTGCCAATTGGCGTACGGAAGATTCGTTAAGATTCATTCGGGACCACGATTAGAATACAGGGGGTACCTGGTAAAATTCGCCATCACCGACTTTGGGCGCGTTCTGCAAAATCGTCTCTCGCGAAGTGCTGTCCCTGGTCGAATCTTCTCGAAGCGGCGAGAGCTTCGCATCGGTACCGGCAAGATCGAGGCCAAAGAAAGGCTGTACCTGGTCCAGCTCCAATTCGTCCAGCACGTTTACGAATTCAAGGATCTTTGAAATCTGTTCTTGAATTTGCGCAGATTCGTCTTGAGGAATATCGATGCGGGCGAGTTCGGCGACTCGTTCAATCGAGAATTGGTCAGACGGCGGCACTATGCAGCCTCAAAAAAAAGCGGCTACTGGGTTGGAAGCTCAAACGGTTTGCGACGGACAGCTTTTCGAATCGCGCCACTGCGAATGCACTGTACACAGACTTTCATCGATTTGGCTGAACCATCGGCCTGAGCTACCCGAACTTTTTGCAAGTTAGGCCGGAATTGTCGTCGTGTAATCCCGGTTTTCTTGGTACCAACACCGCCCAAATACTTGGCCTTACCGCGTGTTTCCACGGAATTGCCTTTTTGAGCTCGTTTTCCACAAACTTCGCACATGCGTGCCATGACGACTACCAATATTTTCGATGAAACGGAATTTCAATTAAGCCCCGAAGTATAGCAATTTGATCGCACACTGCAACGGCCAAAACGTTGTAAATACCGTAGAATTCCACCGAAAATCGGCTCAGGCGGACCATTGTAGTGACTGGGAAATTTGCCGCGACTGATCGCAGGATTCTGGAAAATTTTGGGCCAAAGTTTCGAAATCAATCAGTTGTTGTTTCAGTTTCGGGTATTTCCTGAACCACGAAATCACGATCAGCTGCAAACTCATTTCCAACAGATTTGTGGCAACTGGGGGCTGGGTGGCGGCGATTTGCAGGATTGATTTCCGGAGTTGCAGTTTTTTGTCAGGATCCTTTGGGATAGCCATCGTTTCGACGATCCGCCCCCCGCGAAGTACCAGCCAGGCAGTTCGGTTTCTGCGAGCTTTAATCGGAAGAACGCCGTTAAGTCGTTTTTCGGCGACACTCAGCCCATTGAGCCGCCGATCGAGCCATTGCAGATTCTGCAAGCAGTCTCGATGAATTGCTGCGGTTTCGAACGCCTGTCGCTGGGCCGCGTTGTTCATTTTCAATTCAATTTGTTGCAACGCACGTTGACTGCTGCCACGCAAAAATTCGAGCATTTTGTCCAGCAAGTCGTGATAGTCGCGGCTGCTGCACAGGCCGGCACATGGCCCAGGGCATGTTCCTAATTCGTAGCGAATGCATTTGGCCGTTGTCTGGTTGTCGAACAGGAATTGTTGGTCCTGAAATTCGAATTTGGTTTTGTCTGGGCAATCTCGCAAATTGAACACCTGATTCAGGCTAACCACGGCCCGACGCAAGCGTTTGGTTCCGGAAATGGGCCCAAAAGCATGCAGATGATTGCCGCTGAGTTTACGAACCAATCGGGCGTTGGGTGCTGGTGATCCGCCGATGCAAACAAATGCCGGACGCAACCTGGAAGGCTGGCCCATCGAATTAAATTCGGGCTGCCAGCGATGGATCAATTCCGTTTCACGGATCAGTGCCAGTAATTCGTGGCTGATTGGTTCCCATACGATATGGCGACATTGTGTGCGCAGTCGTTCAACTTTGTTTTCGCTGGGGTTTTTTGCGAAGTAACTCAGCAGTCGTTTTTGCAATGCTTTCGATTTGCCGACGTAGGCCAATTGCCGATTTTCGTCGAGCCAGCCGTAAACGCCAGGTTCAACTTTGCAAGACTCACGGACTAATTTTCTGGCTTCAAAGCGATCGGCTGGGACATCAATGGACCGGATTTTTCCTCGCATTTGTTGGGCCAATATCGAAGGCCCAAAGCTTTTGAAAGCGCAAGGTCTTGGTTTCTGGTTGTCCAACCAATTTGCCATCGATCCATCCGAGTCCCGCACTCCAGGCTGAAGTTCGAGACATTTTCAGCAAAACATAATCCATTGATAGGATTTCATTGTCTCGAAATTGGCGAATGACTGCCAGCCTGGGTGCTTGCAAATCGCCTGTGACACTGACGAAACATGCATATATTTAGATTTACCGGCAAATTTTTTGGCCACAATGGTGTTCGATTTTGCTTTAGTGGAGGCGGCAATGTTAATGCTTATCGAACATTCTGATTTTCAGGGGCAAGGGGAAACATAAAAGATTTGATTTAGGTTTTTGCATTTGACTAGTCGATAATACAAATGCCCAAGCCGGGAGGGCGGGACATGGATTGTCCCGTGTCAGGATAGAAGTCATGGCATGACGACGGAGCGACATGCTATGGCTTTTTTTATGCGCGAATTTAACTTATGGCTCTTGAAACAGACCGGTCCCCTGATTGGCAGTGGGGGCTGAGTGTGGCATCTTGGTGATTTGATTTCTTGATCATCGCCTTTTCTGTTGTTGGTCGCTTGAACGACATATCTACTGAAAACGAATTGCGGCTTCGCCCGGCCGTAATGTTGTTGACCTTGTTCGCAGCAGGGATCGCCATCGATCGGTATTGCAACGTCCATTGGGCAATCTCGGTTACCGTCGCGGTGATTTCATTGGCAAGTTGGAGTTGGATTTACCAGCGTCGTCATTTCAAAGTCGCGGTTTGCTGTTTGGGCATCGGAATCATTGCCTGTGGATCGTTTTGGCATCACGGACGTTGGAATTGGTTCGAGGACAAAGAGATCGCGGCCTATTGTTCAAACCGTGCAATGCCGGTTTGCATTCGTGGCAGAATCCTTGGTGAGCCTCGTCACGCGGTTAAGGCAGACGACAGTGTCTTTGATCCAATGCCCAGGAACGACCAAACCATCTTCCGGTTTGAACCGACGGAGATACGAAACGGCGATCAGTGGGAAGATGTTGCTGGTCGTTCAACGTTATTTGTCCACGACAAAATCGAAGGAGTCGATTTTGGGGATCGGGTTGAAGTTGTCGGAAAGTTGGTGGCGTTACGAACACCGACGTCTCCCGGTCAATTTGATTTTCAAAAATTTAGTCGAGCTAAAGGAGAATTGACCGCGCTGCATGCAAGATACGGTGAATCGATCGTAGTAGTCGAAGACGTTGACCGATTTTCTAATGCGGCTTTGTTGTCAGACTTGCGGCGATGGTTGAATGAATTGATATGGAAACATGTTGACCACGAGCAAGCGGGTTTTGCATCAGCCATTTTGCTTGGCAATCGGGAACAGCTGAATATAGAACATCGTGAAAGGTTTCTGGTGACCGGTACGGCCCACTTGCTGGCTATTTCCGGGCTGCATGTTGGGATTCTGGCTGGCATCTTTTTGTTTATGTATCGGATCGGGTTTCTGGGGCGGCGATGGGCGCTGTTGCTGACGATTGCATTCGTAATTTTCTATTCGTGGCTGGTAGAGTTTCGTCCGCCGGTCGTGCGGGCTTCGGTTTTGTTGGTTCTGTTTTGTATCGGCAGGCTGGTCGGGCGCGGTGGCAGTGAATTCAACCTGGTCGCGTTGGCGGGGCTGGTTGTGTTGTTCATTAACCCTGCTGATATGTTTCAGTTAGGGCCTCAGCTTTCGTTTCTTGCATTTGCGACCTTGGTGATCTTCAAGAGTTGGATTTTTCCGCAGCTGTCTCAAGACCCTCTCGATCGATTGATCCGCAATTCGCGGCCATGGCCAGTCCGATTTAGCCAGCGAATCACAAAAGTGGTTGGGCAAATGGTTCTGGTGAGTTTATTGATCTGGTTTATTGGCTTGCCACTGGTGGCGGCGAATTTTCATCTGGTTACCCCAGCGTCGGCCGTTGTCAATCCGATTGTCATATTGCCGATGGCTATCGGGCTTTTTGCTGGGCTAGGCGTTTGCGTATTTGGAGGCCCAATGCCCATGCTTGCCGATGGCTGCGGTTGGATTTGTGGGAAGTGCCTTGGGTTTGTGTCGTCGACGATTGAGGCGGCAAGTTCGGTTTCGGGTACGTATTGGTGGACGGCAGGCCCAACGACGGCAAGCCTGCTGCTGTTTTATGGATTTCTGTTTGGCGTGGTGTTGATTTTTCAAAACCACCGTGAGCTGCGAATCGTGTGTGCGTGGTGCATATTGATCGTTTTTAGTTGGCTGCTTCCGTTTCAGTTGGATAAATTTCTTGCCCGGAATTTGGAATCAGCGGACTCGGACATCAAGTGTACGTTTGTCGATGTGGGGCACGGTTCGTGCGTATTGTTTGAATTGCCTGGTGGGCAATCGATGTTGTACGACGCAGGAAGTTTGACGTCGGCAAGATTTGCGTCGACGACGATTGCGAATTTGTTGTGGTCGAAACAGATCGAACACCTCGACGCGATTGTGATCTCGCACGCTGATCTGGATCACTTTAATGCGATCCCGGCACTGGTCAGCCGCTTTTCAATTGGCGCGGTTCATGTTGGATACCCGATGGTCGAAAGCGACAGTAATTCGGTGAGCCAGCTTTTTAAGATGCTCAAGGAACATGGTGTTCCGTTGCGAACGGTCGCCTGGGACGATCGGGTTGAATTGGCGGACGGTTCTTCAATAACGGTTTTGTTGCCGCCTGAATATGGCACGGGAGACAACGACAATTCAAACAGCGTTGTTTTGAGAATTGACGCCGGTGGATATCGAGCCTTATTGCCCGGTGATTTGGAGAAGCACGGGATGCAAATGTTGCTGCTGCAACCTGCGCTCGATTGCGATCTTGTAATGATGCCTCACCACGGCAGCAAGAACAGCCAGCCGTCGGATTTTCTGGAATGGTCGAAACCTGAACGAGCTGTGATTTGTGCAAGTCATTCCAAATTGGATCCGAATGTGGTCAGCCAAATCGAAGCCGCAAATTGTGACGTGCTGGCGACCGCAGTGCAGGGTTCGATGCAGTTCGAATTCGCCGAGGAAGCAATCCGGATTTCTACCTGGATGGATGGAGTTTGGAAACCGATGGAGTGAATTTGGAGGTTTGTTGGTTCTCGAGCCAGGCTGTCGCGATGCCGTAAAGGGTCGTTTTAGTGGCTGGAAAGAAACAACTATGCTTCCTCAGCGGTGATGTATTGACGTGTGGTTACAATCACGCAACCAGCGGCCAGCAGAACCAGAATCGCTGAAACCAGGCAAGTTAAATGAAATGCGACTGACGTATCGCCATAAATAATCCTGAATTGCTCTTCTGGAATGGGATGGAACCAGCCAATCCAAGATGCTGCAACTGATTGTAAATGGAAGCGTGCTGTAAAGCGGCTGATAATGGCCGGTACATTGGCGAGGATTCCTTCGGACAAAATGATGAAGGCCGCGCCAAATACCATGGCGCGTTTTTGAAACAGGGTTCCAATGACTGAAAAGACAGCAGAGTACGCAAAGCATGCCAGTAGCATCGAGCAAATCATTCCGACCCAGGTGAAAAATGGATTCACCATCGTTTGCAACGCATAGGTTCGTATCGCCAGGCATAATGAAATCGCAACAAAGCAAACGGCGAAACTGAAAGCAACTGCCGACAAATACTTGCCAAGAAACAATGCGATCCGTCCACGTGGACGACTGGCCAGAAATATCCAGCTCTTGCCTTCCAGTTCTGAGTAAACGTTTGGCGTCGCCCACAACAATTGGGCTAATAGCCCCACGATCCCAACGAGAATGATAATCAACAAATCTTCTAATGGCAGTTCGCCGGAAACTCGACCAGCGATAGCGATGACGGCAACCATAGCTGGTGGAAAGGCAGCCAAGACGGCGGCAACCAAAATTCTTTGGATGGACAGGGACCGATAGATCTCAAAAACTGTCGTTGCCCAAATCGAACGAATCAGGTTCAAACCAGTCCTCCCCTTGTTTCGCCACGATGAATTCTCATTAATGTCGAAAACAGATGCTTGAGTGAATCGTCGGCGGATTGGATTTCGTGAACGACGATGTTGTGTTGGGCAATCAGTTGCGGCAAGTTTTCCAAAAGCCCGGCAGCTGATCTGGTGTCAATTTCAACGTATTCGTCTTCGTTCTTTCCCGATTCGACAACACGGACCGAATCGACAATCGGCAGCTCGATCAACAAGCTTACTAATTTTCGCGAATCGCTGGTACGAATTTTCAATGTGTTGGGAGTGTGTGCGAGAATTGATTTAACGTCTTCAGGAGAGCCGGATGCCAGCAATCGCCCGCCGGAAATCAAAAGAAACGAAGGGTTGACGGCTTCGACTTCGTGCAAAATGTGACTGGCCACGATCAGACTCTTGCCTTTTGTTTTCCAACGGTTCAAAAACTCTTTCATTTCGTTTCGCCCAACCGGATCCAGGCCATTGAATGGCTCATCGAGTATCAGCAGCTCCGGGTCGTGGGCGATCGCTTGAGCCAGTTTCGCACGCTGTCTCATTCCCAGCGAATAGTTCCTCATCGGTCGATTCATCGCATAATCGAGCTTTACCTGTTCCAACGCTTCAATCGCTTTCTTTTCCGCGTCAGCTGCACTGAATCCATGCAACTGGACCAGGTATTTGACCCATTGCAAACCAGTCACGCGCGGATAGTTGACTTCCAGTGCAGGGCACAGTCCAACGCGGCGCAGTAGATGGTCACGCGTCCATGGATTTTTACCAAACAATCGCACCGTGCCGATCGTTGGCCGCAATTGGCCAATAATCAAATTGATTAATGTTGTTTTGCCTGATCCGTTTGGCCCCAAAAGACCATAGGTGCCTGGTTCAAGAGTTAACGAAATATCGTTAACTCCAATAACGGTTTTGTAAAGTTTCGTGACTTGTTCAATTTCAATCATACGTTCATCGGCGCGGAAACACCGCGATACAAAATGATCAAGGAGACTACGGTGATAGCCGTCAGAACAAACAGTGACGGCCAGATTTCACTGAAGTCCTGGAAGCCAAAAATCCACGACTGGACGTTGGAAAGATTGTTGTAAAGCGAAACAATTGACCATTCTTGCACTATTTCGCTGTCCAGGACAGCGCGGGATGTGGGAGGTTCGCCCAGCCGTACAGCCTGTGTGATCATAATGGCGAACCAGGCTGAGTGTCCCAGTGCCCAAACAGCAAACCAGGCAAAAGTTGCAAACCGACTTTCCTGAGTAATCGACGATAACATCAACGCGATCGAGACCGTCGGCAGAATCACACAAACCGAGGCTGCAAGGATTTTGAAGGGGATGTCCCATGTGCTATTTAGTACTGAGATATCAGGCGAAAGCGTCACGCCAAAAAAGAAGAGACATATTGCAGGCAAAGCCGTAATCAGGATCAGGAAAACGGTTGGAATGAAAATTTTTCCCAGGATGTATTCCAGGCGGCCGATGGGACGGGAAAAATAGAGCAGAAAAGCGCGTGATCGAACGTCCTGTGATATTAAACCGGGCGCGATAAAACCCACTAAAAACAGTATCGCTGTACCTTGGGGATAGCGAAAAAACGTCATCAGCAACCACGACCAAATCGAATGCCGAATCTCGCCTGCGTCGCGCGATTTCATCACAGCGACTAACTTGTCGACATCAGGAAGCATTTCCAGTTCATCACTCATCGTGTCAATGAGTTGATCATTCATTGCAATCGCCATTCCATGATTGACGGCTTCGGCTGCTTCGCCACTTACCACCTGGCTGCCAGAAGTAGCAAATGCATTTCGATCTAGTGCCTGCTCTAAAACAAAAAGAGCCAACCCCCAGTACAGTACCGGCAACCAGCAAACCAATAAGATTCTTCGTACCCATGCAGATTGGAAAGCGATTCGGAATCCGGTTTCGGTGATGATCCACCAACGGTTCCACTGGGGCGTTTTTTCGCCGTCCCATTTTCTGTAGCCGACCTTATGAACTGGCATTGTTGGACTCCTGCACTGCAGAAATAAAGATCGATTCCAAATCGTTTTTGGCAGGTTGCATTGAGTGGATGCTGGTGCCGGTTGCCTTGGCAGCGTTCCAGATCTTGTCGGTCATCTTTTCGTCATTGCCGGTGACTTGCCAAAGTAGATCGTCATTTCGAGAAACAGAAAGTCCATCGGCGGAAAGCTGATCGATAAATCCGTCCTCATTTTTGCTGTCGATCCGAAGTGCAATGGTTGGTGCGGACGGACGGTTGAGCACGTCCAGCGATTCGTTAAGAACCACTTTGCCGGCCGCAATAATCACTGCATGATCACAAATCGATTGAACGTCCGGAAGAATGTGAGTGGAGATCAAAACGGACTTGTCGGATTCGTCAGCGAGAATGCGAATTCGGTTAAGTAAGTTTTCTCGTTCTTCTGGATCGAGGCCGGAAGTGGGTTCGTCGAAGATTAAAAATTCAGGGTCATGAACGATGGCTGCTGCGAATTTGATCTTCTGTCGCATGCCGGTAGAGTACGTTTCGATCTTACGGTAGCGTTCCTGTTTCATGCCACAAAAGTCCAGGATCTCGTGCGCTCGCCGCAGGCCTTCGATGACTGGCAAGCCAGACAAAGCCGCCGCGAATTGGACGACTTCGATACCGGTCATTCCAGGGATATAGCAATCGTCTTCGGGCATATAGCCAATCTTGTCTCTGATGCTGCGACCGTCTTGACCCAAGCGGTGCCCCAAAACTGTCCCGCTACCAGAAGTTATTTTGATTAATCCCAGAACGACCTTAATTAGCGTAGATTTGCCAGCACCATTGGGGCCAAGAAGACCCGTAACGCCCGGTTGAATCGTGACATCGATTTCATTCAAAGCGCGCATATCACGATAATTCTTGGTGATTTGCGACAATGAAATCAATGGTTGCATGAAGTTGGTTTATTCGTGGAATTTCTGGTGCAACAAAAGATTACGACTATCATTGGTTCTGTGCTAGACCTGAGGATCGAGCGCATTTATCTTTTAAGGTTGCAGGCGAAGTGTTCTATTCGATCTGCAGCAGGAATATTAGATTGGATTTCAAAATTATCGAGAGTATGTCCAATGAAAAATTTATCAATTGTATTTTCATTCGCGTTGGTTTTTATCGCCGTACCGTCGATGGCTCAAACCATCGATGGCGACTGGACCGTTACTGAAGGCGAGTATGCAGGTGCCCCAGTTGCAAAAGACGCTTTAGACGCAATGAGTTTGAAAGTTACAAAGAACAAGTTTGATGCCAAGTCCGGTGATTCGTTGTCCAAGGGCAGCATAACCAGCCAGTCCCGTTCGCGGCCTCCGCAACTTGTTTTTAAGATCGATTCTGGTGCTGATGCCGGACGCGAGGTCAACGCGATCTACGAATTAAAGGGGAGCATCCTGAAAATTGCTTTCAGTCAATCCGCTGAATTCCCAGAGGGTTTCGATTCGACGACAGACAACAAGCTTCTTGTTTTGACTTATAAGAACAACAAGCCTGTTGCAGCGAACCGAGGTGGGCGAAAATCACGCAAGTTTCCAGCTCTTCCAGAGCCAGAAATTACGTCTTCTGGCGGTTGATTTGGCTGCCCAATCAAGAGCGGCTTAAAGCTGATACAAGAAATGACCAAAGAAAAAATGCCTGATGAAAAATTCATCGGGCATTTTTAATCGTGCATTACGAGTTCATGTTTCAGGTTCTGAGCTTACCAGCCCATAACCATATTTGACTCGATAACTTTGCGGGCTTGTTCCAGATCGGTTCCAGTTTCGTGCATGTACAAACGAATCGCGTGAACTTTGTCGCCAGCGGCTTTCGACAAACAGTCACGTGCAACGTTGCAAGGATCGCTCTTTGCAGAAGCAATTCCCAGTACGCCTTTGGAAATCACCCAGCTATCTCGAGGACGTTTAGTCATACGAACGATGTTTTCTGCGGGATAGGAATCTGTAGCAACGGTGGTTGCAGAGTCTTCATCGTTCGCCCACGTAATTATTATGTGAGCATCTGTTTCGACTTCGAATAGTGGCATATCGTTTCTCCCTGAATCAGGTTTTAAATGGATCGCTACTTCGTTGGCAGCACTGGTCCATTTTGCTGTAGTTAGATTTTTACAATTTTAAAATCTGATTGCCAGTCGATTGGGCTCAAAATCAGATTTGGAAAGATTTGAATTATTTAACGGTTCTCCCGACGTCGCTCTTGGTTTCGGCAAAAGGACGCGGTTTTCGTAAACTCTAATGGATTAGAGCTGGAATTCCTCGATAGTTGCGGAAATTATTTTGTGGGTCTGCGCATTTAACCTTACCAATAGTTCACCATGCGAACCAATTCCCGCGAATTTACCGGTTTCTTTTCGCTTTCCGGCGGTTGACCAACTAATTTTCTGGTCTGGACGGAACATCGAAATGGACCGAAAGTCGTCTAAAATGCTTGCAGAATCAGTTTCAAGCCTGGTAAATTGGGCATGAAATTCATTGATTAGAGATATCAGGAAGCGATCCTGATCGATTTTCCGGTCCAAATGGTCACAAACGGATGTTGCTTTGGAGCGAAGTTCTGGCGGTGCATCTTTGATACTGCAATTGGTATTTACGCCAATTCCCACGATCATTTTGCGCGTGCCCTTCACCAAAATAGTTTCGACCAGGATGCCTGCAACTTTTGATTGGCCCAGGTAGATATCGTTTGGCCATTTCGCTGTTGGTTTTAAAGCTGCATCGATACTTCTTATCGCGTTTGAAGCAGCGACTGCTGCGGCGAGTGCGGAAAGGTTGCTCGCAACTTCCTGGTTTGTATTGGTGATCCACGAGCAAGTCAGGCTGCCTGGTCCCGACCACCAGCGATTGCTGTTTTGACCACGACCGGCAAACTGCTCCGCAGCAATCACTAAGGCAGGTACGGCTGTGTCGTCCGCAAGAGCGCGGGCGGTGTCGTTGGTCGACGCCAATGACTGGTAAAAGTGAAAAGATTCAAGATGTGTTTGGGCAAGTATTTTCTGTTCGTCGGGGCGCGTGATCATGCCACCTATCTTAAACGAAGGTGTCTCGAAACGAAGGCGTCTCGAAATGGCTCTTGGAACAAGATTGAGCCGCAAACAGTTAAGCGGTTAGCAGTTAGCGATCAGCCGCTAATTGCCGCTCTGTGATGGCCGAAGTGGTCGCGTGCTTCCCGGTGAAAATGAGCTTGTTCCTCGCAGTAGTGATGCAGGAATTTGCACAGGACTTGCTGTTTCTTTGTCGTTCTTGACAGGAGTAAATGACCCGAAACCAGTGCTTGGGTAGGAAGTTGCCGGCGCTTTGTCGTTGGTGTTTGGATGCAGTATCGCGGCTGTGGATTTGTTG
Source organism: uncultured Pirellulaceae bacterium (assembly GCA_964405425.1). GTDB lineage: Bacteria > Planctomycetota > Planctomycetia > Pirellulales > Pirellulaceae > Mariniblastus. The sequence continues at coordinate 16,877 of CAYONX010000010.1, read as the reverse complement.
ATGTTCGCGTTGAAGCTGCTCTGTTGGATCGGGTTGTTGGGAACTAGCGGCTTGTTGTTAAGTGCTTCGTTCTTGATTGCCAAGGCGCCCTGTTTAGCCGATTCGATGGTGTTTTCTGCAGCAGATTTGTACTTGGATACAAAATCGGATGCACTGGCGGTGGCTTGTGTGCCAGATGAAAATGGGTTCTTAATGACTTGTTTGTTGGCGGCCGATTGGAACGAGTTGTCAAGTGAGTTGGATACCGACGAAACCGTCTTGTTCAATGAGTCGCCGGCAGCAGCGGAAAATTGTTTCAAAGAATCGGAAGTTGACGCGACGGCAGATTTGGCTTGCGAATTTATCTGTTGTGCAACCGTATTGATGGGGTTGGTATCTGATTGCTGCAGTGTGTTTTGCCAACCAACGAATGAATTGTTTGACTCTTTGATCGAATTGGTGGTTTGACTGATTTTGTTTTTGGCTGCGTTGAAAGTGTTGGTCGTTGCTGCCTGGAATGATTTGACTTTATCGTTGAGAACAAAGTCGTTGGATTGTTTTTCGGTTTTACGATCATTTAGATTTGGGTTGATCGAGTCCAAACTGTAAGGTTTGCGGATAGGATCGGTTGACTTGGCTTCGGCGATCTTCGATTCGATCATCTTTGCTTCGCTCATCTTCGAATCGATCATCTTGGATGCGTCCGCTTTACCGCTTTTCGCATTTGCAATTATTTGATCAATGTTGGCTTTCATTTCGTCCTTGGACGCCGAGCCTTGTGAGCTTGAGTCTGGTGAAAAATGTGCTGAAGGCGGAGGAATGTCGTTGGACTTTGCCGCCAAACGCAGGTTGTCATTTTTCCAAAAAGCTAAGCGGCCGAGTTCTGGCTTTTTAATCAATCCAGACTGACAGCCTGAATTTAACGTGACAATAGTCAGCAGACAAATCGCAAGTTTGACAAGTTTATTCGGCTTCATTTTTGATGCCTTTGATCCCATATGACGTTAGATTTTGCCTGAATCCGTCATTCGACAAGCTTTACCTGATCACTTTTATCGGAACCTCTCCCGGCGGACCTTGAGCATTCCGATCGAAATCGAATTATTAGCGTGGGGATAGTAGGGTGGCTGAAAATTCCAGTCAATATCTGGCAGAGATTGCATTCGCATCAGCTAGCATTGAGAATTCAATGTGCAGTTTTAAGCTGATTTCAATGAGCGAAACTTATGAAACCCTACACCATTCACATCGATATTGGACTGCCGAGACAGCAGGTTGTCGAGCTATTTGAAAATCAGGAAAACTTATTTGCCTGGCAGACCGGGCTTGAGGATGTTCAGCACGTCAGTGGGATTTTGGGGCGAGAAGGTGCACAATCGTTGCTGGTTTTCAACCACGGGAGTCAAAGCATAGAGCTGAAAGAAACGCTTACGCATGTTGATTTGCCCGAGTTGATCGAAGGCTTGTATGAATGGGATGGAGGTCAAAATACGTTAAGCAATCGATTTGTTGAACTGGGTTCGGATTCGACTCGCTTGCAATGTGTTTGCCATTATCAGTTCTCGAAGTTGGCAATGAAGCTGATGGGTTTTTTGATGCCTGGAACATTCAAGAAGCAGCACATGAAATTCCTGCAAAACTTCAAAGCGTTTTGCGAAAGCGGTCAAAGCGTAACTGATTTTGTGCAGCGCAAAAAATAGCCCCGGCGGACCAGGGCATATCGTTAAGCAAGCGTTTCAAATCTTCGAGCGTTTGTTACTTTGCTGCGGCAAAGCGTTCAGCAACTGCATTCCAGTTAATCACGCTGAAAAAAGCAGCCACATAGTCGGGACGGCGATTTTGGTAGTGCAAGTAATAGGCGTGTTCCCAAACGTCGAGGCCCAAAATCGGAGTGCGCCCTTCCATTAGTGGGTTGTCTTGATTGGGTGTGCTTTCGACGGCAAGTTTTCCTCCATCGACAACCAGCCATGCCCAACCACTGCCAAAACGTGTGCCTGCAGCCGCTGAAAACTTTTCTTTGAAACCGTCAAAGCTGCCGAAGGCTGCGTTAATTGCGTCTGCCAATTCACCGGAAGGTTCACCTCCGCCGTCAGCGCTCATGATTGACCAGAACAAGCTGTGATTGGCGTGTCCTCCACCGTTGTTTCGAACGGCTCCGCGTTTGGCTTCGGGTACCGCATTCAAGTCAGAAATCAGATCTTCAATGCTTTTGTCGATTCCGGTTCCTTCGAGCGCCGCGTTAACTTTCGTAACGTATCCGTTGTGGTGTTTGGAATGATGGATTTCCATGGTGCGCGCATCGATATGAGGCTCAAGCGCGTCGTAGCCGTATGGCAGATCTGGCAAACTGTATGACATTACCGTGTCCTTAAAAACATTGGTTCGAGCGTTATGTAAACGAAGCAAGATAACCCAATGAATTGTCAAAGGCAATGCGCCAATCGCAGCTGAAAATGGTGTGGGGCCAGTTCAGAATATCTGGACCTAATCCCGCCCCGAAGAAGTCGCCGCAGGGTTCAAAGTCACCGAAGCCGAATCGTCAGTAATCATCAGGAATCGTCGAATATCGGTTAACAATGGGACGTGAAGTTCTTCGTGAATTCGCCGAAACATTCTTTGTCTAGGGGTAAAGATTGTGATGCGAATAAAAGTCTGGGCTTGTCCTTTGATGAGTTGCTCGGGTTCCTGGAATTCGATGTCGACGCGGAAGTGTGTTTTCTTTGATTCGTTTTTGCGGTCTGACGCAAGAACGGTTAGCGAGGCGTAATTCGGTTGGATTTTTCGAATTTCCGCTTTGGTTTCAACAATAAAGCCTTTGAGTTTGCTGGCCAATAAATCGGACGGTGTCGTCGTGCAGTACTCTTCGCAAAAAATCGAGCCTTTGGATAATTTTTTCCATTCCATTCCGGTTGCTGGACTGCGTTCAAACTTTGGTGCGGTTTGAACTTCCGGGGTTTCATCCACAGCTTTTTCAACGCGGTTTCGGCCGTTTTGTTTTGCGGCATACAGGGCTTTGTCGGCGCGGACGAAAAAGTCGGTGGTTTCTTCATGAGGCCGCAATTCAGCGACTCCAAAACTGGAAGACAATGTCTTGCCGTCAAGCATGGCTTGAGGTGTTTTGTTTAAGCTTTGGCGAATTTGTTCGGCGCGATCAACTGCATTTTCGAGATCGCAATTGGCACACAGAATCACGAATTCTTCGCCTCCATAGCGAGCAACGATATCGCGGCTGCGGACAAATTGTTCAAGAGTTCGAGCGAACGCAATCAGCGCCTGGTCGCCCACGTTGTGTCCGTAAGTGTCATTCACCATTTTGAAGAAGTCGATGTCGCAAACGATCAAACAGCATTTCGATTCTGTCGTATTGTGCGCGACAATATATTCCTTAAGCGTTTTTTCGAATTCTGCCCGGTTGGCGACGCCAGTCAAAGGATCAATGGCACTCGTGTTCTTCAACTCGGTTAATTGCTTCTTAAGATCTTTATTGGCAGAAAGATCTTTTATTAGTATGACGACTCCGTGGCATTGCATGGCATGCATGACCGGCACTGCCGTCAATTCAACCGTAACCTGGCGGCCACTCTTGCCAGCCAACAAACATTCGACAGATGTTTGTTTGCGCGTATTCAAACATTTTTCGACGGGACATTCCAATTCTGAAGAAGCGGCTCCTGGCTTGGTCAATCCCATGATCCCGGTTGTGAATTGGGCACCGACCATGTTGCTGGCAGTAAGCCCGGTGATAATCGCAACACTTCGATTCCAGCAAGTGATTTCATTTTCGCGGTTTACGAAAATCACACCTTCGGAAATATTCTCCATCAAGCAGAATCGATACTGACGTTCAATTTCTGACATTTCATTGAGATCGGATGTCGCATCGGTCGAATGGATCAAAGACTTTAATTCAGCGAATTTGTCATCGATGTCAGTGTTAGTTGATTCATCGGATTCCAATTCGACTGATTGATCTTGAGTTTGATCTTCAGATTCAGGGGTAGTCGAAGTGGAGGGAGTAGTCGGTGGGACGGAGGACTTATTGTTTTTTGAGGGTTTGCTGAACATAGCTTTTTCGATACTGAATTGTGGTATGCACGTGAGGAACATACGTGAGGGGGACGTATAGCCAAAGCATAGGTCACGACCAAAAATTGGCTTGTGGTTCTTGTCAACAGGAAGCGATTCGGTCAATCTGAGTGTGCCGTTTCTAATGATTAAACAGGTTTTGCTTTTAGGGGTTGATTTTTGTGAGGGTTGCAAGCGTAGTTTTCGAAGGTGATCAGCGCGTTGCGGTTTGTGGCGACGGCGAAAATTGGCAGTTAATCGATGCCAGGAAGCACCCTGCTGTACAAAGTGTTAAGGCTTTGATTTCGGGTGTGCATCAAGCGAAATCCGTTTTGGCCGGTGCAGCGGATGTAGATGTGAATGATCTTCGGTTCATGACTCCGATTGCGAGCCCGGAAAAGATCATTTGTGTCGGTAAGAATTACGAGCAGCATGCTCAAGAAATGGGTTCTGAGAAACCTGAGTTGCCGGTGATCTTCAACAAATTGGCCTCTTGCTTGATTGCCGATTCTGAATCGATTGAATTGCCTGGTATCAGTAACAAAGTGGATTACGAAGGCGAATTGGTCGTTGTGATTGGTCAATCGGGCCGGAACATTGAACGAGAACGTGCGATGGAGCATGTGTTTGGCTACACCATTGGAAATGATGTGACGGCACGGGATTGGCAAAAGGGTCGTCCGGGTGGGCAATGGCTGTTGGGAAAGTCGTTCGATACATTTGCGCCCGTTGGACCTTGGATTGTCACAGCGGAAGCAGTTAACGATCCGCAAAATTTGTTGATCGAATTAACGCTTAATGATCAAGTGATGCAAAGTGCCCGGACATCAGACATGATCTTTCCGATCGATTATCTGATTTCGCACATCTCTAAATTTTTCACTTTGAAAGCGGGAGACTTGTTGTTCACCGGCACGCCAGCGGGGGTCGGTGCTGGACGCGATCCAGAAGTCTATTTGAAGAGTTCAGATCAAGTCACCGTTTCGATTGAAGGGATCGGAAAGCTGTCCAATACCGTGGTGATGGCCAGCCAATGAATAATCGTGGGTAACGAAAATACCCGCACTTCATTCCGATAAATCCGGTTAGCTAGCGTTTAAAAAAGTGGCGGTTTGCACGGGTTTAGAGGGGCTGGTCAAGTCAAATTCGCAAACGCGCCGATGTAATGGATAAAGAGATACTTCGGATACATCGTAATCGCACGATGGTCGTTTCAAGCCTTTATTCAATCAGGGTTTATGGCAGCCGGCCGCAACAATATGAGACGTCGCCGAGTTATTCTGGGCGAAGCTGTGCAGTCTTCTGACGTTGTTGCGTTTGAGTCGGAGGCGAATTCGCATGAGGCGGTAAAAACCTATTCGGATGCAGCCCGACGCCGTGGTCAGTTGAAGACGACGGATTTGATTCCCAAACGTCCTTTGCCATTGGCGATTGTTGTGGCGACGGTAGTTTTGTCGGCGGTGTTGTTGAACTTTTTCGCGTTGACGTTGGGGACGTGGGAGTCGTTGTCTGAGTCGGCTCAAAACATATTCCGATTTTCTGGTGTTGGCACGCTGCCGAATTGGTTCTCGTCTTTACTACTTGTGACGACAGGCATGGCGTCCTTGCAAATTTACGGAATGCGTCGTCATCGATGCGATGATTACAACGGCCACTATCAGATCTGGTTGTTTCTGGCTGTGTTGTTTGCGATTGCAAGTTTGAATTGTGTGGTTGATTTTCATGCTTTCTTTGTTTCACTGGCTAAGCTTTCAGGATTCTCTGGCGGCAATGGCTTTGTCGTATTCCTGGTTGCCAAACTGATTGCTTTGACCGCACTGGTCGTGCGAGGCATTATGGAGATTCGTGCGTCACGAGCTGCGTTCGTTGCCGTGATTGTTGTTTGGGTTGCCTATGGTTGTGCCATCGTTGCTCAAATCCCGGATGTGCAGCAGCATCTGGTTCAGGAAAATCGCCTGATCGTGGGTAATCTGGTTTTGATCGGAAACATCGCCGTGTTTTTGACCTCAGTTTTTTATTCGCGTTTCGTTTACCTGCACGCAAACGAATTGATTGAAATGAGGCGGACGGAGCCCAAGGCGATTGCGAAGTCATCGGATAAGGCTGTCAAGAAAACCAAGTCCAAAACCACATCCAAATCGAAGCAGCAGCCGTTGGTTGAATCGGCACCGCAAAAAGAGACCACAAAAGAGGATGTAAAACCGGAAACGGAATCCAAGCCGATCTTGAAATTGCAACAGCGAGCTGCTGAGGCGGGTAACAAGAAGCGAGCCAGGAAATTGGAAAAGCAACAGCGAAGAGCTGCGTAGTTTTCAGCCATCCAAAACGCAGACTCCTGAAACGGTTGCCACCTTTTTATCATTGCCGAATGCGATATCTTGTTGGGCAGTAAATTTGTCTCAAGCTACAAGGTTTTTCAATGAGCGTTCGCACACGTTTCGCACCAAGTCCAACTGGTTATCTGCATATTGGTGGGGTGCGTACGGCGCTGTTCAATTGGTTGCTCGCTCGTCAGGCGGGCGGTCAGTTCATTTTGCGAATTGACGATACAGATGCGAAACGAAATGTGCAGGAGGCTCTGCAGCCGATTCTGGACGGTTTTCGCTGGCTTGGCATCGATTGGGATGAAGGACCGGAAGTTGGTGGCCCCCACGAACCGTATTTTCAATCTCAGCGGCTCGATAAATATCAAGCGGCTGCAAAGCAGCTGCTAGACAAGGGGCTGGCGTACAAGGATTATGCGACTTCTGAAGAAATTGCAGCAGAGCGTGAGGCGGCAGAAAAAGAGAAGCGTGATTTTGTTTATAGTCGAACGTGGATGGCTTCCTCCCCCGCGGATTGTGAAAAGTATGAGGCCGAAGGCCGTGGCTTTGTGGTCCGATTGAAAATGCCGCGTGAGGGCCAATGTAAATTTCAGGATTTGATTCGTGGGGATGTCAGCGTCGATTGGGCGCGGGAACAGGACCATGTTATTCAGCGTGCCGACGGATCGTGTCTGTACCATCTTGCCAGTGTTGTTGACGACAACGATTTTGAGATTACGCATGTTGTCCGAGCTGTTGAGCATTTGTCGAACACGCCTCGGCAGATTTTTATCGCTCAAGGGCTAGGCTACGATTTGCCAGCGTACGCGCATATTCCATTCGTCGCTGAGCCGGGCAGCAAGACGAAGCTAAGCAAACGGAAAATTGAAAAGTATCTGAAGAATCGCGACTTCAACAAATTGTATGCCGATGGTGCAGCGATCGCGGCAAAAATTGGTTTGGAGACTTCTCCTGAATCGTTCAACCCCGTGCTCGTGGAATTCTATCGTGAAGTTGGATTTCTGCCGGACGCGATTGTTAATTACTTGTTGCTGCTCGGTTGGTCGCTGGATGACAAGACTGAAGATTTTTCGCGTGAGGAAATGTTAAAGCATTTTTCTTTGGACCGTGTCGTGAAAAGCGAGGCCAGTTTTGATCCGTCTAAATTGTCGGCGTTTCAGCAACGATACATGAACGCGTTGCCCGTTAAACAAAAGACAGCGATGGCGATGAAGTATTTGAAGGCAAGTGGATTGGTTGACGATCCGGTCGATTGCAACATGGGACCGCTGGTAAATCAAATCGTTGATGCGGCCGATGATCGTATCGAAGTAGCAGGAGACATTTTGCAGTTTGAAGAGTTCTTTGTTGCCGATCAGGAGATGGAATACGATGAGAAGGGGTTTGTGAAACGGTTGGTGAAGGCGGAAGACGCTGGCGACTTGCTTTCGGATTTAAGCGAAGTGCTTTCTGCGACTGAAGACTTCAACGCTGCGAATTTGGAGACGGTGATCAAAGGGTTCTGCGAATCGAAAGGTATAAAGATTGGCCAAATCATCCATGCGATACGAGTCGCGGTTACTGGAAAGACTTCTGGGTTCGGAATGTTTGACACACTGGCGGTGCTTGGCAAAGTGCGATCGCTCAATCGGATCACGCGAACTTTGAATGAATTGAAAACAAGAGCTTGAATTGTTGTTACAGCAGAAAATTCAATTCAGCCTCGCCATCAATTTTTTCAGCCCCCTGCCCTGCCCTGAAAAGTACCATTCCGGTTTTTCCACGCAGCTGGCAATTGTCGTCTTTGATTTCCAGCCAACTGCCTTCACGCAATGCGACAACTGGCATCGAATTTTCCTCGTGAAATTCCGCTAGACGCTGTTCACGTGTTTCGCCTTTGTGAGTCGATTTGGGGTCAGCGTCGATGAAGTGAGGATTGATTTGAAAGGGGATCAAGCTCAAGGCATCCAGCGACGGTGGTTGCATGATAGGCATGTCATTGGTGGTTCGGATGGTCGGGCATGACATGTTCGTCCCGGCACTGCTGCCCATGTATGGCAACCCACGAGCCACGGCAGCGCGGATAGGTTCAACTAGCTTCAGATCGTAAAGTGTTTTTAAGAGTCGGAACGAATTGCCGCCGCCGATGAAAATCCCTTGAGCGTTTTCGATGGCAGCGACCGGGTCATCGGCATGATGAATCGACTTTAAATTCAAGTCATTCTTTTGAAACGCCTCGGCAACCGTAGATTCGTATTTGTCGTGATCGGCAAGAGCGTATGGAACGAACAAGACGGTTTCAGCTGATGCAAAATGGCTTTTGATGGCCTCGCTACAGTGTTCGAGGAATTCAGATCCGTGTACGCGTGAGCTGCTGATGAGCAATAGGTTTCTTTTATTCATGCGGCGATTTTAATGGTTCTTGGGAAGGCCGCAAAGACGCGGGACCCAGCTAATGCAAAGCTGCCCAGTCAGACTCCAATAATATTACCGGTATTGATCTTCGCCTGGCAGCATGGCCTGTATTGCGTCAAGTTGATGGGCGGATTCGTTTTTTCCAAATTCAAAGGCAATGTTTTGGATTTGTCTGGCTGCTTTGATGTTTACTTCTGGTTCTGATGCTGGTGGTGTATTTTTGAGGATCTCAACGACTTGGTTGATTTGTTGGTTGCTGACTTTACCAGAGATGTCCAGTAGCTTTTTTGCGGTCGTAATATATTGATCATTCATAAAGCGATAATGATTGGATTCAGGTTTGCTTTTCGAGATTGATTTGAGCGTCGCTTCCAGCTTTGCCATCAAATCGACAACGAACATGACTTGTAGCCGCTGGGGCGATGATTTTGCGTTGGACTTTTGATCAGTGCGTAGAAAGTTGTGCCGCATGGATCCTTGCGACCACGCGACCATATTGAAGCCGTCTGAAATGGGTGGGTGGGCGGTGACGTTAACTAATTCAGCATCATCGACCAGATGGCATTCGTAGCAACTGCGTGCCAGCAAATAGAGATTCGATGGATGTCGCATTCCGTTTTCGATGCTGGATTCGATTCTGAAATTTCGGTGGTCGATCGACTCTCGTGCTTTTGTGACCAATAAGCCGCCGTAATTGTTGTGCCCCTTGATCCAGTTTTTGCTGGGGCCGTGGCATGATTCACAAGATATTCCGCTTTGCGCTCGAATGCCACGCGTTGATTCTTCGGGTGTATAGTGGCAGCGGATGCAACGAGCGTCTCGTTTGATGCTGCGGATGCCCAGCTCACGACAGAAAGCCTTTGCTTTGTGGAATCGGTGTGTGGTTTCGAAACTTTTGAAATGCTGCGTCGTGATCAATTTGTCAACTTGTTGCTGGTGGCACTTGCGACAATTTTCGTAGCCAAGATAGTTTTCAAGTTGCTTTTCCTCCCATGCGTGCTGCACAGGATCGTCGGGTAATGACGATTTGGTCTTTGGATCGCCGGAGACGATCCCCATCGTGATCGAAATCAAGACTAACGTAATCGCAGATTTACCCATCGCTTGACTCCACGTTTAGCGGTGTAAAAGGTCTCAATCGAGAAACCCCTCGCTCATTTCCAAAGGTTCGTATACCATTTTTCACGAACCTGTACTTCAGAATGATAATCCAATAAGCGATTGCGATTCGATACTGAAAGTAATCAAGACGAAGGCGTTGAAAGCACTTTAAGGCAGCGTAATGACAACATCGGAAATTAAAAAGCTGGATTTTGTGCGGCAAATGGTTGCTGACGATATTGAAACCGGAAAGAACAGCGGTAGCGTGCATACCCGGTTTCCGCCCGAACCCAATGGATATCTGCACATTGGGCACGCTAAATCGATCTGCTTGAACTACGGAATTGCCAGTGAGTTCGGCGGAAAATTCAACCTGCGTTTCGATGATACGAATCCAGAAAGCGAAGAAACTGAATTTGTCGAATCGATTCGAGAAGATGTGCGTTGGCTGGGTGCCGATTGGGGAGATCGTGAATTTTTCGCGTCCGACTATTTTGATCAGCTTTATCAATGGGCGATTCAATTGATCAAAGAAGGAAAAGCGTACGTCTGTGATTTGTCGGCTGATGAAACGAAAGAATTTCGCGGCGGCTGGAATAATGAAGGCAAGAACAGTCCTTTTCGCGATCGCAGCGTCGAAGAGAACCTGGATTTGTTTGAGCGGATGAAAAATGGTGAATTCGATGAAGGCTCTCGATCGCTGCGCGCAAAAATTGACATGAAGTCGAAGAATATGAATTTGCGCGATCCAGCCATGTACCGGATTCGCAAAAAGCCACATCACCGGACGGGTGATAAATGGTGCATCTATCCGACCTATGATTTCACTCACGGACAATCTGATTCGCTCGAAGGAATTACGCATTCGATTTGTACGCTTGAATTTGAAAATCATCGGCCGCTTTATGATTGGTATTTGGAAAGTCTGGCCGTCCATCACCCGCAGCAGATTGAATTTGCGAAGCTTAAGTTGACTCACGTCATTACCAGCAAACGAAAATTGCGTGAATTGGTTGAAGGAGGATATGTCGATGGTTGGGACGATCCTCGAATGCCAACGATTTCCGGTTTCCGGCGACTTGGCTATACGCCGGAATCCATTCAGAATTTTTGTCACCAAATTGGAGTAACGAAGTACAACAGCTTGACGGATTTGACTCTCTTGCAGCGAAGCATTCGAGAGCATTTGAATCGTATCGCACCTCGTGCAATGGCGGTGTTGAATCCGTTGAAAGTCGTGATTGAAAATTATCCTGAGGGCGAATCGGAGTCCCGAAAAGCGATTAATAACCCGGAAGATGAATCGGCGGGCACGCGTGAGATTCCGTTTGGCCGAGAGATCTACATTGAGCGGGATGACTTTATGGAAGATCCACCCAAGAAGTTTTTCCGATTGGGACCAGGACGCGAAGTGCGATTGCGGTATGCGTATTTTCTGACGTGCAATGAAGTTGTCAAAGATGACAACGGCGAGATTGTTGAATTGCGTTGTACGTATGACCCGGAAACCGCAGGCGGCAAAGCTCCTGACGGTCGCAAAGTTAAAGGTACGATTCATTGGGTCAGTGCCAAGGAAGCGATCGATGCTGAAGTCCGCTTGTATGAAGTCTTATTTGAAAAAGAAGATGCGGCCGATGTCCCGGAAGGCGTGGATTGGAAAGAGACCATTAATCCAAAATCGCTGACGGTTTTGCAGGGCTGTAAGCTGGAGCCGTCGCTGGCTGAAGCAAAGCCTGCTGATGTTTTTCAATTCGAACGCAATGGATACTTTTGTGTGGATGCGAAAGATTCAGCAGAAGGCAAGCTGGTTTTCAATCGAACCGTTACGCTCAAAGATGCCTGGGCCAAAGCAAAGAAGAAGAATTAGCCCGATTATCAAAAAAAGCACAAACCGTCCGTCTCAATTGGGAGACACTGCAATCGACAGACGGTTTGTGCTCAGGGGAAACGCTGTTGTTGAATGCGGTTCAACGAACCGATGGTTTCCTGCTTTATACGTTAGTTCAGATCTACTATTTCGCCTCCGGCGAGGGTTCCCAATGCTTGGTATGTCACTGGATCAATGGAATTGTTGATAAAGGTAATGGAGCCGTCTCCCAGAGCCACGTTGATACCGCCAGGGTGGTAGCTGCGGAAATCCTGAAAGGTACCAGTGGGGTTGTTGGGTGTGTTATCGGTAGCACCAACGATTCTGGCAAAGGGTTCCGATACATCCGACAGAACGCCGATCCAGGATACGACGCCAAGGTCATTTCGTCGTTCGCCAACAAACATCGTGTTGCTAAGCCCGTCAAATACGTCTCGGAATCGAACCGAGCTATTGGCGAAGAAGGCGCCATTGCCATCCAAAGGATCAGGGCTATCCACAATGTTTCCGAAAACGCCGGAGTAGTTTGAGCGTCCAACTTCTAATTGCTGTCCGCCATTCGAACCTCCATTGTTGTTACCGCTGCCTTGGCCAACGGGTTCTTCAACGACGTCAAAAGCGAGTAGTTCTGGCAGTGGGTCTGACGGACACAAGAAACCTTCCAGCACCTGGCTGGTAATCTCTTCGTTTTGCATGGGCGAATCGATAGCAAGATTGAACTGAATTTGATCTGAGATGTTGGCTTGTTCAAGTTGTGGCAGGATCCGAGCTGACCATCCCCATCCGGACTCGGAGAGGGCGTCAGAAGGGTCGTTGGCGCTCCATCCGTCGGGCAATCGATTGTTGGACGACTCGAAATTGTGTAATGCGAGACCGATCTGTCGCATGTTATTGGAACACGCGGTGCGTCTGGCCGCCTCACGAACACTTTGCACGGCGGGTAGCAGCATGCCAATCAATATGCCGATAATCGCGATGACAACTAGCAATTCGACAAGAGTAAAACCGGAGCGATTGATTTTCATCGGTCAATTAATTCCTTCTAAGTGATTTGACTTGAACTGCAGAGGTAGACGCGGGTATCGAGAAATACTTAATGTGATTCTGGAAAAAGGAACGAAAAAAAATCCCGCCTTGTCATTTGTTAGAAAAATGACAATTCGGGATTTTTGTTTGATATTTGCTGTAAGCTTGCGGGTGCAAAGTCTATGGCATTAAGGCCTGTAATTCAGACTGCATATCGGCATTCAGTCGCGGGCCGATTTTTGAAACCACCTTCGAAGCAAAATAGTTGCCCCAACGTGCTGCGTCGGTTTCGGATAAACCGTTGGTAAGTCCAAATAGTGCTCCTCCGGCAAACGCGTCCCCTGCCCCGACGGTATCGACAGCTTGTACCTCGAAACCAGCGACGTGCTCAATTTGGCCTTGGTTCAATACGTAGCAGCCGTTGCCGCCATCGGTGACAAACGCCAAATCGATTCGCGGTGCAAGTTGCTGATTGCATTTTTCCAGATCATCATCGCCAATGAATTTTCTTAACTCGTCTGCATTACAGAAAATGATGTCGCAGTATTCATCGACGATGCGTCCAAAATCATCAGCGAATGCATCCACCAGAAATGAATCAGAAAACGTGAACGAAGTTTTCACTCCGTGCTTTTTTGATTTTTCAAATGTTTCGATGCAAACCGACTTAGGATCTTCGCTGTGCCACAAGTAACCTTCCACGTAGCTGATTTTTGATTGCGACAATAAATCGAAATCTACATCGGACTTGGCCAGACTGGTCGAAATTCCCAGATGCGTGCACATGGTGCGCTCCGCGTCGGGAGTGGTCAGGATAACGGATGTGCCCGTTGGGGTGCTTGCTTCTGGCGCCAGTTGAACTGGAAACGCAATTCCAGCTTCTTCCATATCCTTTTTGTAGAATTCGCCGTGAGGATCGTTGGCGACGCGTCCAATATAGACTCCGCTTCCGCCACTTTGGGCAACGGCAACCATCGTGTTTGCGGCGGAACCACCGGACGCAAGTTGCAATGAACCTTGCTCTAATTTGGTTAGAACGCCTGCTTGTTGTCCGGAATCCATTAGACTCATGCTGCCTTTATGAAGTTCAAGGCTGCCGACGAATTCATCGGGGACTTGTGCAAGAATGTCTACTAATGCGTTACCAACGCCGAACACGTCGTATTTTTTTTCAGTCATGATTCGCTGTTTAACAAAAGGTCAGTTTCGAGGCGCCCGCCGGAGCAGGTCGTTAAATTGTGATTATGCGTCTGTAGGAGCCTCGACCTCCTGGCAGGACTGCACTTACAATCAAATGCAAATCGAATTATCTCTGAACTGAATTAGTTAACAAGGTCATGGGCCGAATCAGAACTTTTGTCGCAGTCGATGTATCGCCGTCGATCCGAAACGCTGCCGGTCGATTGATTCATCGCTTGAGTGCCGAGTCAGTCGATTTTAACTGGGTCGAAAAGGAAAACCTGCACATTACGCTGAATTTTCTTGGCGATGTCGAAGAAACGGAAGTCCCAGCGGTTTGTCGTTTGGTTGAAGAAACGGTTTCTGATTTCGGATCCTTTGAAGTCTCTATCAAAGGGCTTGGTTGTTTCCCAAAACCGGAAAAACCGCGCGTGATGTGGATGGGTGTCGATGAAGGGGCCGCTGAATTAACTGAATTGCATGTCCGATTGGCCGATGCTCTTGAAACGTTGCGTTTCCCTCGCGACCGAAATGACTTTCGACCTCATCTGACGCTTGGTCGATTGCGACGAGGTGGGCGATGGAATCCGACATTGACGGCGGCAGTAGAAGGCGGTGCTGATCACATGGGTGGCACGGTGATCGTCAATCAAGTGGTGGTTTATAGCACTTTCCTGGATCGCCAAGGCCCGTCTTACACGGCCATGTCGCGAGTCGATTTAGTCTGATTGTGGAATCTTTGAAAGTAGTCAGAAATAAACGCCATTTTTGAATCTAAAACCTTTGGTTTTCGGTTATTTCAACGGGTTTGGGCAGACTTGGACGCGCGTTTAAACTAGCATTTAACCCAACAGAAATTGTGTGCTGCCGTACAGTTTGGCCAATATTGAAAGCCTTAGACGCATTCTGGATTTTCGACTCTATCCGCATTTTTACACGGAGACACTAATAATGCTGAAAGACAAAACGGTTTGGCTTGCATTGGCAGTCGCATGCTTTTGCGTTGCTCAAGTATCTGCTCAAAGCCTGACAGATATGACGCTGGACTATACCAATATCACTTCGACGAATGTGAACCAGACAGTCAATGAAATAAACACCAATGAGAAAGAAGTTGAGTTTGGTGATTACGACAACGATGGCGACCTCGACGTATTGCTTGCCGTCGGACAATCGGACTTTGGCCAGCGGCGCAACAAGCTTTACCGCAATGATAACGGCGTGTTGAACGAAGTTAGTGGTGCACCGGTTATTTCCGGTTTTTCTCTGGTAGATACTTCCCGCAGTGCGTTCTTTCGAGATTACAACAACGATGGTCTTCTGGATATCATCGTTATCAATGACTCAAACAGTGGCACAACGACCAACGATGCGCCCGGCAAGACGAAGCTGTTCATCCAGCAGTCCAACGGGACGTTTGCAAATATGTCTCAGAATTTGTCAGGTCAAACGGGCGCGGCTTGTAACGGCGTGTCAGCAGACTTTGATGGCAACGGTTTGGACGACTTGATGATGTGCAATTATCCAGGCATCTCGCAAGATAGTTTGGCGCTGAACGGTATCAATGGAAATGCAGCTGGTATTCTTTCGGTAGTTACCAACACGCATTACCCAGCCGAAACGAATTACGGTGTTCATGCTGAAGCTGCGGATATGAATGGCGATGGATTGTTGGACTTCCTGGTTACAAACCTGACGAGCGGTCCGCAATTTATTTACTATAACGACTTGAATTCTTCGTCCAGCGGACCGGGAGACTTTCGCTATACCGGCAGTGCGCAATCCATTCAGGATTTTGCTAATGGCTTTAACGAAAATGGAATGTTCCCAGCTGACTTTGATGGCGACGGTGATCAAGACATCTTTTTTGCGAATTACGGTCAAGGCTCGAATCTTCGCGATGCGATTTTGATTAATACAGGAAATGCCGCAAATGGTTTCGCCAATTTCTCGGCCCAACAATTTGCTCCGACAGTCAACACTGAGACTCATAAAGTTTCACGGACAGATTTGGATGGCGATGGCAAAATTGATTTGGTGGTTATGGATAATCAATCATCGCCTCGAATCTACCGAAACATTTCAACGCCCGATAACGTTGCGTTTGTTTTGTGGACCGAAGCTATGTTCACTAGTCAGCACGATGGTTGGCACGCCAACAGCGCCGATGTTACCGGTAACGGCCGTGCGGATCTGCTGGTGGGAGCGACAAACGATGATTTCTTGTTTGAAAACAGTCCAGCGGCAGTCGTTTCTTTGGACAGCTTGACTGGTGGAGTGGTTCCAAATTTCCATAACAGCAGCCCAGTAGCAATCTCTGGTGCAGTTGATGGCGGTGCAACACTTTCATTGACAGTCAATGGTGGGTCCGGCGGTGTGCCGAGCGGTTCAACGCTTTCAATTATCGCTCGTTCGGATGCTGATATTGATATCGTATTAATGAATGGTGCAACGACCGTGGCTTCATCTGCTCGCTTGGATGCGGTTCATGAGGGTATCCAATACAACACCACGTCAAGTAATGATTTGAATCTGGAAATCACAAACAATTCTGCTGGTACGCTGCTTGGCGACATCAACGGCGATTCAGTGTTCAATCTTCTGGACGTTTCACCGTTTGTAGACTTGCTTGGTGCTGGCGGCTTCAATCCAGCGGCCGATTTCAACGGCGATGGTGCGGTAAATCTGTTAGACGTTCAGGGATTTGTCGATGCGCTTGGCAACGGCAGCAGCGGAACAACAGCTTCGCCATTTGTTGTTGAATTTTTGAGCAACTAGTTCTCTAAATTTAATATCTAAAAATCGAAGCGGTGTGAAATTGGTTTCACACCGCTTTTTTCGTTGAATGGAAGATATTTTCCTGTTTAGCTTTTTGCGGGCAAGATTGGCTTTCGGCCTATCCCCCACTTAAAAGTGCAACAAATGGCTGAACATCGAGTAGG
>CAYONX010000009.1:107496-115610 GCA_964405425.1 uncultured Pirellulaceae bacterium | reverse complement strand
TTGTTCCAATCGCTGCAACTGGTTGGGCAATAGCACTTTAAGCGTTGCCGAATCGGTCGCTTTCTCGATTTGTTTAATTTCACCAGAATGTTTGCTAGCGACGGTCATAAACTCGACCAACTTTTTGATCTCCGAATCGGTGAGATCCATCGATGTTGGCTTTGGAGCAACATCATTAAAAAAACTATATTTTTTCGATGTTAACTCCTTAATTTTCTCTTTTTGATTGTTCGTCAACTTAAGGTCGGCTTGTATCTTTTTAACACCCAGAAGCTTAATAAGACCAGGTCTGGCTTTTCTGTTGTTTTCAAAGTGTTCTTTTACTTTTTTCAGTTCTTCCTTTGAAGGTTTTTTTTCAAGCAAAGGATTCCGAATCGAGTTTGCGATTTTGTTGATCTCATCCTGAGACTGGCCAAATACCGGCGTTTCCATGAATAGAAAGATAAGCAAACAGCAAAAGGCAATAGATTTCGCAATCATTTTCTTACTCCCAACAAAGATACAGGAAACTTCCCTCGTTAGAGTAACCATTTGTGAACATCTAAGTTTCGGTTGCGCAGAAATTTTTTTGCCGACATGTGTGTCGCATGTGCCGGAGCAGCTCCGCGTGCTCGGAGCAAAGTTCCTGTAAGTCGAGAACTTCTCAGTTCTCAAGAGCGTCTTCTCACCGATCGAGCAGCTTCTCGACGGTTGATTCATATTGCGTCTACGCAGATGCAGCTTGGTCAACAAAAGCGCCAAGTTTTCGAAATCGTTCGTAACGTTGATTCAGCAAGTCTTCGGATGACAATTGTTGCAGAGATTGCAGGTTCTTTTTCAGATAGCCTCGGATCAGTGCTGACATCCGATGGTGGTCGCGATGAGCGCCGCCAAGTGGTTCTTCGATCACGTCATCGACGACCCCGAACTTCAGCAGATCTTTTGACGTAAATCGAAGTGCGTTAGCAGCTTTTTCTGCGTGCTCGGCGCTCTTCCAAAGGATACCCGCACAGCCTTCGGGACTGATGACGCTGTAATATGTGTTCTGTAGCATCGCGACTCGATCCCCTACCCCGATTCCAAGCGCGCCTCCGCTTCCGCCTTCACCGATTACGACACAAATGATCGGTGTTTCAAGACGCGACATCTCGAACATGTTCTCAGCGATTACTTGCGCCTGGCCACGCTCTTCGGCGCCGATGCCGGGGTAAGCACCGGGCGTGTCGATGAAGCAAATGACTGGCAAGTTGAATTTTGCCGCCAGCCGCATCTTCTGCATCGCTTTACGATAGCCTTCGGGGTGAGCACATCCAAAAAAGTTTTCGCTGCGATCCTGAAACGTACGGCCTTTTTGATGGCCGATAACCATTACTTTCGTATTGTCCAGATTTGCAAAACCAACACGCATGGCGCGGTCGTCGCCAAAGAGTTTGTCACCATGCAATTCTACAAATTCGTCGAACACCAGCGACAGATAATCAGTCGTGTGTGGTCGGTCTTTGTGACGCGCGACTTGAACCATTTGCCATGGTGTAAGATTTGCATAGACTTCGCGAGTCATCTTGGTCAGCTGTTGTTTCAAGCTGCGAAGTTCTTTCGTCGATTCGACGGAGCCACTGAAATTTTTTTCCATGTCTTGAACTTGAGCGTCAAGTTCAGCAATGGGTTGTTCGAAGGCGAGGTAATCCATAGAGCAAATTTTTTCTTGGTGATCGTTCTAAATATCCTGGTCGCCGACCATACCCTTGGGGTGTTTGCCGGCGCGGAACATCCCGATACGTTGGAATTCTTTGAGAAACACTTGTAAGTCGGCCGGGCGTTTAGCGGGATCTTTATCCATCATTCTAATGACCAATGCCGCCAGATCCCGCGTTGCGCCACTACAAGATAATAGATTGGGCGGCGGCGTGTTTAAATGGCGATTTAGCAAATCGTCTGGATTGGCAGCATTGAAAGGCGTTCGCCCGGACATCATTTCAAAGATTACGCACCCCAAGCTGTAAATATCAGCTCGCTGGTCGAGTGATTTTCGGCGTATTTGCTCGGGTGACATGTAGCTACGAGTGCCCTGGATCGATTTCGGACGAGCTCCACCGAACCAGCCTTTTTTCATTTTCAGCGCGATGGCAAAGTCAATCAGCTTTACATTACCTTGTTCGTCGGCCAGAAAATTATCGGGTTTGATATCGCAATGTACCCAGCCCTTTGAGTGCATATGAGCCAGGCCTTGAGCGCATTTTTGAATGATTTGTTTGATGTTGATTTGGACGTAAGTCGGCCGCTCGCGCAATTCGATTTTAAGATTCTTTGCGGGAAAGAGCTGCATCGATACAAACGGAATATTATTGGCAACGTGGTAGTCAAAAATCGCGATAACGTTGGGGTGTCGAATTTCGCCACCGACGAGCGCTTCATGTTTCATCGAAGCGATTTCGGTTTTGTCTTTTTGGTATTTGGACAGCAACAACTTCAAAGCTACCCGCTCTTTTTCACCGGTCCGTTTCGCTTCCCAAACCGCGCTGGTAACCCCTTGTCGAATCAACCGAATCAGTTGAAACGGTCCTAGAAAATCTCTTCTTGTAGACACAAAGAATCCTGTTTGTCTAAATCCAAATTGCTAAACAGCCAAACACCTGGGCAGGTACGATGAAATCGCTGACAACACAACTGACACTAGTCGACCAGCGAAAAACGAAATATGTTTTGCCGAGTGAGCGTATTTTAGACAATGGTTCCACTTCTGCCCAACCCGTCACTCGGAATCCAGCATAAATTCGATTCCCGCGTACTCGACACTAATTAAAACCAATGCATGTGCGGGTGCGGTTTGCCCGGCAACGCTGCGATCTTTTTGGTTAAGTACGTCTTGCACCCATTCGGGCGGCTGCCTGCCCTGCCCCACTCTTACTAAAGTACCAACAATATTTCGGACCATATTGTAGAGAAAGCCGTTGCTGGTTAGCTCAATGTGCAAGTATTTGAAGTGCCCTTGTTCCCATGAGCGACAATCCAGGCGTGATAAATTCCGGATCGTTGATTTGCGATCGGCGCCAGCAGCTTGAAAGCTGGCGAAATCGTTTTCCCCGATTAGAAATTTTGTTGCATTTGAAATTGCTTGAATGTCCAGGTCGCGGTTGCAAAACCAGTGGTCACGAATGGTGAGTGGATTTTGCCGACCGTATTGAATCTGGTAGCGATAGGTTTTTTCGGTGGCATCGCGAATGGCATGAAAATCATCGGGTGCAATCTGCACGTCGATGATTGAAATGTCTTCAGGCGTGTGTGCGTTGAGTGCTCGTCGAAGCGTGTTGCAGGAGTGGGCCGACTCGGTCGCGACGCTGCATACCTGGGCAAGTGCGTGCACACCAGCATCGGTGCGTCCGCTGGCAATGATACGGATAGATTCTTGTGTAGTCGCCAGCCACGCTTCTTCGAGTCGTTGCTGAATCGAAACGCCGTTGGGCTGCACTTGCCAGCCGACGTAATTAGCGCCATCGTAGGCAACGGTCAGTTTCAAGTATCGCATCAGTTTGATTCTGCCATTAGCAACTCGGCGATTTGGACAGCGTTGGTTGCAGCGCCTTTGCGAAGGTTGTCACTGACACACCAGAACGCGAGGCCGTTTTCGCAGCTCAGGTCTTTACGTATGCGGCCGACGAAAACTTCATCTCGATCGTCGCTGTTGATTGGCATCGGATACTGGCCGGCCGCCAGATCGTCCATCACGCCGATGCCGTCGGCTGCTTCAAATAATTCGCGAGCTGTTTTCGGCGAGATCGGTTTTTCTGTTTCGACGACGATTGATTCGCTATGGCAATTGGCAACGGGCACACGAACGCAGGTCGGGCAAACACGTATCGTGCTGTCTTCGAAAATCTTTTGCGTCTCCCAAACCATTTTCATTTCTTCAGATGTATATTGCTCGTGCTTCGGTGAACCGATTTGAGGGATGACGTTGAACGCGATCGGATGGGCGAACGTCTTGCAGTGGTGCTTCTGTTGTGCCAGGTGCGACTTCGTGCCGTTGATCAATTCTTCGTTACCGGCCTGCCCTGCCCCGCTGGTTGCCTGATAGGTGGTTACGACGACTCGTTTAACTTTGCCGAAATCGTGGAGCGGCTTGAGAGCGACGACCATCTGAGTCGTGCTGCAGTTGGGGCTGGCGATTAATCCCGAATGATTGGAAATGGCATGTGGATTGACTTCCGGAACGATCAGCGGAACATCATCTCGCATCCGATGAGCACCGCTTTCGTCGATTACGATGGTTCCTGCTTCCACAGCCCATGGAACAAATTCGACGGCGATATCGTCGGGAGTACTGCCGATGGCAATGTCGACGTCTGCAAAGACGCCCGGTTGAAGCTCTTCAATTGTGTGCTGAGTGCCCGCGAATTCAATTTGTTTGCCAGCGCTTCGTGCGGAAGCGATAAACTTGATCGAACCCAACGGAAGATTTCTTTCTTCGATAATGCGACGAACCAGTTGGCCTACGGCTCCGGTTGCGCCAACGATTGCGATGCTTTGCGACACTTTTGAGTTCCGTTAATTTTGGTGAACGAATTCAATATAGACGTGTGACTTGAATACTTGAATCCGGGGGAAGTCAAAAGCAGGCAATGATCTCTACTTCGGCCGCTCGGTAAAGGATCGTTCAAGAATACTGGTCGGTCTACTCCTTTTTCGAGCTTAAACTCTCCAGCCATTGAGGTTTCACGAAAGCGACGTTGGCATAGAGCATGATCAAGCCAAAGGTCAGCATGCCCATCCCCAGCCCGATTGCCAAATGGACAATCACGCCCATAGCCAGGACGATGGGGCGAGTCATTTTTGGCCAAACAAGAAATGCGTATGAGACTTCCCAGGCAACCGTCAAATAGGTAAGAAGATTGACGAGCCACATGTAATCGCACAACCAGGTCAGATCCAGCGTTTGATATTCGTAGCTGGCGAGTGTTCCCCAAACCGCTTGCCCGTTCCACCATGTCGTGCCCTGCACTTTTCCCAGCCCGGCAAACAGATAGACAATGCACAAGTGGATTTGAATCAGGCGAGTCGAAATGGTGTTGATTGCTGAATCGGATACCAGTCCCCTGCCCTGCTCTTTGGCCGACCGGAATTTGCTGTCGATCGAAAAATAAGCACCGCAGTTTCCAATAGCCAGATACAAAGTCAGAAACGCATTGATTTGGTCTAGTCCGAAAAGTGTTCCCGATGCTCGGTTGGCATAAGACACGACCAGCGCATATGCCAACACGGATGTGAATCGGGTAAGGGCGCCAAGCGTAAACATTGCGAAGACGATTAGAGCCAGGATATGACTGCCCCATATCCATACCGGCGACGAGCTCCAATCGAAATGACTCCACAAGTAACTGTGATCATCTGAAAATGATGATCGATAGTCAGCTGGCAATATGGCAGCATCGCTGAAGAACGTTTCCAGCTGCAATGTCCAAACCAGGTGAGTGTAAAGAAGCATCGAGCCAACGAGTATTCGCATGACCGAAAGCACTTTGGCATTGCGCGGGGTGAACCAGAATCGATTCCAGGCAGCGAAGATGTCGGCAAAGTAATCTTGCATTACTTGATCGTCTCCAGCTCTTCGATTTTGGCTTCGCGAAATCTACCCAAAGATCTTGGTTCGGACAAAAAACGTGCGTCGGTCAGTTGTATTCGGGACGCAACTTGCGCGGGTGTAGGAATCAGACGTTCGCGCAGGAAAATTTCCACGGATTGGCCGTTGTGTTCGGCAAGTAGATGGTTGGCAAGCTGTTGTAGCAAATTATGAGTTCGAGATTTTCGAAGTTTGTGGTCCAGTTTCAGTAAATCGCGTTGAATAATCAGCTCATTCACGGTCGCTGATTCACTTCGCATCCGCCGGTTATTGATTTCGGAATTTATGTCGTCGATCGTTTTTGTGAAATCAGCCTCGTCGAGCAGCGGCGCACGATCTTCGAAAATCGATTCACTAAGCATGAACCAGCGGTGATACAGCAAACGAGGCCAGTGATGCTCTGGATCAGGGAATCTGCCAACCAGAGGCTCACCGTTTTGTTGCTCGATCTGATATTCAACAATATGGCTGGGGCTGGGGTCGGGCCCAAAGAATCGATAGCCGTGGCCCAGGAACAGAGACTGGTGAACAGGAGCGACTGTCTGAGACAGTGGGCCGGTCAAGTTATCTGATGCGACGGGGTTGGAGAGTGGGCCTAGTAACACGATCAGCAAATAGACGATGATACCGAGCGATATCAGCAGGCGTTGCCAGGGCGCAAAAGGCAATGCATCGCTATCAGATTCAGATTCGGTTGCCATTTACACTTACTCAATTTGCCCAGCAGTTTACTTTTTAGTTTAGTGGAAGACGTGACGATCCGCAGTTTCCGACTTTGCGAAGTCGAATCGTTGGCTAAATTCAAGACCACCAACTGGACATTAAAACCAGTGCTTTTCTGGCTTTGGCACCAATGGATATTGAAGTACCCTAAATGATAGTCTGATGTTCAACAGCGAACCGTACTTTTAATTGAAAAATCATGTCGATTGCAAATACATTTGAACCTTCCGAACAATTGCAGGCATTTGTCGATAACGTTGCCAAGGGCTCGTATGATCGGCAAATCACAGCGGGGATCAACAAATTCGTTGACAAAAAAGTCGCTGAAGATATGCAGGATTTTTACAGCGCTGATGAGTTGAATGCACTGGTTGATTTGAACGGGACCGATCGAGAGATCGAACGTCGGATGCCAGTGAAAATTACCAGGCACTATTTTGAGCAGGCCAAGAACAGCGCTGCCATGCAGCAATTGATCAAGGCCAGTCCGGACGAGACCTTTGACATGACCGGTTCTCAAGATCCGGGTAAGCAAATGGATTACAGTCCGGTCGAGGGACTGTTGCACAAATATGAGATTGGGTTGATCTATGTGGCATCAACTTGCAGCGCTCATTGCCGTTTTTGTTATCGAGAAGAATTAATTGCTCGCAAACAGATCGTTCGTTCTGATGGTACGACGGCGCCAAAGGGGTTAGCGAAAGTTGAAGAGATTTGTAGTTACGTCCGCGAATTTAATCGCGCGGTCGAAGCAAACGGCGGTATTCATCCTGAATGTGGCCGAGAGAAGCTGCGCGAAATTTTAATGTCGGGTGGTGACCCGATGGTGCTCGGCAACCGCAAAATTGCACAGTGGTGGGCAGCGCTGTCGGAAGTGGGGATTGAGAACATTCGAATTGGGACCAAAGAGTTGGCTTTCTTTCCCGATCGTTTCGATGACGACTTTTTTTCGATGGTGGATGATTTCCATCAGCTATATCCGCAGACGAATCTGCGGTTCGTCGTACATTTTAATCATCCTGACGAATTTCTAAAGAAGGATGGAAACGGCAATTACATTCAGACTTCGCAGGGGAATCTGGAATGGTTGGACAACACGATCAAGGCCGTACGTGGTTTGTCGTCGCGAGACTTTATTTGTATCGACAATCAGTCACCCATCATCCACGGCATCAACAACGATGCTGGCCAGCTTCGCATTCTTCAACGTGAACTAAAGCGCAATAAAATTGAGAATCACAATTTTTATTGCGGGCGCGATATCGTTGGCCACAAAGCGTTCAATGTGCCAATTGAAACCGCTTGGCAATTATTGAACGAATCCCAAAAACAATTGTCGGGTATCGAAAGCCATGCTAAGCTTTCGATTACGCACTATAAAGGAAAAACGGAAGTCGTTGCTGTCACTGATGAGCCACTGGGAATACCGGGTGGTGAAAATGGCGTGGTGATATTTAAACAGTATCGAAGTGCCGGAGCTGCAGGAAATAAAGGCAAGATTGCCATTGTGGCCCGCAATCCGGAAGCTATCTGGTTCAGCGGCTACGAAGACAGAGTTCTCTTTGACGAAGCGGGGCTGTTCCCGAAAACTGAGTCAGAAGCCAAGCCCGGTTTTTATTAAGCAGGATGTCGTTTCCGAGCCGCGAATCGGTTCAACTTGTGTCGCATATTCCAACCCAAAATTCTATTGGCGATAAACAGCCAGACTAAAAGAAACGAAGTTGGGATGTACCATGGGTTTCCATACCGAGTTGGCGGAGTAGTTGTCCAGATTCGCTCTGCTTTCTTTGTGTCA
>CAYONX010000009.1:103544-107396 GCA_964405425.1 uncultured Pirellulaceae bacterium | reverse complement strand
CAGAAGTTGCAATAGTGAAAATTTCGGCATGAAATGCCCTCGGCACCATTTGAGATGATGCCAGCATTGTTACTCAAATTTCTCCGGAGTCAAAATGGCTAACTCGGAGATTGCGCGATTTGTTTTAGGCCATCTTCGAGGCAACCGGCCAAGGAATCGATTTCCAATTCTGTCATCGGTGTTGAAAGTACGCCGGAACACGTGTTGATCATCATGAATCCATGCTCGTACAAAAATCCGACTAGCTGGCGGATCTGGGCGACTTCTGCGTCGTCTTGAAAAGTGCTGCGGTATTCGGTTGGTGCTGCTTCTCTTAAATGGATTCGAAACATGGATCCGGCGCCGGTCACGCAGGCGGCAGTTTTCGAATTTACGATTGCCTTGCCGATTTGGTCGCGAGCATATTGGCCAAGGTCGTTGAGCCGAGCCACGGCCTCTTTGTCGAATTCCTGCATCGCAGCGAGCCCAGCAGTCATGGTGATAGGGTTGGCAGAAAAAGTTCCTGAATGAGGTAAAGGAAGCTCGGATCGGGACGGGTCCATCGCTGACATGAATTCGTCTCGCCCGGCTAATGCGCCGACTGGGAACCCGCCACCGATGATTTTACCCATGGCTGTTAAATCAGGTTGAACGTCGTACCACTGTGCTGCACCTGCGTAATTCATGCGAAACGTGATGACTTCGTCAAAGATCAGCAGCTTGTGATTTTCGCTTGTCCAGCGACGGAGCGCTTCGATAAATTCGCTGTCGGCTGGCATCAAACCGACGCGATGAGGCAGTAAATCCAGAATCACGCAGGCGAGTTCATCCTTGTTGGCATCCAGCAAGGTCAACGTTCGCTCGACATCGTTGAAAGGAAATACCACGACGTCGTTGAGTGCGCCTGAAGGCGTCCCCATGGCAACGGGGACCTGGTTGGGCTGGTTCCGATCGCCCCAGTTTTCGGGCCGGGCTTTCTGGCTGACTTCGGCGTAGTCGTAGGTGCCATGGTAAGCGCCTTCTGTTTTGGCAATCTTTGGACAGCCGGTGATCGCACGTGCCAGTTTGATGCCAGACATAACGGCTTCTGTTCCGCTATTCATGAAGCGAACTTTTTCGAAAGCATCGCTGCGGTCGCAAAGGTGTTGGGCAAAACGCAACTCCGCTTCGGTTGCCAGCGTGAATGCAGTTCCATTGTGTAATTGTTTTGTTACTGCGGCAATGGTTGGTGCGTGGGCGTGTCCATGGATCAATGAACACATGTTGTTAGCAAAATCGATTCGCTCGCGACCGTCTAAATCGGTTACTCGACAGCCTTTTCCGTTGGCGACGTAATCAGGATTTGGGCGTCGAAAAATGGTGTTTCTGCTGATACCGCCTGGCAGAACTTTACATGCTTCTTCGTAAAGCTTTTGACTGCGGGTTTGATCTTTGACTTCGTTCATTTCAAAGTTTGTTCTTTGGGAGTTTCCGGCCAGCACCGTAGCCAGCTCATTCGCACTATGCGTCGACTTGCAATTTTGGACAAGTCGTCTTCCAACAAAAGTGGCAATTGCATCATCCACTGACCATTTTATGGCAGATTGCCGTAAATGTTGTATGATCAACCAGCAGAGTTGTTACCTTTTCAAGTCCTTAGGAACACGCTCTTCGATTGCATTTCATATTGGATGGAGCTGGTGAACAAACACGAAAACGTTACGGTGGGACCAAGCGACAAAAACAGAACTGGCAAAAAGTCGTTCTTGTCGCCTCGATTTTCAATCAAGGCATTGCTGCTGCTGACGACAATTCTGGCTGTGGTCATCGCGTATTATCTGCATCTGTCGCAGATTCGAGATGCCGTCGTTGCCGTCGAGGCAATCGGTGGAAAAGTCGGGTATTTCGAAAAAGACCCGAATGCGATCGGTTGGCTGGAAGCAAAGCTTCGGCAACGGCTACCTCGATGCTACTTTGACGATGTAAAACGAGTTGAGTCGGATCCTGAACGAGGCCCCATCCGCGGCTTTTTCAACTCAAAGACTGCCGACTGGGGAGCCGATGGTAAATCGCTTCATCACCTTTCGGTGTTTACATCGCTGGAAGAGTTAGTGCTGGATAGTTCGACTGTCAACGACGAAGCACTCAAGCACCTATCGGGCTTGGATTCATTGAAAATGCTCAGCCTTTCGCATACCCGTATTCAAGGCCCTGGGTTCGCGAATTTGTCAAAGTTGAAGAATTTAAGAAAGCTCGGTTTGGCGTGGACGCAATTTGGTGATTCGGATCTTGAACATTTGTCGCAACTCACATCGCTGGAGGTCGTTTACCTCGGCTCAACTCGAGTGACCGGTAAAGAGCTGGCTCATTTATCAGGCTTGGAATCCTTAAGAGAGCTCGTACTGGCAGGCTTGAAATTGGGGAATGATGACCTTGCACATTTATCCAAACTGGACTCGTTGGAAGTGCTTAATCTCTCCAGCACACCAATTGGTGACACTGGGGTCGCACACCTATCATGTCTGAACTCATTAATTAATCTGGATTTGTATTCCACCCAAGTAGGAAGCCCAGGACTTGCGCATTTGTCCAAAATGCGTTCCTTGAAAAAGTTAAATTTGAGGGGCACACAAGTAGATGACGCGGGAATGGCTCATTTGGCGGATCTAACATCGCTGGAAGAAGTCAACCTCTCGTTCACGAAAGTGGGCGACGCGGGAATGCAGCATTTTTCGAAATTGAAAGCATTGCGCGAGTTGCGGTTGGAGCGGACTAACGTGGGGGATTTGGGTGCCGGTTATTTGGCAGGTTTGCCAAACCTGAAAATACTCTCGCTCTACAACACAGCAGTGACCGATGTTGGAGCTATGCAACTTTCGGAATTGAAGTCATTGGAGCAGCTGCACTTCCAGAATTCAGAAGTGACCGAAGAAGCAAAAAACGAATTGAGGAAAATTCTCCCCGATTGCTGGGTGCATTAGTGTGCGGGGCCTGGCCCAAGCAAGCTGTTGCGATCATACGGCAGCAGAATGCGTGAGCGGGTGCAAAAAAGTGAACGAGCGCAAAAAAACACCCTCGTGCAAATGCGACGAGGGTGTTGGTTCGACTTAATGCAATTGCATTCAGTTCTTTACGAGATAATCGGTAGTGTCAGAAAAGTCGACAACGTAC
Source organism: uncultured Pirellulaceae bacterium (assembly GCA_964405425.1). GTDB lineage: Bacteria > Planctomycetota > Planctomycetia > Pirellulales > Pirellulaceae > Mariniblastus. Next base: position 104,267 of record CAYONX010000009.1, on the reverse strand, counting down.
TGACCGCCCGCTGAAATGCTTAGCGACTTGGTTTTTTCAACCAGTTTGCCATCTTCTTTGATTTTGACGGCTACCTTGTAGTCCTTCCAAGTCTTACCTGGCATCAACCGCGTCTTGAAATTTCGGACTTTTCCGATTGCCGAAGTCTTGTTCCCACAAAGTTCGATGCTGGCATTCTCAGGAACTTTTATCGTCAGCTGAGTCAAAACTGGCTGATCGAAATCGAAATTGACATTGGACGTTATTCCGGCGCGAAGCACGACTTCTTTGGTTAGAGAAATCTCTTTGCCATCGCGTTCAATGACGGCTTGAACATTGAAGGTGTAACTTTTGCCAAGTTTAAGATTTTTCGAAACGTAGCTTCGGCTGCCACCGGTTGTCTTCGTCAAACGGTTGTTGACGTAGACGCGACTTTCAGCCGGCACGCTGACTTGCAAAACACTGTTGCCACGACTGTTTATAGTCGAAGTTGTTTCGTCTCCGCTGTCTGGTTCAGGAGTCGGTGGCAATTCGAAACCACGATATTCGCTGCCCTGACTACCTGAACTCGAGCCTTCGGAATCGTAATATTGATCGGCTGGAGTAACACTCTGATCACCAATGATAACATCATCACCAAACGTCGACGACGGAGTTGGGTCGAGTATGATGGGGCTTTCCGCTGCCGATGGAATCGCGCTTGGTGAAATTACTGAAGACCCGATAGACCCGGCAGACCCGATA
>CAYONX010000009.1:70074-103444 GCA_964405425.1 uncultured Pirellulaceae bacterium | reverse complement strand
ATAGACCCGGCAGACCCGATACAGTCGGGGCAGAATCCGCTTCCAATCGTTGACGGAAAGCTAGTCGCCGGCAAAATCGGAGAAGAAGGGTAGATGTTTGACGGATAAACGGTTGATGGATAGGAAGTGGATGGATAAACGGTTGATGGAAAAGTAGTTGATGGATAGGTGACTGGTGGTGCATAGCTAAATCCAGTAGAAGGGGCGCTTGCCGCATAAAAACTGGACGTCGGTACACTGCTAGTGCTGACGTAGCTGCCCCCACCATGGGATCCACCGCCACCGATTCCAGAGCTACCACTGAGTGCAGAGCTACTGAAACTAGATCCAGACGAATAGTAGTTGTAGCCGCCTGAGCCTCCGCCACCGATGCTTCCAAAACCACCTCCACCTCCAAAACCGCGACTGGCAAAACCGCGACTGGCAAGACCGCGACTAGCAAGACCGCGGCTAGCAAGACCGCGACTAGCAAGAGCTGCACCGCGCAAAAGATTACGGACTGGTTGACGGTAAGCAAAAAAGTCACGAACCGGTGTGCGGAACGCTCGAGCACTGCCCCAGCTGCCGCCAGCGAAACCTCGACTCGCCAAGCCACTTCCGAGTCCACCGCCGCCCCATGACCCGCCACCGAGCGGGGAAGCAGAAGCTTCATGTGCTATTCCTAACGAACCGAACGCCATCATCGTGATAGCAATTCGAATCGCCAAACGTTTGAATTTCATCAATGTCTCCAGTGATGTCTGGTTGTATTGGAGGTGAAATGTTTGACCAAAATTTTGTAGTCAAACAAGCCCTACAGAATACCAGCAGCAATTGTTAATTCAAGGTGTTTGGGTTGGATTGGGTGAATGGGCTGGGTTTTCGGCCTGATTCGCGAGACGATGGAGCCTGATAAGAGTTTCGAATCATTCTGTACCAACAGTTCTCCAGAAAAACGCAGCATTTTTGGCTAGGCGAATACTGAATTCGCATGCTGATCTTTTTATGGGCGGGGCACGAGGATGTTGGCGGCTAATCGATGGCTGACACATCGATTTTGTCGAACGCCGCGCTTCCGGTAGCGCCGAATAAGCCGATTCGCAAAATGGCTTCTCGCGCCGAGATCGGGACACGTACTTCGAGGCTTTTGTTCTTCCAAGCCACTGAGCCACGCATTGGACCAATGATGGATGTTTTAAGGTCTTTGCGATTGGCGTCGTAGAATGTCAGGGCGACATAGGGTAGATCATTTTCGTGGGGGCCTACGGCGACGTTCTTGCACGACATCGATGCCCGTAGCATCAGTTTGGGCACTTTCCTGCCATCGACAGCGAAGCCTTGCATTAGATGTGCGTATTGGCCTGGCACTTTGTTGTTGAATTCGACGTAGTGTTGTCCGCCCGGCGCCAGCAGTCCTTCTTGCAACGTTAATTGTCGTTGGTAATACCAGCCTTGTACAAAGCCATCTTCGTCCAGTCCTTCTTCAAAGTCACTGTTGAGCAGGCGCGGCTTGGTTGGATCTGGAAGCACCTCTCGATTGTCTTCGGCGGTTCCGGTCATTGGGACAAATAGAGTTGGACGCAGCGCCTCGGACTCCATCTTGCCATCCACTTTCCGCATCAGATAAAGCGTTTGTTGATGACGTTCCCCGACAGGTACCACGATCAAGCCGCCTTCCACTAGTTGGTCTACCAGCGGCTGCGGGATTTTTTCTGGGGAGCAGGTGACAATGATCTTGTCAAAGGGCGCGTGTTCTTTCCACCCTTTGTAGCCGTCTCCAATTTTCGTAAACACATTTTCGTATTCGAGTGCTTTGAGTGTCTTTGCGGCGCGCTTACCGAGCGATTGTACGATTTCGATCGAATAGACTTCATCAACCAGTGGGCTTAAAATCGCAGCCTGGTATCCGCTGCCAGTTCCAATTTCAAGCACTCGGTCTTTGGGCGACGGCTGCAGGACCTCGGTCATGTATGCGACGATAAACGGTGAGCTGATGGTTTGTTTCGCACCGATCGGCAACCCTGCATCCAAGTACGAAGAATCGCGAATTTTTTTAGGCACAAATTCATGCCGGGGCGTATCGCGTAATGATTTAATGACACGCGGATCGGTGACGCCGGCAGCAATCACCGCGTCCTCGACCATTTGCATTCGCATCCGTTTGAATTCAGCTTTTGATTGAGCGCTGACCATCGACGGCTGCAAGCCGAACATGGCGATACAAAACAAGCTGAAAAGACATGTCGATTTTTTAAATGAGTCCAAAACCATTTTGATTTCCGGTAATGGTAAGCAACATTGATATATCATTTTCATTTCGTCACGATTCTACTATCGACTTTCGCCGCCCAAGCCAGCAAGCGGGATTAGTGCCCGCTGGAATTATACGCCCCGAATTGGTTTCAAAACAACAATCTGATGACTGGAACAATCGAATCTAAAAAACACGATAACGCCGGCATAAGCCCTGTAGCGTTTATATTGCCGTTTGTAGTCTTTATGGCGATTGCGTCTCGTTCGCCCAGTATCGATGCCCAAACGGCTGTAGACGATATCGCCGTCAATAATTATTTCTATCTTGTCATTGTTCAGGTCGTTGTTGCACTAAGCTTAACGATTTTTTTCGCGCGACAGTACCTGAAGCAGTTTCCTTTCAAAATCGATATTTGGGGAGTCGTCGTTGGCGTCGTCGGTGTCGTGTTGTGGATAGGCGTTTGTAATTTGGGTTTGGAGCAGAAGCTGCTGCAATCGCTGGGGATGGGCAGTTGGCTGCCGGAACGAGTCGCCTTCGATCCGTTCAGCAAAATTTCCAATCCGACTCAACGAGCGGTTTTTGTAGCGTTTCGTTTTACCTTGCTTGCCGCCATGATACCGCTGGTCGAAGAACTGTTTTTGCGGGGCTGGTTTGTTCGGTGGTGGGAGGACCAGGAGTGGCGTTCGGTCAAACTTACTTCGATTGGGATCAGTGGGATTGTCGCTGTTGCGGTTTACGGGGTGGCGACGCACCCGGGTGAAGCTTTGGCAGCTGTCGTCTGGTTTACGCTGGTTTCTGTGTTGATGATCAAGACGGGTAAATTCTGGAATTGTGTTGTGGCCCACGCGGTCACCAATTTATTGCTGGGGTTGTATGTAGTCTTTTTCGAACAGTGGCAATTGTGGTAGCGAATCCGTTTTTAGATTTTGGTTGAGTATTGTTTTGACCCAATTCGAAAACATGGTTATCAAACTGATCGACGGCTGATTTTGATAGGTCACCACGTTAATGGCAACTACATAAAACAACAGCATGTGTGCCATCGGGATGATGGCAACGTCATGAAACATGCCGTTGACGATATAGCTGATAAGAATAGCAATCAGCATCGCCGCAAACGCCTGTTCCCAGGGATTGGAATTCGTGTTCAAAAAATTGCTGACCCCAATTTTCAATGCGTTAATCAGCAACATCAACAAGAATCCAGTGCCGACGATTCCGGTTTCAGTTAGCATCGCAAGAATAACGTTGTGTTGTAAATACGGCTTTGCTTTTTCCAGCGGTTGTCTCGTGTGTGCACCGCGCAGATAGTCTGGCTTGTATTTGTCGTATTGCCCAAATCCGCAACCAAGTAGCGGTCGATCTTTGAACATTTTCCAAGCGATTTCAGCAAAAATAGGACGCAATTGAGCTGATTTTGACATCTCGTTTAACGATACGTTTTTGTCTCGCTTGAAATTGATCAGATTGCTGCCAACGGTGGTCAACAACAGAATTGCGCCCAGCGTACCGGCGATCAATAGAGCACCTTTTTGTTTGCGATTGGTGGTTGTCGCAACGATCGTGCCAACGACAATTAGCATTCCCAGCCAAACGCTACGCGTCAAAGTTGCAATGTTTCCGACAAACAGAATTGGAACCGTTGCCGCAATGACCCACTTGATTTTTCCTTTGCAGCAAAAGAAAGCCATCATCGCCATGGCCAGCCCTGCCGTCAAAAATATGCCATTGGAAATTGGATTTAGAAAAGGTCCACGCCCGCGTCCAAGAAATTCTGTAAACGTGGCTACGGTGATGTAGCGAGGAAAGACAAGGCCGTGCAGCCCTTTCCATTCGGCCACGGCTGTCAGCGCAAGGTATGCACTAAACAGGATCAAACTTCCGGCAATGATCTGAAGATCGATTTTACCAATCTTTGAATTGCGAACGACAAAGTACAACAGCGCCGGAAGGAAATAGAAAAAGACGAACCTGGAAATCGGCAGATTTTTGTTGAATTGCGTGTCAGTCAATATCGCACTTGTCAACAACACGGCGAGCAAACCGTAGACGCTGAAATCCATCATGGTCAGCGGTTGAATTTTCTGTTGTCGACGAATGAAAAATATGGCAAAGATTAACGTCAGGCCGCCAACGATTGCGCGATCAGACGTGATCGGAATTGGAGCTGGGATGTGGAAGAATTCATATCCGAATACGCTTCCCATTATGATGGCTAACGAGCCACCCAGGGCATACGAAATCGGAAGGCGACTGAAGTTCAAACGGCGCACCGCAATCGCCAGCCAAATGGCGACGACGATGGTCCATAGGATCGCAAGCAGCAGCATTTCTGTTGAAATAGTAAAGGGAAATCTGGCAGATACCGAGAATTTCGGCATTCACACCGACCGGCGGACAGTCGGGATTCGGCGCACAATCCAGCCAATATGACTGTTGTTTTTGGCGCGAAGATATAACAGCTGTGGCTGATTTATCGGATAGAGAAACGAAGTGGAGAGCTCAGTTCGGCGATTTTCCCGCTGCCGAAATCATGCACCTCTACCTGAAGCTCGTAATCCCCAATCCTCAGATCTGCAAACCGAATCGGCAGATGCATGAAAAAGTCATTGCGTAGTCTGCGAGCTTCATCGCTGACCATCGGAAACTCGAACGATTGGACGATTTTGCCTGATTCGTCTGTGATGGTGTAAGAGCTGCTGATTCGAGTCAAATAGATCTCGAGATCGCCTTCGTATTGGATGTCGGGCGAGAAGTTTTCAATCTCGCAATAGACAAGCACCGATTGGTTGGGCTTAAATGTATCCGTTTCAAAGCTTTCGTACTGACCAAAGCCAATCACTTTTCGACACAGAGCTGCTGAACTCAAACGCAGGTCCGCAGATTCTCGTAATGCGTTTGCCGCCATTTGAAGTTCCTGCAGTGTGGCCGAAGTGATTGAGCTAACGTTCTCATTGTCGATGGATGCGTCCATAATGCTGCGAAGCGCACTGATCTGATGAATCCAATACTGTTTTACCGATGCGGGAACAGCGTCCTGATTCATGTCGAGCAGATTAGAATGCAGCGATCGCATTACAACCGTTGCCGTTTGCAATGATTCTCGTTTTTCACCAGAGAAGTTTTCAGACTCGTTTTCAATCGCGGCGATGGTTTGTTCCAGTTGTTCATCCCAAGTCAGTTTTCTGGCTACTGGTTCTGGTGGTTGGGTGGCCGAAACAAACGCAATTTGGTCGGGGGCCATTGCAACGTCAATCAGCTCATTGACAAAACCGGATGACGAATGGGTGTCTGCTTCGATTTCTGCCATTTCAATTTCGTCATTGGTGCAGAAATCGTATTCGCATGATTCCGTGGTTGGGTGGTTGGCAAACGGAGGCAAGAGCTGTTGCATTTGATTGGAAACGAACGGTTCTGACGCGATGGGTTCTGACGCGGTCGGTTCTGGCGCGGTCGGTTCTGGCGCGGCCGGTTCAGGGGCGATAGGTTCTAGCACTACTTCGGGGATTTCAGCAACTTTGAACTCCAATTCCGGCATCTCGGGTGCAACGTCGACTGGTATCGAAGGCTGCAATGGATTGTTTGCTATTCTGAGCAGCGGTTGCAGCGTATTGGTTCGATTGTAGCTGTCCGTATCGCGAATCGGATTGAATGGAATTGAATCGACATTTTCTGCTGTTGAATTCTGTTGGTCGGTTGATGGAGCGATCGGGTTGGTTGGGAATGTGCCTTCATTGAGGTTAGGAAGGTTTGCGAATACTTCGATGTCCGACGTCGTTGGTAGCTCGGATTCGGGTTCTTCGGTTTCGAATGCGACCAACTGTACTTCGTCATCAATGGGTGAATCGGATGCGACTTGATCGTTAGTCACAGCAAGCGGATCGATTTTGTAATCGGGCCATTGATTTTGAACGTCACCGCCGGATGCTTCAGAGACAATCTCACCCAGATTCCCGGTGATTGAGTGGATGCAACCGGATAAAGCCAAGCACAACGTGATGACTGTCAAATTCAATAAATTGATGAAGCGCATTTTTATCGCTACCCTGACTACGGAAATTCGGACGGCAGAGAGTAGGAAAAGCGTGGTTATGCAACAAGCCATTTTGTGCTGGCAAAGTTGTGCTGGCGGCTGGTGCCAAGATTGAAATTACCGGGCGAGGCTGGCCGGTGAGAGCTGTTCTGACATTTTCGTGAATAACAATTCCAGCAGCAATCGTGCTCGATGTTCCTTGGAATGTGACCGTTTCAGGGCGAAATCGGCTTCAACGATCTGGTCGAGAAGGTTGGCGACTCGCTTGCGTCCAAGTTGCTTAAGTCTGGCCGTTGCATTATCCAGCTCATTTCCCCATGGTCGAAATCCGGCCGCTTTGAGCGAATCGTTCAAATTGACACGCCGACCATTTCGACTGTCGCGTGTAACAAGTTCGCCAACTTCAGCGAACCTTCGCAGCGACCATGAGATTTGCCCGAACATCGCCAGCGGATGTTCGCCGGCGTCGAAAAGCTGTTTAAGCAAATCGATAGACTGCCCAGCCCTGCCGTCGAGTGCCGCATCGACTGCCGACCACATCGTTTGAGCTGGCCAGCCGCCAACGATTTTACGGACTGCTAAGGGCGTTAGATCGGATTCGTCGGCGTACAAACAGAGTTTGCCCAATTCCTGTTCCATGCGGCCAAAATTACATTGCGTCAGCTCGATCAATACGCCTGCTGCCGATGGACTCAATTCGAAATCGTAGTTTTGTTTTGCTCGACCCGAGAGCCATTTGATGATTTTTGCGTCGTCCTGGCTCTTGCCACGGCCTCGCTTGATTATGGGAGCGCCACAGTGAATTTGAATTCCGTTTTTGTCGAGCTGTTTGTACAGCTTGGTGTTGCTGGCCCAGGTTTCGATCAGCAAGATCAGTGTCCCGTTGGCGTCATTGGCGATCCGTTGTTCCAGCCGGTCCCGGTTTTTTTTTACGAAGCCATCGGCGTTGTCGATAATTACGATTTTTGCATCGCTGGCTGCAAACAGGCTGCGAGTAGAGAGAGAATCCTGAACGTCGGACCATTCGATGTCGTTTCCGTCGAACTTGGTAACGGCAAAATCGGCATCGTCGCCGCTGCATCTGGTGCCGATGGCATCACAAGCCAGTTTCTGGAGAAATCGCTCGCCGCCAAACAAGGCGCACAGTGGGCCAAAAACTTCTGCCTTTGCGTCGGCCAGATAATCAAATACGTGAACGGTTCCTTTCATGACACTATGAAACCAGATTTCGAATCGATTGAACAGGACTGTTCCCGCATGTTCGCTGCGATGACTATAATCTGCGGTGTCATTGGCACTGAATTTATTCAAAACACTTGCTTCAACCACGAGGCAAAAAAACAGGATTTGCGATGTTTGCAAAAATATTTGGGTTGGTAATCGGAATGACGGCGACAATAGGTTTTGGTCACGAAATCGAAAAAGGAGTTTCATGGACGCTGGCTCAACAAAGATACGAATCCATTTCCAATGTTAAATACACGGTTTCGTTCCTGTTGAGCCCCGCCGAAAAAGTGACCGGCGGTGTTGCGATCACGTTTGATTTAAAAGACAAATCCAATCCGGTGGTTGTCGACTTTCAAGCACCTAAAGAATCTGTCAAGTCGGTGAAGGTCAACTACCGGCCTGCCGAGTACGAATTTCGCAACGGTCACATTGTCATTTCGGCTGATACGATGGAGGTCGGAGAGAATGTGGTGCTGGTCGATTTCGTATCACCAGATCAGTCATTGAATCGTAGCGAGGAATTTTTGTACACGTTGTTGGTGCCAGACCGGGCATCGACCGTGTTCCCGTGTTTTGATCAGCCAGATGTTAAGGCGAGTTTCACATTGCAATTGGATGTGCCGGCCAATTGGGAAGCATCCTCTAATGGTGCGGTGGAGCGAGTGACGCCGATGAAGGCGGCTCCGTTTGGAAAGACACAGTCACGAAAGTTGATTGTATTTGAAGCCACTAAGCCCATAAGCACCTATTTGTTTGCTTTTGCGGCGGGCGAGTTTAAAAAGATTTCGCGCGATGTTGATGGGCGGAGCATGACGATGCTGCATCGTGAATCCGACCAGAAGAAGGTGGATCGCAACGTTGATAAGATCTTTCAAATGCACGCGATATCACTTCAGTGGATGGAAGATTACACGCAAATTGAATATCCATTTGCAAAGTTCGATTTCGTTTTGATCCCATCGTTTCAGTATGGCGGCATGGAACACATTGGCAATATTTTTTACAACGCGGATCAATTGTTGCTGGACGAAACGGCGACTCGCGACCAAAAATTGAATCGGGCAAGCTTGATTGCACATGAAACGGCGCACATGTGGTTTGGCGATCTTGTGACGATGAAGTGGTTCGATGATGTGTGGCTGAAAGAAGTGTTTGCCAATTTTATGGCGGCAAAGATTGTTCATCCAAGCTTCAAAGATATCAATCATGATCTCCGGTTTATGCTTAAACATCATCCGTCGGCATATGGTGAAGACCGTTCCGATGGCACGTATCCGATTCAACAAAAGCTTGACAATTTGAGTAATGCAGGAACGCTTTACGGTCGCATTATTTATCAAAAAGCGCCCGTCGTGATGCGGCAGCTTGAAACGATGATTGGGGAAGCGAAATTGCGAGACGGTTTGCGCGAGTACCTGAGGAAATTCAGTTATGGCAACGCGGTTTGGGATGACTTGATTGAGATTCTGGACGCGAAAACCGAAATGGATTTGACGGCCTGGAGCCGCGCCTGGGTAAAGGAATCGGGTACGCCTGAGTTGGCCACTAATTTGAGTTCGGAATCCGGAAAGAAGTGGTTGACGATTGAGCAGGTTAAGAAAACCGCGAGCGATCAATATTGGACTCAACAAGTTGATTTGAAAGTTTACTCCGGCGGCAACCTGGTTTACGAATCGAGAACCACCATTGACGGAGCAAATACGAAAGTTGAATTGCCAGGTGATGTTGGTGAGTACGATTTCTTTCTGGCGAACGGATCAGAGCTTGGTTATGGCTATTTTAAACTGGATGCCAGGAGCCGTGACTGGCTGTCGAAGAATGTACATGCGATTGAAGATGATGTGACGCGCGGCGCCGCGTGGTTGGCGATGTATGAATCGCTGATTCGCGATGGTTCAGAGGACTCGTCTGCAAAGGAATTTATGAATTCTTTGTTGAATGGGCTTCGCAACGAATCCGAGCCGCTGAATCGACAGAATTTGCTGGAGCAAATGCAAACTGTTTTTTGGAAACTGTGCGGCGAAAATGAACGAGAAGGGTATGCAAAGCAGATCGAAGCCTGTCTTTGGCACTGGATCGACCAGGAAGATGTGGAGGAAGATGCTAAATCCGCTTACTACAAAGCGCTGGCTAACGTGGCAATTGGAAGTGAAAGTGTTGAGCGACTGTTTCAGGTTTGGGAATCTCGAAGTGGACTTAAGGGGTTGAAGCTTTCAGAAAACGATTACATGGATTTGGCATACGAATTGGCGATAAGAATGCCGGATCGGAGCGATGATATATTGAACGAGCAACTTGAAAGGATGGAAAACGAAGATCGAAAGAAACGATTGGCTTTTGTTTCTCCTGCCCTTTCACCGGATCCGGGTACTCGTGGGCAGTTTTTTGAGTCTTTGAAAGAACCAGGCAACCGCCGTCCAGAACGCTGGGCGCTTGAGGCATTGCACTACCTGCATCATCCTTTGCGGGCCAGCGAAAGTGAGAAGTTTATATTGCCAGGTTTGGAACTACTTGAAGAGATTCAGTCAACCGGCGACATATTCTTTCCTAAGCGATGGCTGGTCGAAACCTTTAGTGGCCATCGCAGTAAATCAGCCGCTTCAGTGGTTGATAAATTCCTGGACGATCGTCCCGATTATCCGTTCCGGCTGAAGAACAAGATTCTGCAAGCTGCGGATTTGTTGTTGCGAATCAATCGATAGAATTGTTTAGCGGACTGGATCAACGCCCAGAATTCGACCTCTCGGCACCAGACCAGAGATGTCGATTGGTGACGTCAATTGGTAGATCCCTTTATTTTTTGCAACGTCCTGAGCTTCAATTCTCAAGTAAATTTCTTGCGGGACCTGAGCAGGCACTTTCCAGGCGTAGCTGCCTGTATTTCTAAGTCGGTCTTTGATCGTGGTCCACGGCCCATCAGAGGTTGGGCTGTATGCCAATCGAATGGGTCGCTCAGTCATGTGTTCATCAAACGCGTTCCAGTGAATGATCAACTTGCCAACGTCTGCGCCTGAGCCATACGGGGCCGAGGTTAATGCTACTTTTGGAATCGACAAATCTACCTGCACAGTAATGTCTGGCTCGTCGCCGCTGACTGGTGGTTTGCCGGTAATGCCGTCACGAGAATTAATCACGACTCGAAATCCATAAATGCCTTCAGCATCAACTTCGACAGGAAATGGACTGGCGTTGTCTGGGTCGACTGCGAGCGAATTCCATGTCCGACCAGAATCGCGAGTGGACCAAAGTACGACTTTGCCGACTCCTGACGGATCGATAGCTTGAACGTCGTAATTCAGATTGAATCGTCGAGTGTTGACGCTGAGAGTTTGAGTTTTATCGTTTGAAAATGGCGGGACAAATTTCCTTGGCGCCGATACCTGATTCATTTGTGGAGTCGTTCTGGCAAAACTTTGTGGAGTGGCCTGAAACGGCTGTTGTCGTTGTATGGATTCAGAAACGCTTGATTGGTTCGGCTTGCCTTGGCCATACGTCGTGGATTGGCTGATGACCATGTTGTCTGTTTCGCTGGTGGTTTGATGTGTGAAGTCCTGCATTGGCCTTGTTTTTCTTTTTGCTACGACGGGCACATCATTAAAACGGCTGTTGAGTCCGAGAACGGTTTGGGGTGCTGTGTTGATTGGGAAATCGTTTTGATTCAATGTCGAAGCGTTATCGATTCGTTTGCTGTTGCCCCATTGGCCGGCTTCGCTTTTCCAAACAATCGACGATTTGTCTGGAGCGTTTGAATTTGTAACGTCTGGTTTGTTTTGTTGTGGGATGTATCCACTTGGTACCGGTGGATCCAGGTATTCTGCACTCGAGCCAACTTTTGGTGCTGTGTTTGGTGCTCTGTATTGCTGGTTAGTTTTTGGCCGCGTGGCTATTTTGTTTTGTGGGCTTTCTACTATCCGACATACTCCGTTTTCGCAGACAACGTTTTTGGGTTTGGTGCTGATTGCAACCTGCTTTGCTGGTTGTTGCCGCGTCCAGGAGCCATTTTGGTTGGAGCGATTTTGAGCAGTGGTTGAGCCGGTATTCGAACGACTACGGGTGATGTTTGGCAATGAAATAAATGCAGATTCGGTAGCAATGTTTCCTGCGGTGTCAGCAATTTCAACCTTTACTTCAACTCGACTTGCGTTCGTCTTAGGCCACCAGGCAACACGATCAACAAACGACTTGTTTCGATTCGCGTTTGCATGAGTTGGCTTGAACGGGATGTCGATCCATTTCGACTGGTTGCTAGCCGCCGGAACGCCGCGATGAGAGATGCGAATTGAATTGGGATCAAGAAAATCGTCACTGATATTCCAGCTGGTTATGATTCGGCCAGCCGCATCTGTGTTGGTGTCCAACTCAATTCTGGGATCTGCTGTGTCGACGATGATGCGAAGTTCGGGCTGGCTGATTTTTCCAGAGGGAACTAACTGCCTATCGCGATCAAGAGTCTTTAACGCGAACCAGTATTCACCATCGCCTTGACTGGAGAAACGAAAACCGTTGCCTGCTACATCCTGTTTGTCGTAGAAATTCCAAGTCTTGCCGTAGTCGCTGGACATATACAGCTGGACTTCGATGTAGTTTTTCTGGGAATTGTCAACTTTGAATGGAACCGTGAAGCTTCGGATGTTCGTTGAGATAGCCCGGGTTGGCGAGTTCTGCGCGTTTACGTTAGCAGTCAGATTGCAGGCCAATATAATCGTTATTGAAAAGAGAGTGGCAATTTTGAAAGCTAGTGCGCTCATTGTATTTTTTCTGCTAACAGTCGACCGATACCATCACTTCAAAAATCGGGATTACTACACTGCAAGACTGTAAAATCCGCCATTAATTGGTTTGGGACCGTTTTACAGAATTGGGTTGCAGCGTCGACTTGCCAGCTATTGACGGTTTTTCCGCCGCTTTTGATCGAATGGATTAATCAGTGATTTACAAAATTCTGTGAACCGTCGCTAATTTCGGTGCGTATCATGGGCGTCTGGCATGAGCGCCAAAACAGTAAAAAATTACTGTATCTGAAAAGGGATGGTTTCTCACTGAATCCGGGTGCTGGGCCCCAATCGATAAAATTTGGGCCATATACGCATTGAGATACAACTCAACTTTGTTGAACAATTGGATATACTTTTGGGTGTACCGAATCCGAAGTCGGATTCGACTTAACGAAGATCACCCAGAAGAAATGTCCAAAGATGCAAGAGTCGTGGAATAGATTGATTCAGATTCCTGAAGCTCGATGGATTATTGCGGGAACGATATTGTTGTTTGTCGTTTCGATTTCCATATACATTGCATTTTTTTTCCGCAATTTGGCTTTGGGCATCGGTGAGTCTGAAGATTCGTCGGAATTGCTGAGCGATTTTCGACAGATGCGAAATGAGGGTCAGTTAAACGATTTGGAATTTTCGCGATTGAAAGAGGTGTTGCCGTCAAACCGAACCGATGAAACCGGATTGACAGAAAATAATGGTTCACAGGATGTTGGGGCTCAGAAGCCTGGCAAGAAATTTTTGACGTTGGCGGAAGCTCAGCGTAGAAAGCAGGAAGGATCCGGTAATGATGAAACAGGTTCGGTGGATGGAAAGGACGAATCCGAGTGATTCGCGTCTTAAGTTTGTTGAACTTAACCGATTGTGTTTGCAGCGTTCAGTAGTGATGCCTGTAACAACTGTCGGGGTGGAAGCAGTAGGCTTTCAGTAAATTAAGAAGTGACAGCATAAATGCTGACAACAATACGTAGCTCGAATATTCGCGGGCAAGGATGCACCTGTTTGCTGGTTTGTCGCCAGCAGGCTTTGTTCGAGCGAATCAACCGTGTCACCATCGGTTGTACAACATGATTAGGAGTTAAAATGCCCGCAGGCAACGATACTTCTGGCGGCCGTCGAAGTGGCGGTACGAAGAAGAATGCACATTGTTCGTTTTGTCGCAAGAATTACCGCGATGTCGGACCTCTCGTGGAGGGTCCTGGCGATGTTTACATTTGTGGAGAATGCATCGAGCTGTGCCAGAGTATTCTGGAACAAGAGCAGCGTCGACGTGGACCGACAAAACAGCTTTTCAACAAGATTCCGACTCCCAAGGAAATTGTTACCCGAATGGATGAGTATGTGATTGGTCAATATGCCGCCAAGAAAGTTTTGGCGGTTGCTGTCCACAATCACTACAAGCGTCTGTCGATCGATTGGGAAGGCAGCGATGTCGAAATCGACAAGTCCAACATTTTGTTGGTTGGTCCGACTGGATCCGGGAAAACTTTGTTAGCCCGTACATTGGCTCGGATTTTGAACGTGCCATTTGCGATTGGTGATGCGACGACATTGACAGAAGCTGGTTACGTTGGCGAAGACGTTGAAAACCTGCTGCTCAAACTGTTGCACTCTGCTGATTTCGACATCGAAGCGGCTCAGCGAGGCGTGGTCTATATCGATGAGATCGACAAGATTGGAAAGACAAGTAACAACGTATCCATCACCCGCGATGTGTCGGGCGAAGGTGTACAGCAGGCATTGTTAAAGATGCTTGAAGGAACGGTTGCAAACGTGCCTCCTCAAGGTGGTCGCAAGCATCCGGAACAACAATACATCCAGATTGACACCAGTGAGATTTTATTTATCTGCGGAGGCACCTTTGTTGGCGTGGACGATATCATCCGCCGCCGACTAGGGAAGCGAACCATAGGATTTGGCCAACAGGCCGGCTTCAAGGAAGAAGGCGATTTGGGCGAAATTCTGCCACAGGTAACCAGCGACGATATTCTTGAGTTTGGGTTGATCCCGGAACTTGTCGGACGCTTGCCAGTCGTGTCATCTTTGGGGCCACTCTCAGAAGAAGGACTGATTAGTGTTTTGACAGAGCCGAAGAATGCTTTGGTGAAGCAATTTGAAAGTCTTTTCCAAATGGAAAATTGCGAGCTGAATTTCAGCGAAGCTGCACTTTCAAAGATTGCACGCAAGGCTCAAGAAAAAGGCACTGGTGCACGTGGATTACGTTCGATCGTCGAGCAGGTCATGTTAGACATCATGTATGATTTGCCTGAAAAGCCGAAGGGCACCAAGATTACGATCGATGCGGACACCGTTGATGGGGCCTACAAGCACGAATCCTTTTCCATGCCGGAATCCAAAAGTGCTTGATTGATTGACAACATCGAATTTTGCTGCATACGGCAAACGAGAGAATCCCTGTCGAAGAAATTCGGCAGGGATTTTTTTTGTTCCAACGATCAAAAAAACTCCGCAATCGGCTGGTGATTGCGGAGTCCGTAGAGTCATCAATTGTGACTAAGATGAGACACAAGGAGACACGATGACCCACTGCACAAGATGAAACAGTTGAAGCTTTTGGAACCAGGCTCCGCTAAAGGCCTGATTCCTCTGGCTTCAAGATATTGATGTCGCAAAGGCCGCAATCTATTGCCATGAATAAAGATTTTTTTCTTCGCAGCTACGGTTAGCAGGTTTCAGCAGATATTGGCGAGCTTGTAAGTCTGTAAGTCACACGAGAATTCTGTCTCAGCCCAACATGCTCACGCAAGCGTGAATATGGCAACTGAAATTAAGTCGAGACGTAATGCTGGCTGGTTTCATATCGCATGCGGACGGGGCATCGTTGATTTTATTTAGCGTCGCAGATTCGAGTGCAATGGAGTTTCGATTCCCCAAAAGCCAATTTCTCGATCGTTTGGCGCAATCAACTTGCTATAAGTGCTAACCCAGTAATTACCACATCTTTGCATTAATTCGCGTTGGGACCAAAACGGAAGAACATGGCTCTGCAATCGATCCAGATGATCTTCAAATCGTTGCGATAACCGACTTAGAAGCTGACCAACGGAGGAAGTAACGTTCTGGTGATTTTGAATTGCTGTATCGCCCTGATTTTCCTGGGCGGCTACACAATCCGGACTACATGATAGAAGTACGGCGATCGTAAGTAATGTGAACGCTTTCATGGGTTTCACCAAAACAAGTAATAAAAACTTTGATTTAGCATACTGATTGAGTCAAAAGCAATCCACAGCAACGATGTCGTCGCAATAAATCGATAGCATGCTAACTAACCAGCTAAAATTCTTGCCCGTTGATAGTCGAAAGCGCTCGATAGACGGAAAGATCGATCTCTTGATTGACAAAACCAACGTGCCCGTCAGCAAAAACGAACGATCCGCCCCCGGGATGCCAGCTGGCAAACGCGCCGTTTTGCAAGTCAAGTAAAATTCCGTCGCCCGGCCGCGTGTTGAGAGGGTTGGCGGTATTGCGAAGGCAGTCCGCATTGGCTTGGGCTAAATTCCAGATATTTGAAGATTCCCAGATGTCGGGTCGGACAATTTCGCCAACCAGAAAGATGTTCGACAAGCCATCTCGCAAGTCTCTGAGTCGTCGGCCATCGCGATAGACGAACGCACCATCGTTTTGATATTTGATCACATAGTCCGCCGTGGGCGGGCCGATGGAACCATTGCAGAAGGCGTAAGTTGAATTGGCTGCCTCTACGAGAAAGTAGACGTCGTTAATCTTGCTGCTGTTTTCACTGGGGCACCAATAAATGTCGAGGTGCATTTTGACACCACGCACTTTAGCTGTATCCAATAGCCAATTGTCATCGTCTTCATTCCAGAGTCCCCCGTCATCGACTGCCAGCTCGTCAGCCAAACCCTGTTGTTGCAGTTGAGGCAGGATGGAAACGAATCCTGATGCGCCAGTTTTTTCTTCCGGGTGAGCATCTAGATCGCAGGTCGTGAAATTCATCTCACCGCCTTTTTTATCGCACCCAATTCGGCCTGGTGGGTATTTCCGCCAGATCGATTCATAGGTTTGAATTGCGGTACCGATTTGGCGAAGATTGTTCTGACACATTGTGCGCCGAGCGGTTTCGCGGACAGCTTGAACCGCTGGCAGAAGCATTCCAACGAGAATGCCAATGATGCCAATCACGACAAGAAGTTCAACGAGCGTAAAGCCCTGTTTACTAAAAACGAATTTCGTCATCCGAACAGTCCCCTGTGCCGCCAATAAAATACGGGCGAACAATAAAAAAATGTCTTTTTGGGAAAAGTTGCAATGAACAACCGTTCACGAGACATCTAATAATCGGAATAATTAAAAAACGAAACTATTTTAGGATTGTATTCGAGTATTGATTCCGTTGAAAGCAAAAACTTGTTGAAATCCGGTAAATTAAGTATCCGGGAATTTTCAGGCCGATGCAGTGCGACTTATCGCCATTTATGCTACGTGGCCGCGGGGATCATCGGTAAGTCCGATGGGGCCGAGGACATTGTGCAGCAGGCGTTTATGATTGCTGTTGAAAAAGATCTGCGCTATCAGTCTGATGCCCAACTCGCTGCCTGGCTATCCGGGGTGGTCAGGCATTGCGCGCTGAATCATCGCAGGAAGCTGCAGCGGCGAAAGACTCAGGCTACCGATCCAGTTTTGCTTTCCAATGTAGAGGCGGCTGAATTATCAGAGGCAGCACACAACGAGGCATTGGAGTTGGCGGAATTGCAAACTTCGTTCGATGACGATTTATTGAACGCCTTGATGCAGTTGTCACCCGAATCACGAGCTTGTCTGTTGCTGCGAACCATCGAACAGTTGAGCTACAAAGAAATTGCAAAGCTGATGAACATTCCGGAAGGAACGGCTTTGAGTATGGTGCATCGAAGTAGAGCAAAATTACGTCGTATTTTGGCAGACAAAGAATCTTCTTCTCTAAAGGCAAAAACAAAGGAATGTAAATCGGAAGCCCGATTTACTTATTAAGCCATGAACGAATTTGAATTTTCAAATCAAACGAAAAACGAAGAAACCAAATCCAAGTCTCGAATTGCAGATTTGTTGGGGTCGGATCAGGAATTGGAATTGCAATCTCGAATCGATGATGCGCTTGTCCGGCGATTTGAACTGGATGATGTTGCGTTACCGGATGAATTTTTAAGTCAGCTTGAACAGCGTCAGCGTGAAGTACGTTCCAGGATATTTAATCGGCGTGCTTTGTTGATTGTTGCTGCTGCTTCATTAGTCGGAGTATTGGTTTTTGGATCATGGCAATTAATTTCGCTTGACCGTTCTCCGTTGTTTCAGATGCAGCCGCTGTCTTCCATCTACAACGAATGTTTGGAAAGCGGGTTCAGACCAAAACAACGGTGCCGCGGCGTTGGACGTGTTGAAAGCGTATTTTTGCATCAGCACGGTGTCGCATTGACGATGTCCGAATTACCGGCTGACAAGAATTTGATTGGTGTTTCGCATTTGGGTGGTGTCAGTCGCAATACATTTGCTGTGTTGTTGCAAGATCGTAATTCGCCAGCAATCGTGTTCATTGACAAAGCGGAATATCATGACCCGGCGGTAACTGATGTGCCCGATGGCTCTGAGTTGAGCGTCTTTTCCCGGTTCTGCGGTGATTTCGTTATCTATGAAGTCTCAATGGTTTCCGAACCGAGGTTTCTGGACTTTTTCGAAATTCCTGAACCATCGCAGCGATAGTCTGGCGTCATCCTGCTACTGAGGACCCCTGTGGGCATTTTACGCCAAGCGAAAGAATTCCCGCAAACATCAATACGATCCCGGTAGTCAAGATCGTGTTTGGCAAGCCAAAATTTGCAATTCCCAATTCGGCAAGCCCTGATCCTACTGAACCAACGGCCCACGCCCCTCCAAGCAGCAAGCCAGATGCGAGCCGAGTATGACCGGGCATCAATTGCTGTCCGACGCTGATCGTGATCGGTGTCATGGCCGCATATCCAATGCCGACAAAAGTGCAAACCGCAAAGCTGACGGCGCCAGGTTTTAAAAACGCAAGCGACATTAAACAGGGAGCAAACAGGATTGGCGTCAGGATCAGAGGCCAGCTTTCTTTTCCTTGTTTGATTAAGGCTCCGGCAAGGAGCCCACTCAGTCCTTGACCGACAAACATGATGGCGTGTGCTTTGCCAACGCTGGGTGTCGAGATTAAAGAAACTTCTTTCTCACCAAGTTCAGGATTGAGCGAAGCCACATCTGTTTCGACCCAACGCACGATCAAATAAATGATTGCCAGATTTACCATGAACCGTAAAACAGCAGAGAAATACAGAGGGACAATCGACCACCAGTCGTAGCTACTCAAGGGCATGATGGGAACTTCTTGAGTGGCGGCAGTCGTTGACTGTTTGTTGATATTTAGATGAAGTAGCACAGCTATAACCAAACCTGGCACGACCAGGTAGCCAAGCATTTTTATCGTGCTGCCGAGAGTTACCAGAAACGGTCCGAGTAACGAACCGGAAAAGAATCCAGCCATGCCGAAGACAAAAAAAAGACTAATCGCAAAACCGCGCTGCTCACCGGCGATCGCCCCAATTTTGGCGGTTGCAATTGGGTGAAACATTCCGATGCCCATCATGCCAATTGCATAGATCAGAAACACATTGAATGCTGTTCCTGAAAAACCAATCAAACCGATGAAAATGCTTGCCAGCAGCACTCCCAAGGGGCCGTAGATTCTGGTTCCTGATCGATCACTGATCCAGGCGAACAGCGGTTGCGCAAGGCCGCTGCAAACCGAGCCCATTACCAGCAGCCAGGCTGCCATCGCTGAACTCATCTGGAATTCTCTTTCCACCACGCCGATCAGTGGCGGTACCATTGAGGAAAAAATATCAACACAGAAATGACCGATCAATATCGCGATTGCAGGCGCAGAAAAAAACCATCGTTGTCGCCAATGTACTGAAGTCATGATTTATCTCTGCCCTTTGGCTTGTAACTTACCTCAAAACCGGGATGCGGTTAAAGGCGTGGTTGTCTTTGTGTCCAAATTCAAATATCAATATCCAGACTTTGAAAGTTATGGAGTTCACAATGGACGTAGAGTTTTTACCGCTGATTTCACGATGGGCGCACATTTTTGCCGCATTGGTGCTTGTGGGAGGTACGGTGTTTCTGCGTTGGGCCATCGTTCCGATCATGAGCGATGTTGAAGATCAGGAACAATGGTTTGCCCCAATGCGTGGGCGGTGGTCCAAGCTGGTGATGGCGTCTGTTTTGTTTCTGCTAATCAGTGGTTTTTATAACGCCACGATCAAGGCGCTCAATTACGAATTGGGTGGCGTCTATCTGGCAATGTTAATGATTAAGATTGTGCTTGGATTTGTAATATTCTATTTGGTCAGTGTTCTGTCTGGGCGAAGTCAGACGGCGGTGAAATTTCGATCGGCGGGAGCAAAGTGGTATAATTTGACGATTGTTGCCATGGTTTTAGTCGTTGGTTTGGCGGGTTATATGAAGAGCACGCCGGTAAAGTTGAAGGACAAGTCCGAGAAAACGACAGCATCGATCGTTGAGAATGCAGTTGGCCCTGTCGATCGGGGTTAATTCAGCTTGGTTGCTGTGGCGGCGTTGGTTACCATGCGGGCTAACGCAAACGACCTTGCTCCACGGATTGGGACGCACAGTGATCGACCGAAAAAAAAAGCTATTTGTACTTGATACTAACGTAATCCTTCACGATGCGCGCTGTATCGAAAAATTCAATCAGCATGATGTTGCGATTCCGATAACGGTCCTGGAAGAGCTGGATAAATTCAAACGCGGCAACGAAGACAAGCACTTTCAAGCGCGCCAGTTCATGAGGACGCTGGATTCGTTAACCGGTCCGATTCTTGGAATCACTGGTGTTCCTCGCGGCGATGAACTTGGCAATATTCGTGTGGTGCTGGCCGGCCAACTGGACTCGCGTTTGAAAGAAGCGTTCATCAGCGATTCGCCGGACCATCGAATTATGAATACGGCGCTGTTGCTGATCAAAGAGATCAAGGATCGGACGGTTGTTTTAGTATCCAAAGATATAAACTTGCGGATGAAAGCCAAGTCATTTGGAATTACTGCTGAAGATTACGAGGCGGACAAAGTCACGAACTTCAATAAGTTGTACAAAGGCAAGCGGGTAATTGAAGGCGTTGGATCGGACGACATCGAATCGCTTTACACACTCGATCAAGTTCCTGCATCGGAACTTGGATACATCGAAGAGCCCGTCGCCAATGAGAACTTTGTGTTTCGCAATGGTTCGCGATCGGCATTGATCACCTACGATGGAGCGGCGGATTCGTATCAACGCATCAACAAGACAACGGCGTTTGGGATTCAGCCTCGAAATTCAGAGCAGACATTCGCGTTACGCGCCCTTTTGGACCGTGACATTAAACTGGTGACGCTGGCGGGCAAAGCGGGAACCGGGAAAACGTTGCTGGCTCTGGCGGCAGCATTGCATCGTCGCAACGACTTTCATCAAATCCTGCTCGCCCGACCCATCGTACCGCTTTCCAACCGTGACCTTGGGTTTTTGCCGGGGGACATCCAGGCGAAACTGGATCCCTACATGCAGCCCTTGTTCGACAACCTGAATGTGATTCGCAATCAGTTTCGTGAAAACGAAAGCCAGCGACAGGAAATTGCGGATATGCTTGAAGAAGAAACGCTGGTGATTACGCCTTTGTCTTACATTCGCGGGCGCAGTTTACAGCGAATGTTTTTCATTGTCGACGAAGCACAAAATTTAACGCCCCACGAGATAAAAACCATTATCACCCGTGCAGGAGAAGGAACCAAAATCGTCTTTACGGGCGACATTCATCAAATTGATCAGCCGTATCTGGACGGACTTTCCAATGGTTTAAGTCACCTGATTAACCGTATGGTTGGGCAGCCAATTTATGCGCATGTGACTTTGGAGAAAGGTGAACGATCGCCGCTTGCAGATCTTGCGACTGAGCTTTTGTGATTGAATGGTCGCGCGGTGTTGATTGCAACTTGCAAACCGGGTCGATAGATTTGGGTATGGCCCAGTGGTTGTGAAAAGGCGGTTGGAAAATGAGTGAGTGGTACGCAATACCTGGATTCAACCAGCCAATGAGCAGCCTGTCTCATTTGGTGGGTGCGGTTGTGTATTTGGTGCTGTCGGTGTTTCTTCTGCGGAGAGCCTGGTACAGTCGAAGTGTTTTCTGGAATACGTTTCTGTTTGTTTTTGCAGCAGTAGTGTTGTTGTCAATTAGCGGCGTTTACCACATGTTTCCGCCCGGTGGAAAAACATCTCGGGTTATGATTCGATTGGATATCGCGGCAATATTTTTATTGATCGCTGCAACGTTTACGCCGATTCATAGTCTGTTGTTTTCGGGCTGGAGACGCTGGGGCGTGCTGGTTCCCATCTGGGTGATCGCGATTTCAGGAATTACGTTGCGGACTATTTTCTTTAACAGCATCCCGTATTGGATTGGCACATTAATCTTTCTGGCCATGGGTTGGATTGGATTGATTTCTTCGATGATGATGTGGCGCTGTTATCGATGGGATGCCGTTGGGCCAATTGCGTTGGGTGGCGTTACGTATTCGATCGGAGCTGTTGGGGATGCATATGACTGGCCCATACTGATTCCAAACGTTTGGGGGCCGCATGAAACCTTTCATTTTTTTGTCCTGACTGGACTTGGGTTTCACTGGCACCTGATTTCCAAAATCGTTGAACGAAAATTGTTGCCGGTGAGTATGTTGGACGAGCCACGTTTGCAGCGTTAACAGAATGTCAAAAAGTGACATAGCGACATAGAACGGACATCCCCTGCCCTCCCCCGACACAAAGCGTAGCCAGGCCCAATGCATTGGGTTGGCCAGTGTCCGCCAAACGATCATGAAGTGTCATCATTAACCGTAAACCACTGGCACCTAACGGATGCCCGAGCGCCATGGCTCCACCCCAGCAATTTGTCTTGTCTTCAGGGATTTGAAGATCTTTCATGCAGGCAAGAACCTGGATTGCAAACGCTTCGTTGATTTCGAAAGCGGAAATGTCAGCGGACGAGATGTTGTTTCTCTGGTAAATCATCTGCGTCGCAGGGATGGGCCCCAGTCCCATCACGTCTGGTCCGACGTGAGCGACGGCAGCATCGACAATTTCGAGACCGGATTCTATGTTGGAGGACTTGGCTGTTTCCATGTCGACAACCCAACCGGCAGTGGCGCCATCGGTCAAAGGTGAGCTGGTCGCTGCGGTTACGACGCCGTTTTCATCGAATGCCGGTGCCAGTGAGGCCATTTTTTCTCGGTTGACGGGAACGCGGATGAATTCATCACGTTCAGCGCCAAAGGAGTGGATTTGTTTCGCATATTTACCATCGGCGTAGGCTGCGTCTGCAAGTTCGTGGCTTCGTGCAGCAAAAGATTCTTGTCCTTCTCGATCGATTTCGGAGTATTGGCTGGCGACTTTTTCTGCAGTGGATCCGTTGGGAGAGTAAGCGATTGGGTTGGCCTGTTTTATCACTTCCGACTCAGAGAAATTCGCGCCACGCCGTGGGATCCTGCTCATCGACTCAACGCCGGCAACCAGATATCGTGACCCCCAACCAGCGCGAATTCGGCTGGCTGCGATCACGACCGCTTCAAGGCTGCTTGCGCAAAGTCGGTTGATGGTGAGACCGGGTGCACTCAGTTTGCAACCAAGTGCAATCGTTCGGGCAACGTTGTAACCTTGTTCCCCTTCAGGGTAGGCACAACCAACGATCAGATCTTCAGGTTGTTGTCGCCAAAGGTCCGGAGCGATTGTCCGATAGCCGCAAAGCAACTCGACCGTTAAATCGTCTGGACGAGTGTCTTTGAAGCAGCCTTTGAATGCTTTGCCAAAAACCGTTCTTCGTCCATGAATAAATATTGGTGAAGCCACAACTATTTGTCGCCTGATCCTGCCTCCGTTGCATCTGCGTCTTCCGCCGCATCATCTTCTTCGGCCGCATCTTCTGAATTTGGGTTTGAGTTCAATCCACGACGTCGACCACCACCAAGCCCCAGGATTTCACCTTCGCCCGGGTGGGCGACATTTGAAGAATCAATTGTTTTCATTGTAGCTCTCTGCGAATCAATAAAGGCTTCGTCAATTGGCTCGTCCTGACGGAAGAAAGCAATCGTGTCGCCGTCGAAGGCAATGTCCAACATCGGGCGTTTGAATCCAGGTATACCGCGGCTAAATCGATATTGCTCCACTTCGATACCGTTGTGGGTGAAGCTGGAGTTGGGGCCACGTCCGACAATCTCACGAACTTGTTGTCGATTCTCTGGTGTGAGTTTTAAAGTTACTTCTTTGACAATCTTGTCAATCTTCTCCATGTGGGATGGCCAGAGGACGTATTTGTCTAACAAAAAACCGCCAAGGAACAGCAGCAGAATAATGACCATCACTATTTGCCGCGTTGTTTGTGCTTTGTTGCCCTTGCTCATTTATTTCACACCTTTAATCATTCTCAGTGACAGTAATCCCATATGCTATCTAAACAACATCGGTTGGGCAGCACTGTCGGTACTCAAGCCGTGGAAATCAAAAAATATGCCCTATGAGTTTTACTAAAGTCTCAATTTATCGTGCTGGGTCGAATTTTTCCATAATATGTATTAGTGCTAGTTGTCGTTTTATGTGGGGTTGGGGAGTAGCTGGCAAATTTCGTGAATTTAACCGCGTTTTTCTCGCATATCTATTTGGCGAGCGACATATTGAATGCGTTAACAGAATATATATAATATCGGTATAGATTTGGGTTCGGATTTCTTTGACGTAGCCTGATTTGGCTTTGGTAATCGAAGTTTCTGTTCCGAAGAATCAATTAGATAATTGTTATTTCATATCTTTTACAGGAGTTGTTATGCGAAACTCACGTCAGGGTTTTACTCTGGTTGAGTTACTGGTGGTTATTGCAATCATTGGGATCTTGATCGGAATGTTATTGCCTGCAGTCCAGCAGGTACGCGAAGCGGCACGTCGAACAGACTGCTCAAATAGACTACGCCAGTTCTCTTTGGCTTGTCACAATTACGAGTCGGCTTTTGGTAAATGTCCTCCATTACAGTTGGGCGATGGTCCAGTTCTAGAGGCAGATATCACTACGGGGAACGATCAAAACACTTCAACGATTGCCCACATTTTGCCCTACATGGAGCAGAATGCATTGGCAAACATCATGCCACCGATTGCGACTGCAGTGACAACGTTTCTTGGTCCAGGCACTGCGCCAATTACAAATTTCGGCGCGCTTTTGCAGGATTCTAACGATGACCAAACAGCAGGGTTTCAGGTTGCTATCAATCAGCAGCCAGAATTTTTGATTTGTCCTTCGCACGATATAGTTCGCACAGGTGCAATCAACCGACTGCACTACGCCAATATTCAAGCTACTGATCGCCCCGACGTTATTTTTATCGCTACGTTTAATATTGCTAACGCAGCCCCAACTGCTTTCATTCGTACGTCGTACATTCCGGTCTTGGGCGGTTTTCATACGGCTTTCACAAGCGAAGCGCGTGGAATTGATATTTCTTTGCGAGATGCAGCTGGTCCGATGCGAAATCGGAACGACAGCTTGCCAATTGAAGGTGTCGTCGATGGATCTTCTAATCAGCTATTTTGGGTTGAAACCGCAAATCGAATTGTCCCAGCTCATGGAGACATAATTTTCACCGATGATCCTGGTGCTAATTCTGGAGCACCGTCATTGCTTGGAGCTAATTTTGGTTTGTTGCACACTGCGGCTGTTACTGGTCACCGTTGGGTAATCGGGCCTAATCCTGCTACTGATCCGGAGCATGTCGTTATGTTCGGTACCGCCAAGGCTTCATTGCCATGGTTGATCGGTTCATTGCACCCCGGTGGTGCTAATGCTGCAAGAGCCGATGGTTCTATTGAGTTTATAAACTCTGGTGTTACTCGTGGAGTTTTGACGCAACTTGGTTGTGGCAATGACGGTTGGGTTTCCCCGCCTCAGTAATGCAGGACGCATGAAAAAGTAAAATAAAAAGGGGTAGCAAACGCTACCCCTTTTTTTTGGCATTATGGAATGTTCAGTCAGCGATTCCAACGCTTTTTGTCGGTTTATTCATCTCTTCTTTGACTTCCTCTGTGATCTCAATTGCTGCCTTCTTTGAAGTATCGATACCAGCTTTTGCTGGTTCTTCGCCACAGCCCATAAAACAAGGCAATACGAAGATTGCTGCTGCGATTACCAATTTTGAAGTATTGAATACGTTTTTCATTTGAGTTTTCCCTACGGTTAGAATCAACATAAAGTTATTTATCAATAATATGCGGGAAGATATGTTACGGCAAGGATATCCCAGAATCACTGATGATTTACTATTCCTATAGACGGCAGTTAGTCTGTTTTGTTCGGAAAATTGCGGTCAGTCGAGATGAGAATTGGAATAATTGGAACAGGAATATCAGGGCTTGCCACCGGGTTTCTTTTAGGGAAAGCTGGCCATAAAGTTACGCTGATCGATCAGCAGGCTCGGATCGGAATCGGGGCTCATTCTGTATCCAGTTCATTGTTTCAGAATTCAGAGCAGGCTTTTGACGTCCCTTCTCGTTTGTGCAACTCACATCATTGGCCCAATCTTCTTGAGTTGTATGCCAGCGCTGGAGTTGAGATGGCGGACGTGGCCGCAGACCAGACTTACAGCGATTCAAAGCACTCGGCTTATCGGAAGATTGATCCGCAGAACTTGTTTAGCATCAATCCGCTTTCCACTGGCTTCTCAAGTCTTCCGCGCCTTTACACAGAATTGATGCGGTTACGCAACAGCGCTGAGAAAGATTTGGTTTCCGGTATTGGGTCTGACACATCTTTTGAAGACTACCTGGACGCGCGGGGAATTTCAGCTGAACTGAAGCGGGGTTTTCTTTATCCACTGTTGTCGTCTACGGTCTGCACTTGTTCGTTCGAGGCCGTTGGGCGTTATCCGGCCAAATTGATTCTTGCAATTTTGAATGACTTGAACCAATCCGATTCAAGCGACCAGGCCAGGCTTCAACGTACTCGCTTTGGCACAGCTGATGTTGTGGAGAGATTGCTTGGATTTGAACCAGAAGTTTTTCTAAACAGACGGGTTGTCAGCATCGAAACCAATGAAGCAAAGGTGCGAGTTAATTGCAGGCATGAGCAAGCATCTTCCAGCCAGTCATTTGATTTCGACCATATTATCGTTGCGACTCAAGCCAATCATGCTTCCTGCATTTTGCCAGATCATTTGGTCGAAGAAAAACAGGTGCTAGACCAATTCAAATATGAATACGTTGAAGTGCTGGTTCATTCGGATAAAAGCCTGTTGCCCTCACGCAAAAAAGACTGGTCAACATTCAATTTTTCACTGAACGATTCGCCCTCGGATGCGACATTGTCAACCTGCAACATTTGGTTGAATAAATTCTATGGTTGGGGTGAATCGAATTCGAAAGACTGGTTCCAGGCCATTAATCCAATATTGCCTCCATGCCCGGACTTGTGTGCCAGCCATTGCAGCTTGCAACGCCCGGTGATTGAAGAGCGTTGCTTTGCGGCATGGGATCGGCTCAATGCGTTGCATTTGCAAACCGACAGAAAGATCTGGTTTACCGGCAGCTACGCCGCTGCTGGTGTGCCTTTGTTGGAAAGCGGGGTCGTATCTGCAAAATCAGTGGTGGCTTGTGTTGAATCGGCCATTGGCAATGCCGTAAACTAATTGGCTAACTCGTGATGAGGCGGCCGATTTATTTTCATGTATTTTGTAACGGGCGAAACCGGTTTTCTTGGAGGGCAGCTTTGTCGGGCCTTGGTGGGGCGAGGGGACGAAGTGGTTGCACTTGCACGCACCATACCCGAGCGGCAGCATTCAGAGGCCTGCAAATACGTTTCTGGCGATATTCTGGATAAGGCTGGACTTGTCAGGTCGCTAAGTGGCTGCAGGTTTTGTTTCCATTTGGCTGGATTGGCGAGGCCTTGGGCCAAAGATCCGGACGATTTTTATCGCGTGAATGTTGAAGGCACGAGGAATGTGTTGGATGCGGCGGTGTTGAATGGTGTTGAGAAACTGGTGTATGTCTCTACAGCGGGTGTTTTTGGCCCGTCCCAAAATTCAGCCGATGTTCTGGATGAAGACAGCATCGGAGACATAAACACAAAGACTCACTACGAACGTTCGAAGTTGCAGGCGGAAAATCTTTTCAAAGCGGCTGTCGAAGCTGGCGAAATAAATGGGGTGATTGTGAACCCGACCAGAGTTTTTGGGCCCGGAAATATCAGTGGCTCCAACGCGATTACGCAGATCTTGCAACGAATCTTGCGGCAACAATTTCAGATCTTGCCCTCGTCAAATGCTGTCGGAAACTATGTTTTTATCGATGATGTCGTCAACGGAATGATAGCGGCATTGATGCGCGGTAAGCCTGGGCGAAACTACATTTTGGGTGGCGCAAATATTGGATGGAATGAGTTGTTGAAAAAGATGCACGAAGTTTCTGAGTCCTCTGAGAAGGTTCTGCAGATTCCCACAATGTTGGTGAAGATGATCGCCGGTTTTGATGAGGCTCGAGCAGCACTAATCGGCCGGCCACCAAGAATCACGCGGGCATTCATTCGCAAATACAGTGCGGATTACTTCATCAGCAGTGAGCGAGCCAAGAGCGAGTTGGGCTATAAGCCCACGTCATTGGAAGCTGGGCTTTTGAGCACTCAACGTTGGCTAAATGAACTAGCAGATTGAAGCCGGTGCACGTAACGGGACGACCGACCTCTAGTGCTTTGTCGCTCATGGAAAACGGGAAATCAGCAGCTCGATTGAGCTAAATGAACTAGCAGAATGAAGATTTATTGCCGGATAATACGTGGCCCAAATAGGAAGCGAGGCCGAATGCTAATCTGTGTAGATGCTTGGCCAATAACCGCACCGGTGTAATCGTCCAGATAGTCTACCGTTGCAAGACCGTGGAAGGCACTATCGGAACTGAATAGTATGTCGTATCGTTCTCCGGTCCCAATTTCCCATGAATCAGTTGTAATGGGTTCAGTGATTGGGCGTCCATCGGTGGCCACGACCTGAAATGGGAGTCCGCCAAGGGAAAACCGGGCG
Organism: uncultured Pirellulaceae bacterium; assembly: GCA_964405425.1. Classification (GTDB taxonomy): domain Bacteria; phylum Planctomycetota; class Planctomycetia; order Pirellulales; family Pirellulaceae; genus Mariniblastus. Next base: position 75,042 of record CAYONX010000009.1, on the reverse strand, counting down.
AATTGGTAGGCCTGATTGACAACTCTCAGATAGCCAACTTGCCCGACAAGCATTTGGATGACTGTGAACGGGCATTGCTGTGCTTCTGCCGATTCGCGTCCATTGAGCAAGAAAACATTCGGACGATGTCTTGCGGTTACCGGACCCGATTGGTTAACGCTTTCCCAGGACAAATCGTACGTTTGTAAGTGCCAAAGTATTTCTTCGTCAAACTTTGGGCCGCCTTCCCAGGCAATGTCCGTTTGACCTCCCGGTGGGCGAACGATAATGGCTCCAGCCATACCGCGGTGGTAGTGAACGACCGTATCGATATGGCAATGATAATGATACGTCCCGGCAAAGGGAGCAATAAATTGATAGGTGAATTGTCCAAATGGATTGATGGCCGCCGACGTTGAAGCGACACCGTCGTTTGCTTGATCGACATCCAGTCCGTGCAGATGGATCGTGTGCAGCATGTTGCTTTGGTTTTGTACCGTCAAGCTGGTCATCTCGCCTTCAATGATCTCGATGTGAGCTGAGGGAGCGAAAACCTCGCCCATGAATCCGGAATTGCTCGAATCTACATCGAAATACCAGAGATTTACTTGTTCACCGGAAAAATTGGCAGTGCCATTCATTCGGGCTCGCATTGAAAAGTCGGTGCCTACGTTTTGTCCCAAACCAGCCATAGTGGTGGCCTTTCAAATAATAAATAACTGTTGAAGTGTTCTTCTATCTAGGCTTGTGCGTCTATCATCGTGACACTGCCGCCTTGGTAGGTACCGTTGTCTGTGGTGGCGGTTAACGAATGCGGGTGCAGCGGATATTCTCCGACCTGAGTCACATCCAGAATGATTTCGGCGGTGCTGTTTGCCGGAATAGGAAAAGTATCCTTTTCGGGCATCGTGTTTTCGTCAACATTGTTTCGCCGGACGAGGTTCGCGTGGAAACCATGCAGATGCAGCGAGTGTCGAATGTTGCTTAAATTGCCGATTCGAATCAGAACTTCTTCGCCAAGGAAACAGTTTACCCGAGTATCATCGTCCATGAGTGTATGCGGGTAAGTGAGTCCGTTGAGAGTGTGGTAGTTGGGTTCGAAAACGGATTCGTCGGGAACATTGCCATTGTCGATTGCGTTGTTCCAGCGGTCATCGGAGTCCTGGTACAGCAGGAAGTATTCGCGAGCCGGGTTCTTGAACTTGGTAGGGTTGGAAATCAGGGCTGCCGCAAAGCCAGCTGAACTGGCGGGAGCACCAAGTAGAGACTCGGTGAAAATCCAAGTTCCGTGAGGCGGCATAATGAAATTCCATGTGCCGGTTTCGCCAGGCATAATGACCGGGCCGGATTGGTAATTGATAATGGTTGGCTGGATGGGGAAATTCACCATGTTTTCGATCCGCACTGAAGCTTGGCGGTTCTCGAAGGTTCTTATTAGTGGCAGATTGCCATTGGTTCGGGTGTTGCCTACCGAAAAATATCGAAAGAAAGGGACAGTGGATCCGTCAAGGAATGTCTCTTCCTGGCGGCGAGCCTGAAGGCGCCAGCGTACAATTGGCTGCACCCGTTGCTTGCGTTGTTGGGGCCCTGCTTGGGCAAGTTGGGTGGAACACCAGCTGGCCGCCGCCACACCGGCTGTTGCTGCCGCAATGAAGCTTCGTCGGTTGAGGGGGGATTTCGAGTTATTAGAATTTTTCAAGTTACCACCGCGATGATTTAAGGACTATTCGATAAATCGAAAATTTGGGCCACGTTTCATTATAGGTGAACCGAAAAATAATTGAATTGCTTAATGAAATTCATGTGATTTACCCTGTAAATTCCGCATTTGCACGTTATGAGCGATTCGGTTTCGCCTTTTGGGCTGGCCAGATCGTGGCTGCCAGACAGTTGTCCAAAATCAGAATCTGTTATTGCAAGATCGGGATTAATCTTTATTATTTGGACTTCGGGGAGTGACTCCGTGGAGCGTGGCTCCAGTATGTTGTTTTTGTTGGTGATGAAACGCTAGGAAATCGAAGGAGTTTGATCGAAGCGATAGCAGTGGATTTCCTGTTAGGTGCCGCAGCATTGTGATTTATTAAGACGTATTGAAAAGCTGAAGGCGCAGGATCAAAAGATTATGACGATAACGAACGAACGTAAGAAAGAATTAGTCGACGAATTCAAGCAGAATGACAATGATACCGGATCGCCCGAGGTACAGATTGCGATCCTGACGACTCGAATCAATAACCTCACTGAACACATGCGTAGTAACAAGAAGGATTATTCAACTCGCCGTGGTTTGCTAGGGATGGTTTCTCGTCGTAGACGATTGTTAGATTATTTGCGTGATGTAAATCCAGATCGATATCTGGACATCATTGGTCGGTTGAATATCCGTAAGTAGGCTTCAAGCCCGACGGTTCTCGGCCCCTTCTTGAAAGTTCTTTATTGTCAAAGCGATGACAAGAACTTTAGCTTGCGCTTCTCTTGTTGTCATCAAGGTCTTGGCTTAATTCCTTTCGCGATGCCGTTTGGGCAGCGTGTCTTTTTGAAATTGCTTGCGTTGCCCCTTTTTTAGGTTGGCGTGTACCAACATTTGTATTTGTAAATTGTCTGTATGTATAGGAATGTGTTGTGAAGACTAGAGTAGAAAAAAAAATCGGCGATGGCGTTCTGTCATTTGAGACAGGATTTTTGGCGAAGCAAGCTGCTTCCAGTGTGCTTGTTAAATACAACGATACTGTTGTTTTGTGTACGGTAACGTCCGGTACTCCGCGACCGGGAATTGATTTCTTTCCTTTGATGTGTGATTACCGCGAGCGAACTTGTGCTGCCGGTAAGTTCCCTGGAGGTTTCATCAAGCGTGAAGGTCGGCCGACGACCAAGGAGACTTTGACCGCTCGCTTGATTGATCGTCCGATTCGTCCAATGTTTGCCGAAGGTTTCAAAGACGAAGTGCAGTGTCAATCGTTTGTGCTGTCCAGCGACCGGAATACTGATGGTGATGTACTTGCGATGAATGGCGTATCGGCAGCATGTTTTGTCAGTCCCCTGCCCTTTCCAGAAGAAGTTGCTTCAACCCGAGTCGGCAGAGTTAACGGCGATTTTGTTGCTTTTCCAACTCAAGAGCAACTGGAAGAAAGCGACATGGACGTCATCGTTTCGGGAACGCACAAAGCGGTCACGATGATTGAAGGCTTTGCGCGAGAAGTCGCCGAAGATGACATGATGGCTGCAATTGAATTTGCTCACGACGTAATCAAGCAGGTGATTGAGCTAACTCAGGAGTTTGCCCAAAAGGTCAACGTTGAGAAGGCTGAGTTTGTTCCCAAAGAAGATAACGGTTTGCTGGAGCGTTTCGGGAAGTTTTACGACGAACTGAAAACCGTTTTGCAGATTAAAGGCAAACATGATCGCGCAGAGGCGGGTCGGGCGCTTCGTGACAAGGCGTTTGAAGATGTTAACCCGGATCCGAATGCGGATAACGCGTTTGAGCAAGGCGAGTTAGGCACCGCTTGGCATGATCTGGAAGAAAAAGCGGTTCGCGAATTGATTCTTGATGGAAAGCGATCTGATGGAAGAGATTTCACAACCGTTCGCCCGCTTGAATGCAAAGTTGGAATATTGCCACGTGTTCATGGAAGTGCAATTTTCCAACGTGGTGAAACGCAAGCATTGATTACAGTCACTTTGGGTACCGGCAAAGACGAACAACGCGTCGACGGACTGAGTGATGAATACTCAAAGAAATTCATGTTGGACTACAACTTTCCACCGTTCAGCGTTGGTGAATGTCGTCCGATTCGCGGGCCAGGCCGTCGTGAGATTGGTCATGGTGCTTTGGCTGAGCGAAGTATCAACCCGGTTCTGCCCGATCACGATGATTTTCCTTACACGATCAGAATTGTTTCGGACATTCTTGAATCCAACGGCTCGTCTTCGATGGCAACCGTTTGTGGAACGACACTTGGTTTGATGTCCGCAGGCGTGAAAATCAAAAACCCTGTCGCCGGTATTTCGGTTGGTATGGTTAAAGAAGGCGACAATTGGAAATTGCTGACCGACATTCTTGGCAGCGAAGATCATTTCGGCGACATGGACTTTAAAATAGCAGGTTCTCAGGTTGGTATCACAGGTATTCAACTGGATCTTAAGATTCGAGGAATCGAAAACGACATTATTCGTGCGACGTTGGCTCAGTCACGTGAAGCGCGAATGGATATTTTGAAGTCAATGCTCAGCACAATTGGTCGTCCTAACGATGACGTTTCCGAGCACGCACCAAGATTGTTGAGCTGTCAGATTGATCCTGACAAGATCGGCATGTTGATTGGTCCGGGCGGCAAGAACATTCGTGCCATTCAAGAGGAAACTGAAACGGTAATCGAAGTCGATGAATCTGGTAAAGTTACGATCGCCGGAAACGATTCTGCATTGGCTCAAAAGGCGCTTGAGCGAATTGAATTGACGACTGCGACGGTACAGGTCGGCAAGATCTATACCGGTACGGTCAGCAGCATCAAGGACTTCGGAGCGTTTGTTGAAATTTTGCCTGGACGTGACGGATTGTGTCATATCAGCGAACTTTCCAGTGGATTTATCAACGATGTTGGTGAAATCTGCCAGGTCGGTGACGAATTGCAAGTTCTCGTAATTGATGTTGATGGAAATGATCGCGTCAAACTGAGTCGTCGTCAGGCCCTTGAAGAATTGGGAATCGAAGACGAACTTGCACCGGTTGCTGCTGTTGAAGCATCAGGCTCTGAGGAATACGAAGCTGGCTACGAAGGTGGCGGCGGCGGATACGATGGCGGCGGTGACTTCGATGGCGGTGGTGATTTCGATAGCGGCGGCGACTACGAAGATCGCGGTGACCGTGGAAATGATCGCGGGGACCGAGGAGGCAATGATCGCGGTGGCGGAGGTGGTCGTTACGAACGTGGTGGTCGTGGTGGCGGTGATCGTGGCGGAAACGGCGGCGGTGGCAATCGCGGCGGCGGT
>CAYONX010000009.1:33561-69974 GCA_964405425.1 uncultured Pirellulaceae bacterium | reverse complement strand
GGTGGTCGTGGCGGAAGCGGTGGTGGTGGTCGCGGAAATAGCGGCGGCTACGGAGATCGTGACCGTGGTGGTGATCGCGGCGGCGGAGGTCGTGGGCGACGCTAAGTCGAAGGATATAAATCAAAAGCCTGGATTAACTTCGGGCTTTTTTTTTGCGCTGCTTTTTTCGAAATCACGAATACTTCTGTAGAATGTGTTTTTTGACTCCCCAATGCTGTGGTGAAATTTGAATCGCAAGAGCGACGAATACGTCGAACGAATGCGCAAGCAATATCAGGAACTTGCTGAGCTGGCTGGTTCGCTTGCGCATGAAATCAGGAATCCACTTTCGGTAATTCGTATGAATATCGAATTGCTGGGTGAAGATTTCGAAGAGATGAATTCTCCCGAAGGTCGAAAAGCTCTTAGCCGAGTCGAAATTCTTAAACGACATTGCCATCGACTTGAAACCAAGCTCAAAGATTTCATGCGTTTTCTCGAATATGATGACTTGGAGCTTACTGCGGGAAGTCTCAACGAACAGGTGTTGTTGGTCTTGCAACTCTATGAGACGCCAGCCAAAAAGCAGGGTGTGGAAATACAACGACTTTTGGAAGCGGATCTTCCAAGCATAAAAATGGAATCGCAAACGTTTCAAGCGGCTTTGATCAATCTGGTGAAAAACGCGCTCGAATCGATGCCTGACGGTGGTCAGCTGGTAGCGCGAACAAGGATGACAAGGATGGGGGTGGCGTTGGATTTGATTGATACCGGTTGTGGAATGGAATCGGAGACATTGTTAAAGATGTTTGAGATCTTCTATACCCGGAAAGATGGCGGAACCGGACTTGGTCTGCCGACGGCAAAGAAAATAATCGAAGCACACGGAGGTCGGATTAGCGTGCAGAGTGACGTTGGGCGTGGTACTCAATTCACGATCGAATTTCCGGCGCCCAAACGGATTCCCGAATCGCCTCAGGATGGTGAAGTTTGAATTTGTATCGCAGACTGGAAGACTTCCCTGAAAGTGCCAGGGGTGGCGCTTTGACGATCGGAAATTTCGATGGTGTTCATGTTGGCCATTCGCATTTGATCCGTCAATTGCGACGCCATGCGGATCAAGTGGGCGGTATCGCGACGGTGTTTACTTTTGATCCGCATCCAGTTCGATTGCTGCGACCGGACCAGGCCCCGCCGCCACTGACATGGACCAATCGCAAGGCAGCTTTGTTATCGGAATTGGGCGTGGATGCAATTGTTGCTTTTCCGACCAGTCGAGAATTTTTGGAACTCAGTTATCGCGAGTTTTTCGAAACCATTATTGTTTCTGCTGTCGGGGCCAAAGCAGTTGTGGAGGGGCCAAATTTTTTCTTTGGCCGTGGCCGCGAAGGAAACGTGAAGACGTTGAGTGAATTATGTAGCGTTTCCGATATCCAGTTCGAAGTGGTTGAGCCGGTGGAAACCAATGGCGCATTTATTTCAAGCAGCCGAATTCGTGAGTTGGTTGCTGAAGGTGACGTCGCGACGGCGCGCGGAATGTTGACTCGGCCCTACCGCATTCGGGGGATGGTTACCCATGGTGCTGCACGCGGCTCAACGATTGGATTTCCTACTGCCAATTTGGACGCGATTGATACGTTGATTCCTGCGGATGGAGTTTATGCCGGTATCGCGCATGTTGACAGCAGATCCCATTTGTCAGCGATCAACATCGGGCCGAATCCAACGTTTGGAGAACTGGCAAAGAAACTGGAAGTTCATATCCTCAATTTTGAGGAATCCATTTACGGAAAGACCATCGAGGTTGATTTTATGCAGCGGCTGCGGGATATTCGTCAGTTCGATTCGACGGGTGAATTGCAAAAACAACTGGAAATGGACATTGCTGAAGTTCGGCGTGTCGCAAATTGATTGGGACAAGAATATGAATGTCGATTGGAAACGCTTTTGCGAAGTAATAAATGAGGCCAGCAACATTGTGCTGACCAGTCACATTCGTCCGGACTGTGATGCGCTGGGAAGCTGTCTTGGGATGGCTGGGATCCTGGAAAAACTTGGCAAAAAGGTTCGCATTGTCTGCGGGCAGCCGGTACCACCAAATCTAAAATTTATTGATCCGGATAACCGTGTCCTTACGATCAATCAGGATGTTACCGCTGAAGATATTGCGGACATCGATTTGCATATGATTCTTGATACCAGTGCCTGGATCCAATTGGGGGATGTTGCGGATGTGATTCGCAATTCCAAGTGCAAGAAAATCATTTTCGATCACCATCAAGGCGAAGACGATATTGACGCCGAGCTGTTTAAAAACACGACTGCTGAAGCGGTTGGCCGCATGTGCGTCGAAGCGGCTGAACATTTGGGTGTTGAAATGACACCTGAGATTGCGACTCCATTGTTGGCGGCTATCGCAACGGACACTGGTTGGTTTCGATTCCCTTCAGTTTCGCAAACAACATTTGAAGTGGCCAGCAAATTGCTGAAAGCTGGTGCGGTTCCAGCTGATGTTTACGGTGAACTTTATGAGCGGGAAACGGCAGGCCGTGTGAGATTGCGAGGAACAGTGCTGTCGCGGATTCAACTGGAACTCGATGGCAAACTAGCTCATACCTATATCAAGCCCGAAGATTACGAAGCGACCGGAGCATTGCCGACCGATACCGAAGATCTGATCAACCTGGCACTGGAAATCAAGAACACGGTGTTCGCGGTGATTCTGGTGGGCCAGGTGGGTGGTGGTTACAAGATTAGTTTCCGCAGCCGTTGCGGCGTGGCATGTAATGAAGTTGCCAGTGAGTTTGGCGGCGGCGGGCATAAGGCTGCTGCGGGTGCGTTCATTGAAGATAGTTTTGAAAATGTGTCCGAGTCTGTACTGAAGCATGTAAGAAATTGTCTGCAGGCAGAATTGGTCTAGTGGCATGCCGACTTGCTAGCAGTTCTTGCGATTTTTGAACCGGCTACGCATACAAATCTCTTTCAGTTGAAACTTCCGTTGATTCTTCGTCGATGGAATGGAAGGTTGGTCAAGAGTGCTAGGAATTGCGAGCCTGGAAATGCGTTGCGGCGTTTGTGAACAGAAATTTGAAGTAAATCAAAACGCCGATGTTCAGATTTGCCCTCACTGCAAACATCAGCCAAAGCGGTTGCGTCCTGTACCAAAGCTGGAACCGGCATCCAAATCCAAGATTTATCGTGTCGATAACGCGCATCCGCTGCATAAAGCCAACAAACAAGCAGCGGTCAGAAACGAAGACGATTTGATTCGCCGGGCGCAGGGTTGGTTGACGTTGCGGTCAATGACTCACGCTGTGATTTTTGGCATGAGCGTGTTCTTGCTGGGCCAGGTTTCGAATTTGTACGCTTTTGCGTACGGCAGTCGTTTGCTGTGGGGGATCGCAAGTCTGTTGTCAGCGATCGGAGTGACGGTTGCGTTTGCTGCGGCGATAATTACGCTGCGTAACCTGGAACGTCGAATCAAAGATTTGGCCAAAGATGTTTCTCGGCAGCAAGCGACAAACAAGCGGCGGAAATTTGAAAGCCGTGCCGAGAATGCAGATGCGTGAAAGTGAATTGCCTGAAAAGGTGCGTACCATTTTTCTGAGTGATTTGCATCTGGGTTATCGAATCAGCCGAGGTGAACGTTGTTTGAGTGTTCTTGAAAACGTTCAAGCGGAAATGGTCTATTTGGTTGGCGATATTGTCGATGAAGTTCGCTTGCGAAATGCCTGGCATTGGCCTGAAAGCCATCAGCGAATGTTGGAACGGATTTTCAAGCTAAAGGATTCTGGTGCCAAGGTTTTCTTTAGCCCTGGAAATCACGACGTGTGCTTTCGAGATGTCGATCCACTGAAAGACACTTCATCGGAATTGAAATCATTGTTGATGCTACTGATGGAATTCGAAACTGCAGATCGCATAGCGCATCTGACCGTTGATGGCAGGAAGTTTCTGGTGACCCACGGTGACCTGTATGACGAGACCGATTCCAGGTTAAGTGCGGTTCGGACATGGGGCGCGAAACTTTTTGATCGCTACAACGGATTGCTGCCACGGCGAGCGGTCATTCTTACTCGAGCGTTTTTTAAGTTGATACTTGCGCGTCCGAGTCAAATTCAACAGCAGGTTTGCGAAGATGCCATTGGTGGTGGATTCGATGGTGTGATTTTCGGACATTTGCATGAACCGAAGCTGTTGCACCAGCAAGGTCTGGTGGTTGGGAATTGCGGTGATTGGGTGGTAAATGAGTCTTTCCTTGTTGAAACTTTGGATGGCAAGTTACAGCTGTTTAATTTTGGCAAGTTGGTTGGACAAATCTGAAATCTTCTGAAAATCACCCCTGCCAGCTCGAACGCGACTCAAAATTGGCTGCCATGCGATTTAAAATACCACCTTCCAATTCTACAGGTGGTTTACATGATTCGTGGCGTCGTTTTGTTTTTTCTAATTCAGGCTTTATGTACGTGTCTGTCGCTTGCGCAAGAAACAAGGCAGCCCGTTTACGATGGTGCGACGAGGTTGCGATGGCATAAGCAGCATTTAGAGATGCAGCAGGCGACACCTTACGGATCATTAAAGTGGAGGCATATTGGACCGCAACTGATGAGTGGGCGAGTGACTGATGTTGCCAAGCCGCTTGATCAGCCGCACACGTTTTATGTTGCAACCGCGTCCGGTGGATTGTGGAAGACGGTAAACGAAGGTACGACCTGGACGCCAATTTTTGATGATGCGCCAAGTGCTTCGACGGGTGCCGTCGCCGTCGATCCGAATAACTCGGAAACGATTTGGGTTGGACTTGGTGAAGCCAATATTTTTCGCAGCAGCATGGCTGGGACTGGTGTTTATAAATCGGATGATGGTGGAGAATCGTGGCAGCATGTTGGCCTGGAAGAAACGCACCACATCGCACGCATCGTAGTTCACCCTGAAAATTCAGATGTTGTTTATGTTGCCGCATCTGGTCGAGAATATACAGAGAACAAGGAGCGCGGCGTCTTTCGCACCACCGATGGGGGCGAGACATGGGAAAAAGTTTTGTTTATCGATACGATGACTGGGGCGATCGATCTGGTGATTGATCCTAATGAGCCGGAAATTTTGTACGCAGCGATGTGGCGTCGGATTCGGCATGCCTGGAGCGATCCACTTCCCGGCGCTGGTAACGGAATCTACAAAACGATTGATGGCGGTGAAAACTGGAATCTGCTCGAGGGCGGTTTTCCTGCCAGCGAAAAGATCGGTCGGATCGGTATTTCGATTGCGGCCTCCAATCCGCAAGTGCTATACGCGCTGGTCGATAATCATGAAATTGCCAGAAAGGCCAAGGAGGGCGAGAAAGACGCTTATGGACGTCAACGCAAGGATGTGATCAAAGGAGGCGTCGTCTATCGAAGTGATGATGCCGGGGCCACCTGGCAGCAGACAAGTGAGAGCAATCGGCAAATGCAACGGCTCTTCAGCACCTATGGTTGGGTGTTTGGCCAGATTCGAGTTGATCCGAATGATGAGAACACGGTTTATGCCATGGGTGTGCCGTTGATGAAATCGACCGATGGTGGCAAAAAGTTTAAGGCGATGGTTAGTCGCGGTTTGCATGGCGATCACCACGCTCTTTGGATTGATCCAGCCAACTCGAGTTATCTGATTAATGGCAATGATGGCGGGATTAATCTGTCCTATGACGGCGGAGAGACCTGGAAGAACCTGGAAAATCTTCCCGTCGTTCAGTTTTATAACGTGGCCGTTGATAACGCATCTCCATTTAACGTTTACGGTTCGATTCAGGACAATGGAAGCTGGCGCGGTCCATCCAATCATCGGCCTGGTCGCAACGAGCAAATCAATTGGAGAAGAGTTCCCGGAGGCGAAGCGAGCTACATGCAGGTTGATCCGGACGATGAGGATACGTTTTATTCGGAATCGTTTTATGGCGCGATTATGCGCAGTAGTTTGAGTAGCGGAAAGACCGTTCAAATAGCGCCCAAAGCTGATGGAGAAGAAATTCCGCTGCGTGGCCAATGGTTAGCTCCGTTTCAATTGTCGCCACACAATTCGCAAATCGTTTACCACGGTATGCAGTACGTTTTTCGATCGCTGAATCAAGGAGATGACTGGGAAAAAATCAGTCCGGATTTAACCCGTAACGATCCTGACAAGCAAGGCAATATCTCGTTTGCCACGATCACTTCCTTGTGTGAATCTCCAAAGAAATTTGGTTTGCTGTACGCTGGAACGGATGACGGTAGATTGCATGTGACGGTCGACAGTGGTCAGCAGTGGACGGAGTTGAAGGGCCCTTGGCCGACTGGAAAATGGGTGTCGCGCGTGGTCGCTTCGAAGTTTGATGAGAACACGGTTTATGTGACTCTAAACGGGAAAAGAGATAACGATTTTCAGGCCTATGTTTTTCGCAGTGACGACTATGGCGAAAATTGGAAAGACGTTGGCAATGGAATTCCAGGCGGTCCCGTCAATGTTGTGATTGAAGATTCATGGTCGAAGGATCTTGTATACGTTGGGACCGATATGGGCATCTATTTATCGACCGATCAGGGCGATAGCTGGAATGTGTTAGGCAGCGAGCTTCCCATTACGTTTGTTCATGATTTGGTGATTCAAATGCGTGAGAAGCAAGCTGTAATCGCGACGCACGGCCGTGGTATGTTTTTGCTTGATATCGAAGAACTGCCACGAGAGTTGCAAGGTGAAGAAAAAGACGATGATGAAGTCAAGTAGCTGATTCGCTAAGCCTTATGTCGATGCTCTTCTGATTCCTACCAATCGAGTTTTTAGTCAATTTTATGTCAAATCGTGAAAATTCGAGAAGCCGTTTCGCTGAATTTTTGGGCAAGTACCAGCGCGGCGAATTGAGCAAGGACAAGGATGATAAAGACGGCAAAAGTAAAGAAAAGCCGGACGCTTCCGATTCGAAATCCAAACGCCGCAGCTACATAAGGCTGTACGCCGGAAAATTGTGGTCGCATTGGCGGGTCGTCGCTTTGCTTTTGACGTTAGCAATTGTGGTTTCTGTTCTCGAAATCATCCAGCCACTTTTTGCCCGCTACATTTTCGATGATGTTCTACTGGCTGATATCAGCAATGAACAAAAAACATACGAATTGCATAAGGTCGGAATTGCATTTCTGGTTTTGGTGGGTACATCCAGTGGATTGGGGATTGTTCGCAATTGGTACCAGCGTTTATTGAACGTTCGCGTAGTGTTGCAGTTGCGCCGGGCACTTTTCGACCGCCTGCTGAAACTGCCACTTGATCAGCTGTCGGATATGAAGGTTGGCGGAATCATTTCCCGATTGACCGATGATATCAATAAGACATCCGGATTGATGCAGTTGGCAATCATTTCCCCCGGTGTTGCCGTCTTGCGATTGTTGATTGCGATGGTGATTTTGTTTGTGATCAATTGGAAACTTGCGTTGACGGCGTTGGGCGTGATCCCGCCGATCATGTTGCTGAGTATGCTTTTTATTCGGCGCATTCGACCCATCTATCGAGCGATTCGAAAAGACGTTTCGTTTGTGGATGGCCGCGTTGGTGAGGCTTTCCAGGGGATCAGGTCGGTTCGTGCATTTGGAGGTGAGCACAAGGAAGAATCAACTTATACGGTTGGTCATCACACGATCACTCGAATGCGAATGTTTGCGGCCAAACGCGAGATTGTAATCTGGAGTGCGTGGGGTTTGATCATTGCGTTGAATACTGTGGTTGTTATCTGGGCGGGAGGATTCTGGTACATCCGAGGCGAAGCAACCATTGGAGATATCGGCGCGTTTCAGGTCTATGTTTTGTATTTGCTGAACCCGGTCTGGCAGATTGTCGAATCGATTACCGAGTTGCAGCGTTCGCTGGCATCCATGGAGCGAGTGTTTGACGTATTGGAATCACCGGTGGACAAGCCTGATCATCCAGATGCCATTGAATGTGAGCCTGAAGTAAAGGAGATCAAGTTTGATAACGTATTCTTTGCCTACAACGAAGGCGAAGATGTGATTGAAGAATTCAGCCTGGTGGTGCCCGGCGGAGCGGTGATCGCACTGGTGGGAAAAAGCGGTGCCGGGAAAACGACGATTACGGATTTGGTGGCGCGTTTCTATGATCCAACTCGCGGTCAAATTCAGTTGAACGGACGTGATCTGAGAACTTACAAGCTGGCATCGTATCGAGAGATGCTGGGTGTTGTGCAGCAGGAAGTTTTTCTGTTTGACGGAACCGTATTTGAAAACATCGCCTACTCCAATCGCGATGCAACTTTGGAACACGTACAGCGGGCTGCGAAACTGGCCAACGCCCATGAGTTTATCGACGAGCTGAAAGATGGGTACAGCAGTATTATTGGTGAGCGCGGTGTTAAGTTGTCGGGCGGACAGCGACAACGTCTCTCGATTGCGCGGGCTTTATTGGCTGACCCCAAAATCTTGATACTGGACGAAGCGACAAGCAATCTTGATACCGAAAGCGAGCAACTGATTCAAAATTCAATTACGACGTTGCTAAAGGGACGGACGACGTTCGTCATTGCTCACCGACTTTCGACGATCACGCATGCAGACGCAATCGTTGTGCTCGATCAAGGCAAAATCGTTGAAGTTGGGACCCACGAAGAACTGCTGCAGCGTGAAGGCGTTTATGCGGAAATGATTCATCGACAGAGTGAGTCGATGAGCTTACTGTGAGCGATTTACGGACGACGAATGCCGATTAGTCCGGTTCTGACGCTTTTTACTTATCTGAGAACAGAATTTGCAATTAGCCAAGGCTGACAGCTCTCTTGGGCCAACATTGGAACCTACGTTATGGCGTAGTGTGCCAATTCTTTAATTGGCTGAGCTTTTGTCGTCATCGAGGCCAATTACTGTGTCCAAAACTGCTTTTATTGTCGCTTCATTTATTTTGATATCGATTTGTCCGGCGATAGCATCGGGTCAAATTACTCGTAGCTTCACCGAACCGGTCGAGGTGCGGTTAGTTGCTGCCAACCAGCCAGACGTTGTTACTCAGGTAGTGGTGTCGGAAGGATCGTTGGTTAGTGCGGGCGACATTATTGCCGAACTTGACAACAGCGTTCTAAAAAAGCAGTTGCAGATCGCAAAACTACGCGCCAATTCTGAGGCCGCAATAAAAGCTTCCAAAGTCGAAATGGAAAGCAGCGAGAAGCGCATGGAGCAATTGAGCGCGATGCTTGACAAAGGCCATGCCAATCCGGCTGAAGTAGAAAAAGCAGAATCAGAGTTCAAATCGGCAGAGGCCGAATTGGAGTTGGCAAAGGAAAAGAAAAAAGAATACCAGCTGGATGTCGAACGAATCGACGCCGAAATCGAACGCAACGTCATCCGCAGCCCAATCGATGGCATCGTGACAGAAATACACGTAAAGCCGGGCGAATTTATCGCTTCCAACGAACGGAAAATTGCAACGGTCGTTTGTTTGGAGCAGTTGCGAGTCCACTTCTACTTGCTTGAGACTACGACCAGCCGCCTAAGTGCCGGACAGAATGTCGAACTATTGGTCGGTGCTGGCCAGGACAAGGTTGCAGGGAAACTGGAATTTGTCTCACCAGTGATTGATCCCGATTCGGGAACATCTCGAGTAGACGTCGTTCTGGAAAACACGCAAGGCAAGTTGCGTGCGGGCAGTATCTGCTACTGGCCTGGTAACGAATCGGGCGACTCGGTTTCCATACGAAAGCCACACGCACTTGATCAAGTCGTAACTCTAAATAACAAGGTGCAGTAATATGACCAAGCCAACTGCTCCAAGTAAATCCAACAAAACAATTTCGGGCAAGGTGCCTGTAGCGAACAAGCGGGTTGGGGACGAATCACTGGCAAATGCCGAGATTGCGAGCCTGCATGCTGAGTTGCATGGTTTGGTAATGATGCCTGCTGAAGATGCGACCATTCGCGAACAATTTCGCAAACGAACGATGAGCGCGACCAATGCAGTTGGTGTTGCGAATCTGGAAATGCTGGAAGATGGCACGTGGGATTTGCGCCCGGGAAATTCAACGGGACGCGTCCCAAGACGGCATGATTTCGTCGAAAAATTTAGTCAGAGTTGTTCCGCTACCTTAGAAAGAGGTTCTATTCAGCTAGAGTCTTTTCTGGGCTTGCAGGCGATTTTCGTACCGGTGCTGGTTACTGGATGTCGACCGGAAGTGCTTTTGATTCTCACGCGTGATTCTGATCCGCGGCACGCAGTATTCGTTGCAGAGATCATTCTTGACTATTTCGTTTTATGGCTTAAACAACGGAATACGACCGACAACGCCTGGAAACTCAATAGCCTGGCTGCGTTGATTGAACTGGTTTCTGCGATAGAAAAAACAGATGATCGCCGTGAGGCTGCTCAAACCATTGCCAACGAATTTGTTCGTTATCTTGGTTGCGAGCATGCGGCAGTCGGTTTGACCAAAGGAAGAAAGATTCGAGTCGAAGCCATTGCAGGACTTTCAGCGGGCGACACAAGCAGTGAAATTCACAAACTAAATGAAGCCGCACTTAATGAGAGTTGGTTGCGAGACGAGGCAGCCGTCTGGCCGGCGAGCGAAGAAGAAAGTTCCCATTTGTTACTGGCTCACAAGCAACTTGCCGCCGAATCGGATTTAACTTCCGTGGTCTCGGCACCGTTGCGTACACCGGACAATGAGGTTGTGGGGACGGTACTGGTTGGTTGTAAAAATTTACAAGACTCTGGCCGGCTATTTAATTTCATTCGAGCGGCATCGCCAAGAATTGCCAGCGCGGTTGAAGTCGTTAAACGCGCGGAAGTATCAAAATTTACGAAGCTGTGTCGCAGTGTCCAATCTGGATGTAAGGCCGTAGAGGGTCGAATTTGGTTGGGAGTTGCGGCCGTGCTGATTGGCTTGCTATTTGTTCCGATGCGATATCATGTTCGCTGCGGATGTGAATTGAATTCAAAGAATCGTCAGTTTTCGGTAGCACCATTTAACGGAATCGTTGAAACGATTCATGTGCAGCCAGGTGATATGGTTAAAAAAGGCCAGCTACTTGCCAGCATGGATGGTCAAGCGATTCGGTTTCAATTGGCATCGGTTGCCGCAGATTTGGCGAAGGCAAAAAAAGAACGTGATATTGAATTAAGCAATGGCGACATTCCACGTTCACTGGTTGCTGAACTGGAAGCAAAAAGTCTGTCAGCCGAAAACGAACTTTTGAAGTTTCAGCAGTCACAAGTCGAGGTCCGCGCTCCGATCGACGGGATTGTCCTGGCGGAACAATTTGAGAATGCGGAAGGTGCATCGATAACCAAGGGCGACGTGTTGTTCGAGGTTGGGTCGTTCGATCCACTGACGATCGAAGTAAATATTCCAGCTGAAGAAATTGCACATGTGCGCGTCGGCATGACGACCAAAGTTTGGGTTTCAGGCTACGAATCCCGTCCATTCAAAGCACAATTGACCAGTGTTTCACCTCGCAGCGAGATGCGTGACAGCCGCAACGTATTTGTCGCTCAATTCGAAATTCAAAATGACGAAGGCTTGTTTCGACCTGGAATGAACGGGCAAGTTCGAATTGACACCGACGCAAAAACGCTCGGCTGGAATCTTTTTCACAAGCCATGGAATTTCATGGTGTCCCGTTTGACGTGGTGGTAGTCGAATATGATTCAATCTGACGCAACCACTTTCGATCTTGGGCAGACTCGCTTGCGCCTGAAATCCGGCCTGGCATTCGCGGTCCGTCAAGGGACGCGTGAAACCTGGTATCAAATTGAGGATGAAAGTCGTTCTCAGTTCTTTCGTATCGGACCAGCCGAATATACGTTTCTGTCGATGCTGGATGGTGAAACGACGATGGCAACCGCGCTGGCACAAACGTGCAGTGTGATGGGAGCCAAAGCTTTTAGCGAAGATGATGCGATCGGATTGTGCAAATGGCTTGTTGAAGTGGAACTTGCTCACACCGATGCAACCACCGCTTCGGTGAGACTGGCTGAACGTCAGAAAGATCGCGAGAAAAGTCAGGCGATCCAGAAAATTAATCCAATTTCGATCCGATTCCCATTACTTGAGTTGGATTCTATTGCTGCGTCTCTTTCGACTTATTTTGGTTGGTTGATCAGCTGGCGATTCGCTGTCGTTTGGTGCGCAACGGTCGTCATCGGACTGGTTTCGTTGCTGATCAGTTGGGAAACTTCTGCCAGTACCGAAGTGTTCAGTCGAGACAATTGGGTATGGTTTACGGTGACGTGGATCGTTTTAAAAATCATTCACGAATCCGCTCACGTTTTGGCGTGTAAGAAATTTGGTGGCAAAGTCGGTAAGGGCGGGATCCTGTTTTTGCTGATGATCCCGATGCCTTATGTTGATGTAACCAGCGCCTGGGGCTTTACCAGTAAACACGCCCGGATTCTGGTTTCGGCAGCAGGAATGATGGCGGAAATATTCCTGGCTGCGATTGCAGCGATCGTCTGGAGTCAGACTGGTCCCGGTTCCCTACATTTTCATGCTGCCAATGTAATGGTTGCGGCATCGCTGCACACGTTGCTGTTCAATGCCAACCCTTTGATGCGATTTGACGGCTATCACATTCTTGCCGACTGGTTGGAGATGCCGAATCTCGGAAACCATGGTCAACAGTATGTAAACGGCCTGGGACGCAAATGGTTTTATGGTTTGCCCAGTCAGGAACTCCAGTATTCAGGCTTTCATGGTCAGATCGTCAAGGCTTACGGAATCGGCGCCTTGCTTTGGAAGGTGCTGATTTGTGTTGGTTTGTGTATCGGTGCATTGAATTTGTTTCCGGGATTCGGATTGCTGATCGCGGCTGTAGGCGTTGTGTTGTGGCTGGGTTTGCCGAGCTATCAATTGATTAAGTTTGTCGTGCTGGGCAGCGAATTTGAGACACCCAATCGTAAACAATTTGCCATGATGACAACGGGTTTGTTGTTGGCTTTTCTTGCCGTTGGCAAATTTGCACCGGCGCCAAGTGTTATCAACGCCCCGGTGGTCATCGATTTCAAAGATTCAACCAGTGTCCGACCGGAAACGGCTGGTTTCGTACGCGAGATTCTGGTGGCTGATCAGCAGTTTGTTCAAGCTGGCGATCTTCTAATGGTTTTGGAGAATCGTGAATTGGAGGCTCGACAGGCGAAATTCAAATTTGAACTCGCCAAAGCGAAATTGCGGGCCCGTTCATTACAGAAAGAGCGAAAGATTGGTGCGCTGCAGGCAGAGCAGGCAGTGATTGAATCGCTGCGGAAACAGTTGCAAGATATTGAACATGAAATCCAATGCTTAAACGTTACGGCACCCCATTCGGGTCAGGTGGTTGCAAGGAAAATCGACGACTTGCTGGGGAATTATGTCGAGGCAGGTAGAGAATTACTTTCAATTGGTGAGCAAGGGTCGAAAGAAGCCGTTGCGCTGATTACTCAGCAAGATGCAAAATTCCTGGCCAAGCAGATGGGTTGCGATTCGACGCTGCGAATCTGGGGCGTACCTGGGTTAAGAAAAGCAAAATTATCAGATGTAAAACCAAGAGTTGTCGACGATCTTCCTCATTTCGCCTTTGCGGGCGTCTATGGGGGGCCGGTCGATGTAGTCAGGCGTTCTGAAGTTGAAAGAAAAGGTTCGCTACTTCAGCCTGGCGATTTGATGATGGTCAGTGCCAGGGTTCCAGTCCATCTGGAACTTTCGCTGGATCTAAGCAACGAATTAAAAAGCGGACAATCAGGTTTGGTTCATTTTCGCGGTCGACACCAAAACCTGGGAAGTTACCTCATCGATCGATCGATCGCATGGCTGCAGAATAACATTAACCATTACCACGGCCTTTAATCTATCCAATTCGAGACTAAAATGCTAAATCCAACACACCTGGCTACCCCGGAAGCAATTTTCGAAACTGTTAATTGGGCTTTAGAAAAAGCGCAAAGTCATGATTTTTTTGCTGATCGTCGAATCAGCGAACGAACCACCGTTCATTTACCGATCCATATTCAAATCATTGACCAGGACGGCCACCCGGTCGGTGACGCGTTTGAGGCGATTACCCGTGATGTTTCTGTCGGTGGAATAGGCATCATGTCGCAACAGCACATTGCAAGTGAGCAAGTGTTCGTCCGCTTTACTTCTTTGGATACGGTGATGTCGACGCTGATTTTGGACATTCGCTATTGCAATCAAATCGGACCATTCTATTTTGCAGGTGGAAGTTTCTGTGCGGATTGGTCAAGCGAAGAAGAGTAGTCGTTCGTTTGGATTGAATTCAGGCTGCTTTCTTTCAATAAGGCAAATAGATATCCAGAATTTCGGCTGGCTGCTGTGGCGTTATCGTGGTCTGAGAACATGCGGCAGGAATTAGGGCTGTGTTGCCCAGCGATAGCGGCTGATCGCCAGGATCGTTAGCGATTTGTGCACTGCCTTTGGTGACGGCTATGATATGCATCTTGTTGTCGTTGATGACGATGGGTTGATCGCATTGCCAGCGTCGCATGACAAATTTTTCGCTGGAGACGATTTCGGTTGCGTTGGAAAACTCAGTGTCTTTTGCGGCAACAGGATTCACTGGCCCCAGTTCGAAATCGGTCGCCGCCAAACTTTCTTCAATGTGCAGATCTCTTGGCTTTCCGTCCTTGTCGACTCGGTTCCAGTCAAATACGCGAAACGTTGTGTCACTGGCTTGTTGGATTTCTGCAATTAAGAGACCTTCCCCGATTGCGTGCAACGTTCCTGCGCGAATGAAAACACAGTCGCCAGCGGTGGGTTCGAAACTGTGCAGCAATGCTTCCGTTTCGCCTTGCTCAATTGCGTCACGGAATTGAGCCTGCGTAACTCCCTGCTTCAGGCCTGCATAGATTTTCGCTCCTGAATCGGCGTGCATCACGTACCATGCCTCTGTCTTACCGAAATCTGGTGGATTGAGTGTCGCACCCATCGAGTCATCCGGATGGACTTGAACACTGAGACTGCGATTGGCGTCAAGGAATTTCAGCAGCAATGGAAAGCGACCGTTAAGTTGTTGTGGCACGTCGCTGGCGGTAATTCTGGCGTAGGCTGACGATCCAAGAAGTTCTGATCCATGCTCGCGGATCAAATCGCCTAGTGATTTTCCTCTTAGCGGACCCGCGGTGACAATACTTTGATCTTCATTGTGGTCGACAATTTCCCAGCTCTCGGCACAGGATTCACTGCCAATTGGCTTGTTCAATACGGTCGCCAATCGTTGGCCGCCCCAGATATAACGTCGAAAAATAGGTTCAAATCTAAGTGGATACATTGTTTGTGTTATGCCTTAATTGAATAGAGCGGCGGTTGGGAGGCGACGACTGCAAATTCTAACCAATGTGGAACGCTCAAGACAATCCAAGGATCGCGACATTAGTTCGCAGGATATCAATCAACAGCTGTCTTCCTAATTCGCCTCTGAGCATTCAGAATAGAGCTTGTCGTTAACTCAACATAAAATCGAGTGAATTTATGGCAAGCAGGAATCAAAACGAAGATCTATTCCAGGAATCGCGGATGAGTTTCGGCGAGCACCTGGAGGAATTGCGCGTTGTACTGATACGTTCATTGATCGGAATCGCAATAGGTTGTGTCTTCGGGTTTCTGTTGGCGGAAAAAGTTGTTCACGTATTGCAACGCCCGCTTGAGAAGGCGCTGACGAAGTTTTATGTCAATCAAGGCAAAGAACAATTGCGAAGCGAGCACGGTTTTCTAGCCCCTGAATTATCAGAAATCCTCGAACAACAGGAGATGATTCCCGAACGGTTGCTGATGGATCCAGGTGATCTGGTGTCGGCGCTGAGAAGCGTCAGCCCTGATTTTCTAAAAGATGTTTCACTGAAACCATATCGATTCAAAGCCAGTCAGTTTACTGGCGATAAAATCATCGATTTGTGTGGGAATTGGAGGACGTTGAACGTTCTCGATGAAAACCAACGCGAACAGTGGCAATTGTTATGGGAGCTATTAGGGGCTGAGCAGCAAGCTGAATTGGAGCGGCTTGGCGACAGCACAGGATTGTCGCAAGCAGATATAAATGGATTCGTGGCAGTGTTGAACGGATTGCTGGCCAAACGTCAAATCAATGAGGCCCCGGAATTTCAAGCGATCATTGAGCGTACCAACACGTCTATCGCCGATGTGTTGCAGGTCGAGAAGGAAAATCCGCTGTTGGAAATGAAGGAGCAGCTGACAGCGAACTTCAATCCGGATTTATCAGAGCGCTTGAACCGGTTATTGATATCCGAAGTATTCGACGAAGCTATCGGTGACGTCCAGATCGAGATGGTTCCGTTGACGGTTTGGAAGTCCGCGCGTTTTCAGTCACAATCACTGGGGACGACCGAAACGTTTATGATTTGGATGAAATCAGGAATCTTTACCGGGCTTGTGATTGCCAGTCCGTGGGTGTTTTTTCAGATCTGGGCATTCATTGCGGCTGGTTTGTACCCAACGGAACAGCGATACATTTACTTTTTTTTGCCGGTCAGCCTGATTCTGTTTTTCAGCGGAGTGTGTCTGGCTTTCTTTTTCGTGTTTGAACCGGTGTTGGATTTTCTTTTCAGTTTCAATGCAAGGATGGGAATATCGCCTCAACCGCGAATAAATGACTGGTTGAGTTTCGTGATGTTTCTTCCACTGGGCTTTGGAATTGCGTTTCAGTTGCCGTTGGTAATGTTGTTCGTTAATCGAATTGAACTGGTAACCATCGAAACGTTTACCGGGAACTGGCGAGTAGCTGTGGTGGCTATTTTTGCGTTGGCGATGCTATTGACGCCGGCGGATCCGGTCAGCATGGTTATGCTCGCAGTACCACTGACGCTTCTGTACTTTCTTGGCGTCTTCTTGTGTTTGCGACTTAATAAGCCTGCCAATAATTATGCCAATCCGCAAAGCGTATCATAGGCCGTTTGTTAAGGCATCGTCTTGTTTGGACTTTGCTTGCTCTTAAAGAAGAGCGAGATATCTTTCCGGTTGGAGATTTCTTCGGTTGGTTAACCGGCCGGTTAGCGAGTAGAGCTGCCTTTGGTAGAGCTGCCTTCTCTTGTGGAACTACCTTTGGTGGAACTGCCCTCTCGTGTGGAACTGCCACCAGAAGGCTGTCGTTCGCGAAATGTCTTGCTTGCTTGTGGATTGAATCGGTCAACCGACGCACGGTTGTGTCGCCCCATTTTGTTAAGCATCAATCGCATGTCGATTACTTGAACGGATTTATCTTCGGCTTGTCGCTCAAGTTCGCGGATGGCATTGTTGATGGATGCACTCGCTTCAGAAGTCGGATTCAGTTTTGGTGATCCGCCAAGAACCAGGTAGCGAGTGGAAGTATCAATCTTGCCGATGAGTTTTCCGTTTTCGTCATTACGAGCAACGATCGTTCCACCATTGTTTTCGACCAATCGGATGAACTGACGCAAATCGGAGTGTCCGTCCTGATCCATATCGAATACTCCAGCCACGGCAATAGGCACGCTGAAGCCTGGGTCCCAGGTTGGTGTGACAATTTTATCGTTCTTGGTAATTGGATCGACTGGATTCTGATCGGTTATTCGAGCGTCAGCAGTATGTGGGCCGGTGATGCGAATGACTTCAACCTTGGCCTTTTCCTGATCCTTGATGAAATTAGTAATACTGTTGTCGTAAACGGCGAAGGTTTGATTGGTTCGGAGGCCGTCTTTGCGACCGCGATTGATGTAGACCAGGTCGCTGCCACGGCCAACACGCAAGATAATGCCATCGTGTAGGTCAAAGTTTTCCCGAGTCAGGTCGGAAATCCTCATTTGAAGGCCTTGATTTTCGTTGCCAAGGTTAGATGTGACGTCTTTCAACTTGCTATTGTCACTTCTCAATTCAGCGATCGTTTCTTCGCTAAGCTTGCTGTTTTGTTGAATCGTCTGCTGAGCTTTATTGAGGTCGGCAAGTAGCTGTTGCTCTTTGTCGGCGTTACGTTTTTTCTCGCTATTGAAATTTTCGGTGACCGTTGCCAGCAGTTTCTCGTTTTCGTTCAAACGTTCTTGCAGGGCCTTCTTTTCGTTTTCGAGGCGGTCGCGGTCTTCTGTATTTTGAATACGGCTGACATTCAGCTGGTTGTGTTTAGTGGCAGTAATGCTGTTTAGATTACGAAGCACTCCTGACCAGGTTTCTTGTGAGGTTTCGCCTTCAGCTCGTGCGATGAATTGTTTCATGTCGCGTTCATAGGCAGCTTTGACTTCATCGACACGATTAATAACCAGGCGAATCTGGTTTTTCTGAGTATCGTTGAGAGCACTATCGTTTGTCAGTCGACCTAGTGAAGCGATTTTAGTAGGTACTTCAGCAATGTTCTCGCCCAAGTCTCCCACGTAGCTGCGCAGGATCTCTGCCTCGATTCGATGAGCATCACTGACTTTTTCAGCGACGGTCTTATCGGCATTGGCTTTCGTAATGCCTTCGAAATGTTCCGTGGCTTTGCTCATTCCTAAGAATGCCAACAAACCTAGCACTAGAACCAGCAGCACCAAAACAATTACTGCGATTAAGTAACCCTGGTTTTCCCTTGCAGCCATTAAGATCTCCTATACTTCCTGCTCAAACGTGTTTGGCTACGAAATGCGGTAACGTGGATTCGAAAACGGTATGCGTTTTTCCTTGCCTTACGGCCAGAAAACGACATTGGTTAAGAAAATAGGTGGGTAATATCGCCGTCCCTTAAATTCTCTGTTCCTCTATTTGATTCTAAATAGACGATGAACAGTGTCAAACTAATGTTCATTTGATAGACGCAACGAAATAGAAGAGACTGACGATTATCCCGATTCACCTGATTGAATCGCCACAGGATAAGCCAAGTAGGTTTTAGTGAAACGTAAAATCGGCAAAATAGGTGTTATTTGTTTGAGTTTGGGACGATTCCATAATCTATTGCAGGCTGTTCAGGATCTGAATGTTTGTCGTTGCCAATCTGGAATAGGAGTGTTTTTCGCATGCAAAGCGATTGGATTCATTAATTCGAGTAATTTGAAAAATGTGGTGCGAATGGGCGCTAGATTCTATTTGCATATAAGGCTATTCTGGATACAGCAGGATATGTCATAGGAAGTCTAGCGTCCGCTTAAGAGTCCACTCATTGCTCCTGGCAATAACTCTTAGATTTGATGTTTGGCGAATGGATTGACTGTTATGGAGTGAACTCACACGATAGTTAACTTTGTTAGCTGAATTGTGTGGTTTGGACGGCATTCACTCAAAAAACTCGTTGTTATCGGAACTCACATTTGTCTCGTCCCGTCGTAATTGGTTTGACTGGCGGTGTGGCAAGTGGCAAAAGCACCGTAGCCAATATGTTTCAGCGGCTTGGGGCTTCGGTTTTGGATGGGGATCAAGTTGGTCACGAAGTATTGAATGACCCAGATGTTTTGTCCCAAATCCAAGCGATATGGGGAGAAGATGTTCTCGAAGATGGCGTTGTCAACCGCAAGGCGTTGGGCAACATAGTCTTTGGCGCACCGGACCGAAAACAACTGAGTGCACTTGAGCAGATTACCCACCCCATTATTAGACAACGAATTCTCGAAGAACTTCGTTTGGCGACCCTAAGAAAAACAATAGCTGTTGTGTTAGACGCGCCGTTGTTGTTTGAAGCCGGCTGGGACCAGCTGTGTGACAAATTGGTGTTCGTCAAATCAAGCTTGGCGGTGCGGACCGAACGAGCGAAGACTCGAGGCTGGACGGATCAAGAATTGAAACGAAGGGAAGACCGACAAATGGATCTGCAGCATAAGGAAGAAAATTCAACGGATTTTATCGATAACTCCTCCAGCCAGGAAAATACTTTGGACCAAGTGAAAAAACTTTGGATATCCTGGGGATTGATGATTGTTGAGCAATCAGAGAATTAATTTTACTAGCCAATAACAACCTATTCGCAACTTGCCTTTCGACTTACCTATTCACAGAAGATTTAACATGTCCGATCAGAATCGAACTAACCAACGCGGGACATCAAGTTCCAAGCGCCCTGTCAAACGCCCGGTCAGAAGGACGGGCGGACGAAAGCCACATTTCAACGCCGACCCCGAAGTGGATAGCAAATTGCGAGAAATAGAAAACAGCGGCGAGCCGTTGTCGTTGGCGGAGCAGATTTCACGTGAAGAGATCAAGCCAATTTCTGACCAGGAAATGGCCAATATCAATAAGGACGACATCATCAATGTGACTGCGCTTCAGCGCATGAAAATGGATGAGCTATGCGTGCACGCAAGACAGGAAGGTATCCAGGATCCTGAGCAGCTGGAAAAACGTAATTTAGTCACTGAGATTTTGAAGAATCGTGTGCGTGCTCGTGGGTTGATGTACGGAGAGGGGACGCTGCAGATTTTGCCAGACGGTTTTGGGTTTTTGCGCAGTCCAGACTATCACTATTTGAGTTGTCCCGATGATATCTATGTGTCGCCCAGTCAGATTCGAAAATTCAATTTGCGAAATGGTGCGATTGTGGTTGGGCAAATTCGGCCACCCAAGGAAAATGAACGGTATTTTGCATTGTTGCGGGTGGAAAGTGTAAACGGAAAAAGTCCTGGAGAAATTTCCCGCAGCGTCCATTTCGATGACCTGACGCCGCTGCATCCGGATTCGCGAATCATGATGGAACATGAGGCCAGTAATATGTCGACTCGCGTTGTCGACATGGTTGCACCGATCGGTTTTGGTCAACGTGGGCTGATTGTCAGTCCGCCGCGTGCTGGAAAAACGATGTTGATGCAGAACATGGCCCAAGCGGTTTTGAAAAACTATCCCGAAGCGTACGTGGTCATGTTGCTGATCGACGAACGCCCCGAAGAAGTCACTGATATGGAACGCGAAGTCAAAGGACCGCGTTGTGAAGTGATAAGTTCGACTTTTGATGAACCCTCTTCGCGACACATTCAGGTCGCCGATATGGTTCTAGAGAAATCGAAGCGACTGGTTGAAAGTGGGATCGATGTCATCATTTTCCTTGACTCGATTACCCGACTGGGGCGGGCTTGGAATTCTGAGTGTCCACAATCCGGCAAGACTTTGTCTGGCGGCCTGGATGCAAATGCGATGCAAAAACCAAAAGCATTTTTTGGGTCGGCCCGGAAAATCGAAGAAGGTGGATCGCTGACCATTCTGGCGACGGCCTTGATTGATACCGGCAGCAAGATGGATGAGGTGATCTTTGAGGAATTCAAAGGTACCGGGAATATGGAAATCGTTCTTGATCGCGGCCTTGTCGATAAGCGAATCTGGCCTGCGATCGATATCAATCGATCGGGTACGCGTCGTGAAGAGAAGTTGCTGGATCCGGAAGAATATGACCGGATCTGTCTGATTCGTCGGGCGTTGAGTGACATGAATGCTCCGGATGCGATGGATATGTTGACCCAGCGGTTGCGTAAAACGAATACCAATGCAGAATTTCTGATGAGCTTGAAAGGTGCTTCTTTGTAAGCACCAAGCCTTGAAATTCCATTTCTTAGTTGGACACGAAAATGTCTGAAGACGCTCCCGTCAGTTTTGACGGAGAACACGGCGATATATCTGAAAAGAAATTTGAAGTCGTCGTTTCAACCTACAACCGCCCCATCACCGAAAAATTGATGGCGGCATCGGTGGAAACATTGCGACGCGAAGGCGCAAGCGATAGCAACATCAGAATTCTCTGGGTTCCTGGTGCGTGGGAATTGGCCGTAGCGGCAAAAAGGGTCATCGATTCATGTGATGCCGTAATCTGCCTGGGCTGTGTTATCCGCGGTGAAACAAGCCATGACGTGCACATTAACACTATGATCAGCCAGTCGCTTGGTCAGCTTTCGGTGGAATACACAAGGCCTGTTGCTTTCGGAGTTTTGACCTGCAATACCGTCGATCAGGCGATTCAGCGCAGTGGTGGGAAGGTTGGCAACAAAGGCGAAGAGGCTGCCATGGCTGCTATTACGATGATCCGGCTTTTTGGTCAGCTTGCATGAACGGTCTGTTTGGAAAACAGGAGTCGTTTCAAAATCGCCGGAATTGACCTACAATTCCGCAGCCCCGTTTTTCTGATGCGAAACCGCCAAGATGCCCAACCGAAGACGAGCTCGAGAAATTGTTGTTCAGATCCTCTTTCAGCAGGATCTAAACCCCGATCCCGATGTCGAGATTGAAAACGAATTTATTGCAAACAGGCTGCATCGTAAGGACGCGGTTGTGAAATTTGCCAAGGTTTTGCTTAACGGTATCCGTGAAAAGCAGGCAGAAATCGACCAGGAGTTGCAGACAACGGCCGAGAATTGGAAGCTCAATCGCATGGCGGCAACCGATCGCAGCATTCTTCGATTGGCGACTTTTGAAATCCTCTTTTTTCCTGAAACGCCCGGACCGGTCGCGATTAACGAGGCGATCGAATTGGCCAAGCGATATGGGACGAACAATTCCGCTCAGTTTGTAAACGGGATCCTGGACCGGTTGTTGAATCGCGCAAAAAAGCAGGAAATTCAAGCCGATGATGCTTGTCCAAACGGTGTTGATTCCGATCCTGCGGCCAATTGATACTGACAAATCTGGCGGTTTGGATATGATCATTTTCGGTGTGTAATTTTCCGACGGCGTGAAATCCGCCGATTAATTTTTGCTGGTTAATTTTGCGAATTGAGTTTGGTTGAATTCCGCCCCGTGACTGATAGACCTTTACAACGGTATTTTAATGGCATTTTGGAATCCATTCGGAAAGAAGAAAGACAAGACCTCAACCGGCGGTGAAGCGGCCAATAAAGAGGTGCCCGCAAGTGGTGGAGGCACGGAGGTTGTCGATCAAGAGGAAAAGCCCAAGGGGATTTTTCGCCGCTTCGTTGAAGTGCTTAATACTGATATCCGTGATCTGGTCGGTAAAGAGGGGCGGCTTGTCGACGATGAATTTCTGGATGAGTTGTTTGCGATGCTGGTTAAGACTGACATGGGCAATTCGACGGCGATGCGAATTCGTGATGACATTGGCAAGAAGTTTCGAGCTCGAAAGTTGATGCTTGAAGATCTTATTGGGTCAGCGAAAGAGATCGTTTCGGAAATCATGGCTCAGGATTCAGAAGAAATAAACTTGGCTGCTTCTGGACCGACGGTGATCATGGTGGTCGGCGTGAATGGGTCTGGAAAGACGACTTCGATTGCGAAGTTGACTCACATGTTTATTTCGCAGGGCAAGTCTGTTGTACTTGGAGCCGGTGATACGTTTCGAGCCGCCGCCGTCGGGCAGTTGAAGATTTGGGCTGAAAGACTTGGCGCTGAGATTGTCACCGGCCGCGAAAAAAGTGATCCTGCCAGCGTTGCCTATAAAGCTGTCGAGGCCGCAAAAAATAGTAATGCCGATATTTGTATCGTGGATACTGCCGGTCGCCTTCAAACTCAAACGAATTTGATGGATGAATTGGCGCGGATTCGCAAGGTGATGGCCAAAGTTGTTCCTGATGCTCCTCACGAAGTCTTATTGGTGCTGGACGCGACCGCCGGGCAAAACGCAATCAGCCAGGCAAAAGGATTCACTGAAGTTGCCAATGTAAACGGAATTATTTTGGCGAAGCTTGACGGGAGTGCCAAAGGTGGTGTCGCGATTCCCATTCGCAAGGAGTTTGGGTTGCCCGTGAAATTCGTGGGCCTGGGCGAAACGCCTGACGCATTTGCGAAATTCAGTGTCGAGGACTACATCAACGCATTGTTTGACGAGTCTTCCATCTAGTTTGAAATTATCGGAAGGATCGACACATGAAATTGATAATCGCTATCATTCAACCTCACAGCCTGGAAGGTATCAAGAACGCGCTCACGGATGTAGAGGTCTTTCGTTTGACGATCATGGATTGTCAGGGATTTGGGCGCCAACAGGGAAAGTCGGAATTGTACGGAGCCGATGAATTCGCAATAAATTTGCGGCGTAAAGTTCAGTTGCAAATCGCGGTTAACGAAGAATTTGTTGAGCCGACAATTCAAGCGATCATAAAGGGCGGTCGCACTGGTGACAACGGTGCGATTGGTGATGGCAAGATCTTTGTTTTGCCGATGGATGATTGCGTGCGGATTCGGACCGGTGAGCGAGGGCCGGCCGCGATTTAGCCGCGAGCCCAAACCGTTCGTTTACTTGATCGAGTTTAGATCTTTGAGCCAGCGCCTTTGGTAAGCGCCATGAAGGCCGATTCG
Source organism: uncultured Pirellulaceae bacterium (assembly GCA_964405425.1). Classification (GTDB taxonomy): domain Bacteria; phylum Planctomycetota; class Planctomycetia; order Pirellulales; family Pirellulaceae; genus Mariniblastus. The sequence continues at coordinate 45,838 of CAYONX010000009.1, read as the reverse complement.
AGGCTGACTTCTTCTTCCTGGAATTGTGAAATCCCAAATCCGGCTTTGACCAACTCGGACGCCAGTGCCGAGAAATCCTCGATTCGCTGGTTCAATGTTACTACCAGATGCCCGTCTCCCATGTCGACCGATTCGACGATCTCCTGATCCCGTAGCAATTTGGCCGCACCAGGTTTGTCGCTAACAACGTCTACAAACAGCACGGTTTTTTCGCGCACTTGTTTCATCACTTCCGTTACTTCAGCAGAAACCTTCAATTCGCCCTTATCGATAATCCCAATCTTGTTACAGACGTCAGCGAGTTCAGGAAGAATGTGACTGGAAACGACGATCGTCTTTCCCATCGTGCCAAGTCGTCGCATCAGGTTGCGCATTTCGATTCTGGCGCGAGGATCCAAGCCGCTGAGTGGTTCGTCAAGCAGCAAGACTTGAGGGTCGTGCAGCAGAACTCTCGCCAACCCGAGTCGCTGAGTCTGACCACGAGACAACGTGTTGGCAAAAGCGTCGCGTTTGAATTCCAAATCGACGATTTCAAGCATTTCATCACACTTGCGTCTGCGTTCTGCGCCCGAGATCCGATACGCGGCAGCAAAGAATTCAAGATACTCGATAACTTTCATATCGTCATAGACACCAAAGAAGTCGGGCATGTAACCGACCAGCCGGCGAATTTCTTTCGGCGCATTGTAAATCGAGTGACCGCAAACATAGGCTTCACCCCAGGAAGGCTCCAGCAACGTCGCGATGATCCGCATGGTTGTCGTTTTGCCTGCTCCATTGGGACCGATGAATCCAAACAAATCGCCTTCTTTGAGATCCAGGTCGATCGATTTGATGGCAAAGAAATCGCCATACTTCTTGGTTAAGTTTTCAGTCTTGATCACGTTTTTATCTTTGTGATGTAGAAGGTTTATTTTGCACGGGAAGTACGATTCGAACGTAAGTTCGGCTTTGGTCGTAAACCGAATCGCCGGCATTGCTTTCGATTTTCAGTTGAGTCGACGCATCGGAAATGCGTCCATAAAAAATGGCGCGGTTAAGGCCTAGTAATTCTGATAGATCCAGCTGCGGTCGATATTCATGCGTTAGTCGTGTGTATTGTTGTCCGCCGCCAAGTTCGAAAAACATCATCATTTCGGCAATCCGGTCCATGTCGTCCTCTTCGGGACGCCAAGGTTGGCTGCCTCCTTTGTCGGATTCTGTATTCACGCGGCGCGAAAAATAACTGGAGGCTGTTTTTTCCGTTAGCTCTGAACTGACGTCGACCGTATCGCCTGGACCCAGCGGTTTAGACATGACATACGTCCAATTGTCATAGACGATGCGGCAATTTTCCAATTGCAAATCAAACGGGTTCTTGAACGTGCCCTGCAATCGGTTACGGCGCTGGCTCAATCGACTCGTGATTCCAAAATCTTTACTGTCCGAATATTGGGTGAAGAGTGGTTTGGTCGAAGAGACTTTGATTGGCAGGTTTTCGATTCGGCTGCCAGTTGAATCGCCTTCGAATTGACAATCGTAATGTTGTAGCTGCACGCGGGCTGCGGTCTTGGAATTCATGCCCGCGAGTCCGGAGCCAGGAATCCCCATCCATGAAAGCGTTGCGTTGCCCGTATTCACGCCGAGCGAATTCTGATCGGGTGCAGTCAGGCTGTTTTTGGAATTAGCCGGACTATATATGTTTGTCCAGATGTTTCCACGGACTCGATTGCTGGCTTGATCAATGTCAATGATCTCCAGCTGATTGATCTGCATTTGAGTGGGTTTGGTGGTCCGGGAAATATAGATCGCAAGAAAACAGAAAGCCGCAGCAAACAATGAAAACGTAAGCCACGTCCATTCCATTTTCTTGACCGTGTGCTTGAGCAGAAAGTAATCACCCGGTCCGATGCACAACAGAAACAAAGCGATCAAAACGGCTACGATTGTGAAGTTGATGAAACTTACACGCGAAAATTTTTCAAGTGGAAATACCAACTGACCCAGTATGTCGCGATACCCATAAGTGACGATGTTGCGTGAGTCGGATGCTCCGGTCGTTGTTCGGTTTAGATTCAATTGCCCATTGGTTAGCCGCATCAGAAATTTCTTGTGCCCATTCCATTGGGTTAGCGGTTGCTTGTCAAAATCGACTGTCGAACAAACGACTTGACCGAATCCGTGCACCATTCGGACGACAAGTGGTTTTTTTCCGATTGCCAATTCGACAATTCCTTCTGGTTCATTCAGTGTGGATGCAAGGATCGGATCATCGCCGCGTTTAAGCAATTGGGGAGGTTTACTGCGAGCGAATCTTTCAAACTGAATGCTGTTGTTGATTTCAAATGTCCCAGTGACTTTCCCGGGCACCAATTCGGAAAGGACCTTGTTGCCGTCCAGCAATTCAGTTGAGCCCGGTCCCAGGCTGATGATTATTTTCCCCCCACCGGCGACCCACTCCTGAACGGCGCTCCAATGCGCTTGCGAAATCGACTTTATCAATTCTGCGTCGGCCATCGATAAATAGATCGCCCGCACTCCCTCGTAGGCCAGCTTGTCAATAGGCAATTCATCAACCGACTGCAGTGAGAGGATTTCGCATTCGGTTCCAAACAGCTGTGCTTCGACCGAGGTCAGGCTGGTGGAGATGATGTTTTCCGATTCAATACACAACACCATCGGGGTGGTCGACTCGACAACGTCTAATCCTGACGTTTCTTCCAAGTCGATATCGAAAGCATCGATAACCTGGTCGTTTTCATCGAAGATCTCAATTTGAATATTGCCAATACTTCGCCCGATTTTAATGCAGGCTTGTGATGAAGTATCGCTTACCGATCGAAGATTGCCCGAGTACTGAATCGGCATTCCGTTACCGTCCAAGGCAACCATCGAGAATCTTTTTGGTTTTATGGATTCAGGGAATGTGAAGAACACGGGCATCCATGAGCCCAGTTTGATTTTTCCATCAAAGCCAATTCTTGAGTCGAGACTGTCGGGCGCTTTTTGGCTGGAACCTGTTGAACCTTGTGCGGTTGTCGGAGATGCCAACGTGCACAACAGCAGAATTGCGGTTAGCAGGAGCAGTCCAATTCGGTTCGCGGAAATTTGCATATTCAAGGCAATGCGATTTATTAAATGGAGCACTCGATTTAGGTCGCAAACGCGAAGCCAAAGGATAACGGATAGCCGACAATTGTTCTACGATGTGACTCTATCAAGGTTCGATAAATCAGGGTTTTTCATCATCTGAGCATGTGCAAATGAACTGGCCACAGCCCGGGCAACCGGATCCGTATTTTTTGGCTATCGCTTCGGTCAGATCAATTTCGGCGATGTTGGCGATGGTGGTCAGCCAGGCCAGCACGTCGGCAAATTCCGCGGCCAGATTTTCACGGTCATCGCTGCGAAGTGCCGAAGACAATTCCCCGACCTCTTCCATCAGCCACATAAAAGTTCCCGGCACACCGCGCGCGAGGTCCTTTTCGAAATACATCTTTCGAATCAGGTTCTGAAAGTCGCTAATGGACACATCGTTTTGAGAATCGGTCAAGAACGCGTTCCTGTTTAATTGTCCGATGGCGTGATTGGATCGTCACCATGTTCGGATTTGTTCGTCGGGGGAATTCCGACATGAATTTCATCGTTGGTCACTCGAACTTCAAAGATGTCGGTTTTGACGCGTGGATTGTCGGCCCAGGCACCGTCGTTGACATTGAATCTCCAGCCGTGCCACGGACAGGCTACGTTGCATGTGTCGGGATCGAAATGACCTTCGGCCAGAGATGCTCCCATATGCGGGCACATGTCATCGATTGCTGAAAATTTTCCACCGTTGTTGAAGATCGCGATGGATCGATTTTCAACCTCGAAACTGCGGCCCTCGCCAACGGGTATTTCGTCGGTTGTACAAACGGCAACAAATTTAGTCATCAGATTTTGTAACCCGCATCGAGACATCTGTGTTGACGGTTGTTTTGATTTTTTGATCACGATACTTACGCATGGTTGTCATGGCGTTAGAAATTCGACTGTCCAGCATCGTTGTGGCGTTATTGGCGAACTTGATTTTCCCGGAGCCAGTGAAATTGTCGATCGAATTTTCAGCAGAAACTTCAGAGGATTCGATTTCCGCGTCGATCGAAAACGAATCGAAATTCAGGCCGTCCGCTTCCTCGGTCCCGTTGTAAGTGAAGGTGCTTTTTTTCGTAACGGTTGCAAGTTCGTTTTTTACAGAATTGGAGGTGTTCCACGTAGCGCCAGATTCGATTGCGGCTTCTGGAAATACGATCGCCGATTGACCGAACAGATCTTTGAGGCCTTGTTCAGTGATCAATTCTCTTAATTGCATCGAAGCAGGAGCAGCTCGAAGAGCTTCCATCGTCGGTTTTGGAATCTCGACGTTTGTTATCTCTCCTCGATCGGTCATTGCGACGCTGAAAACGCTGCCGATCAACGGGCGCACCTGTTCCAACAGACGTTCGCCAAATTCGGTCGGTTTGTCCGTTGAGGCGGTGTCGATTTTTGTGATCTCCACGGCTCCCTTTGACGGAGCCGTAATCGTCAGTTTGATTCGCTCGATGGACTGATCGATGACGTAGTCTGAATCGTTGGCCTTGGAAATCGTCCACTTCATCGAGAGCAACATTTCGTTGCCGATTTCCTGAGAGCGGTTTTGAATAGCGGTCTTGATGCCGGTCTGTTGAGTAAGTTCGACGTCGTACTTGTCGCCTTGTTCGAATTTCCAGCGCAGTTTCTTGCCTGATTCTTGTGCCCAAACGGATTCGCCTGGCCAGCTAAAGCAGATCAGCCACAGTAAACACAACGGGGCCAGATTTTTAGTATTCAAGTAATTCATAAATTCTCACGTATCGGATGGCTGCCCCTGCATTGGATTCGTACGGCGATTGTCGGATTAAAGTTCGTGCTGTTCCCCTGGTTGCAGCACCAGCGGCTGAGCAGAAGTTTTGGATTTGACCAATTCGGCCCAAGCGGCGCTGTCCTGTTCGATGGGAGGCCATGTGTTGAAGTGAGTTGGTAATACCTGTTTTGGATTGATTAATTTAATCGCTTCGATACTGTCTTGGATGCCCATTGTGAACAGATCCCCGATCGGGACGACGGCAAGATCGATGCCTTGTTTACCGATCAGTTGCATGTCAGAAAACAAAGCAGTGTCGCAGGCGAAATAGATATTCTTACCTTCGGCTGAAACAACGAAACCGGCTGGATTGCCACCATCGGAACCGTCTGGCAATTGAGAGCTGTGAATCGCGTTTGTCATTTTCACGGTACAGCTGTCCAATTTCGTTTGGCCGCCAATATTCATGCCAATCGTATTTTTGACACCGTGATTTTGTGAAAACCAACTTGCAATTTCATAAATTGCGACGACGGTTGCGTCGTTTTTGTTGGCAATCGCGGCAGCGTCTGCGACATGATCAAAATGTCCATGCGAAATCAGAATCGCATCGGCCGTGACTTCATCGGTTTTTACCGGCGCTGCAGGATTGTCAGTGATAAACGGGTCGAGCAGAATTTTCTGATCGCCAATGTCGATCATCCATGTCGCGTGACCGAGCCAGGTTAAGCTGATTGCCATCTTTGTGTCTCGACTTAAGTTCGTACAGCCTGACGAAGCAGGCGGTTCATGTTAATCTTGTACTTTTCGACGCCGGGCTGCCCAAAGGGATTGATTCCGATCAAACGGCCTTCTACGACCGTGGCCAACATCAACATTTGCAAGAGTTGACCAATTCCCGCTTCATCACAGGACGGTAGATAGAGGTTCGTAGTTGGTCGCCCGTCGGACTGGTAGGCTTGGTTGGTGCCATCGATTGCGGCGGACATAACATCGGGCAGCGTGCGATCGGAAAGTTCATCCAAGGCGTCATCATTGTGCCCGATGTTGCCGATCGGCAAATGGTCATTGCGCCACGATTCCAGAATGATGTTGTTTACGACTTTGTCGCGGCGTCCCTCTTGATGCTGCTGAGCACGTGAATGTAAATCGCGAGTGTTCAATACCGTTAGCGGCATAGCACCCTGCTCTTCCTTGCCCAGGCTTTCGGCCAATAGTTGATCGTACCACATTCCAACAGATTCCAGCGATTTGCTCCAAACGCTGAGCAGTCGAGTGTTACAGCCTCGCTCTTTTTCGAGCAAGTGGTTCACCGCCACATAATCAAGCACCACGTTTTCGCCGGGAGGCATTGTGCGGAAATGATCATTCATCGCAGCGGCAGATTCGAGCAGTTTCACAACATTGACGCCGAGAATTGCTGCGGGCAACAAACCGACGGGCGACAGAATCGAGAATCTGCCACCCACGCCATCGGGAACTTCAAATCGATCCGCGCATCCGATGGCATCGGACAGTGATGCCAGTTTACCAGTTTTGCCGGTGACCGGAACGATCAGCTCTGCCAATTTTTCTTCGCCAACCTGGTCGCGTAGCGCGGCATAGAACTGGCGGAATGAAGCAGCAGTTTCGAGTGTCCCTCCACTTTTGCTGATCACAACAATCGACCAAGGTTCGGATTCGGTACGCAGCAATTGCAGCAAGCCTTGCGACCAATCGTTGTCGACATTGTTGCCTTCAAAATACATTCTTGGGCGACCGCCACGTTCAGCGCGAGAGAATTCATTGAAGTAGGGTTGGCAACAACTTTCCATCAATGCCCGTGCACCCATGTAGGAGCCGCCAATGCCCAGCACAACGACGCGATCGACCTGACTTTGAATGCGTTTTGCGGTTATCAGAATTTTGCCGAGTTCGCTGGAATCGCCATTGGTTCGGTAGTCGTCCAAAATCCTTTCCGGCATTTCGAGGAATCCGACGTCAAGCGGTTGTTTGTCCGATGGAACGACGCCTTCGGAAAACAGTTGCAGGTCAATTTTCAGGATTTCGTCACGTACGTCCGTTAGACGCGGACTCATCGCGGCCACTTGTTGGGCGGTAATTCCATGGTTGGGGATGTAACTGCCACTTGGCTCAAATTTAAGTGGTTGAATTCTGCTCATTTTTTTTCCGTTTTGAAATTCCTGACTAAAACCTCGCTTTCATTTTCGACAAATTGTCGTTCGTGACAACAAGGGTTGGCATGAATGTAACCGGTATTCGATTTTCGTATCCTAATTGTCCGGTTGTTTCCTTTATGTTTAGCTGGGATGATTTTGCGTTGTCGAATTTTAAGCAGGTAATCTATGAATCCGCTAACAAAATACTCAACATTTCAAGGGCCAAAGGGCCCCGTCGTCCTGGTGATCATGGATGGTGTCGGAATCGGTGGCGGTGATGCTGGCGATATGGTCGCAAAGGCAAGTAAGCCGAATTTGGACTGGCTGGCTGCCAATTCGCTTTGTACGCAGCTGAAAGCTCATGGTCTGGCCGTTGGAATGCCGTCTGACGATGATATGGGCAATAGCGAAGTTGGGCATAATGCGATTGGGTCTGGCAGAGTTTTCGATCAAGGCGCTTTGCTGGTCAAAAACGCAGTCGAGTCGGGCGATATTTACGACGGGCAAAATTGGAAGTATGTCGTTGATGGCGTTTCCGATTCTGGCGGAACGCTGCACTTTATTGGTTTGCTTTCCGATGGAAACGTTCATTCCCATATCGATATCTTGCTGGCAATGCTGCGGCGGTGCAAAGATGAAGGCATCAAGAAAGTGCGTTTGCATACGTTGCTTGATGGTCGCGATGTTCCGCCGACGTCTGCACACGAATATGTGAAACAACTGGAAGATTGTTTGGACGAAATAAATTCAGACGAAGGATTTGATTACTGTATCGCGTCAGGTGGCGGGCGTTTGTATATCACTATGGATCGCTATAACGCAGACTGGCCAATGGTGAAGCGAGGTTGGGATTCTCATGTGCACGGTGTTGGCCGTCCATTTGAAAATGCACAACAAGCGATTGAACAGTTGCGTGCGGATGACCCTGGAGTGATCGATCAGGATTTGAAAGAGTTTGTGATACATCGCGATGGTAAGCCAGTCGGACCAATCATCGATGGCGATAGTGTGGTCCTGTTTAATTTTCGAGGCGACCGGGCGATCGAGATCACTCGTGCGTTTGATGACCCGGATATGAGCGAGTTTGATCGTGGCGAGATTCCGGACGTTCGTTTTGCAGGAATTATGGAATACGATCCGGATCAAAAGATTCCGTCCCGATTTTTGGTTGAGCCTCCGGCGATCGATTCTGTTTTGGGTGAGTATTTGGCGGCCAGCGGAGTAAATCAACTGGCGGTAAGCGAAACGCAAAAGTACGGCCATGTGACCTATTTCTTTAACGGCAATCGTAGCGAGAAGTTTTCTGAAGAGTTGGAGGACTACGTCGAAATCAAATCTGACAATTGTCCTTTTGAGCAGCGGCCCTGGATGCAAGCTGGCGAGATCACTGACGTTGTCTTGGATTCGATTGATAATTCAAAGCATAAATTCATTCGTATCAACTATCCCAACGGCGACATGGTTGGGCATACGGGAGACTTGTTGGCGGTCGAGATTTCAGTGGAAGCGGTTGACTTGTCAGTCGGGCGATTGATCAAAGCGATTGCTAAAGCGAATGGTGTGTTGATCGTAACGGCGGATCATGGGAACGCTGATGAAATGTACCAAATGAAGAACGGCGAGGTGGCTTTGGGCTCTGATGGCAACCCAAAGATGAAAACCAGCCACACGCTCAATCCAGTGCCTTGTTATATTTACGATCCGTCGGGAAGTTTGCCACTGGAATTGGCTGCCAACCAGGATTTGGGAATCAGCAGTTTAGCGGCAACGATCATGACCTGCCTTGGATTTGTGCCACCAGAAGATTACATGCCGTCGATCGTTGACGTTACAAGTTAATTACTGCACACACGTGCGCGGATTATCAACAAGCAACCCGAAGTTGGCCGCGAATGCGGGCAATCGCTTGTCGGTCAAGATTTTTGTCTGATTGAAAAGTGCCAATACTCTTGCTGAAAGCAAAGTCGATCAGCTTGATTTGGTTGTTGTTATCAATCAGAACGTTTCGGGTGCTCAAGTCACGATGGGCGATACCGATATCATGCAAGCGAGAAATAGTGCATTCAATTTGTTGTAGCCAGTCTTGCCGCTGGTTTTGTGACGATTTGTAGAGCAACTGATGAATGGTTGGGCCGTCGATGTGGTCAAGGATTAGAAACAGGCCACCGTTTGGCAAGTCGCCCCAGCCATACGTTTTTACAACGTTGGGGTCATCAATCTTCTGAAGTTTTTCAGCTTCGTTAATAAATGCTGCTCGAACTGTTTTGTTCAGAAGCCATCTTTTGCGTATCGCTTTAAATGCAAACAATTGATCCGTTGATTTTTGTAGAGCCAGATAGACTTTGGAAAAGCTTCCGCTGCCAATCATCCACAACAATTGATAGTCCTGATATTCAGCGATGGTGCAGCCAGGTTTTCGAATCGATTGCGAAACGGCTTCATCTAGATAGTCCGATGCGATAATCTTGTTTCGAAATGCGTCAATGATCCGGCGAACTGTCCGCTGCGAGCGATCAACCGATTTTGCAATCTGGACTTGAGAATGGCCTTCCAGGTGCATGTTGAAAATTGTGCGGATAAGCGGTTTTTCGTTCTGGCATAACTCATTTAATAGAGCCAGCAACGAATGATCGTTTTTTGTCGCTTGAGGATCAAACGCAAGTGGTTTTTCCCGGTCTAAATCTCGTTTGCTGGTTGCGTATTTTTCGATGGCAGACGCAATCTTGTTCTTTGTAATGCCAGCAATGTAGTTCCATAAATCACCCTGGCTTTGCCACAAGATTCGCTTGTTTCCAATCGCGTCGTGCAATGCTGCCATCGTTTCCTGCAAAATATCATCAGCATCGACTTTTGACCGCAAGTGATCTGGAAGTCTTAGGTTCGCCAAACTGACGATCTTTGATGCGTAGCGTTCAAAAAGCTGAATTGCCGCTGCATCCAAATCGTGAGCATATCGATCGAGCAATTTCTCGGAAGAATTGTTTGACATTTCTTGTCCGGATTTGGCCGCCAAACCTGAATGGATAGGTGAACCCAAATTTTATTCTTCAGAACCCCGAGGACAACTCATGGCTTTTGTCGTTACAAGAAAATGTATTGGTTGCAAAGACACTGCGTGCGTCACGGTCTGTCCGTGTGATTGTTTTCACGAGGGCCCAGAAATGCTGTATATCGATCCCGAAGCGTGCATAGATTGTGCGGCCTGTATGCCAGAGTGCCCGGCTGATGCAATTTTCCACGAAGATGATGTACCAGACGAATTTAAGGCAGACATTGAGCTAAACCAAAATATGGTACAGAAATATCCGGTGATAACTGAAACAAAAATGCGATGAACCACCTTAACCGCTTTACTTGGCTATGTTGAGCTAGCAGCGTTGATATTGAACCGACGTCAGTAATTAACGAGACTTTGCGGCATGAACCTGCGTTTTCGGAATTACTGTACGTCTCTTGTTTTTTTGCTGGCGACGATTTCTTGCTTTGGCGGTTGTCGTCTATGGCAGCAGAAAAATTTGGCTGAAGCGGATCTGCCACAGGAAACACAAGTACCAGCAGGTCGGCCGCTGAACCCGTTACCGGTGCCGATGCTTGATCGTGAACTTGTGATGGATGAAATTTCCGATGCGATCGATGATTACTTTGCGATTTTGACTGAGCAGCGGATTGCCGATGTTGATGGGCTGTTGTCGGAAGGCTGGATTGAGACGCGACCTAAAGTTGGGGGCTCGATTTTTGAGCCTTGGAAACGTGATTCAACGCCTGGTTTTGAAAAGCTGCATGCCACGCTGCAGTCGGTTCGGCGTTTCGCAAAGGTTCGTGTGATTCCGACCGCGGAAAACTATTTGGTCGATTTGCGGGTTTATAAAGAACTGGAAGATCTGAGTCAGCCGGTTGGTTCGACGGTCAGTGGTCGGACGATTCGCAGCGATAATGCACTCGATATCGATCTCGAAGAGATATTTGAAGTCAGTAATCGGGGCTGGATTCCACAAGGCCGGGACTTTTCTTTGGAAGAAGTCATATTGCGAAACATTGAGGCTCGGTTTTTGGAAGCTGTTCGCTCAACTCAACAATAATGTCGCATTAATAATGCCAATTTCAGGTAAGATTGGCAGCTGTAATTGGGGAATCCATTGAGCGACAAAGACGGATGCTGCCTGGCGAATGGTGCCCCGGTAGCAGGTGGCCTGTCTAAACTTCTTAACCCGACACGCCAGCCAGAAAAGTGCTCGCTGGAACGGTTAATGATTCGGCGGTTAATGATGAGTCAGATTACAAAACCAAATTGCAATTCAGTGCCGACCCCCCCAGCTGTTCACCAATACAAATGCGGCCGGCCGTCTTGCCATACAATTCGATAATAGAGTCTCAATGAAAAAATCGCGGTCCAGAAAATCAGTTAGCAAAGCAGACGATGGCAAATTGCGTTTGCAAAAGCTGTTGGCTCAACACGGTCATGGCAGCCGTCGTTCGTGCGAAGAGTTTATTCTGGATGGCCGGGTCGAAGTCGATGGCCAAGTCATAAAAAAGCTAGGATCGCGGGTTGATCCTGAGAAGCAAAAAGTCACGCTTGACGGCGAGCGAATTATTCAGCCTCGGCTCGAATATTTCATGTTGAACAAGCCGCCTGGTGTGGTATCGACCGCCAAAGATCCGACCGGGCGCATCCGCGTTATCGATCTGATCAAAACCAAGAATCGAGTTTACAACGTTGGGCGTCTCGACAAATCAAGCGAAGGGATGATTCTGGTTACCAACGACGGTGATCTGGCAAACAAGTTGACGCACCCCAGGTACGGTGTTGAGAAAAAGTATTTGGTCACGGTTGTCGGGCGACCGAGTCTTCAGCAATTGAACCAGCTAAAGCGTGGAATCTATCTTGCGGAAGCTTTTGTTCAAGTCGCCAATGTGCGGGTTAAGAAAAAATTGCGTGATTCAACGACGTTGGAAATCGTGCTCGATGAAGGGCGTAATCGAGAGATCCGCCGGATTTTGGCTCGCATCGGCCACAAGGTTACCGAGCTGAAACGTGTTGCGATCGGGCCATTGACGTTGGGCGATTTGCCGACGGGCAGCCACCGCAGATTGACGCCAGCGGAAGTGAAATTGCTGATGCGTTTCGCGTCCGGTGCAACTGTCAAACGCAAGCCGGCCAAACGAAGCTCAAGAAACAAGGCGGTAAATCTTAGTGACGAGCGCAAGCCTGGTTTTCGGAAGGGAAAAGTAGCAGGCAAGAAAAAAGCGACGAAGAGGAAGTCAACAAAGAGGAAGTCAA
>CAYONX010000009.1:18651-33461 GCA_964405425.1 uncultured Pirellulaceae bacterium | reverse complement strand
AAGAGGAAGTCAACAAAGAGGAAGTCAAAGGGTCGTAAGAAGGCCAAGGTTTCGCTTGGGCGTGCTAAAGGTCGCCTTGAAGGACGGACCACAAAAAAACGAGCCCTTAAAAAGAGCTCGAAATCGGGTGTTCGAAAGAAGCGTAGCCGCTAGGGACGCATTTCAGCCCTTTGAAAGTGGGCAAGCAAGTTCTGTGTTTACGACGCTTTTGCTTTTTTGATTGCGTGTTGCAATCGTGATTTCTTGCGAGCGGCTGTGTTCTTGTGAAAGATGCCTTTTGCACCAGCCTGATCCAGCTTTTTGGCAGCGGTTTTATATTGTTCTTCCGCTGCAGCAACATCGCCAGCTTCGATGGCCGCCATGACCTTTTTCACAGATGTCTTTACCGTCGATTTCACGGCTTTGTTTCGGGCTTTCCGCACGATGTTTTGGCGAAGTCGCTTTTCTGCACTCTTGCAATTTGGCATATCGATATTCAATAAATGTTTGCGAAATTTTGTAATCGGGTAATATCTGCTTTACGGCCGAATTTGTCTAGGCATTTTTTGCGAATTGGCCGGTGAAAACAGCTTCAAACCCGTTTTCTGGCCCATAAAGTCTAACGATTGGTGAAAATGACGTGGTAGACGAAAACTCAAGTCGATTGAAAGTTAATTCGGCAAAAAAAGTCGTTAACACTCGACCAATCAGCCATTTTGACCAACCAGACAAATTGACGACCTGTTTACAGGCGGCTGGATACGACGTGATTTCCCAGCCGGTGGTCAAGTTCACGAAGAACCCGGATTCGAATGCCGTTTTGCGCGACATTGAATCTTCCTACCGGACGGCCGTGTTTGTCAGTGCTACCGGAGTCGGTTTCTTTATCGACATTTTGCAGGAAGCTGGATTAACGTTATCTGGCTGGGCAAAAAATCACAGAATTGCTGCCATTGGGCCGGGCACGGCGGAATCGTTGATCGAAGCTGGCTTAAGCGTCGATTTGATTCCGCCTGAATTTAACAGTGTTAGTCTCGCCAAAGAATTGGCAGACCGTTTGCCGGACCCGTATCTTTTGATTCGCGCCAATCGAGGTAGTCGTGAATTGGGAAAGATATTGGCTGCGGCTGACAAATCGTTCATTGAATTGCCGGTCTATATCAGCAACGATGTTCAGTCGGCCGATGCCAGCTTGTTGCAGATGTTGCACGATCAAGAAATTGGCTGGGTGACGATGACAAGCCCAGCGATCGCCGAATCGACGGTGCGGTTGTTTGCGAATCCATTGAAGCAAACCCGGGTCATTTGTATCAGCGAAAATGTGGCCACTGTTGCACGCGATTATGGATGTGGCAACGTTTGGGTTGCCAATGCTGCAACTTTCGAATCGATGGCAAGCGAGATGGTAAGCGCCGATTCGCAATGATTGGGGGCAAGGCAAGTCAAGTTGCCAAGCTGCTATGCCGCTATACTTGTTCTTTGAATGTGAACCAGCTTAAAACGGCGACCGCCAGCGAGCAGATCACAAAGACGATGTCCATGATCATATTGGCGTATTTGAATGGCGCCAGGTTCAGCATTCCAGCCAAACCGAAAATCAGGTCCGCGGCGAAAATCACGAACACGATGACTGCCATCGTTAAAGCTGTAATACAAAGACCCTTTTGCACGGGCGAAATTCCTCAAACAAATGCGACGCCCATCGGGGTCGAAAGGCAATATTGTGGTCAATCAAAAACGTTAGCAAGTCAAATGGTAAACCGTTGGCCCGTTGGCTTGTCCTTCACCGAACGAAAACCTTACAATTGTGGCTGGCGAATAAAAAGCCTTACAGATGGTTACCTTGTAGGCTAGTATAATTGGCCACATGACCCTGTCACGTTTGCGTCGCATGCATCGACCAAACAAAGACAGGAAAATAATTATGGATGTTCCGGCGGTATCGGTTATCCGACCTGCTGCTCGGATATACGGTTTTGTTGATTTGCCAGTCAATAGTTGCCGGCAAAGCGACAAAGATAACAGGATAAACTCCGCAAAAAAAGCCGATGAAGACAGAATCTTCCATTGCTCCACCGAGCAACCAAACCGATCTCCATTCCAACGATTGGACAGAGTTCCGCCGGCAGATGCCAGTGGCTCAAAATTGGTCTTATTTTGATCACGCTGCGGTCGCGCCGATACCTCAGCCAGCATACGATCAAATCGGCATATGGGCGAAAGAAGCGGCCGAAGATGGGGATGCGGTCTGGCTGGATTGGAATCGCCGGCATGAAAACTGCCGAAAATCTGCTGCCAAATTGATCAATGCCGAGAATGCTGAAATAGCATTGGTGCCCAATACGACCTTTGGCATCAATCTGGTCGCCGATGGCTTGGACTGGAAAAGTGGCGACAATGTGGTTTTGCCAGAGCACGAATTTCCTTCCAATTTGTATCCCTGGATGTCGTTGGAAAGTCGGGGCGTTGAGGTTCGGCAAGTGCCACTCGATGGACACAAGATAAATGTTGAGCGATTGGTGGATGCGATTGATGATCGGACCCGTGTGGTTTCGGTCAGTTGGGTTGGCTACGCATCGGGCTATCGCATCAATCCCAAAGAGATTTCGGACGCCGTTCACGAAAAAGGCTCGTTGTTTTTTCTGGATGCGATTCAGGGGATGGGTGTATTTCCGCTGGACGTCAAAGATGCAGATATCGATTTTCTGGCTGCCGACGGACATAAGTGGATGCTGGGGCCTGAGGGCGCAGGGATATTCTATCTGAAGCATGAACATCTGGATTCATTGCGACCGATGAACGTCGGTTGGAACAGTGTGGCCCAAGGCGGTGATTACACTAATGTGAAGTTGGATATTCGCAGGGCAGCCTCGCGCTACGAAGGTGGAACTCAAAATACGGCTGGGTTCATTGGACTGGGCGCCAGTCTGGATATGCTTCAGCAGTATGGATTAAGCCCAAGCGGTAACGCGATCGGTCAGCAGGTCTTAAATGTCTCCGACATGATGGTCAAAGCGCTACAGGAAATTGGCGTCGTCATCCATAGCGAGCGTAGCCCGGATATCAGTTCGGGTATCGTGCTTTTTGAAGTTCCAGGCAAGGAACCGGTGGATGTGCGACAGACGCTACTGGATAACAAGGTGATTACAAGTTGCCGTGGCGGACATGTTCGTGCGGCTGCACATTGTTACAATAATGAAAACGATATCGATCGTTTGGTTGAAACGATCAAGCAAATCATGTGAGTTGATGATGAAGAAGGCTGTTTATACCGGATCATTTGACCCAATTACGCTTGGGCATTTGAATATTATGGAACGAAGCAGCAGGATCGTTGACGAATTGGTCGTCGGTATCGGAATTAATATCGAAAAACGTGGGCTCTTTGAGCCTCAAGAACGTCTGGATTTGGTCAAGCGTTGCACGAGTCATCTCAAGAATTTGACGGTCGAGTGTTTTGAAGGATTGGCAGTCGATTTCGTTGAAAATTGTGGCGCGAAGGTAATGATCCGTGGCGTAAGGCCGCTGACGGATATAGCTGGTGAATTCACGATGACGATGGCGAACCGGCGGTTAAACGATGATCTTGAAACTGTATTTCTGATGGCCGATGGCGAATACGTGCACGTTTCCAGTTCACTTATCAAGCAAGTTACTCCGCTTGCCGACGACGAGCAACTCGCACGTTTTGTACCCCGGGAAATCATTCCGGATTTGCGTTTGAAGCTTGGCGGATAATAGCTAGGGGTTAGTAGATAAGCGGTTAGTGCGGCTTTTCTTGCTTTCCCCAATTGGAGAAACCAGTGGCGACAACTTCTCGCAGAATTCTGGCTGGCGTTGCGTTTTGGACTGCGTTGGCTATCACCACGCTCGTGGGCGGCGCGATCGGCTTATTTTATAACGCGAATTCAGATGTGATTTATGAAAGTCGCGCCGTTTTTCAAGTAGCGCCCAATTGGAAGGCTGTGGGTGATTTATCGAAGGCTGAAGCGGCGCAACTAATGAAGGTTTGCCGCTTGCCGCACGACGATCGGATTCGCTCCAGTGCTGAGGTTCGAGAATGTTTGCAAGTAGCAAATCTTTTCCAGCTGGATAGTTTTATCGATCTGTCGAAAGACGAGTGCGTGGATCTTGTGATTAGCAGCATGGTGGTACAGCCGATAGCTGACCATGGAGCCGTTTACGAAATTGTCTTACGTTCTACGGTTCCTCAGGATTCAGCAACGTTGAGCAATAATTTAATTAAGCACTATCATGACAGCCTGAAAAGGGATTTCCCGGAAATCGCTGATGAAATTTTGCTGACCTGTTGGGAATTGGCCAGGATTGGAGAACAAATCCATCCGGATATCAGGTTAACCTATCCGATTGGTCTTTGTGCGGGCTTTCTACTTGCGTCAGTCACGTGGTTCTTGATCAATCCTTTTAGATTCAAACTTCAAAGGGTAGTTTGGTGGCAGTGGCTGGTGGGGTTGTTGACTGCATGTTTTGCCTGCGGGTTAATCTTGGTTTGGTGGACCATAGCTGAACCGCCGTTTCAATCCGCAGCCCAAGTCAGCCTGATTGTCGACGAACAAGCTGCTTTGAAGAGCGGATTAGATCCTCAGCTGGAAACGTTATTGCAAGAAGAACCGCACGAATTTTTGCTGCAGCGATTTGCGACGATCGAAAAAGCATGTGAAATGAACAATCTGTTTGTGCTGGATATTTTCATAGATTGCAGCAAGGAAGAGGTTGTAAGGGATGTGATCCAGGAAAATTTGGCAGTCCAATTGGTTGATGGAAATTCAAGTACATTGGACATTCAATTTCGTGCGCAAGAGCCAGAACAATGTCGACAGGTGTTGCAAACGTTGGTTGACCACTACATCGAAGTTGTTGAGTCAAAGTATCGATTTGCTGCAAGCGACGAGGCCGATTCAAGGGAGACCGCGACGGCATCAATGGTAGCTGTCGAGTTGGTTCAACCTGCTTCCGAAGCTGTAAAAATTTCACAGAATTTGAAATGGAATGGTACCCTCCGAAGCTCTCCATTTGGACGAAACTCTCTAAACAGGCCAAGATCTCAATTTGGAGTATTCTTGATACTTTTTGGCAGATTTTTCGGCCTGGTGCCATTGGGACTTTGGCTATGTTGGCTATACACGCGCGATCAAGATGATCATGGTCCGGCAGTAGGAATTGAAATCGTTGAAGCGGCAAATTCGTAGCGACTTGTTGCCGCGAGTGCATTTGAAAAAACGAATTCCTAACCGCCGCTTTTACTGTACTGAGCCCATGTCTTTGGCGTTTCGTAGACACGGACGCGGTTGAGCGCTAATTCACCAAACTTTCCGCTCAACCAGTCATAAATCGCTTTGGCGATGTTCTCGACGCTGGGGTTTACTTTCTGAAAGTATTCGACATCACGATTTAGATGTTTGTGATCAAGGCGGTCAATGATGTGTTGTTTTACAATCGACTCGAATTGGTGAAGTGGCAGCAATTGGCCATCCTCGTCGCATGTGCCGGCGACGGAAACTTCGACAACGTAATTGTGTCCATGGCCTTCCGGGTTGTTGCACTTGCCAAAGGTAGCGAGATTTTCTTCATCGCTTAGATGGTCGCAATGCAGTCGATGGGCAGCGGAAAATTCAAATTGTTGAGTAAGTTCGATCATGGAATCGATACCGGAATAAATTTTCAAATGTAAATATGGAGTCACTACCAGTTTCATTTCAACGATTGGAGCTGCAGAATCCCATTGCTGGACGCAACGATCGTATAACTTTTGCAGTAGCTGAAAAAACGACAAGTTATCAAAGCCGCTACGAATTTGAGCGGTTACGGCCTGGCGAAGCAGATTGTCCAGGTCTTTGATGTTACAAATGTAGCCGGTTTCGTTTGGCTCGCCTTTGATGACGCAAGTTAACGTCAATTGCGGCGCTAGCGATGTAGTCGCTGGCCAGCCGGACCACGAGTTCGTAATGGTGTCGTGGTAATCGTTAACCAGCGCGAATCGAATTTCACGTGAGAGCAACATCAGGTTTGATTGGCGACGGTAATCTTGTCGCCGGAAGTATGAGAATCGGGTTGTTGAACGCAACTGAAAATCTTTTGAGCAACGTCATTGGGGCTCACGCACTGTTCAGCTGGGAAATCCGGGAATAGGCCTCGCAGCATTGGCGTTTCCACGGCTCCGCAACGAATGGAATAAACTCGAATTCCAAAAGGCTCTCCTTCGGCGGCTAAGGCATGGGTCATGAGATCAAGCCAGGCTTTGGATGCACCGTAGATGTTGAAACCCGGAAACGGATCAATGGCAGCCAACGAAGACAGGTTTACGATGACCCCCCTGCTCTGCTGCTTCATTTGCTTCCACGCCATTTGCATAAGGTAAAACGGGCTGCGAATATTCACGTTGGTTGTGGTTTCAAATTGTTCGGGCGTAAGCTCGTCCAAAGGCGCAAGTGGTGAAACGGCTGCGTTGTTGATCAGCACATCGACTTGTCCGAACTTGTCCATCGCTGCGTCAAAAAACGATCGCGTATGTGAAATATCGTTCAGATCCGATTGGGTAATCAACAGTTGATTGTCGGATGTGTCCATGGAATTTCGTAGATCGTCGATTCGTTTTTGATCCCGTCCACAGGTTGCAATACAATAACCGTTGTCGGCAAACAGCTTGACTGTCGCCAGCCCAATGCCGCTGGTGCCGCCGGTAAGAAGGCAAACTTTTTGACCGTTTGTCACTTAAAAAACCCGTTCAAATGGTGATGTTGTGCGGAGTTGCCCCGGAGTTAACCTTAACGTTAGGCATTGCAATTGCCAATCTTGTCGCAGCGCAATACAACAGTTATCACTAAATCCAAAGTTTAATCAATCGAAAGATTGTCATGCCAAGCTACAGAAAATTAGGCAAGTTGCCAGAAAAACGCCATATGCAATTGGAGCATAGCGGTGAAAGTTACCTGGGCGAAGGGCTCTATTACGAACATGTCATCACGACGCAGGGATTCGATCGCTCTTACAGCATCATGTATCACTCGCGTCCGCCAACTCGGGTTACGAAAACCGAGAGCGTTGGAGAAGTGAATTTAAAAGCGGTTGCGAACCAGGAACTGCGCCATCATCACATCAAAACCCAGGAGATGCCCCGCGTCGGTGATCCGATTACATCTCGTGTGCCGATGATGTTCAACGAAGATCTGGCTTGCTATCGCGTGAAGCCGGACACTCAGCAAACCGAACTGTATCGCAATGGTGCGGCCGACGAAGTTATTTTTATTCACCATGGCAGCGGCCACCTGGAGACCATGTACGGCAAGTTGCCCTACAAGCGTGGTGATTACGTTGTCATTCCGCGAACGACCAATTATCGCATCGTCAGTGATGATATTAGCGTCGAAGATCACATGATTCTGGAATGCAACGCGCCAGTTCGAATTCCCGAGCGTTATCAAAACGAAGATGGTCAGATGTATTTGGGAACGCCTTATTACGAAAGAGATTTTCACAGTCCAACGGAATTGCTTACTGTCGATGAAGAAACTGAAACTTCGATATTGGTGAAGGATAAACATCGATTGACGCGGGTAACGATGGCGCACCATCCGTTTGACATCGTGGGTTGGGATGGGTTTTTGTATCCGTACACCTTTAACGCCTGGAATTTTGAGCCGTTGACGGGCACGATGCATTTGCCGCCGCCGTTTCAACAGACATTTGAGTGTCGGGGGTTTGTGATTTGTACTTTTGCGCCACGACATTTGGATCATCATCCGAAGTCAATCAAAGTTCCTTATGTTCATAGCAACGTCGAAGCGGACGAAGTACTGTTTTATGTTGACGGTGAATTTGGTTCGCGGCGCGGTGTTGGGCTTGGCAGTATGACTTTGCATCCCGGTGGTATCCCACATGGTCCGCATCCAGGTACGATCATCGCGAGCATGGAAGTCGAACGCACTGAAGAAATGGCGGTCATGTTTGATACCGATCGCCCGTTGTTTCTGACCGAAGAAGCGATTGCGCTCGACGACGATAGCTATCCGTTGAGTTGGCTCAGTTAGCCGATGATCATTCGACCGGACGAAGTCGAACCTGCTGTCGTTTATTCGACAATGATTCGTGCGATCGCCCCGCGTCCGATTGCCTGGGTTTCGACGATTTCGCCAGACGGTATCGCCAATCTGGCACCGTTCAGCTATTTCAATGGCGTTTGTAGCAAACCCGCAGCGCTTTCAATTTGTCCGGTGAATCGGGCCGATGGCAGCAAGAAAGATACTGTCATTAACATCGAATCCAATGGGCAATTTGTCGTCAATGTGGTTCCGTTTTCGTTGGCCGAATCGATGTTGGCGACTGCCAGCGAATTGGCGTACGAAGCTTGTGAATTTGATCATGCGGATGTACCGAGCGTGGAATCCAAAGTCGTATCGGCTCCCGGCGTGGCTTCGTCGCCGATTCGTTTTGAATGCGAACTAATGCAAATCGTGCATGTGGGCGAAGGGCCACTGGCGGCCAACTTGATCATTGGCAAAGTTCTGTTGATCGACATTGATGAGTCGGTCTTGAATGATCGTGAAAAGATTGATCCGGCACTGGTCGATGCGGTTGGTCGCATGGGAGGGATGGATTATTGTCGTACGACTTCCAGATTTTCGCTGAATCCGACAAAGAGTTAGGCCATGAGAAAGCTGTTTTCAAGCGTCGATAGCTTTTTGCAGCGATACATGCCGGACCCGTTTGTCGTGGCGGTTCTGCTGACCCTTGCCAGTTTGGTTTGGGCGACATTGGCGACGCCTCCGGTCGATGCTGATCGAAGTAAAATTGCCTCGCAAATCATCTTGTACTGGGGCGATGGATTTTGGGAGCTGGCGAAATTCACTTTGCAAATGGCAATGATTTTATTGGGCGGCTATGTTGTGGCTGTTTCGCGTCCGGTAAAGTCATTAATTGGAGTTTTGATCGGGTTCGTTGAAACGCCCGTTCAAGCGGTCGTCTTTTGCACTTTGATTTCGGCCTTGGCATCGTGGATCAACTGGGGCTTTGGCCTGGTTATCGGTGCGATTGTAGCGATCGAAGTTGGAAAGAAAGTATCGACGGTTCCGTTTCGATTGTTGGTCGCCAGTAGCTACAGCGGGTTCCTTGTCTGGCATGCGGGGCTTTCCGGTTCGATTCCACTGGCCATGAACACTGCAGGCGGATTGTCAGAAGATTTGGTTGGTGGACTGGTGCCGTTGTCCAGCACGACATTCAGCAATTTTAACTGGATTGCGCTGGGGGCGATTTTGATCTTATTGCCAGTCGTCAATCTAATCAGTTTGAAACTTGTGGGCGACGAAGAAAACAGCCCATTAATACTGCAAGAGCAGACAATCGCGAAGCCTGAAGTTTCCGAGCCGTGGATAAATCGTTCAATGTTTGTGACGCTGTGCTTGTTCGCTTTGGCGGCATTCTATTTGTATTCGTTACAAACGACTGAAGGAAGGCAATTTAAGCTCGATTTGAATTCTATCAATTTCGTATTCTTTATGCTTGGGATGCTGTTGCATGGTACGCCACGAAACTTTATCGATGCCATCACCGAAGCGACTCCAAAAATCGCTCCAATTTTGATTCAGTATCCGTTGTACGCTGGGATCATGGCTATTTTGCGCGACTCGGGTTTAGCGGAATTGATTTCGCAATGGTTTGTCGACAATTCGACGGCGGCAACTTTTCCGCTGATGACATTTTATTCAGCAGGTTTATTGAACTTGTTGGTCCCATCGGGCGGTGGGCAATGGGCGGTGCAAGCGCCGATCGTGATAGATGCAGCAACGCAGTTGGATGTCAGTATTCCTAAAGTTGCGATGGCCGTTGCGTGGGGGGATGCCTGGACGAACATGCTTCAGCCGTTTTGGGCAGTGCCGCTGTTGACGATAGCGGGCTTGAGTATCAAAGACATTATTGGTTTTTGTTTACTCGTCTTGATTTCCAGCGGTCTGGTTTTGAGTGGTTTATTCTTGCTCTTGTGATTCCTTTATCAGCCTGTCGATCAAGCTTTGGAGTTCGCTTGCGTTTATTTTTTCATTTGTTTTCGTCAACCGTTTGAGAGCGAGATCCAGATTTCCGGCTCTGGCTGCGCACCTGGTGTAAACGGTGGCCAATTGGATTGTAAGAACATTATGTTTTTTCGCCGCTTCGATTATCTCGAACGAAGGATCCTGGAAATAGTCTTCTGCGATCTGCAAAGCACGATTGGTGGAGGTGTCGTCGTCAATTTTCAATAGGACTTTGGCGAGCAGGCAGCTCGTGGCCATCGTGTTTGGATTTGACAAGCCAAATTTATCCAATTGGATTGCACGACATTCTTCGATTTCCTGTATTCCACGATTGCGCTGATCTGGGTCCGGGTGAAGTGCCAAAAAAGTTGCGTGCCTGATGCGGATTGTAGTTGTGTCAGGGTGTTCATCTCCCATTACATTTCGGGCATCGGCAACCGCAGTTTCACAACGTTCAATGGCACCATCCAGATCGTTGTTCACATAGTCGATGACTGCAAGTTGTACGGCAGATGTAATTCCAATCGGATGTCGTTCTGATTTGTTTTTCAGCGTAGTAATGATCGCTTCAAAGATTGAGCCCGCTTCTTCGTACGAACCGGTGTACATGTGCATCGAGGCAAGTCGGAATTTTGACCAGAGTATGTTGTTGTGATCTGGAATGTCAGCGTAGAGCTTCTTGGCAATTCGAATGCTTTCATTAATTTGGGCAATCGATTCATCTGGTTTTTTGAAATGACGGCTGAGTCGGGAGCCAAGTAAATTTAATTTGAATTCTTGTAGCGCCAGGTTTTCAGGATCCAGAGAAACGGCCTCTTGGATTTCCTGTTTCAAGTTCATGGCTTCGATTGGCTTGCCATCGTACAGCTTTGTAAACGCGAGTCCAATTAAGACGTCAAGATGAAGTGCGTCGCTGATAGGGATGTTGTCCTGCTTAAGCAACTGTAGCGATTTTTCGTAAAGTTCAATGGCTCTGTTGTAGTCGCCTTGACCTTTGTTGTTTCTTGCAAAAATCGCATAAAGTAAAGATTGGACTGGCGTATCGTATTCGTCGACTTGAAGCATCAGGTTGTCGAGAGCTTCGTCGAGGGTGGTTTTGTTGGATAGCAGGAACAATCCGCTATCGTCGGACCCTCCGAAAATGTCTGCAAAAACTTGTATCGTACCCGTCAATTGAGACGTTCGTTCTTCAGCGCGCCGCCTGGCATCTGCCTCTGCCGCTCGTAAACTTTCAGATTCGACCAGCGCGATAGATTCTGATTCTCTGGCGGCGATTGCGGTTGCACGTTCGTGATTGATCCAGATTGCCGCGACGGCAAGAACGGCGCTGAGCAACATTGCGGCGATCGAAGCGGCAGTAACCATTTCATTGTGGTTTTTTGTAAAACGATAAACACGATCCAGAAAAGAATACTCGTGCGCGTCGACGATTTCATTGGACAAGTATCTTTGCACTTCTTCAGACAACGCTTGGGCGCTTGGGTATCGATCTGCAGGAGCGGCCGACATCGCCCGGGCACAAATGGAGACTAGCGGTTGATGGACGGCTGGGTCAGTGCAGCCTTTGAATCCGTGTTTGTTAAAATTCGGTGGAGAGTTGGTGATGATTTTCCAAAGCGTTGCCCCTAAACCATATACGTCCGATTGAACGGTTATCGCTTCAATATTGCCGGATTTTTGTTCCGGACTCATATATCCTGGAGAACCGATCGATTGGCCGGCTGTTGAGAAGGTTCCATTTGGTCCATCCGTTGTGTTTTGTTCGTCCGTTATGTCGTCAGCCTGCATTTTCGCAGGCGTCTCGCGCGACTCGTTTCCAAGCTTTGCCAGCCCCCAATCAACGACATAAGTCTCACCAAATTGACCAATCATGATGTTGGCCGGCTTGATGTCACGGTGTACGACACTTTGCGAATGAGCGTAGTCAATCGTATTGCAGGCATCGATGAAGTGTTGCAGAAGTCGGCGAAATTTCAGTTGGCGTTTGACGCGGCTGAGTGTTGAATCGCCATGGAATTTTTCGACTGCATCTGTCAGCGTGAGGCCATCAATGAACTGCATCGCATAGTACGGAGCACCGTCGGCAAAATATCCAATTCCATAAATCGGAACGATTCCGGGGTGGTCCAATTTGCTGGTTATGATTTGTTCGCGTTTGAATCTGATACGGTGTGCGGAACTGCCGTTGAATTTTTCCTTGATCTCTTTGATCGCAACGGTGCGGTTCAATTCGCGGTCATTAGCGAGCCATATATTTCCAAGTCCGCCTTGTTGGTGAAGTCGTCGTTTGCGAAATCTTGAGCTGTAATCGGAACAAGATTCTGTGGGTGCTGCAGAAGGAAAGTCTTTGTTTGGGTCGGGAGAGATCGTAGAATCGCAATACCGTGAATCGGTTGGAAGCGACTGATAGAGATCTGGAAATCGCCGATTGTATTCTTCGATGCGAAGGCCTGGTTCGAATTTGCTGCGAACCTTAAATTCGGTCTTCAGCAGTGCTTCCACCATATCGGATTGCGACGCAACACTGGGAAAGCGAGTCATGTAGTCTTCAACACGGGCGTTTTCACCAGATCGCAAACGCAATTCCAGATCGGTATGCAAAAGCTCATTGAAAAGCGGGGAATTTTCAATCGCATCGGGACCGACAAAATCCAGGATGTCTGGATTGCTACCGGAAAGAAATTGATCTTCAAAACTAGCTATCGATTCTTCGAGATCTTGTGGTGTCATTTTCATGGTTATCTATGATCAAAACTACACTGCAGTTATTAATCAACAACTGGCATATGAAACTGTCACGAATTTTCCTGGTTTTCAAAAATATCTCGAATTCGATTTAAACTGCGATATACCGTTCTTTCGCTACATTTTAATTGTTCGCAGATTTCGAAATTTGACATTCCCTGCAACCGTAAACAGACAATTTGCTGTAATTTTTCGGGCAATGAGTCCAATAGTTGATCCAGGCATTCATTGAAGATCAAAATATCTTGTGGCGAAGGTTGATTCTTCTTTGAGCCAAAAAATGAGCTTTCGGTGTGATTTTCATGAGCATGCTTTTCACGTCGCACGTCCCGTTTGGCAGCTTTGAATCTTTTGACGCGATTGATCGATTTGCAGACAGTAATTCTGACCAGCAGAGCCCACAGATCGTTCCAGTTTTCAAGGCAGAATTCACCCTCTTCGTTGCGGCGGAAAAAGCTCGCAAAGACCGATTGAACAATTTCTTCGGGAGCAATTTTTGACTGAAATCGCTGGTTTATTCGCTTGCTGGCCAGCAGCACCAGTTGATCGACGAATTCGCTGTAGATCTGGCATTGAGCGACCGAATCGCCATCGCGCGCACTACCCATAACAAAGGCGACATCATCTGGAATCGGTAGTTGGTTTTCGTGCAATGAATTCGGCAATGATGGGGGAATATGCGGGAATTTCAAAAATGGTTGTCAGGCAATTCGAAGTTTTGCTGATCTAGGTTTCATACCACACAATAGGAAGTGACACGATCAGTGTCAAATTTTGCACGAAATGTTTGCAATCAAACTGGGAGGTTCATTATGACGAGAGTGTTTGTTTCAGGCACAGCGTTGATTTTGGCGACGCTGCTGACTCAGCAAGTTTTTGCTCAAGCCGCTTACCGAGTAAGCGGGCAACTGGAATTGGCATCGGATAATAATCCTGATGACGGATTTGATTTCGTCGCACAATATTCTTCAGGCTTCAGTATGAAGTTTGCGGTACCAGGAGGGCAAACATTGATTGACAATGTTCAGGTCGATGGGGGTTCGCAAACGACATATTCGGGTATCAATTTGACTGATCTATCATTCGACAACGGCAACCTGGATATTGTTGACAGTGTTGTGCCTGGCGAATTCGTTTACTGGGATCGAGCAGATTTTTCACAACATGTTTTGCAATTAAGTTTCGATCTCGGTGAGTCCGTGATTCGGATTGTATTTACAGCGGACGAGAACAATTCAGATATGGCTTTTGGGCAACTCTTTGTGCCGGCTACTCCCGAGCCAAACATTGGGGACTTCGACCCCATTCAGTTTTTTACAGCTGTAGAAGCAAGTAATCTTTTCACCGAACCACAAATCACGATTGAGGCCGGAACGAATCCGTTTGGTGGAAGTGGGTTGTACGTCGGCGACCTGGATTTTCAGTCACGGGAAATTTTGGTCGGGGACGTCAACTTAGACGACCAAATTAGCTTGTTGGACGTGGCCCCGTTCATAGCGCTGATTACGTCCGGCCAATTTCAGGCAGAAGCTGACGTCAACTTGTGAGGCTCGGTGAGTCTGTTGGATGTCAATCCATTCGTGGATTTGCTGACCAACGGGAACTAGTGACAAGTTTTGTCACTTTCCAAGCTGAACGAAAAATCGATCAAGATGTTGAAGCGGCTTTCCTGATTCAATGCGAATCAGGAAAGTTGCTTAGTGAAGCACCGAAAACCAAGTGTTTATCTTTTGTTTGCTGCCTTTCGCGATTACTCGCAGGCAATAGCAAAAGTTTTTCTTGACAGGGGTGCGGAAGATCCGTACATTAAACATGCTCGACCTGTAAGAGTTGTCTCGTCTCAAACTAATTGTGACAACTTTTTTAATGGGTTCTTATCATGATCTCTCTCTCGATCTGCCTTTACACTGGCCAAAATTGCTGGTGTTTTCTGGACTTAAGTCCATATATTTCTGATGCAGCCGCACTACGTTTCTTTGAACACTCGTGATTAAGCTGTCGCAATGCTTGCGCCAATTGTCGGGTTGAATCCAAGGTTCGTTTCAATTCTAAGAAGCGAAA
>CAYONX010000009.1:0-18551 GCA_964405425.1 uncultured Pirellulaceae bacterium | reverse complement strand
CTTGCGCCAATTGTCGGGTTGAATCCAAGGTTCGTTTCAATTCTAAGAAGCGAAAAAACAGGATTCGGCGGCAAAGATGGTGGATGCGGAAGAAATCGGTGACGTTAGCCATTGCCATTCGACTGATCTGTAGAGATACGGTATTCAGCTTTTTGAGAGGAATTATCTAATGAATGTAATTAAAAGACGTGGATTCACGTTGGTTGAAACGGCGGTTTGTGTTGGGATCATGGGTGTGCTGGCTGGCATTGCCTTGCCAGTGGTCAATGATGCCCGCGAGGAAGCCAGGCAAGCAGCCTGTGCGAATCGACTGGTGGAGATCACGCTAGGCTCGCTGCAATTTCAAGAGGCCAACGAAGCGATGCCGCCAATTCACACCAGTGATGGTCCGGTTGCCATTGTTAACATTAACCCGGCCAATGATCAAAATACGGGCGCGCTGGCATACATTTTGCCCTTCATCGGTGAACAGGAAATATTTGACTTGATGCCAGAGGTTGCGACTCAGCCCGAAGTTGTTTTGGGTCCCGACACCGCACCAATCTTCGCTTTTACCAGCCTGCTTCAAGATCCGGGAATGAACCTTGCGCAAAACACTCAGTTCCCATCTGTAATCTGTCCGTCCAACGCTGAGTTGTTGGACAAACCAATTAGCCGCTTGTTCTACTCTACGATTCAGGCAACTGATCAGCCGGGGGTGCTTTTTCTTGGGAATTTCAATGTGTCTGAAACTGCCGAATCGTTTGGTCGAACGTCCTATTCACCGTCAATAGGTGGTTTTCATATACAGCAAGTATCGGACGAACGTGCGATTGATATCAGTTTGCAGGATGCCGCTGGGCCAATGCGCAACCGAATCACCAGCATTCACACAAACGAGTTGGGGGATGGGGCATCAAATACAATTTGCTGGAGTGAGTCATTGGGTTATGACTTGGAAGAAAATATTCTCTTTCCCAACGACGAATTTGGTGGTGCAAGTTTTGCTTTGTATTCGACGGCATTAATTACCGGGAGTCGATGGATTGTCAATTCCGAACTCGATTCAATTCTGTTTGGTGACTCCGACAATTCGCTGCCTTGGGTGATTGGTTCGAATCATATCGACGGGCACAACGTGACGTTCTGTGACGGCAGTGTTCGATTCATCAGCGATCGAACTTCACAGGGCGTTATGGCATCCCTTGGCTGTGGCAACGACGGCTGGGTGGCAGAACGAAATAAATAGTTTTTATCTTTTCATTTTTAGGAGTAGTAACATGAACGCAAAATGTAAACGTGGCTTCACTTTGGTGGAAACTGCGGTTTGCATTGGCATCACGGTGGTGTTGTCAGGAATCGCGTTACCCGTGATCAACGATGCACGTGAAGAAGCCAGGCAAATTGCCTGCGCCAATCGCCTGACGGAGATCACGCTGGGATCGCTGCAGTATCAGGAGGCAAACGATCAAATGCCGCCGATTACAACCAGCGACGGATTGGTTGAGCAATCCGACATCAATCTTTCGAATGATCAAAACACCGGAGCATTGGCCTATATTTTGCCGTTTATTGGCGAACAGGAATTATTCGATCTTATGCCTGAAATTGCTACCCAGCCGGACTTGTTTTTGAATTCGTCTCAGTCATTGGCAAGTTTTAGCGACTTTGCTAACGACCCTGGAATGTTTGCAGCACTTAGCACTCAGACTGAGTCATTTATTTGTCCGTCAAACGCGGATTTGCTGAATCGACCGCTGGGACGTTTGTTCCATACAGCTGTTCAGGCAATCGATGTACCAGGCACGATTTTTCTTCCGTCAATTCCAATTGGAAATTCTCCCGAATCGTTTGGTCGGACGTCCTACTTACCGTCCATTGGTGGCCATCCGGTTCAGTTTGAGAGTTTTCTTCGTGCGTTGGACTTGAGCGTTGAAGATGTTGCCGGTGCGATGAGGAATCGTACGACCAGCATACGTTCTGACGAACTGGGCGATGGTGCTTCAAACACTATTTGCTGGAGCGAATCCCTGGGTCACGACCTCAAGCAGGACTTTATTTTCGACGGCGAAGTCGGAGCAAGTTTTGCTTTGCTTTCCAGTACGTTGGCTACTGGCAACTCATACATTGCCGATCTAGACAATTTGGACACGATTCTATTTGGCGATGGGGAAAACTCTTTCTCGTTTCTGATTGGATCGAACCACATTAATGGCAACAACGTTGCGTTTTGCGATGGCTCGGTAAGATTCTTAAGCAATCGAACCTCTCGGGATACCATGATGGCACTTGGTTGCGGCAATGATGGTTTTTTTGCAGAGCGTAAACAATAGTAACTATTTTTCTGAATTAAAGATTCAATCTCTAACGAGGACTTAAATATGAAAATGCATTTTTTTAGTGCGATGCTTGTTGTGCTTTTTGCGACTGTTTCGGCAAATGCACAAGTCAATCAAGATTTTGAAATCGTGTTCGGTCAGTTTGCCGGCGATGGCGATGAGCCAGTTGACGGATGGTTTGGCGCACTTCGCAGCGATATATTCGGGCCCACAGGAATAATTCCCGGTGTCGAAGAAGCTTGTGGTCAATTTGATGCTCAAGCCGGTTCACCTGGTTCCTATGCGGCGATGAATTACCGAAACGTAAATAGCTATACCGAAAACGATACTACCAGCACATGGCTGGTGACGCCGGAGGTTAGTATTGCCGATCGAACCATGTTGTCGTTTTACACTCGCACGGTTGTGGCTAGTCAATTTCCAGATCGACTGGTTGTCCGACTTAGCACCAATGGCGACAGTGTCGATGTTGGCTCGGCTGTTGACGAAGTTGGTGATTTTCAAACGGTCTTGTTCGATATCAACCCAACTCACACCGTTGGTGGTTATCCAGAAGAATGGACCAAGTACGAAGTTGAGCTCAATGGTTTGGGCGGTGGAACTGGCAGAATTGCATTTCATTACTTCAATCAGTTCATGAATGTGAATGGGCACTACGTTGGTATCGATACCGTTTCTGTCATCCCGTTCTTGGTCGGCGACATTAATTGTGACGGAACGATTGATTTGCTCGATGTACAGCCGTTTGTGGATCTGTTGAGCAACGGTGGATTTTCGGAGAAGGCGGACTTGAATGGTGACGGTGCGGTAACGCTGGAAGATGTCGATCCGTTTATCGAAGCACTGCTCAGTCTGTAAAACTAGAGCTATTCTCGTGGGAGGGGGCAGGCTCTTGTCGATGGGACTCATGTTCCGTATTCGGCGAGAGCCTAAACCTTCACTTGCGACGTACCAGGAAGGGTGCGAATTTAGCCAACGGTCTTATTGTTAAGTTTGCGTTTTCCAACGGCTGGTTTGACCCTTCGGTGCGTTTTGGTTTACCCTTGCGGCGCGTTTTAGACGTGACGACTAATGTAGCTGAATCGAGGTTTGAAATTCTTCGACGTTTTGTACCGACCAATTGCTAAACGAAAATATTCCCGTGGCCTCGGTCGCGTTTTTTGGTGCCTGAACCAGGCATCCGAATGAGCTGCCTCAGCAATTGTGATCCATGGCCAACGTTTCGACAATCTTTTCGCCGTCATCGCATTCAAAAGCGATAATCGCCTGCGGGAAAGGCGCGTGACCTTCAGGCACAACCACTGCGACGCGATATTGTTGCGGAATTGGTTGATCTGAGGGGTCCTGTATTGAAGCATCCACCTGGGAATCCTGAACGCCGGAGAAAGTTCCTTCCGGGGTTGTGCCTAAAAACAACTTGAGCTGTTCTGCTACCACGCAACCTTTGCGAAGAACAAGTTCGGGTTCGGTGAAAAATTTCAACGGGCCTCCAAAATGTACCCAATTGCTATCACTGGGCTGCTGCGTCATTAGCATTTTGGCGGACAATTGATACGGCGGTTTGCTGGCGACCTTGGCCAGTACATCGAGTCGTTGTGGCAATGAATCCGAAATCAATTTTGGATCGAGAGCGACCTCGGCAGAGACTTCAAACGCAAATTTAGCGTTTGTGGGTGTCACTTGGATCGTTTCGCCGGGAACAAGAAGTTCGCTTTTTTCTGGAACTCCATTGGTATTTCGATCTACAAACACATCACGGCCAACCGCGATGAAGGACAGGCGAATTGAATCGGCAGAATTATCTGGACCGAACAAGACCTTGCCGAAATAAGGCGGCGATGGTTCAGAAGTATTGCAGCCGGCAAACAGCACGGCGACCACTGCCGCCAACAACGTAAACCAAATTGGTGAGCGTTTTTTCAGCATACCCCATGCCCTGTTTCGATATCGTCTTGTGTGACTTTTTGTAGCTGGACTGGCACCAGTTCAGAAATCAATTGTTTCGGTGGTCGAATTCAGGGGATTTCTGATTTCTTGCGACATCAGCTACTTGGCTTACCCGCATCAGGTTCACACCTACCCTAGCAACAGACGTCCGGAGCCGAAAGTTCTTACAGTAAAAAGTTTACTAAATCTGAATTTCGGGAATATCTCCTTCGACCACCAGGCGTCCGGCAGTTGCGGCCTGAATTTCTTCGACGCTGACATCCGGGGCTCGTTCAACGAGTTTGAAGCCGTCGGGAGTTACGTCCATGACCGCGAGATTTGAGACGATTCTTTTGACACAATTCACACCGGTCAGCGGCAAAGTGCAATCGGACAGCAATTTTGAGTCGCCTTTTTTATTGGTATGCATCATGGCTACGATGATGTTGTCGGCCGATGCGACCAGATCCATAGCACCTCCCATGCCTTTGACCAGTTTTCCAGGTATTTTCCAATTGGCGATATCGCCCTTGTCCGATACTTCCATGGCACCCAGTACGGTCAATTGAACATGTTTGCCGCGGATCATGGCGAAGCTGGTCACCGAATCAAAGATGCTTCCGCCGGGAAGAACCGTAACGGTTTGTTTGCCAGCGTTGATATAGTCAGGATCCTCTTCGCCCTCGTACGGAAACGGGCCCATACCCAGAATCCCGTTTTCGCTTTGGAAGACCAGATTCATACCAGCAGGAACATAGTTGGCAACCAAAGTCGGGATTCCGATCCCGAGATTTACGTACCAGCCGTCCTGCAATTCTTGTGCGATTCGTTTTGCGATTCCAACTTTGTCTAGCATTATGATTCTTTCTGACGAACGGTTCGTTGTTCGATTCGTTTTTCGTAGTTTACGCCCTGGATAATTCTTTGAACGAATATTCCGGGAGTGTGGATGAAGTTTGGATCCAATTCACCCGGTTCAACAATTTCTTCGACTTCGGCGATTGTAATGGTTCCGGCCATGGCCATGGCTGGATTGAAGTTGCGAGCTGGACCATTAAAGACCAGGTTGCCAAATCGATCGCCCTTCCAGGCTTTTACAATCGCAAAGTCGGCGGAAAGTGCGGATTCGAGCAAGTGTGGTTTACCGTCGAATTCGCGCACTTCTTTGCCTTGAGCGACTTCGGTGCCGTAGCCTGCAGGAGTATAAAACATGGGGATTCCTGCCCCGCCCGCATAACAACGCGCCGCCAACGAACCTTGCGGAATCAAGTCTACTTCCAATTCGCCGCTCAACATTTGCCTTTCGAATTCGTCGTTTTCGCCGACATAGGAAGAGATCATCTTCTTAATCTGTTTTTTCTGTAGTAGCAATCCAAGCCCAAAGTCGTCGACGCCCGCATTATTGGAAATGCAAGTCAATCCGCCAACGCCGGAATCGACAAGTGCCGCGATACAGTTTTCCGGTATGCCACAAAGTCCAAAGCCACCCAGCATTAAGGTCATATTGTCTGAAATGCCTTCAATGGCTGCTTTGGCGTCAGGATAAATCTTGTTCATCGGTTTATTGGTTCCGAGATTAAAGTTGCTGACCCGTTAATGTAAGTGGTTTTGACAATCCATCAAGCTATCAATAGCCTTTGCAGGGATGGACAAATGTCCATTAAAATGCAAATATTAAACGGTTTTCAATAACATCAACTTCAACACAACCGGAAATTGGATAAACTTAAGTTGATCATTCAGCCTGGATTTTATCATGTTGCAGGAAACTCTGACCAAGCGTCAACAAACTATTTTTAATTTCATCCGCAAGCGGATCGAGCAATTCGGCAGTGCCCCAACGATTCGCGAAATTGCAGACGAAATGGAATTCAAATCACCAAACGGTGTGATGTGTCATTTGCGTGCCCTCGAGAAAAAAGGCTTGATCACACGTGGCAATTTTAAATCGCGATCGATTATTTTGACCGAAGAAGTTGCTGACGAGATCAAAGGCTTGCCAATGGCAGGTACTGTCCAAGCCGGCGTTTTTCATGAAGCCCTTGAACAGTCAGATCGAATCGATTTTGGAGAATTTTGGAACAAGAAAGGCAATTACGTTTTGAAGGTCAGTGGCGATTCCATGATCGAAGCGCAAATTGCCTCGGGAGACTACGTGATTGTTAAGTCTCGAAGAACGGCAGACAAGGGAGATATGGTTGTTGCGCGCACCGGCGACGGCGAAGCGACTTTGAAATATTGGTATCCAGAAAAAAAACGAATCCGTTTGCAACCAGCTAACAAAAGAATGAAACCTATTTATTCGAAAGATGCCAAAGTCATTGGGGTCGTCGTTGGCGTTGTTCGGAAACTGGTTTAATAATATGAATTGAACGCTAATTCTGTTAGCAAGGTCATTGCGGCAATTCAAAACTGTTCAGAATGTCCTTGCCGAAGAAGTTGATGATTTTCTCAGGTTCTACTCGGTATCTTGTGCCATGGCCTTCGTAGAATCCATATCGATAGATCATTTTCGGAACCAATGGCGAAAATGAAAGATTCTGTTTCGAGGCAGTATTGAACAGTGTCAGATAGTCGCTCGTCTTAAGTTCATCTCCAAAGGGCGAATGTTGGAATCCGTTGGACGACTGAAAGGCGTTTATGTAAATTACTTTATCGCCGAACTTAAGTGTGCCTGGTTTCCCTTCGCTATACAGTTGAGCCAATATAAGTAATGGCAAAGCTAGTGTTTGGTGAGTCAGGCCATGTTTTTCGACCACCCATTGGTTGTCATCAGCAATAACCTGTAGCAATGATTCGTCTTGTCCAAGGAAACCAGCCACTGATCCAGCGGGGCCAGACGCTCCAGGTCTCATTTGCGTTTCCAATTCGGCGATGGATTTGCCGGCAAGGGTGGTGAGGCCTTCAATCGTCGAAGTTTTGTTGACGCCATTGATTACAAACGGCGACTGTTTTTCGGTGGACGGCTCGCCGAATTGAAAATCGTTTTCTGATATCTCAAATTTTTGTTTCGAATCACGGTCTTGGTAGCTTATTTCGAGTTTGGGTTTGCCGTTAAGTATCTGAAATACAGAACTTTCGGGGTTGGCAATGCTGAATCCAATCATTGCGCCGAAACAAAGCCCGAAGGCAATCAGTAATGGCTTGGACATTTGCTTCCTAATTTGAAAAGCTATGAAAACGACGAAACAAATTCTGTAGGCGATTAGAAACTTCAGCGGCTGAGTCAAAGTGTTTTTTGTCGATCACGAGCCAGCGAAGCCAATTGGCGATGCCAAGAATTACACTTGCGTGATTGAGCGGCAAAATGACTTCTCGTTCAAAAACATGGACGGCCCGGTGTTGAGCATAAGTATCGATGGCGCCGGAAAATTGTCTTGCATCATCTTCGAAGAAGCCTCCCAATAATCTTGAAAGGTCACAGGCAACGGTGTCGATCTGCATCGCCGCAAAATCGATCACGGCCGAGACCTGTTCCCCATCGAAGAACAAATGATCTGGCCGTATGTCTCTGACGACCGGCTGAACCGGGTACATCTGAGATGAAAACGGCAATAGAAACCTGGCAATGTCTGTCGCAATTGCCGGCGCTCGTTGTTTGAATATCAACCAGTCTTCGTCAGGCAATACTTGATGGTGACCACGGTGCTGCTCGATGGTTTGTATTTCGGTTTGCAAATTCAGCAAGCGATTGCGGACGTCGACGATTTTCTTTGAGGGTGAGAAATTGAAAAAATATCGCGCCGTCGCCTGATGAAACCTGGCCAGCCAATGCATCGCCGATTCAATTCGCTGTTGGTTGATTTTATCGCTAGCGCAGATTTCTCCGTCTGCCCAAGTGCTAAGCTCCCAATAAGTACCATTGGAAAAAACATAGGTCTTGCCGCCGCGTGTTGGAAGTGGAGCAACAATTTCGGGACAGCCGTTTGCTTGCGAGAATACCAGGATTTTGTGAATCCATTGGATTCGACTCTCGTCTTGAAATTGAATCGGCCAGCGTTTTAAGCAAAAACAGCCGCGATTGCGTGATTCAATTTTCCAGATCTCAGAACCACTGAACCCGCCATCGTTTCCAAGTGGCGTTTCATTGCAATCCGAAAGCAAATCGAATTCTTCGAGCACGGATTGCAGCATTTTGACAAGCGACCGTTGGAATGGATCAAGCGGCTTTTCGGAATGCGTCCTGATTCAGTTTGTTGTAGAGCGTTTTCAAGCTGATTCCAAGCTGTTGTGCGGCGGCGGTTTTGTTGCCTTCAGTGCTGTCGAGTGCGTCATGAATTGCCTGCATCTCGATTTCTCTAAGCGAAACGCCGCTGGTGCGCGATGTGAAAGTTTGAACACTGGAACTGGAGCCAAATTTTTGTGGCAAATCATCGGTCGTGATCGGAAGATCGTCACACAGAATCGAAGCATGTTCGACGACGTTGGCCAGCTCGCGAATATTTCCCGGCCATTGATAGGCAGTCAACATGCCAACGGCTTCGGCTGTGAAGGATGGTGAGTTGTTGGTGATATTGCGAGTTCGACGCAATAAGTGTTCGGCTAATTGTGGAATGTCTTCGCTTCGATCGCGTAACGGCGGAAGGTGAATTTCAAATGTGTTGATTCGGAACATCAGGTCTTGTCGGAATTCATCGTCCTGAACCATCTTTGGAAGGTCTCTATGGGTTGCGCAGACAATGCGAACATTCACTTCGAAAGGCTCGTTGTCTCCGACGCGACGAATTTCACCACTTTCCAAAACCCGTAGCAATTTTGACTGGGTGGCTCTGGGCAGTTCACCAATTTCGTCCAGAAACACGGTTCCGCCATCGGCAACTTCAAACAGTCCCTGTCGGTGGCTGTCGGCGCCCGTAAATGCGCCTTTGCGATGTCCAAACAGCTCGCTTTCAATCAGGCTTTCAGGTAGAGCACCGCAATTGACAGCAACAAAGGGTTTGCTGGAACGGGCGCTCAAATCGTGTACGCTTCGGGCGATTAGTTCTTTTCCAGTTCCGGTTTCGCCAAGGACCAGGACAGTCGAATTGGTGGGTGCAACTTTCTCGATCAATGCGCGAACGCGCTGGATGCTGCGATGGTTGCCGACCATTTTCACTTGACCTTCGGCTCGTTCCAATTGCCGTTCCAATGCGGCGACCTGGTTGGTCAATTCAAGGCGACGGGCGACTCGCTGTAAGAGTGATTTCAGTTCGACCAGTTTGCAAGGCTTTTGCATGTAGTCGAAAGCTCCCAGTCGCAGAGCAGCAATGGCACTTTCGGTAGAACCTTTGCCAGTGAGAACAATGGCTTCGGTGCGTGGAGCGACCTGTTTGGTTTGGGCGATGACGTCGATACCGTTTAGCCCGGGCATATCCAGATCGACGATCATACAATCGAACGATTCTTTTTCGATTGCGGCCAACGCTTGATGGCCGTCGGCACAAACGGTAACCTTATGCCCCATCCGTGGCAATTCCGCAGCGATCAGTTCCTGCAAATGAATTTCATCATCGGCAAAAATGACTTTCAGTTTCTTACGCGGCGATTCGTTTTCGGCTTTTGCTTTTTTCATTATTTTCCAACGGCAACGTGATTGTAAAGCGTGAACCTTTTCCAGTCCCCGCGCTGTACGGAATAATTTGTCCCCCGTGCTCCTGGATGATTTGGTAAGTAATCGACAAACCCAAACCGGTCCCCTGCCCGTCCCTTCTTCGCGTGAAGAATGGTTCGAACAGATGCTGCAGCACTTCGCTATCCATGCCGCAGCCGTTATCCGATACGACTAATACGGCATTATTATCTTTGCTTTCAAGGCGTATTTTGACATGACCGCCATCGGCAGCGACGCTATCAAGCGAATTTGTGATCAAATTTAAAGCAACCTGTTTAATTTCCTGAGAATTGACCAACGCATGCAGTGTTGGATCGCCAGCAAATTCGATTTTTCGTCCACGATATTTGCTCAACGGACGAAGCATTTCGATTACGGTCTGGATTATTTCTCCCAGATTCACAGATTGTTTTTTGGTATCGCCCATGCGGGAGAAGTCCAGCAAGGCGGATGTGATTCCTTTACAGCGGAATGCTTCGTCCTGAATTCGACGAAGGTACTTTTTCATGTCCTCGATTTCAGCATGATGATCCGACTCGTGATTTGGCTCAGGGTCCAAAATGTCTTGAATGCGAGATTCCAGCGATTCGGCTGACCAGGCAATACTGGCCAGGGGGTTGTTGATTTCGTGGGCAACTCCAGCGGCAAGGAAGCCTACGCTTGCCATTTTTTCGCTGCGCACGACTTCACGGGTTCGGTCTCGCACTTGTTGATTCAAGTCGGCTTTGATTTCCTGGAAATTGCTGGTCATCGCGTTCAATGCTCCAGCAAGCTCCGCCATTTCGTCGTTGGAATCGAGATCGATTCGGTGATTGTATCTGCCCCGTGCGACGATCCGAGAGCCGTTGACCAGGATCTCCAGTGGGCGAAATATTCGCTGGTTGAAACGCTGGATCAAAATGGTTGCCAGTGCGAGTGTGGCGAGCAACATGACCACGTAGAGAGCCATCCAGAAGTGGTATTCCTTGCGAGCTGATTTGGCGAAGTCCTGCAGCCGCTGCTTCAGGAATTCTGGTAATTTTCGAGTTTCGACCTGCAATCCATCGACACTTTTCTTTAGATCGTTGACCGATCGTGGACCGTCAAAGAACCAGTCGCCTTTTGTCAATTCAGTTGCGGATTCGATCGTGTTGATCGCCTTGTCAAATTTTTTTACGAATGAAAGTTCCTGGCTGTTATTTCCAAGTGTGTGGTACTTTTCAGCGTTCTCCAATTGGAAACGATAATTTTCAAATGCATTTCGAACGGACATCAAGTCCTCGCGGATGGACATCAATGCGTTGGGAGGAAGTTGGTGAATGGAAAGATTCTTGCTCAGCGACAAATTGTCCGTTGCCGACTGGTAAACTTCTCGGGGCGTTGAATTACCGATGTCTCCGATGGTCGTGCGAAGTTGGCTGATCTTGAAACTGAGCTCCGCTACAAGCGGCATTTCGTAAGCTTGACCGCGGGTGCTTTTGATCAGTTTGCGAAATTTCATGGATCCATGAAAACTGGACGCAGACAACACGGCAACGATGACAAACAGCATCGCGATACCGAAAAACATCTGCGAGCGAATTTTCTTGTTTTCAAACATTGGCGACCTCCATGCCGCATGTGCCTCCAGCCAATTGGTATCCAAGCAAAATTGATACCAATCGCTATTTTCCGGTGTTTCGAAGAGCCGTTGGAAAAATTTGCTGATCGGATTTGAAATATTTACAGGGCTGCTTGGAACGCCGCAACGTCATTTAATCCGCGCAATATCCATCCGGACGGGCAATCGATTCCAGCAAAAACACGCAATGGTTTGGACGGCTGGACAAAAGCCGAACAAAAAAGCAAGGCAAGTGGGGCAAGTAGTTTGGGCAACCAACTGGAGCCCATCAATCAACAACTGTCCCTAACGATTCTCGACTTGCCGGATCAGATAGATTCCGACGGCGAGCATAACCAGGTTGCCCAACCAAACGACGTAAGGCGGTAGCGCGCCGGACTTTGCCTGTCCCACGCCGAACATCAGCAGCGGATAGTAGGCTAGCAGGATCGGAATAAAGCAAATGGCAAAGATGGTCCAAAAATCACTTTTCCTCATCCGAATGGCCAATGGTGCACCGACGATGACAAAGCATAAACAGCTGAATCCGTTGGCCCAGCGTCTCCAAGGTTCGGTTTGAAGTTTAAATTTGCGATGGGTTTCCGTTTCAAGTTGCAGCAGTTTTTTGTTCCATATTTTGCTGGACATACTCATAAAGTCGCCACCAACCATTTGGAATCCAGATTCCATGGCCATTTCTTTGCGTAAAGAAGCCAGGTGGAATTTCTGTTTGTTAAGCTCTTTGGTCATCGTGCTGAGCGGTAAATTGGATGGGCTTCGGCCAGGCCCTTCGCGTTTAGTAACGTTTCCCAATGGGAAAGGTATTTTATCCGAAGGTGTGAAAAAACTGACACGGTCACCGACCTTGATTCTCGCGTTGTCGACGGCAAGAACCAGTTCCGATGAATCCGGGTTCACGTACAATCGAGCACGTTCAGCTTGAATGTATGCTTTGTCGGTATCGTTAATAAAGGCTTCAATGTTGGCGTTTACAAGTTCTTCGCCTTGAACATCATCAACCAGGATTGAGATTTTATCTTTGTGAAATGAACCTTGAGCCTGCAGCACTGAGTAAATCGTTTTTGCCGACGCGTTAAGGATGACTTGATAAACGCCACTGCGACCCCAGGAAACAGCGATATCGTTGATGTACAACGTGCCCAGACTCAGCAGGAAAGAGATTACCAGGCCCGGCCAGATGACCCGACTCGGAGTGACGCCTTGGGATTTGATCGCGACGATTTCGTTGGAAGCAGACATCCGTCCATAGACGATACAGGTCGCAAACAGACAGGTTCCCGGTATCGCAAAGCTAAGAGCCGTTGGAATCGTGTACGGAACCAGCTCGGCGATTGTGCCAATAGTAAGGCTTTCGCGCATGCCTTCCTGAATCAGAAAGACCAGCACCATCAAAGCGGTCATGACACCGACGCTGACTACGAACACGCTGAGCAATTCGTAAATGACATAGCGTGTGATTCGATTCATTGGCGGTCGTCGGCTGCGGGCAAAAAAATAGCGAGGTGGTTGTTTTTGAAGCCGGGAATTGGTTCGAAAGCCTGGCGAACTTCGATTTATGCAAGCAGTTTTATCAGGAACCCAGGTTGCCGAGAACAACAATTGCTTGTGATAGCATCGGTATGCGGAATAAGAAGACTGCTTGCTGACGGCAGACGCGTGAGAGCCAGAATTCGTTCAGCTGGCAAATTGATAGCTTCAACTAAGATTGGTTTCTTAGTTCGTCCATCATGAAACTGATACAGCGTGAATAGGCCCGAACGGATTCGGAACCGGAAGCTTTGCTGGCCGCATCGAGCATTTCATCCAGCTTCTTGCGGTTGATGTCCCAATTCTGTTTGTCTGCGACGTCCATCAATTGGGTCATAATTCCTTTGAGTTGTTTAACGACTTCTTCTTCCGAAGAACATTTGATTTGAACGTAGGGGCCTGCACCAAGTTGTCGCATGGATGTCTCTGGATCGAACCCCGAAGCACCAATCAGTTGAACGAACAACCAAATTAAACTAATCAGGAAGACCACCCCGGGGATAATCGCGATCAACGGATTGCTCATGAAAAAGAAAGCAATCGCCGTGATGATCGAGCCCAGCAACAGCGCGTAGGTTAGCGGATGAACACTGGCTTTTTTACCACCACGCGAGCCAGCAGAAATCGCATGGCCGGCAGCCGTTGTTGCAAGCTGTTGATGTTTGACCTGGACAACGATACACGTGATGTTGTCATGGCCGCCGCGCAGATTGGTCAGATCGACAAGGACTCGCACCGCTTCATCAGGAGGCAAGTTGGCGATCAATGCTCCCAATTCGGCGTCGCTGACAAGGCCGGTCAATCCGTCACTGCACAGCAGGAATTTATCGTTGACCATGATTGGAAAAGGGCCTTCCAGGTCAACTTTGGATTCGGCGTAAGGGCCCAATGAGCGAGTGATCACATTTTTCGGAATCTTGCCAGACGCAAGTTCTTCTTCAGACAATTGTCCGCTCTTGCGCATTTCCCAAACGAGACTGTGGTCGAAAGTCAATTGCTCGAATCGATTTTGGCGGAGCCGATAAATTCGACTGTCACCAACGTGTGCTGCGACGGCGCCTTGAGGCAGTAACAAAAGCGAACTGCAGGTCGTTCCCATGTTGTGAAATTCTTCGTTGGCTTGTCCCCGATTGTGGATTTCGGAATTGGCGTCAACGACAGATTTCAGCAACGCTTCATGAGCGGCGATATCATCATACTTGCCATACAAGTGTGGGATCGAATCAACGGCCATCTTGCTAGCAAGTTCTCCGGCTGCATGAGCCCCCATGCCATCGGCAACAATAAACAGATGCCCGCGTCGTTGCCATTGCTCGAAATTGGACGCCAGCGAAATCGCAAGGTTGTCCTGATTGTTTGAGCGACGCATGCCAATGTCGCTAAGAGATGCGACAGACAGGTAAGCTTCCCAGTTCTGTAGGTTTTCGCTCATGAACCAGACAAAAAGATTCCTAAACAACAATCTTGTTATCTTACTCGGATGCAGGGATTTCCAAAATGGGCTGAAAACGATCTGTGCGCCGATTTTGGATACCTCTATATTCCCGCACCCGAAAAAGTATCGGCTACAAATCTGTTTCGTCCAGTTGGAATCTGCGAATTGTATGGTAATTCAAGCTAAACCAAGCCTGATTGCGTGTTCATTGCTTGTTCTGCTTAGCTTTACGGGTTGTGTGCAAAGACGACTTCAAATTCGAAGCCAACCTGAGGGGGCGCTTGTCAGCGTCGATCGTCAGCCCGTTGGAAATACTCCGCTGTCGGTCCCTTTTACCTATTATGGGACCCGCGAGATTCAGTTGGAAAAGGACGGGTTCAAAACGATTCGTGTCGAAGAGAACATTAAGCCGCCTTGGTATGAGCGATTTCCAGTCAGTTTCTTCAGCAACCATTTTGCTGGCCGGGAGATTCGTGATGAACGTTTGTTCGATTTCCAGATGCAGGCCAAGGATCCAGTCAACGAAACGATTCTGATCGATCGGGCGAATGATTTGCGCAACGATATTCAACGCGGAACGTTGACGGCACCGATCGGAAGATAGGCAAAACGCGGCGAGTCGGTGTTTCCGGGCAGTGCCTGAATCACAAAGCGCATAAAAAAACCTGCCAGTTTTTGACTGACAGGTCTTCGTTTGATTACTTACTCTTCGCCAGAGTCGTTATCGTTGTTCTCGTCCCCAGCACCAACGCCGACGGGCTCTTCCGGTTCTGGTTCAGCCGGCGGTTCGACGAATTCACTTTCAAATTTCAAGTGTTTCATCTTTCCGTTTTCATCACGATGGACATCAACGTTGATCTTGTTCTTGCCAGAGAATGTACCTTGCAGCAATTCTTCTGACAGTGGATCCTCAACGTAGTTTTCTAACGCTCGACGTAGAGGCCGTGCACCGTAATCCAGGTTGGTACCTTTCTTGATCAAGAACTCTTTCGCGTCTTGAGAAAGAATCAGGTCGTAACCACGCTCTTCCAATCGTTCGCGAATCTTCTTGAGTTCCAAATCGATAACCAACTTGAGATCTTTCTTTTCCAGGTGACGGAAGATAATTGGTTCATCCGACAAGCGGTTTAGAAACTCAGGACGGAATGCCTTTTGAATTTCGTCGAACACTCGCTCTTTCATATCTTCGAAGTTTGCATCTTCGCCAGAACCGCTTGGCAATCCGAAACCGCCTTCATTCTTGATCGCGTGAGCGCCGACGTTGGTAGTCATAATCAAGATGACGTTGCGGAAGTCGACATTGCGACCAAAGCTGTCCGTCAAACGGCCCTCTTCCATCACTTGCAACAGCATGTTGAAGATGTCCGGGTGGGCTTTTTCGATTTCGTCCAGCAGAACGACCGCGTACGGA
This sequence comes from uncultured Pirellulaceae bacterium, assembly GCA_964405425.1. Classification (GTDB taxonomy): domain Bacteria; phylum Planctomycetota; class Planctomycetia; order Pirellulales; family Pirellulaceae; genus Mariniblastus. Next base: position 2,744 of record CAYONX010000009.1, on the reverse strand, counting down.
CGTCGACGAATCTTTTCGGTCAATTGACCACCTTCTTCGTACCCAACGTATCCCGGAGGGGCACCGATCAAGCGACTAAGATTATGCTTTTCCATGTACTCGGACATGTCGATGGTCACCAGTGCATCTTCGTCGCCGAACATGAACTCGGCCAATGCTTTGGCAAGCAATGTTTTACCGACACCCGTTGGGCCAGCAAACATAAAGCTACCGATTGGACGACGCGGATCTTTCAAACCACTGCGACTTCGCCGAACAGCTTTGGAAATCGCCTTGATGGCCATGTCCTGACTGATCACTCGGCCATGCAATTCGTCTTCCATTTTCATCAACCGCAAACTGTCTTCGGTTGAAAGACGAGTCAACGGGATTCCGGTCATCTTGGAGATCACTTCGGCGATGACTTCTTCGTCAACAACGCCGTCGGTTTCCTGAGACTTTTCACGCCATTCCTGCTTGATCTGATCTTTCTTCTTGCGAAGTTTTTCTGCTTGATCACGCAAATTAGCAGCCTTTTCGAAATCCTGATTGGCAACGGCGTCTTCTTTTTCGTTGTTTAGACGCTCGATGTCTTCGTCGATTTCCTTTAGATCTGGTGGACGCGTCATGGTGCGCAATCGTATGCGGGCACCCGCTTCATCGATCACGTCGATCGCCTTATCCGGCAAACAACGTCCGGTGATATAGCGTCCGGACAAATCAACCGCCGAAACGATTGCGTCATCTGTGATTTGAACGCGGTGGTGATCTTCGTAACGCTTGCGAAGTCCTTTGAGGATCTCGACCGTTTCGTCCAGCGAAGTTGGTTCAACGATGACTTCCTGGAAACGTCGAGCCAGTGCATTGTCTTTCTCGATGTACTTTCGGTACTCGTCTAAAGTCGTGGCACCGATACATTGGATTTCACCACGCGACAGTGCCGGTTTGAGCACATTGGCTGCGTCGATGGCACCTTCAGCACCACCAGCACCAACAAGTGTGTGAAGTTCGTCGATGAACAGAATCGTGTTCTTGGCACGGCGAACTTCGTTCATAACCGCCTTGATACGCTCTTCGAATTGTCCACGGTACTTGGTGCCTGCGACCATCATCGCAAGATCCAGAACCACGATGCGTTTATCGGTCAGAATTTCAGGTACTTCGCCGTCGATGACTCGTTGTGCGAATCCTTCGACGATTGCCGTTTTACCAACGCCCGCTTCACCAAGCAAAACCGGGTTGTTTTTGGTACGCCGACATAGAATTTGGATGGCTCGCTCGATTTCGCCTTGTCGACCAATGACTGGATCCAATTTGCCTTGCTTGGCCAATTCGGTCAGATCGCGACCAAAGCTGTCGAGGGCAGGAGTTTTGGATTTGCCGCTCTTGGCAGTTGGGCTTCCTTCGCCGCCAGCTTCACGGCCGCCGCGTTCTCCGCCTTCGCCACCTTCGAGCCCGTTGCCGAGCAGATTGAGTACTTCTTCGCGAACTTCTTCAAGCTTCAAGCCAAGGTTCATCAGCACTTGAGCGGCAACACCTTCTTGTTCCCGCAACAGTCCGAGCAGAATATGTTCGGTGCCGACAAAGTTGTGATTCAGATTGCGTGCTTCTTCCATCGAATACTCGATGACTTTCTTTGCACGCGGCGTCTGGGGCAGCTTGCCCATGGTGATCATCTCAGGTCCACTCTGGACCAGTTTCTCAACTTCCAGTCGAATCTTGCGTAAATCGACTTCAAGATTTTTCAGAACATTGGCTGCGACGCCTGTTCCTTCTTTCACAAGGCCCAGCAGCATGTGTTCGGTGCCAATGTACTCGTGATTGAATCTTTGAGCCTCCTGATTGGCCAGCTGCATGACCTTCCGAGCTCGATCGGTAAAGCGTTCGTACATAAAAGTTCCTCTTCAAAAACGGTGCTCAACAAAGTTGTCTCGCACAATCGATTTTCGTGCTAAATGGTTAGACGCGAAATTTCGTTTTACGGTTGGTTCAAAGTTGTCGTGTAATTTGTATTCGTCGTCCGGCGAACAATATCGAGGCTGATTCTGGCGGAGTATACAAAACCACCAAAAGCGACCAATCCGTGCCAGTCATCTTTACGGGTAAGTCCGGTTACCCGTCGTTTGATTCAGAAAAGGATTGATCATGCCGTTCAGTTTTCAGTTGATCAATCAAACTTCTTTCCCGCTGAATCTCAAAATTCCAATGAACCGAATCGTCAAATCGTTCCATTTGCTCAAGCTGGTCAGTGGCTAATTCCAGCTTACCGGTGTGACGAAACAAGGTAGCCAAAAGCAACCTGGCCTCAATATCACGTTCGGCTTGATTCAACCGCTCCTTGAGCAAAGTCTCCGCAGTGGTCCAATGTCCCTTTAAGTATTCCAGCTGAGCCCGATTAAACAAGGTGTGAGACAATGTCCCGTCTAAATCGGATTGACTGTCGTAATTGATTATCCTGCTTTTTTCCGCAGAAAAATCATTCCTTTCCTGCTCCGAAGACATCTTCGGAGGTGCCGATAAATGTTCGACCAGGTCAAACGAAATCCAAGTCGAAACCAGCCAGACAAGGAATATGATTGGCCATGCAATCGCCGGAATGAATTCACCCAATAAAGCGGGCCAGAGAAAGGTTGAAACCAGTGCAAGGTTGAGCACAAGTGAAAAACCGATCGCTAATACTAATCCTGGATAACTGCCACGCAACCAAAGGTGTGCGAGTCCCGGCCATCCACATAATAAAAGCTGACCCCATCTCATGGGTAACT
>CAYONX010000008.1:80902-118403 GCA_964405425.1 uncultured Pirellulaceae bacterium | reverse complement strand
ACTTCATGGACTGGTAACTTTCAAAAAGGATGCTGATGCCGAGCAGTATCGAGAGACAGTCGCAAAACGCAGAACGGAAATGGCTGAAATAGCTTGACGAATTCGAGTTGTTTGCTATTTCTATTTGAACGATTGGTTTGGGCCAGGGAATTCGGATTTGCGAACTTCTTCGCACCATTGTTTGGCGGCATCGGTGATGGTTGCATTCAAATCCGCGTACTGTTTGACGAAGCTTGGGACGTATCCGCTTGTGAGCCCAAGGATGTCGTTGATGACCAGGACTTGGCCATCACATTCACTTCCCGCACCGATTCCAATTGTGGGAATGGTGAGTTCAGCTGAGATTTTTGCGGCAAGTGATGCAGGGATGCATTCAAGTACGATACTGAATGCGCCAGCAGATTCAGCGACTTTGGCATCGTTGATCAGGATTTCTTCTTCACGCTGAACTTTGTAGCCGCCCATCGTGTGTACACTTTGCGGGCGAAGACCGACATGAGCCATGACCGGGATTCCAGCTCCAACAATCGCTGAGATGACGTCCGCTTGATCCGCACCGCCTTCGAGCTTAACCGCCTGGCAACGGGTTTCTTTCAAGATGCGACCCGCCGATGCGACAGCTTGGTGAATTCCCAGGTGATTGGTTGGGAAAGGCATATCGACCACGACCAGAGCACGTTTGGCGCCGCGACCGACCATTTCCGCATGGTAGATCATTTCGTCCAACGTCACCGGAAGCGTATTTTCGTGACCTTGAACGACCATCGCCATGCTGTCGCCGACAAGCAGGACATCGACACCGGCACCGTCAAGCATTTGCGCCATGTTGTAATCGTATGCGGTCAACATAGTGATCTTTTGGCCGTTCGCTTTCATTTGCATCAACGAAGGAGCGGTTACTCGTTTCTTGAGAGATGATTTCTTGTTCATAGTTTAGTGATTGAGTGCACGAGATTTCGATACGCAAAGATTGTCGCAGTAGCGATTGGAAACGGCAAGCTAAAAAACAAATGCTGAAGATTGTGCCAAGATTGCTCCCGTAGACACTTTGTGCCCAACGGGCCTTGGTGATTTGTAAATCCAATCGAAGATGTGACAAACAGCTTTCGCTATTCGTTTAACCGCGCAATTTCGTCCGGGTCAGTGATTTCGCGGGAAATGTATTCGATGGAAATTCCACCAGAGGCTTCTTTGGCAACTAGCGTTGGTTGCACGTAGCGGAGCGGTTTGCTGCTGCCCGGCAATTTGAATCGGTCGCCTTTTTGTAGAATAGGTTTTGATTCGTGCATTTCACCAAACTGGTAACTTCCAGCTGCCTGACACGGGAACCAGTGTCCGGTCCCGTTTTCGTCAACCAAATAGAATTCCGGGTAAGTATGCGAAGGAATCCAAACGGCTCGCGCGGGGATGCCTTTGCATCGGCAAATGGCGATAAAGACCGATGATAGTTCTTCGCAATCTCCAAAGCCATTCTCGAGTGCGTGTGTACAGCTGTGGATTTGTGTATCGAACTTATATTCGATTTTCTCACGCACCCACTGGTAGATGCTCTCGACTTGCTCCCATGCGGTCAATTGTTCGTCCAGTTCAATTGATTTGGCGATCTTTTTAATTTGCTTGTCGTTACTTTCGATAAACGGGCTGGGTTTGAGGTACTGTTTTATTCGCGATGGGTATTTGGACGCGAATGTTAATTTGCTGGTGTCCTTTGGTATGGCAACGTTTCGTTTTTCTGCTCGAATGAACACGGTGCCCTGAGCCACTTCTCCGGGACCCAGGCGGTTGGCTTTGAGCAGCATTTGCTGAATTTCTTTGTTTAAATTTTTGTAAGTGATCTTTTTCAGGTTATCCGTTTTGTTTACGCCAACCAAAGCAATGGATTGTTCGGGCCAATCGATCGGAATGGGGACAGATCCGATGATGCCTTTCGAGTTTCCGGTCGATGTGATTTTCAAGCCGAATTCGAAATAGACCGACGTTGGTTCGGAATAAATCGGCGCGGCATCGGATTGGTTTTCCTGGTTTTCTTGAGCCGGTGCGAAGGTTAGAACCGATAGCAGTATTGCCAATATCAGCATCGCGAATTGGTATCGATTAGAATTCATGTTATTCGGCGGGCAACAGATCGCGGACGAACTTGACAATGGGCTTTGCTTTTCCTGAGCCGGCAACGAATTCGGCACAGAATTTTTGGCGAGTATCTTTTTCAGGTACTTTTATGTTATCGCCTTTTTGCATAATAACACGCGGTTCGGCGTTGCTGCCAAATTCGCGGCGTCCGGCAACGTTGCAGGGAAACCAATGACCGGTTTTGGTGGCGTCTTCCAGGTAAAATTCGGCATATTGTGCACCTTCGACCCAAACCATTCTTGCGGGGATTTTTACGCTGCGACACATCGCGACAAACAAACCAACCAAGTCTTCGCTGCAACCTTGCTTTTTGCGAAAAACGCTCACGCTGTCCGCCGGATCCAAATTGCGGTATTCGATGTTGTCACGAACCCAATCGTAAATCGATTCGACTTTCTCCCAGGCCGTAGATTTATCGAGGGTTAGTTCTTTGACCTGATTGCGAAGTTTGGAGTTGCGATAGGAGATTTGAGGGCTGATGCCGACGTAGTCCTTGAGTTCACGGGGAATGCGTTTGGGGATTTTGAATGCCGATGGATCCGGTGGGCTGTTGATTTGACTGGTGGTGACATTAAAAGTAACTGACATTTCTATTAATTCGCCGGTGCCAATTCTGGGAATGGTAGCGACCAGTTGTCGGACTCCACTGTTGAGGTCTCGATATTTGACGCTGCGGACTTCGTTGGGAAAATCTTCGGAATGAAGTTCGACTTGTTGTTCAGGCCAATCGACAGGCACTGGTATGGTGACCAGGAAGTTATTTGCCGACCTCGAACCACCTTTGATTTTCACTCCGACGCGCCAACGGTTGTTGACTGGGTTGGAAAAAGAAACGCCAGCAACCGCATCCAATGAGACTTCTTCGGTGGTTTGCGCAATGGCGTCATGTGGCTGTGCGACGATGCCAACGTATAGCAGCAGGAGAGTCAGGTTCAGGATGGATCGATACACGCGGTGGTTCCTGGTGAAGTTGCCCTATGGCTATTCTATTATGCGGCCAGCGAAGAAAGTGGGTTTTGTTTGAGAGGTGATACAAAAAAACGGCGGACAAAGCCGCCGTTGAGTAGTTTTGTCGGTCAGGATTGCGACAAAACTGCTTGATTGGATTGAGTTAGTTGAACGGACCCGACGGGGGCAGTTCGATTCGTCCGACACTGTTGGTGTTTCCGTAAAGGTCGATGTTGCTTCCGATGGTCGGTGCTGTTTCAAAGGTCGGTCCAGGTCCACCAATGGTCGGGGCTGTTGCACCAATAGTCGGTGCTGTTGCACCAAAGCTCGGTGGTGCTTCAAAGCTGGAAGCGGGAATGGAAGCCGGCGGCAACGCGCTTGCGTTTTGTTGCCCACCAAAAATTCCGCTCAATAGGCCATTGCCGACCGGCTGAGCTTGTGAAGACGAAAGAATTCCTGTGCCGCACGTTCCTGAATTGCAGCCGCCGATCACGCTTTCGTGTTGTGGCGCGAATTGAGGATTGCAGGTGCTGCAGGGTGCGCCGCGCAACCATTGGCGGATTGGTCCGTTAGCACAACCAACGGTCGAGGCCAGAATCGCGATCACTGCGGATGCCAAAACCAAATTTCTCATAAATCACTTCCTTGCCGCTACGAGCAGCTCTAAGACTCCTTGTAAATTGGCGGTGTGAATCGATGACACATTTCGCCACACAAACCTACAACCCAGTTAATGTTGTGCAAGGAAAACATGATAATTTTTTTAAACATATCTTTTCGCGAAGTTGTAAAGAATTGGCTGACCACTAACGATTAGTCATTAAGAGGGATCGCGTTTACGACTATGGTTATCGCCAAATCAAGGATGATTTATCGATACAGACAGTAGCGTTTCCATGATTCGAAAATTTGTCACAATCACCTTCCTATGGTTGCTAATAGCAGCCTGGATTCACCCGGGCGTGGTTTTTGCCCAAGGGGATTCGGTACGATGTGCCGATCAAGTCTGGCTGGTGTCGGCACGCGAGCTATACGGTGACCACGATGTCAGCCCCTGTCAATTTCCGGTTCGGAAGTTCGACGGCGGTTGCTGGCACGATTCCAGTTTCGATGCACTTCAGTTTTCGGATCACGGCGATATTCCGACGGTAGTGTTTGTACATGGCTACCAAACGAATTTGCAAAACGCTCAATTTCGTGGCGCGCAGGTTTATCAAAGTCTGTTCGGCAATTCTCGCTGTACACAACCAGTTCGGTTTATCATCTGGGCGTGGAAATCGGAACGTGAAATTCCACGTCCCGTCAAAGACTACGCTCTGATCTCAAAGCGTGCGATTGGAGTTGGAAACGCTTTCGCCCAAACCATGAATCTGGTTGGTGATGAACAAACAACCGTGATTGGCTATAGCTTGGGTGCTCAGGTTGTTGTTTCCGGAATGACTGGGCAATGTCAGTACATAGGCGCTCCGATTCGGTTAGCAGTAATTGCGGGGGCCAACGATTGTGGGTTTGCTTCTGGATGCCGACAGCGGTGTTTGCAGCAGAATATTCTGCAGACCACAGTGTTCTCTAATTCCAAAGATCGAGTTTTGAAGGCATCCAATTTGATTTGTCGAATTAACTACGGCAAACGGTTTCGTAAGTTTGAGGAGCTTGCTTTTCAGGATAACGGTAGTCTGGGAAGTGTGAATGTGATTGATATTTCAAATTCGGCGACCCGCAACCACTCAGTGGTCAGGTACGTGAGCTTGCCAGTGGTTAGAAATGAGATTTTGCGGCTCGTCGAAAGCAGTTGCTCGGATAGTGTTATCTATGATTCGGGATTCCAGGAGCCTCTGACGGTGATCGAAGGTGTACAAGCGATTGAACCGGGCGTATCATTGTCGGGTTTGAATTAAGCCGCTGATACTGATCCCTTTCCGCAATGCTCAATACGCTACTGATTTACTGTGTACTTATCGCGATCGCATCTGCGCTTGGCGGTTCGATTCCAGTGTTCATTAAGCTTACCCATCGGCGCACTCAATTTATACTGAGTTTTGTTTCTGGTGTGATGCTTGGAGTGGCACTTCTGAATTTGTTACCACATAGCGTTTACGTTTTAAAGAATCCATCGACGGCAATGGGCGTGGCTTTGTTGGGGCTGCTGTTCATGTTTTTCATGGTCAGAATGTTCCATTTTCATCAGCATGATTTGCATGTGGAGCACAGCGACGATGAGGTTTGCGGTCATTCTTGTAGCCACGAATCGCACGGGGATGATGATCAAAACGGTAGCCAGCCTGATTTTACCTGGGCCGGTCTATGTTTTGGGTTGGGTGTTCACACATTGATTGACGGGATTGCGTTGGGAACCGCGGTGACGGCCCAGGGGACGAATGATTGGACGCCGGCCGGGTTGGCTGTGTTTTTGGCGATTCTGTTGCACAAGCCGTTGGATGCACTTTCGATCACGTCTCTGATGTCGGCCAAGGGCTGGAACGCCAAATCAAAAATGACAGTGAATGTTTTATTTGCGGTCGTTTGCCCAATGAGTGCCATTTTGTTCGCATTTGGGTTGCTATATCTGGAAGGCGATTGGGCAGAGCTTGCCATGGGTTATTCACTGGCTTTTTCGGCGGGAATATTCTTGTGCATTTCACTGGGTGATCTTCTGCCGGAAGTTCACTTTCATTCGCACGATCGGCTGCAGCTCTCAGGGATGCTATTGCTGGGAGTCGCCGTCGCGTATGCAATCGAAATGGGGCACGATCACGATTGGAGTCTGAACGATGCCGACGCAGGCGCTCAGAACTCTGCCGAAGTGCTATCCGATTAGTTTCAAGTCCGCGATTGGTTGAGTTCTGCCATTGGTTGATAATGTTGGGAAACATCATTGACCGTCAAATCTAAAGTGCTTCGAATGAGACAAAAAAAGAGTAAGTCCTCAACATTGGTTGTCGATCGCGTAGAGAAAGTCTTGCGCCAATATTTGAAAACAGTCGATGCTACCTATCCAAGATCGGACGAATTCTACCACGACCTTCTCAGCGCCTACCTAAAACAATTTCCTGACGAAAAATGGGAATCACACTTTCATGATTTGAGTATCGAAAGCGATGATAAACAATGGCGTTCAAATTCTGCCTACCAGTCAATCGACGCTCCAGAGCTTTCGATCAGAATCGTAAAACATCTGAAAGGAAACAAGCCAATTCTTGAATTGGCACTTAACAAAAAAATCACCTGGTACATTCAAAAGGCTGCCATCGAAGCATTGGATACTTCGTCGCTGACCGATTCTGACTGGGAAGAACTCATGTCGTTGATAGAGAATCGGCAGGTTCCAGGTGAAATCAGAGAGCCAGCGCTTCGACTGCTTGCAGGAAATGGCCGGAAAGAATTCATACACCGAATTCACTTGCTAAAGAACAACCCGGAACCGAATTGGCACGATTCAAAGCTCTCAGTTGTTTGTGCGCTTGCTGAGTTGGGTGAGGCTGAAGTATTGGTTGATTTGATTGAAGAGTCCTACAACCTTTGGTCCTACAAACAAACAATGAGTCGAGAAGCACTTAAGGCGCTTCAAGAATCGTTGGGTGGTCTTGAAGCCGTCGAGAAAAAGTTGGCTCTCGAAACCGGGCTCGATAACGCTGGCTCTCTTGGAGATCTGTCAAAAAGCAAGAACCCGTTTGTTCGCCGTTGGAGTATTGAGTGGTCAACGACCGTCGATACCACAAAATTGATAGATGCATTTTACGACCCTGACTGGGGTGTCCGCGAGCAAGCTAGATTAAAGCTGATTTCAATTTCTGACCCAAACTTGAACGCCCGACTCAAGGAAGTTTTCGAGAATGCAAACGCAACGCTTGAAGTTCGAAGCTGGGCAGGCGCGACGCTTGTAGCTCGTAAAGGATCAGCCAATGATCTGGTTGGCGAGGATACTCCTAGCGAAATCTGGCGAGTGCCATGGAGCTTTGATTGTCCGGACAAGGTCCGCGACACGATCGTCGGAACTTACGGTGGAAACGGCGAACACGGAACCGATGTTCGATATCGCATCGAAGCCAGTCTTGTTCCTAACGAATATAGTAAGGAATGTGCGACGCATGACCGAAACCGCTTGATTGAGGAATTGAAGGCCAACTCAATCGAAATTACTGAGGTCCAGGATGCAGGCGAATACAACCAACAGGGTTGGGGATCGTTTTGGGTATTGCGACTTGGCGAAAATCCTGACGCCAGCGAGCTCCGAGTATCTACTTTTATGCCGGCTGTCATGTTGATGGGCGTTCGACGTCGCAAACACAAACACGGCAAATCGGTTGGCTACACGGGCCCCCAGGAAGATTCAGTCTATCGCCGGATCTCGGAAACGCTTGGTTTCCAATGGATCGGCTCGGATTTGGCTAAACAAGTCGTTCCCGATCTTTGTGTCTACTTTTTTGGCAAACGCGAACCTTTGCCGGTAAGCGATTTGTTGTTCTATTGGCAAGATTAGAACAGTGCCTCTATGGCAATCCAAAAATACAAGCCAGTTCTGCCATTGCAACCAGGCAGAATGTCCGCGCCTGCTACTCTTCGGCTTCTGGTTTCCGGCCAGCAAGTTCGCGATCGATCATGAACAGACCGTTGGGGCTGCCTTCAACCAATCGCAATTGATCGATTACTTCGCGTGCGCTCGCTTCTTCTTCGACCTGCTCATTCACAAACCATTCCAGGAAAACATCCGTAGCGTGGTCAGATTCGCCGCGAGCAAGATCTTTCAATTTGAAAATACAGCTAGTGATGTGTTGTTCGTGTTCGAGTGCTTTTTCGAACAGGCTCAGTGGAGTCTCGCCTTTTACTTCCGGTTTGCTGAGCGGGAGCAAGTCAACTTCCCCGTCGCGTTCGAGGACGTAGTTGAAAAAACGGTCAGCGTGTGCAAGTTCTTCGCCGTACTGCATTTTGAACCAATTGTTGAAACCGGGCAGACCCAAACGGTCCGCTTCTGCGGCCATGGCAAGGTAAACGTAAGCCGATTGTAGCTCTTCGTTGATTTGTTTGTTCAAAGCGTTTTGGACTTTGTCAGTTAGCATCCGAATACTCCTTCCTCAAACGAGGATTTGCGATTGAATTTGTCGCCGAATTTGATTTGTCGCCAAATAGTAGACGGGCAACAAAAACCAGCCAATAACAGAATTCCGTCTTTTCAGTAATTTTTTATTTCCGTCAGGTCATTGCTGATACTCAATTTCAGCAACTCCATCTCAGGCGATTAGCGTGCCGGCATCCACGCCGCTGCGGATCATCAATTCCATGAATTCAGCAGCTGGCATTTCATCCAATCGAGAATGATTCTCAAAAGCGGTCGCAATTGAAGCGGACTGTTTGTCGTCATACAAGCCGGCAGTCGCGTCGCGGAATTTTTGCTCCAGCACGGGAATGCCTTCATCACGTCGATTACGGTGTCCAATTGGGTATTGGATTTCGACTCTTTCGGTTGCAGTACCGTCGTTGAAGTGAACCTGAATGCTATTACCAATGGCGCGTTTATCCAGATCGTAGTAATCGGCGGTAAAAGATTTGTTTTCTTTGACAACCATCTTTTCTCGAACGGCGTCGATGCGTGGGTCGGCGGCGACGCTGTCCTGATAATGATCGGCGTTTAATTCGCCAAAGATCAAACCGATGGCGGCCATGTATTGCAGGCAGTGATCTCGGTCGGCAAAGTTGTTGAGTGGGCCTTTCTTGTCGATAATTCGCACGCCGGGTTCCTGTGTTTCCATTTCGATTCGATCAATTTGGTCCAGTCGATTGGCGACTTCGCTGTGCAGTTGTATCGCACATTCAACAGCTGTTTGGGCGTGGAATTCTGCGGGGAAGGAAATCTTGAAAAGGATGTTTTCCATAACGTACGATTCAAGAGGCTTGGCGAGGTTTACTTCTTCGCCGCCGAACAATACGTCCTGGAATCCCCATTTGGGCGCCGACAAAGCCGTCTCGTAACCCATTTCTCCTGTCAATGAAATCAAGGCAAGGCGTACGGCGCGACTGGTCGCGTCACCAGCAGCCCAGCTCTTGCGAGAGCCTGTGTTGGGTGCGTGGCGGTAGGTTCGCAATGCGCCGCCATCGATCCAGGCATGTGACAAAGCGCCCATGGTTTGTTCTCGAGTTGCGCCGAGCATTTTGGCAGCGACTGCGGTGCTTGCGACACGAACGAGTAGAACGTGGTCGAGTCCGACCTGGTTGAATGAGTTTTCGAGTGCCAGTACGCCTTGGATTTCATGGGCCTTGATCATGGCGGTCAGGATATCGCGAACGGTAAACGATTCGCCTTTAACACGGCTTTGGTAATCCGCACAAGCTAGAATGGCACCCAGGTTGTCCGATGGATGCCCCCATTCGGCAGCCAGCCACGTGTCGTTGAAATCGAGCCAGCGAACGATGGTTCCGATGTCGAACGCTGATTTGACAGGATCGAGTTCGAGGTTGGTACCGGGAACGCGACAGCCACCGGCGAATTGTGTGCCAGGTACGATCGGGCCAAGCATCTTTCGGCATTGCGGATAATGGAGTGCGAGGAAACCGCAGCCCAACGAATCCATCAGACACCATCGTGCCGTGTCGTAAGCGAGTTCGCTATCGATTTCGTAATCGTGAACGTAGTTGGCGATGTCGACAAAAAGTGAGTCCATTTTAGATCCGTGATTTATTGAATGTTTGAGCGTTAGGTTGCTATATCGATTGATGTTTAATAGCCGTTAATGCCTGGCTGGGCTGTTTAGTTGTTTACAACGGTGTTCAATTGTTTGTAACGGCTGTTTTGAGTCTTCTAGGCAGCTTCAATGACCATGGCGACTGCGTTTCCACCGCCAAGGCACAGGCTGGCGACGCCACGTTTTTTTCCGGTACGCCGCAACGCGTGGACCAAGGTGACCAGGACGCGAGCACCACTGGCCCCGATCGGGTGGCCCAATGAAATGCCGCCGCCATAAATGTTGACCTTGTCCATGTCGAGCTTTAGTTCCTTGACACAGGCGACCATTTGACTGGCAAACGCTTCATTGATTTCGAACAAATCGATGTCGTCAGAGCTGAGTCCAGCTTTTTCAAGTGCTCCTTGGACGGCCAGTACTGGTGCGATGAAAAGATCTTTGGGTTCGGTTCCGGAGGTATGACTGGCAAGAATTTTGTATTTCCAAGGTGTAGAACCAGCGGCCGACTCACTGGCGACAACCAGCGCTGCCGCTCCGTCGCTGAGCGTGGACGCGTTGCCAGCGGTAACCGTGCCGGCCTTATCGAACACGGTCCTCAAACCCGCAAGGCTTTCGGCTGTCGTGTCTGCCCGGACCCCTTCGTCGTCACTGACAACGGTGTCGCCTTTGCGGCTCTTTACGGTAACCGGGACAATTTCTTCTGCGAAGATACCGTCCTTTTGCGCGGCTGCGGCTCGTTGTTGGCTGGTGGCTGCGAATTGATCCTGGTCTTCACGAGTAACGTTGAATTTTTTCGCGATATGTTCAGCGTGCATTCCCATGTGGCAGGACTCAAACGAACAAGTCAGTCCATCATGAACCATTGCATCGACTAACGAAGCGTCACCAAGTTTCATTCCTCCGCGAACGGCAAACGAAAGGTGAGGCGCGGCCGACATGTTTTCCATGCCGCCAGCAACAATCGTGTTCGCATCTCCGCAACGAATCGCTTGATCGGCGAACATGACTGCTTTCAGGCCAGAGCCGCAGACTTTATTTACTGTAACGGCGGCGATGGTTGGTGGCAGGCCAGCTTTTAGGGCTGCTTGTCGAGCAGGCGCTTGTCCAACACCTGCGGCCAGGACGTTGCCCATAATGACCTCATCGATCTGGTCAGCCTTGCAGCCGGCTTTGTCGATCGCGCCAGAAACAGCGACTCCGCCCAGGTCCGTTGCGGACATGGATTTGAATGAACTTAAGAAAGAACCGATTGGGGTTCGCACTCCACTGATAATGTACGAGTGTGGCATTGAATTTTTCTCTTCTAATTGGTGGTGCTATTGATTCCGATCGACCAATAGTCAACTGATGGAATTTGTCCATGCAACTGTGGTCACTACGGCACACAATTCAAGGGACTTACTTGGGTAAGTTATCACGGTTTTAGCATCAGGCCAATGGTCTGTGCGTTTTCCGTAGAATGGTCTGGCAAATGTTAAACAAGCGGAATCAGTTTTGTTTGATTCAATTGGATTGGCAACCGTTTGGTGCGTTGAACAAACGGTTCAATTCCGCATAATTAGATAGTGCTGGGCATCGTTGGTTGCTTTTCAAATTCAGTTCGTGATGGTTCTGGGTGTCCGGCATTCAGGATACGGTATCGCTCCCACAGTGGACACCGATTTTTTGGCTGGATGCCCTGATTTAAACAGATAAGGATTCGGATTCATGTCCGCTACGCTCACTGACATTCAAAAGAAACAAATGGCGCAAGCCGAGGAGTTGCTGTTTGATGGACCGGATAAAGAAGGGTTTGTTAAAGATCTCTTTTTCGGCACCTTCCGCGGTGAGTCTATCATTCCGTACTATGAATTGCCGTCTGAAGCGAAAGCGCGTGGTGATGAAGTTGTTGCCAAGGTAAAGGAATTTTGTAGTACGGGTATCGATCCGGCTGCAATCGATCGTGAAGCCAAAATTCCGGATTCCGTCGTGAAGGGATTGGCAGATGTTGGCGTGCTGGGAATGACGATTAGCCCGGAGCACGGCGGTCAGGGGATGTCGCAAACAAATTACTGTCGCGTGATGGAAGTCATCGGGGGACATTGTGCTTCGACGGGCGTGTTTGTTAATGCTCACCATAGCATCGGATTGCGAGCACTTGATTTGTTCGGTACCGAAGAACAAAAAGCTCAATGGATGAAGCCGCTGGCTGCCGGTGAGAAGTTGGCTGCTTTCGCATTAACGGAAGTGGAAGCTGGCAGCGACGCCGGCAACGTGCGCACTCGTGCGACTCCAACCGAAGATGGCAAGGGCTACAAGTTAAACGGTGCGAAGCGCTGGATTACAAACGGTGGTATTGCAGATGTTTTGACGGTGATGGCTCGAACACCGGATGTTTCTGATCCTGATGGAAAGATCACAGCGTTTCTGGTCACCCCAGATATGCGTGGATTCAAAGTGCTGGACGAGCGGATGGAGAAATGTGGGATTCGTGGGACCGCGACTGGCCGTTTCGAATTGAATGACGTTTACGTTCCCAACGAAAATGTCTTAGGTCCCGTTGGAAAGGGATTGCGAGTTGCGTTGACGGTTCTTGATTATGGCCGAACGACGTTTGGTGCCTGTTGTACCGGAGCCGCAAAATTCTGTCTTGAGCGGATGGTGCATCGAGCCAATACACGACGGCAGTTTGGTCAGACGCTGGGCGAATTTGAATTGGTCAAAGAAAAGATTGCTGCAGCTGCTGCGGACACATTTGCGATGGAAAGTGCGACCTATCACACTGCGGCGCTGATCGACAGTGGTGCCGAAGACTATATGGTCGAAACGGCGATGATAAAAGTTTTCGCCAGCGATCAGCTTTGGCGGATCACCAACGATTGTTTACAGATCTGGGGCGGAGCGGGCTTTTTTACGGATCAACCGTTTGAGCGAATGATGCGAGATGCCCGGTTGAATCTGATCGGCGAAGGTGCCAACGACGTTTTGCGTTGCTTTGTCGCGGCCGTTGGTTTGCGGCATCTGGGCGTGGAAATGCAAGGCATGTTGGCTAATCCGCTGAAGAACGTGACTAACATTTTTAAATTTATTCCAAGCTCACCAGACGTCCCGGTCAAGCACGAACATCTGCGGTTTTATGCGAGAACGTTGTCGAAGCAAATTAGCCGATTCTTTTTGGCTTGCGAAACAGCACTGGCTGCCAATCGAGAACAAATCATCCAGCGTCAATTCTTACAGGCTCGGATTGGTGACATCGCTACTGAGTTGTTCATGTACAGTTGTGTTTATTCGCGGCTGACAGCTTTACTGGTAAACGGGACGATTCCTGAACCAGAAAAAGAGCAGGAATTGAAAACGGGTATGTTGTACATGCGAATGGCCAAACAGCGAAACGAAGATCGATTCGACCTGATCAAAACGAATCACGACGAAGAGACTTTGGAAGTTGCTGACATTTGGTTGGGTGAGAATTTCGAAGAGAACTGGATTCTAAAAGGCGAATGCTAAGAGGCGAAAGCCAGGAATCGTTTGCAGTCATTCAGCTCCATCCGCCAACGTTGGGTTATCGCAGCTTCGTTTTGGTTTCCGTCGAATCAAAATCTGCAGCACTGTCGTTGCGTTTTGTCATCCAACAAGAATTACAATGGGATGGACAGCTATTGCGAAGTCTGGCTGCTAAACGGCTTGCAAGCGCTTGACGACTTCGAACCAGCTGCCGCAATTGGATTCGACGGTCCAGTATTTACTGACGTCTTCGCTTTCAAGCACGCTGCGTAGCATGCAGGCGATCGGTTCAGCGGCGACAATGATGATGGATTGGGTTTTTGGTTTTTTGGTCAACTTGCGGACGATCTTTTCGACACGTGAAAACGCATCGTCCAGCGAATCACCATCCGGCGGTTGCACGGTTTGAGGCTGTTCCTGCCATAGTTTGAATAGCTTTGGCTGGTTTTCCCTAAGTTCTTCAATCCGCATGCCGTGCCAAAGTCCGCAATCAAAATTACGCAACTCTTCTTCAATCTTGATTTTGACACTTTTGTCACGGGCAAGGATTTCTGCGGTCTGTAGTGATGCAGAGCCAGGGCCACAAACAATCTTGGAAAGATCGAGGTCGGTGAATTCTGTTGACAGGTCACTGATTTGTTTTTGTCCCAGCTCGCTGAGCGGGACGTCTAAACTGCCAGTGATTCTGCCTTGTTCATCCAATTCCGTTTGGCCGGGGCGAACCACAATAATGCGAAGGCCATCGGTTGCCTCAAATTGGCTCATTGACACCTCCCATTAACTTCCGCAATTCGTTTCGCGTCGCTTCGTAATCTTCGGTTTTAAAAATGGCTGAACCGGCGACAAACAATTCGACTCCGGCCTGACGAGCCATTTCGATGGTTGTGGCATTGATGCCACCATCGATCTGCAGCAAAACTTCAGGAGCCAGTTTGCGAATCTGTTTGAATTTTGACAGCACGTCTTCATTGAACGATTGGCCGCCGAATCCAGGTTCTACGCTCATCGGTAAAACCAGGTCAGCAAATTCCAGACAATCTTCGATTGCGGATACGGGTGTACCGGGATTGATGGCAATTCCAGCAACGGCGTCGAGTTCACGAATTTGTTTCAGCAGGCCACATGCGTCGTCGGTCGCTTCGGCATGTATGGTGATGATGTCAGCTCCTGAGTCCTTGAATGCCTGCAAGTATTTTTCTGGTTCTACGATCATCAGATGTACATCGACAATCAGATCGGTGCATTGGCGAACCGCTTTTACGATCGTCATGCCGTAAGTAATGTTCGGAACGAATACGCCGTCCATTACATCAAGATGCAACGATTCAAAACCTGCTGCTTCAAGTTTGCGGATTTCACTTTCGAGATTGGTGAAATCGCAAAGCAGCATCGATGGAAAAATCGATGGCTTTGAATTTTTGATTTGCTGAAGACAATCCAATCGTGACATGGATTTTATTTATTAAGGAGCAAATATTCTGAACCCCGCTGATTCAAACTCAGAGATTCTAGCGGGCAAGGAGGTTGCTGCTAGGCCAATTGTTGAACTTTCCCGAAGTCGTTGGGGTAGAGCGATTAATGTCGAATATTCCGGCAATAGCGTATGCGTCAACTTGGGAAATTCACGTATTGACAAAGGTTGGAAAACGGGTCGCCAATGTTTCACTCAGATTGCTGATCGTAAAATTGGCTAAGGTCAATTCCTTTATCACGCTGTTCGTCTTCAAGTAACTTTATTCGCAATTCCAGACGTTCCAATGAGCGTTTCATTTTAGGCAACAGGTCTTCGTTGGGATCTTTACGTACAGGTTTGGGTGCCGCTGGATAGGACAATTGTCTTTGCAGTGCAGCGAAGAAATATAAATTCTCTTTGTTGCGATTGGCCAGTGCGATGCGTCCTTCTTTGACGCCGAACAGAAACGGCCCCTGGTCCGCTTGTTCCTGGGGTGCGAGATGTGAGTTGCGATTCTGATAATGTTCGCTGTGGACGTAGACAAGGTCTGCAATGTCAACGATTCCAATCTTATGTCGAACGTCCAGAATCCACTGCCCCCATAGATCATCAAAAACCGGATCGTTCGCCATCGCTTCGAGTCCTCGATCGTAGTTTAGTCGGTTGCGGCAAATCGATTCGAATTGGAACAGAAACAAGGTGACCGGCCCGACGGGTTCTGCCCGTAGCTTAGCTTCGTGTTGCAGGATGATCAGTGCCAAGTGCATATCGAACCGGCCGCGTTCGTTTTCCGCTTCGGAAACCAGATAAGTTTGAAATGGCGTAAAGTAATGCGGCATCTTTCCCATCGCTGAAGACATTGTTCCAACGTGATTCAATTCCGCCAGCAAGTAGTCAATGGCGTGGGGCAGATTGGTGGTGGCGAGAATCTCTTCTCGAAGATGCAGCATAAGTTCCTGGATAGGTTCGGCTGACTTCAATCGACTCGATAGACCACGGTACAGGTAGGCTTGTTCGATGTACTCTTCGCGGGCCAACGCGTTTTGGCGAGATGGTTTGGCAGGATCAGTCATGGTGTTTGCGATTGAGCGATTCGTCCATGAATTTTATTGCTTCGTCCATCCATGTCGTATCGCTGAATGTCGCAAAATGGCCTTTATTTTCGACGCTTCGATACGAGCTGCTGGCTCCCACGGCCAACAAACGTTGATGCAATTTTTCTGAGGATGCAGGCGGAACCACCTTGTCATCTGAGCCATGAAAGAAAAGAAAGGGAGGATCGTCGGCGGTCGCATACGATACCGGCGCGGCTTTAAGATAGATTTCCGGATTGTCGGTCTGGTTGTCGCCCAGCCAATCCTTCAAAGCGTTACTCTTGATCCAGGAAAATTCACACGGACCTCCACCGACGACTACACAACCTACGCGACTGGAATGTGGTTTCAATTCTTCCGGGATAGTCCCTTCAAGATTGTCTTTAGAATCGGTGGTGCCCAGCATTGCACTCAAGTGTCCGCCAGCCGAATAGCCAAACACGGCGATCTGATCGGGATTGATTTTGAGTTTGTCTTTCTTTTGTCGCATCCATCGGACAGCCATTTTTGAGTCGTGGACCTGAGCGGGGAATTTGTATTGTGGGGCGTGGCGATAATTAATCGCGACAACGACGTAGCCGGCACTGGCCATTTTCCAGGCATGCCGAAGCATTTGCAGTTTCGACCCGTGACGCCAGGCGCCACCATGAATGGCCAGTACCGCTGGGAACGGTCCATTGCCTTCTGGTTGGTAGATGTCGCAGAGCAGCGAGTAATTGTCAGTTTTTACGTAGCGGATATTGGTGAATTTTTTGTATTCGTATTCGCGATTGGTTGCGGAGTCTGGTGAATCCACTGACTCGGATTGGGTTTCGGACCCGCTTTTTACTTGCGCTTGTTGGGCGGTTTGATCGTCAGTGACCAAAATTGGCTCTGAAGCAAACGTCATTTGACCTGCCAGAACTGCGAGGGCGATGGTGAATAGCCAGTTGCTGGATGATTGTGAGAGCAAAATGTTGCCTAGGACTTAAAGTTTCGGTAATCGAAATAGAAAATGGGTCGTGGCCGTATTTTGAATCTTATTTAATTTGCAGCCGAATTTATAATAGCGACTTTCTCTCAAACGGCAAAAATCATCCTCACAGGCAGGCTATGTCCTTCTCCAGCATTCCCGAAGCAGTAAAACAGATTCGCAGCGGCGGCGTCGTTATCGTAATGGACGATGAGGATCGTGAAAACGAAGGGGATTATATTTGTGCGGCGGAAAAAGCGACTACCGAGACCATAAATCTGCTGATGAGCGGACGTGGTGATTTTTGCATGCCTGTACTGCCGGAAACGGCGGAGCGGCTGAATTTACGCCCACTGGTTGAAAATAACACAGCAAATTTGCAGACCGCTTTTTTGACTCCGATCGACCACATCAGTGCACAAACCGGGATTACGGCCGAGGAGCGGGCGAAATGTGTGCGTGCGGTTGCCGATCAGAACAGCAAGCCTGAAAATTTTCAGCGTCCGGGACACGTGCACATGCTGTTGGCAAAAGAAGGAGGTGTGCTGCGGCGATCGGGGCATACCGAAGCCGCGGTTGATCTTGCTCGGATGGCTGGATTGGCACCGGCCGGGGTGCTGTGTGAAGTGCTTAGCGAAGACGGTAACCGCGCCACTCGCGATGAGCTTTTCGAAATAGCGGAACAAAAAGGATTGCCGATCATTACGATCGAAGAGCTGATCGCGTATCGGCGGCTAAGTGAGAAACTGGTCAGTCGAATCGCGGAAGCTGAATTGCCAACCAAGTACGGACACTTCAAGATTATCGCGTACGATGTAAAGTACGAGACTCAGCAACCCATTGCCTTGGTGATGGGTGAGCCAGCCAAGCAGAAACTGGCACCGCTTGTGCGGATGCACAGCAGTTGTTTTACTGGCGACCTGTTGAATTCACTGCGTTGCGATTGTGGAGACCAACTTGAATTGGCATTGAAGATGGTGGCCAATGAGCGCAACGGTGTTGTCGTTTACTTGCCACAAGAAGGGCGCGGAATCGGGTTGGCTGAAAAGATCAAAGCGTACGCTCTTCAGGATCAAGGCATGGATACGGTTGAAGCCAATCATGCCCTGGGGTTTAAGTCAGATATGCGTGACTACGGCGTTGGGATTCAAATACTGAAAGATTTGGAGCTCAATCAAATCCGGTTGCTGACTAACAATCCAAAGAAAACAGAAGCCTTTAATCTTCGTGGATTTGATCTGGAAGTCATTGATCAAGTGCCTATTCTTCCACCAATTAACCAATACAACGCGGACTATCTGGCGACCAAACGCGAAAAAATGGGGCACGATTTGCCAGCGGAATAAGGCTGGCTGTGAATGAAGTCTCGTTTTTCCGTCAATTTGGGAATAGCTGTCACAAAAGACGTTGGCAAGAATAGCGTGTTTGTGAGAAAATTTCTGCTTCAGCGTTTCCTAGTTTGGCCAACTGCAATTTGAATTCTAAAAATCAGAAGATGGCGCAAGTCCAACCATTGACCGACCAAAAAAAGAAGCGGGGTATTCCTGAAGGCACTTGGATCAAGTGCCCGGGTTGCAAAGCCGCTATCTTCCGCAAGGAAGCGGAAAAACGATTTAACGTATGCCCGGAATGCGACTATCACATGTACGTTTCGGGCAACGAACGAATTGCGCAAGTGTTGGACGAAGGCACGTTTGAAGAATGGGATGCAAATATTCAGCCTACCGATCCGCTTGAATTCAAAGATAGCCGCGCTTATGTGGATCGATTGAAATCCGAGCAAAAAAAGACTGGCTTGTCAGACGCTGCGATTACCGGAACCGGAATGATTCGTGCGCGTCGTGTCGCGATCGGGATTACCGATTCGCGATTCATTATGGGCAGCATGGGTTCGGTCGTCGGTGAGCGATTGACGCGAATGATTGAAAGAGCTACCGAACAGAATTTGCCGCTGATCATTATCAGCGGATCGGGCGGTGGCGCCCGGATGCACGAAGGCATTCTTTCACTGATGCAAATGGCCAAAGTTTCTGCTGCACTTGCCAATTACGATAATGCTGGCGGGCTGTTTATTTCAGTCCTTACCAATCCAACGATGGGTGGTGTCGCGGCCAGTTTTGCTTCACTGGGTGATGTGGTTTTCGCGGAGCCAAAAGCTTTGATTGGTTTTGCGGGCCCGAGAACGATTAAAGCTACCATTCGAATTGAATTGCCAGAAGGATTTCAAACGAGTGAGTTTTTGCTGAAGCATGGATTTATCGACCGCATCGTTACACGCGACAAGTTGAAGACTGAAATCGCGCGTACGATTGACTATTGCGGCAAGTGAAATCATTGCGGCACGAAGCGTGTGGCGAGTCTGAAATTTCCTGGTGAATCTTAAATCAGTTGCATGTGCCAGATTTCGGATTCGTATTCAACTTCGTTTTTGATTATCCCATTGGCACTGGCATGAGAACTTCGTGGGCGGGTTTGAGCGAAATGTTTGTGCAGCGTGTCAGGCAGAAGTTCCTGCACTCTTCTCTGCACAAACACAACGCTAAAATCCGAGTAGGGTCAACAAAGCGAATAGGGCTGATGGTTCGGCGGGTTGTCCGTCCTTTGTTATCCTGATAGCTAAGCTCAAGCACAAAATTTTCTGGAGATTGCATTGCTTTGCGGATCATCTTGTTCATCGTATTGCCCTGGTTATTCCCTTGTTTGAGTGCCGATCGCACTCACCTTTCTATAGGATTATTCGCAAGGTCGATGACACATCAGGTCCCAGCGATCTGCATTGCCAGAAAATTTTGATTTTTCAAATTCCACGCCAGCACGGATATACGAAATGTCGAGCAACGGTTGTTCCGGCAAAACGGTCCATTTTCTTGAAAAGTTCGCAATTTTGCGGTGCCCATTGCAGTCGTCGATGGCGATTTGAGGCATTTATCGCATAATAGCAATGTGCTCTTGAAGGCACTGGTATAATTCAATTTGCGATCGTCTCCTGCCTGAAATTACTTGCTTATCACCTGATGGGAATTCTTGACAAATTTAAAGGGGTACTCAAAGGCAACACACGCCTGGATATCTCTAAACGATTCAGCCTGGACCGGCATGCATTCAATGGAACGATGTCAAAGTTTCATGTGGCCAAGGATAATCAAACCGGTGAGGTTTTCGGGATCAAGCTGCTCGATGAAGAAAAGACCAAGCACTTTCGCGATCGATTTAAAGGATTGAATGCTCCGACCGAAGGTGAGATTGGAACTGAACTTGAACACCCGCTGATCGCCAAGACCTATGAATTCGGATTCACAACGACTGGTCAGGAATACATTTTAATGGAATTGGTTGGCGGTCCCGGCATGAACGTTCTGATCAAGAACAAGAATGAGAAGGATCTTGCCCCCAATCGAATTAATCTAATTATCAAAATGGCGCAAGCCTTGCACGCCGTTCATGAGGCGGGTTACATCCATCGCGACATTTGTCCGCGGAACTATATCTGCAGCAAGACACTCGATAACATCAAATTGATTGACTTTGGATTGACGGTTCCAAATAAGGAAGAGTTTTGCCGTCCGGGAAATCGAACAGGGACACCGCAATATATGGCACCGGAAGTCGTGCGCCGTCGTCCGACGGATCAACGGCTGGATTTGTTTTCATTTGGCGTGACGATGTATCGGATGTTGACGTTTGAGCATCCATGGGGCTCGACTGACACGACGGGCGTTGGTGCTCTAAATCATGATCAGCGTCGGGCAACTGATATTCGCCAATACCGTCCGGACTTGAATGAGTTTCTGGTTGAAGCGGTTCACAAGTGCCTTGAAATTGACAAAGAAGACAGAATGCCCGACACGAAAAGGTTGTTGAGGTATCTGAAGCGCGTGGGAAAAGAAACCGGGTAACGTGCCGTGGTGGTCGTATGCCACTTACTTTCGGCGGCTGGATCGTAACGCGAAACGATCTTTAACCGCCATCAAACATATCTCTCGACGGTTGAACGCAAGTTGACGTGTTTTGACAACTTGAAATCCGAGTTGCTTAATGGCTGCAATCCATTTCGGAATCTCTCCAGCTAATTGCAAATCCGAAAGCTTCAACGTCAGGATCATCCCGTGAATTTTATTGACGTGCTGGTTGGTTAAGATGTCGCTGACGATGTCCAGCGTGTATTGCGGAGCGACGTTGACATCGGTAAACAGCCATTTTACTTCTTTGAAATCCTTCTTGCGGATTTCTTTGCCGCGACAACGCATGTGCGTCAGCTTTTCGTTTTTCAATAATTCCTTATCCATTTCGGCGGGATCGACTGCGAATACCTGTGCGCCTTTTTCAAGTAACAACTGGCACGCGCCTCCGGGGCAGCTGCCAATTTCCGCGCAAACATCATCGGCTTGGATATGGATGCCCGACCAAAGCAACGCTTCTTGTAACTTGAAGTACGCCCGGCTTACTGGAGCTTCTTCGCAGGAAAGTGTGGGGGTTCCCCCTGGCCATCGTTGCGGTTTGGTTTGGGCATAGTGATAGCCGACAAACCAATAGTCCGGCTCGACCATGACAACATCCAGAATCAGGTCTTCCGCTTGGGCATGGCGATTGGCGATGATTGCCGTTGAGGTTTTTTCTTCAATGGATTTTGCAATGAGTGGCGCGGTTTGGTCGGCCAGCACGGATTGGCCGGGCTCGAATCCAGATGTGCCGGGGATCTTGGTATCCCGTTGCCAAACGTGCAGATGTTTGGCGGATGTTGATTGTTTGTAACTGAGGATTTGTTGAATGTGTTCTGAGAGAGCGTCTGTTTTGGTGTTGCCCAATGACCAGCCATAGGTCCGAGCGAAAGTCGATTTCAAAATGAATTTTTCCGGCAACGCATCGGAATCGCATTTGAAAGTCACAAAGCCCGGGCGCGAGAATGCAAACTTGAGTCCTGGATGATTTTCCATGATCTCGTTTTTGCAAACGGCTTCAGCCCCGTTTTGGCAGACCGTAAATATGTAACGTGAGTCCATGAAGTATCTTTCAAGTTGCTAGCATTCGCAGAAGATTGTGGCTGCACGTGTGTTAAACGTCTACTGCAAACAAGCGATTATTGGGTTCGATTGGCCAACGCTCCAGACCTTGACGTGAGCATGGATTGATATAGGAGGCGTTATGTCGTTGGGATAAACTGTGCAAATTACTGAACAGCCGCAAGCATTATGCAGCGGTCACCAGCCACGCCAACAACGATACTTTAGGCGCAAGGAGGGCTCCTATGGCACAGGCTTTCAAGTTTATACATGCATCCGATTTTCATTTGGACCGCCCAATTCGCGGTTTGGCTGAATTGCCGATCCATATGAAGAGTGTGTTGGCCAACGCACCCTATGATTCTGCCCGAAAAGTTTTTGATTTGGCAATCAGCGATCGTGTGGACTTTGTTTTATTGTCCGGCGACTTGTTTGATCTTTCCTGCAGCGGCCCACGTCCGGCCGCGTTTATGCTGAGTCAGTTTGAAAGATTGGCTGACAAGGGCATCGAAGTTTACTGGTGCAGCGGCAGCGTTGATCCGATCGATCGTTGGCCAACCAGCATCGAGTTACCAGACAACGTGGTCACATTTTCAACTTCGGTTTTGGAAGACGTCAGTCATCGACGCAACGGCACAACGATCGCGAGTATTTACGGCATTGGCTATGACGAAAAACGAAACTCGGCCGTAGATTTCATTACGGATTCGGACGACGGATTTTCGATCGGACTTGCACACGGTGAATTCGACAGCAACACGATGCCGTATGACGAGATCAGGTATTGGGCATTCGGCGGCCGTCACAAATCGACCAAACTAGAGAAACCCGGTTCGATCGTTGCTTATCCAGGAACACCTCAAGGCAGGAACCCCCGTGAATCGGGCAGCTTCGGTTGCTTTGTCTGTCGCGTTGACACCAATGGAAAATTGCGAGTTCAATCGGTTGAAACGGACGCTGTGCGTTGGCTGCCTCAAAAAGTTTCCATACACGAATCGATTAACGATACTGATTTGAAGAACATGTTGGCTGAACGGGCATTGAAGCTTGTTAGTGACAACAGCGATCAATCTTTGCTGGTTGACTGGAACTTTACGACGACTGGCGATTTCAATCCCGCGCTGCGTCGACGAGAAAACGTTGAACAATTGCTGGATTGGTTGCGGGATGAGTTCGGACGCGGGGAAACGGGCTTGTGGAGTACACAAGTCAGGATCGATCCGCCTTCAACATTGCCGACTTCATGGTACGAAGAAGATACGATTCTGGGTGAATATTTACGATCGATTGGTCGGTACCAGAGTGATGAATCGTTGAATTTGTCTTTGCATGAATATATTCCTGTGGCTGTCGAAAATGAATTGTCGGGCGTTGCGAGAATCTCAGGCGATCGCCGTAATTCGACATTGCGACAGGCCGCGCTATTGGGCGTGGAATATCTGGGCATGGACAAAGACGTCGGCAATTTAGTTGGCGAGAAGATTGCAGATTAATAGTTAAATACAGAAGTAACTGCGACAAGGAGTGGCCGCGGTGAGAATTACCGATTTACAAGTTGACGGTTTTGGAGTCTGGAAAGGACTCAAAATCGAATCGCTTAGCGAAAATGTGACAGTGTTTTACGGCCAGAATGAGGCTGGTAAGACTACGTTGATGCAATTTATCCGCAGCATGATGTTCGGATTTTGTTCGGATCGACGTGAAAAATATACTCCACCGGTCTATGGTGGATTGGCTGGCGGGATGGCGGAAATCGTCACCTCGATGGGCGATTTTGAAATTCAAAGACACGTTGATCCTAATCGCATCAATGACAACGACGGTGATTTAACGGTTACCGACACGAATGATGGCTCGGTGCATGGTCGCGCGAAACTTGGCAGTGTGCTGAGCGAAATCGACGAGTCCATATTCAACAATGTGTTCGCGATTGGATTGCGCGAAATTCAAGAGCTTAACGCGCTCAATAGCACTGATGCGTCGGACATGCTGTATAAGTTGACCAGCGGCTTGGATCGTGTGTCGCTTGTTGACGTGATGCGTGACTTGAGAAACCGGCGAGAGAATATCTGGGGCGGTGACGAAGAGGCGCAATCCCGATTGACGGAACTGACGACACGCAAACACAAATTGATGCGTGAAATCGAAGAGTTGTTGGGACGCAGCAAACGCTGGTCAAAAATTGCCGCTCAAACCAATGATATTTCCAACGAACTTGAAGAGATCACTGAAAAGCTGGCCGATGCTGGTCGTGAAGCGCGGTTGTTGGAAGTTTCCATGCAAATTAGTGATCGCTGGAAATCTCGAACGGTTTTGCATGAACAGATTCGCACTTTCGGAAAATTGCCGGATCCACGAGATATCAACGTCAAACAGCTCGATTCGATTAACGCCAAAATTGTGACTCAAAAAGAGCGGCGTGATCAAATTCTTGAGCAGCGGAAAAAGATTAAGCAGGAGGCAATGGGATTGCCGATCAATCGGCGATTGTGGGCACAAAAAGCAAGTATTGATGCGCTCTCGGAACATTCGCCTTGGGTTGAATCGCTGCAACGCCAGGCCAGCAAATTGTCTGAGGACATTAATGGCATCGAAAACAGCTTGCTCGGCGAAGTCGATGGGCTGGGCACTCAGCTTAAGATTCGTACTAAAGACGTGCGCGATCTGGGGAATCGAGGCTTTTCGACGCTTAAGACCACCGCCAAGAAACTGATCGAACAGCAGGATCGACTGAAGAAGTTGAAAGGCGAAATCGAAAAGTCTGAATTCGAAATTGGCCAACAGCACGACAGACTGAGAGTCAATTTGGACAAGCGTGGTGGCGATTCGCTGGATGATACCAATCGCTACGTCAATCGATTGCGCCGTCGAATTGAATTGGACGAAAAGATAACCAAGTTGCAAAGTTCACGGCATGGCTTGGAACGCGATATTGACGAAATTGTGAATGAGCAAGTCTTGCCGGTCGGTAAGCTCGGCATCGTTGGAATTGTTTTCATCGCCGGAATCGTATTCCTTGGTTTTGGCTTGTTGCGAACCACGGAATTGAATGCACAAGCCGCACAGCTTGGCGTCATGTTGATGTTGATGGGTGGTATCTGTGGTTTCATTTCCATGGCCATGAAGTACCACTGGGAGAAAGTTGCTCGAGACGAACTGGACGATTTTCGGCATCAGATGGATGTTATTCGTCAGCAACTTAAGCGTGGGATTTCGGAGCGTGATGATATCGAACGGCAGCTTCCGGATTCGATTGTTCAGTGGGAATTGGAGCTAAAGGATGCGGAATCGAAGCTGGCACAAATGGAAGAATTGGTGCCGCTGGAGAATCGATACCAGAGTTCGCAATCGTCACTGGAGGATTTGCGACGCCGAACTGCGAATCAGGAACGCGAGGTTGAATTGGCGAGCGAGAATTGGCGAGCCGCACTGAGAACGGCGGGTTTGCCCGAAGCATTACAGCCACTTCAATTGAAAGAAATTTCGCAGCGTTCGCATCGCATTGGCATCTCTAACTTCAAGCTCGATCAATACAAAGCAGAATTGGCAGATCGCAACAAGGAACTCGATACGCTACGAAATCGAGTCGATGGACTGTTCCATGATTGTGGATTGAAGTTTACTTCCAGTGATATCCTGAAACGACTGAAGCAGTTGACGACTCAGTTGGGTGAGCAACGAACGCTGGTTAATTCTCGCAAAGAATTCGCGACCAAGTACAAGAATCT
The DNA here is from genome assembly GCA_964405425.1 of uncultured Pirellulaceae bacterium. Lineage (GTDB taxonomy): Bacteria > Planctomycetota > Planctomycetia > Pirellulales > Pirellulaceae > Mariniblastus. Next base: position 92,938 of record CAYONX010000008.1, on the reverse strand, counting down.
GCGTTCGAAATTGTCCAAGTGCAAGCGTGAATATGATCGATTGCTGGGACAAAAGCGACGGTTACTTGCAGCGGTTGGTGCGGATACGGAAGAGCAGTACCGTCAATTTGAGGTTAAGCACAAACAGCGAACCAAGCTAATCGAAAAGCGGACGAATTTGACTGAGCAGATTGCAGCGGCACTTGGTAACAATTTCGTCGAAGATGACATTTCGGAGCACTTGGAAGCGTATGGCTTTGCCGGTTTAGAGAAACGATGGGAAGCGACTCAAAGCCAGATCGAGGAAATGAAAGAGCAGCAAACGCGATTGCATCAGCAACGTGGCGAATTTTTACAGGAAGTAAAAATGCTGGGCGAAGATTCGCGGCTGGATGAAGCGCGTTTAGAACTGAATTCGATTGAAACCGAAATCTCAAGGAGCAAAAAACAATGGCAGGTTCTGGCGGCCAGCTCACAGATGCTGGAATCCATTCGAGAGAAATACGAATCCAAGCGTCAACCGGAGACATTGCAAGAAGCGTCTGGTTACCTGGAGCGTTTAACGGACGGGCATTACACGCGAATTTGGACGCGGTTGATTGGTGAGGAGTTGCTGGTCGACAACAAGAATGATGAAACCATTACCGTGGATAAGCTCAGTCGTGGCACGCGAGAGGCGGTGTATTTGAGTTTGCGATTGGCATTGATCGGTGCCTACGCCCGGCGTGGTGCAGTGTTGCCGATGGTAATGGATGATATTCTGGTGAACTTTGATTCAAAGCGTGCGCGGGCGGCGGCGGAACTGTTGGTCGATTTCTCGCGAAACGGCTATCAGTTGCTGATGTTTACTTGCCACGAACACATGCGAGACTTGTTTCATACACTCGATGTGAATGTAAAAGTGTTGCCAAACCACAAAGACGTTGTCGAATCGGATGCCATTCCTCAAGAATACAATGGACGTGGAAGGCCGCAGGTAATGCCAGTCCCCGCGATGACTTCAGCGCCAGTCGTAGCCAGCCGACCGCTTGCCACGGCCTACATTACCCCGGCATCCGGGATTGCGATTGATACCGATGAGTTTGATCCGGAACTGGAGTTCGAGTTGTCGGCGGTAATCGATGATCAGCATCGAGATCAGCAATTGCGACACGAACTGATTTACATTTCTCCGAATTACGAAGATCCGATCGATTTGTCGGGCGAGCACGAGATTTGGCGTGAGACCAATTCGACGAAACAAGGTCGAGTAGCAAGTTAGGTTTTCGTTTTTGAAACCCAGCTGCGACTATTGTTTCTGTTTCGCAAATATCTTGCCGGTTTCGTTGCCTTTTGCGTTCCGTCTGGCAAGTAGTGGATGTAATCAAATATTTCCGCTTCATCGACTTCAACCACTTGCCCAGCTTTGAGGTCGGGACGTATGCGCTGCGTGATTTCGAGCGTTTGTTTTGCTTGTTTAGCAAACAACACTTTAATAAGCCGATGACGGCTATCGTTTAGAGATAGGCTGGGAATTGTCCAGTTCCAGCTGCTTGAAAAGTGGCAGGTGACGGTAATAGACCTCAAGCGTGCAAACGGAAAGACTGGTTACGTAAATCCTTCCGCCTTGGCGTCCCCATTGGAAACCACTCGGGCTCCAGCTTCCGGCGAGACGGCCTTTTTGAGTTTGACCGGCAACAAGTAACTCGCGCATTCGTTTGTTCCAGACTTCCCAGGCTGGCCCTCCGAAGTGATGCATTACTTGAGTGGCGTAATACCAATAGTAAATGTTCCTTTCCTTGGCTGTGGGAAGGTTGTCTTCGATCAGCCAGCGAACCGCTTCGATGATACGTGGATCATTGCGTTCCCAGCCAAGATACATTCTGCATAGAATCGCTTCGGCGGTCATGGTTGGCGTTGGTCGGCCGTCTTTGGGGCGATAGGTGTAGAGTGATCCGAGCGGCATGTTTTTCATACTGCCGCGTGTTCGCCGTTTACGGTCGACGGCCTGATCCAGGAAATAGTCAGCAAGCTCAAAAGTCGATTGGTCGAACTTGATGCCAAGGTTACCTGCTCGAGCGCTTTGTAGTGCCATCAACTGCCATCCCAGGACGCTGGTGTCGCCCGGTTGGCCGGGGTTGTAACGCCAGCCACCACGCTCGTGTTGAGCCTTCTCAATAAACTCGACGGCCTTCTGTGCAGGCAGCTTGAAGCGTTGATCGCCGGTCATGGCCAATGCTTCACACAATACGATGGTTGCTTGTCCGTGCGCGTACATTCCGGCCTGACCGGGGAAATTGATGCGAAGGTCTCCGTCCGATTTTTGATTTTCGATCAACCATGTCAGCCCTCGAGAAACGACACGTCGATAAATCCCGTACTCGTGCGTTTGACCGGCTCCCAAAAATGGAAGCAAAGCCAGAGAAGTTGCCGCGGCATCACCCTTGTTGTCGCGTTTGTGGCTGCTTTTGTAGTCGGCCAGGCTCCAGCTGCCATCATAGTTTTGAACTTGTGCCAACCAACGCAACCCGCGGGCGACGGCAGCTTCTGTCAGCGTGGTACCGCCTTCCTTTTTGACGATTTCTGTTCGAACTCGAGGATCGCGTGCCGCGAAAGACATCAGCTGATCCGGTTGAGTGGTGACGTTTTCGCGAACTTCATCTAGATCCGGCAGAGGGGAGATTGGTGCGTTGTCGGCCAGTAATTCCCGCGCGTCGGCTTGAGCTTTTTGAATAACGTCGCGTAACTCTTCTCGATCGATATCCATATCGGCCGCCATTGGCAAGTCATCAACAATCTCGTGAATCGGGTTTTCGATGCGTACTTCGCCTCCGAGCGAATGGTCGGGGCTGAGAAATGAAGAAAGCGTGATTGTTGGAGGGTGTGACGTGTGGCTAAACACAAACAGTGCCAACAATAGAACTAAAAGTAAATGCAACAGAAAGCTGATCAACCAGGCAGGTATTCCTGCCAGTCCTCGTCTCATCACGCGTGAGGTTGTGCGTTCTCGAGTAAGTTCGTCCAATTCCGTGATCGGACCAGGAGAGGGAAAACGGTTTGGTTCAGTCGTTGTAGATTCTGAGAGCGGTGGTTTGGGCGTGGGTGCAGCCATTGGTCTGGCTTCAATAGCAGTACCAACTACAGCTTCGACGTTTTCGTTTAGCAATTCGATCGCTTCAACTTGTTCTTGAGTCAGCCGAGTGCTCGTCCCGCAGCGCCAGCAATCGGCAAGCCGCAACCAACTGCGAATAGTCATGGGTGCCTGGCAGTCAGGGCATTCACACAGGATCGCATTTCCGACGATCCAGAAATTGCCATGAGGAGTTTTGACGAAATGCTGCCGCGTTTGGTCGACGTCGAAATCAGCTTCATCGATGGAAGTTTGGTTCCGTTGATCGGGGGCTCTTTCTTGAATCGCTAACGTTGCGATGGGAGTTTGGAAGCCCGGCGTTGGTTTGGCCGAATCAGCCAAGTCCAGCCGATCTTGCAGGCTCCGTTCGAACTCGGACTCAAAGAAATGATTTGGCATGTAGCGTAAAGGGGAATGGCGAATTATCTGAGCGACTCAGTCAGCATTGTCGGGCCAAAATTCTGGCGGTCAAGTTTGTGCTGTTTTTGGGCCTGAAAATCCTGCGATAAATTGAACCGGTTGGGCAAGCAAAAGTGTCGCGTTTTTGAACGGTTTTCAGGGCTTGAAATCCACTTCGGCACGTTGTGAATGAGGCGTAAATTTGGTAGAATTTTGGATTCGAAATTGAAATAGAATTCGGCCTGAAATTGCCGTTTTTTCCGAAGAAAAATACATATTTTTGAATGATCCGCCAGACCGGTTTTTTTGGTGATTGGCGAAATCGAAAGGCTTTAGATTGTCCAGCGATCTTCCAGAAGAAAATGGCGCAGAAAAAGACACTAACAATAGTGAAAATTGGGTCGAAATTCCGATTGAAGATGAGCTGAAGGATAGCTATCTGACTTATGCAATGAGTGTCATTGTTTCGCGTGCATTGCCTGATGTGCGTGACGGTCTGAAGCCTTCTCAGCGGCGAATTCTTGTCGCCATGAATGACTTGAATTTGACGCCCGGTGCTTCGCGAGTGAAGTGTGCGAAGATTTCTGGCGATACCAGCGGTAACTATCACCCGCATGGTGAAGCGATTGTGTATCCGACGCTGGTTCGCATGGCCCAGGAATGGAACATGCGTCATACGCTTGTCGATAAGCAGGGTAACTTCGGTTCGATCGCCGGTTTGCCTGCCGCTGCGATGCGATACACAGAAGCCAGAATGTCAGCAGTCGCCAGTTTGATGCTGGACGATTTGAAGTTTGACACCGTCGATTACGTTCCGACTTACGATGAGCGTCGGTTGGAGCCGACGGTTCTGCCAAGTAAATTTCCAAACTTGCTGGTCAATGGGTCCAGTGGTATCGCGGTGAGTATGGCGACTTCGTTGCCACCTCATAATCTTGGTGAAGTTTGTGACGCTCTGGTCATGTTGATTGACAACCCTGAGACGGGGATCGAAGAGATCATGACTGCCTTGCCTGGTCCGGATTTTCCGACCGGCGGAACGATCTGTGGGCGCAGCGGTATTCGACGTGCGTATCATACGGGCCGCAGCACGATAGTTATTCGCGCGCAATGTTCAATTGAAGAGTACAAGAAAAACAGATATCGGATCATTGTATCTGAATTGCCGTACCAGCAGACGCGTGACAATGTCGTTGAGAAAATTGCTGGTTTGGTCAAAGGCGACAAAGTCAAAGGCATTAGCGGGATCAAAGATCTGAGTGATCTGAAAGAACCCGTTAAATTACACATTGATTTGCGCAGCGATGCGGATCCGGAAGTGGTTTTAAACCAGCTGTACCAATACTCGCCGCTGCAAACAACGTTCTCAATGAACTTCATGGCGCTTGTCGATGGCAAGCCGCGCGAGCTGAATATTAAACAGCTGCTTTCCGAATTCTTGCGGCACCGGGTCAGTGTTATTCGCCGGCGTACACAGTTTTTGCTGACGCGTGCTCGTAAGCAAAAGCACACCATCGAAGGTTTGTTGTTGGCGCTGGCTGATATTGATCAAATCATCAAGATCATTCGAAATTCCAAAAGTCAGGAAGAAGCAAAAACGGGGCTGATGGGGATTGAATGCCCGGCCGCAATGTTGCAGCGAGCTTTGGGCGAAGAAGGTTATGGTGTATTCAAAGACGAACGCGGTGAATCGGACGTTTATCATCTTACCGGCGTTCAGGCCGATGCGATTTTGAGAATGACGCTGGGCCAGTTGGTCAATCTCGAGCAGGAAAAGCTGAGCGGACAGCATCAGAAGCTGTTGGACGAGATCAAGGAATACGTCGAAATCCTCTCCGACGAAAAGAATATTCGAAATATTATACGCGAAGACCTCGAGGAAATTCAGCGCAAGCACGCCAACGCTCGACGCACGGTCCTTTCGGACCTGGAAGTACGATCAATCGACATGGAAGATTTGATCGAGGAAGAAAACATGGTCGTTTCGATCAGCCATCGTGGTTACATCAAGCGTACGCCCGTCAGCACCTATCGTGCTCAGCGACGCGGTGGCAAAGGCATCAAGGGTGCCAAGAGCGAAGACGAGGATCCAATCGAACACGTGTTCGCCGCCAGCACTCACGATTTCCTGTTGTTCTTTTCAAACCAAGGGCAGGTTCGCTGGCGTAAGGTTCATGAGTTGCCGCAGCTGAGCCGCGAAAGTCGTGGACGCGCGATTGTTAATTTGTTGCAATTAAGCGATGAAGAAAAAATTGCTGACTGTCGCGCGATCCGTGATTTCTCTGCCGAAGATCACTTCATGATTATGGCGACCAAGAATGGATTGGTGAAAAAGACAGAGCTAAGTAAGTATGGTCGGCCACGCAAAGGCGGCATTATCGCGATCAAGTTGCGTGAAGACGACGAATTGATTGATGTCGCTGTTTGCAAAGCTGGCGACGATATTATTCTTTCGACTGCATCTGGAATGGCGATTCGCTTTAAGGAATCAGATGCGCGGCCTATGGGGCGCAATACAAGCGGCGTCAAAGGGATAAATTTAAGTGCCAAAGACTATCTTATCGGTATGGTTGTTGTTGATCCGGAAGCGACGTTGTTGACGGCGACCGAAAACGGCTATGGAAAACGAACCAATTTTGGCCCATCCACTGCCGATGAAACGGAAGATGATGTCAGCAGCAGCAACCGTTACCGTACGCAAAAGCGTGGCGGCAAGGGTGTGCGAGATATCAAGACGACTGCCAGAAATGGCCAGGTTGTCAGCATCGTTCCAGTCAATGACGAAGACGAAATTCTGTTGATGACCTCACGCGGTAAGCTTCAACGAATTTCCTGTGGCGATATCAATACGATCGGTCGTAACACTCAGGGTGTCCGGATCATGGGCCTGGACGACGGTGATACACTGGCGGCAGTTGTTCGTGTTCCGCGAGATGAAGACGATGAGGAAGGCAACGAGAAAGATACGGCAGCCCAACAAGCGGAACCCGGGGTGGGGGTAGGTAAGGTTGAAGCTCCAGAAAACGCTGGAAATCCTGAAAAAACCACAAAAAGTGAGAACCAGCCAAAGAAGAATGACGAAGAGGAATAAGTTCGACTGTAAGGATTAATCCGAAGCTCCGTCATTAGCTGTGTTCCGCAGATTGCGTGGCTGATGCCGAGATTTCTTTCAATATCAAGTGTTATGATTACTACTCGACTACAATTCGAAATTCTGTTTTTGTGCTTTGAACTGGGCGCCGTTTTTACCTGTTGGATAGCTTAGTTCTCCCGCCTTGTCGCTCACGAAAAACGGGAAAACAGCATCTCGATTTAGCGGCATTAGGTTATCGCCGGGATTCGGTAAACTGATCGAACGTCTGAAAAAATCCGCCCTGCAGATTTTGAATAATGCATTGGCTGATATCGCAGCCCAGCAATTCTATGAATGAAGCCAATTGATCATTCGGACATTGGCCAAGTAATTCGACGTACTGAATGGCGTCCAGATTCTCATAGATGTTGCCGCAGATTTTCCATTCGCCGCCCTGCCCTACGACACCGTACGATCCATCGCCTTCGGCGTAGCCGCCTTCCATCGAGTTTATGGATTGGATAAAGGAATCAAATTTGGAGGGAAATGGCATTCGCAATTGTTCAGCGTCTATGCTTACGGCGGAAACTTCATTTCCGCGCCAATCAATCGTACATCGTTTGAGTTGGCTGTCATTAAAATGTAGCGAAACTTGCCAATCGTTTGAGTTAGATGAAAACAAGTTTAATCCGTTGGTGGGTTAGTTAGGTTGTGAGTTAACCAGAGCAGATACTTTTTTGATCCACCGGCAATATCGAATGAAACAACTTGGGGCAGCTCGTAATTGTGCAGATTTGTAATGGTGTTCCTGACCTGGCGAAACAATTGTTCGCTGGTTTTGATCAAGCATTGCCATTCAGTGCTGTTTTTTACCTCTCCCTCCCAGCGGTACCAGCTGTCAATCGGACCGGAGATCTGCACGCAGGCAGCCAGTTGATTCTTCAGCAGCTCTTTGGCGATCGATTCCAGGACTGATTTGTCGTCACTGGTTGTTGTGATTGCAATAAGTTTCATTGATCGTTTGATTCTCCTTACATTGCTCATTCGGCCCTTTGGAGGCTGGATCGAGCATCGATCGGGGGCACTCACAGCGTGGGGTCGAGGATTTGCTATCACAATAAGCTATCAAGCGAGCCGATTGTTGGACATCCATGGGAAGAAGGGTTGTTTAGACCGGGCGCGATAGAGATATGGCTTGCTGCCAAAAATTGGCCCTTCTATACTTCGCCGCCATTTTGCGCGCGGCGATATCCCATGAAAAAAGGAGTCAATCCGTATCTTTTTCATCGTCGTTTAAGAATCCAAGCTTTAGAGGATTCGTGAAATCGAACTCGAGCAAGTCGATTTTGGCAGCTGCCCGAACGACAAGGATGAAAGTGCGCGCATTCTGCTTTGTTGCTTTGGCACATCTAATTACGTTGGTGACTCAATCGCCGGCGCAGGAATTCAGCTTCAAGGTTCCTGATTCGAATCATCCTGTTTCTATAAATGCGGATCGGATGACAGCATGGATCGAAGGTCAAGCAGAAGTTCTTCACTTGCAGGGCAACGTTGATATCGAGCAAGCCAATGTGCGAGCGACCGCCGACGAAGCGATTATTTGGATTCAGAATGCCGTTGACGATGAATCAACGCACAAGCTGATTATTTTTATGGAAGGCGAACAAGTCATCGTTCGCCATGATCGCGACGGGGACCCACACGACAAGACTGGTTTTGCGGAAGACGCGATTGTTGATCAGCAATGGCTTGGACGGTTGTATTGCTCGGACTCGGTCAACGTGAGCCAAACACCGACGGAACTTGATGGTGATCCGCCAGCGATATTCGCACGAGGATGGCAAGTGCGTCGCGAGGATTCTGAGCAGCCGATTCAACAAGTCAGCTTCGTCCAAGAGACGTTGATCGATCCAATTTCGGGTCAAACAAGAACTCTGCAGGAACCGGCACCAAACGTTCCCGATTTAAGCATACCGGCGATCCCAGAAAGCGAATTTTCACAACCGCAGATTAGCCCGATCATTCCACCGGATTTCGATCAACTTTCCGGCCCGTCAGCGCCCGTCGGCGGCGGTTCCAATGTCAGAATCATCGAGCGCGATCCCACGCAGTCTCTCGATTTGAAGGGAATCTCCAACCCCAACAATCCGAACGAAATAACCTGGGTTGGCAGCGGCGGAGCGAGAGTCATCATTAACAGCCCAGACCTGAGCCGGATTGATGCACTCAAATCCGATGCCGAAAAAGAGGTGATTATTCTGGCAGACAATGTTGTTGGTTGGCAATCGACGCTGCCAGACGGAACGAGTCGCTGGGAATTATACCTGGAAGGCAATGTTATTTTTGCCAAAGATCGTCGAATCATCTACGCCGACCAGCTTTACTACGACGCCAATCTTCAAGCCGGAACGATTTTGAATGCTGATGTTTACACGCCCATTCAGAATTTTGACGGGCTTGTCCGCTTAAAAGCAGACGTTGTACAGCAAACCGATGCCAACAATTTGACGGCTTACGGTGCGGCTTTTACGGGAAGTCGCCTGGCGTTTCCACGTTATTGGCTGCAATCGGACAGCATCGAAATCAATCGCGTTCAATCGGTTCAAAACGATCCGCTGACCGGATTAGCTCTCACAAATCAAGCCACTGAATTACCGGCAACCCAGGACGAGTACTTTGCGACGAGCAATCAGAATCGCGTTTATCTAGGTGGCTTGCCAGTTTTTGCCTGGCCACGTTTTCGTACCAGTTTGAATGATCCGTCGTTGTATTTGAAACGATTTCGTATTGGGAGTGATAGAAATTTCGGCACGCAAATTTTAACTTCCTGGGATTTGTATCAGTTGTTAGGTATCCGGAATCGGTTGCCAGGAACGGAGGTTTTGGGGTCGCTGGATTACTTGAGCGATCGTGGAGTGGGTTTTGGGACCGAAGCAACCTACCAACGCAATTCGTTCTTTGGAATTGAGGGACGCGCTCGTGGATTCTACAGGAGCTGGTTCATCAACGACGATGGCTTGGACAATCTTGGTCGCGATCGAAATAGTTTGACGCCCGAAGAAGATTTACGGGGGCGGATTCTGGCCCGTCACTATCACAAATTGGCGCCTGGATATAACCTGCGTGCTGAGATCGGCTATATATCGGATCGAAATTTCCTGGAGTCTTTTTACGAGCGTGAATGGGACACTGAAAAAGACGCCACGACCGGTTTATGGCTTGAACGAAATCAGGGCAGCCAATCTTTAAATCTGATTGCCGATATTCAAGTGAATGACTTTTTCACACAGACGTCCTGGTTGCCAAGATTTGATCAGTTTATTATCGGACAAGGATTGTTTGGCCGTCGAGAAATTGTTCGTCATGCACACAACCATATTGGATACGGACGAATTCGAGTTGCCGACGCGCCGCTTGATCCTGCTGAATTGTTTGACCCACTTGCCTGGGAGGCAGATGTTGATGGGGTGCGTGCTGGAACGCGACAACTAGTTGAATTTCCACGTCAGTTAGGTGCGGTCAAGGTTGTGCCCTACGCGCTGGGCGACCTGACATACTGGCAAGAAGATGTGAACGGCGACGATGTATTGCGGGCGTATGGCCAGTTGGGTATTCGTGCGAGTTTGCCATTTTCGAGAGTCGATCCAACGATTCAAAGTACGCTTTGGAACGTAAATGGATTGGCTCACAAAGTTAGCTTCGATGTCGATGCTTTCTATGCAGATTCGAGTCAGGACTTAAGCCGGTTTGCGTTGTACGATCAGCTTGATGATGATTCTCAGGAGGCGTTTCGACGCCGCTTTGCATTTAACATTTTTGGAATTCTGCCAGGCCAGGATGTTCCGTTTCGTTTTGATGAACGGAATTTTGCGCTGAGAAGTAATTTTCAAGGCGATGTGACGTCACCCCTTGAAATCGCGGATGATTTGTCAATTGTTCGTTTTGGAATTCGTCAGCGTTGGCAAACCAAACGCGGGCTGCCGGGCGAAGAACGGATTATTGACTGGATTACATTTAATGCATCCACCGCTTTATTCCCGGAAGCGGGTCGCGACAACTTTGGATCGGATTTTGGAATGTTCGATTACAATTTCCGCTGGTTTATTGGTGATCGACTTAGTCTGGTTTCTGACGGCTTCGCAGATTTCTTTGGACAGGGTTTGCGGACGGTCAGTGTCGGATTACAGACCAGCCGGCCCGGCGTTGCGGACGCGTTCATTGGTTTGCGCAGCATTGAAGGACCGATCAGCAGCAACGTATTGACCAGTGCGTTAACGTATCGCATGAGTGAGAAATGGGGGCTGCGGGCAAATTCACAGATCGATTTTGGTGAAGCCGGAACGATAGGCAATGGTTTGGCGCTACTTTATCTTGGCGAATCCTTCTTGTGGCAATTTGGCGTAAACGCGGACTTCAGCAGAAATAACATCGGGTTTCGGTTTGGATTTGAACCGAGATTTATTGGACGTCCGAGATTATTCAGGCCGGGAGGTCGAGCGATTCCACCGGCAAGTTCGCAATGGTTGGAGTAGGAATATGAATGACGTCCGAACGAAAGCTGGCTGGGTGCAAAAATTTGCCAATGCGTTTCGCGGCGTGGCGGTAGGTGTTGGCGGTCAAAACAGCTTTAAGGTACACATTCCCGTTGCTTGTTTGGTCGTTGCTGCAATGTTTTGGCTGCAACTGAATTTGGTGCAATGTTCTGTATTGTTGACCTGTATCGCGATGGTTCTGGTTTGCGAATTGATCAACAGCAGTCTGGAAAAACTGGCCAAAGCAATAACCCGGCAATACGATGCTGATGTGCGGGATGCGTTGGATATCGCCAGCGGTGCGGTATTGCTGGCTTCCGCATTTTCGGTCGTGATTGGGGGGATGGTATTGTTGCAGAGTTTGCTGGCAGTTTAGAGCAGGCTGAAGTTGACGCAGCGGATTGAAAACGTGTAGCCTGCGGCAACATCTTACCCACAAACGCTTTTATCGGGAGTTGATAATGCGAATAATTTCAATTCGTTTCGTCTGTTCAATACTTTTCACTGCAGCAATTTTCGTCAGTTCATCGGACGCTCAATCGTCAAGTCGATCGCCAGTCTTTTCAAGTCCGGCGGTACCAACGATTTCCAATCCTGTCATTTCAAGTACACCAACTCCAATTGCCGATCCATCGATTTACGTTCCCTCGGCGGGCGATTCGACGGGGTATCAGCAGGCGCCCGTGTCAACATCCAGCCCTGTTTATCAAAGCCAGGGATCAGCCGGTTGTAGCAGTTGCGTCGGCGGCAGCAGCAACTTTGGCAAAATGCCAACGTATCAGTCGGCGGTTGTGCCAGGATGTTGCGGCCAGCCAAATACCTGTGCCCCCACGTTCTCACCCTGTTCATACATTCCCAGCTACGGCGGCGGTTTCTGTTTTGGGAAATGTGCCAATCGCCCGATCTTTGGTCGCTGGAGTGGCTATTAAAGTCACAATGAAAAA
>CAYONX010000008.1:63948-80802 GCA_964405425.1 uncultured Pirellulaceae bacterium | reverse complement strand
AAAGAAAGGCCGCTGATCATTCAGCGGCCTTTGGTTTAATCATGGGTCGCAATACTGCGATCACGATTTGTAGTTTGACATCGATCATTGGTACTGCCCAAGCCCAAGCCTAAACAGTAGCCAATTCTTCGACTTCCTTTGCAAGTCGCTTTCGAGCAGTGTGCAATCGTCGCTTGATAGTTCCGATTGGTGCGTCGAAAGTTTCTGCCATTTCGATCAAGGACTGTCCTTGAACGTAAAACGCATCCAGGGTTTCCCGGTCCATTTCTCGCAATCGCGCGATTCCGTCCCGGACTTGGTCCTTACGTTCTACGGCCAACGCGAAGTCGACTGGAGTCGCGTCCTGAGTAACAGTGGCCTCCAGAATTTCTGGTTCAACCGCAGCAGCAGGAGCTCGTCGAACGCTCTTGTTGATTGCCATGCGAACAGTGATCTGTCGCAGCCAACCGATAAAGCATTCTGGAGTTCGCAACTGGTCCAACTTGGTCATTGCTTGAATGAACACGTCTTGAACTAATTCTTGCGCATCACTCGCGTTTCGCAATCGTCGCATTGCGATCGCCATAATGGTTGGTTGGAATCGTTCGAAAAGAGCGCCAAACGCGTCTCGATCACCTGCTTGCGCAGCTCGAACCAAATCTGCAGTTTCTCGGATTTCGTAAAGTTGGGTTTTAAGTGCGCTCATGGGTTCTCCTTCTTAATGTGATGCCAAGCCGGAAAAATCAAATAAATGGCTTGAGCGAATCAAATCTGTAAAATGCAGTCAAATGCGAACGCGAATACGCGAACAGTCAGGCGATTTACCGCCGGGCATTTTTACTGAGTCGAGTTGTTCTAGAAATTTGTTTTTCTATGAACTACTTAGACTCGAATAACAGTCCGGCCGGCTTTTGCCGCATGGATAATCGAGGTTGCCAATTGGCAAGACAGATAATTTTCTGCCTATTGCCCCAGGCATCCCCGGTTCACCGATCGTCTTGAATGCCGGTTGAACCAGTTGGAATTGGCTATGCCGTTCCACGGATTCAATTAGCGTTCTGACAAAGGACTGCATTTGGCGCCATAGATTTGCTGCGGGATTCGCATTGATGTATGCGCGCAACACGTCGGTGGCTTCAAAAGCAAAAAAGCGGATCGCGTTTTTGATAAAGCTAGTGTTGAGAATTCGCATTACATCTCTCCCGCGCATTTGCTGCGCCAATTCAGAGAACCAAAAAAAGTTTTTGACCGCTCGTTTCGCCGTGCGAGGGCTGACAAGCGGCTCAATATCTTAGATAGCAATTGCCGCCAGGGCAAATAGGATTTGCAACAAGATATCGAAGAGGGATTCCGTCCCTCTATACAAGTCTGACAGACTTCCGGTTAATAGGTTCGCCAATTCCAGGAAAAAATTTTAGACAATCGCTGATATGGCGATAAAATCCCGAAATAAATTACTTCAAAGCCGAAAATCCGAGTTTTTTGCGATTCTCGTTGACCGACTGAAACGCGGAAAAATCAATTTTCAGGAGCTTGATCAGCTGGGACGTGCTGCAGCCAAGCTTTTTGGCAGCGTCGGCTAGTTGGTAATTTTCGGCGGCGATAACGTCCATGGCCAATGCCAATATGCAGGGAAAATTGGGGTGAGTGGCCCGAATGGCAATTCTGTTGTTGCGACAATGCGAAGTCCAGATCTCGCCGATTTTTTCGTTGTTTCGGACTGTTCGAACGGCGATGGCCAGATTCACACGCAGCCGAAACACGGCAATGGATCGGTTCTCGTGTTGGCTGCGACGCTCTGACGCCTGACCGATAACGCCTGAATTATGAGTAATTACGATCGCCGATTCGACTTTGTTGCGATGCTGACCGCCTGGACCACCCGCCCGAGTGCGGGTTATCTGGCAATCCTGAAGTAATACCTCTTCCGGTACACAGGATGGATGTTGGGGGTCTGGCATGGAAATCTGGCCGAGTTCACAAATGAACAGTAGTACTACTATACGCCAAAAACCAACAAAAATTGATTCCAAACGTCGTCAGAACCTTGATCTTCAACAGCAAACGTTCCGGTAAGGATAAAATTGGTTGATTCGGTCAGTTGCTTCCGACGTCGGCTGTTACATAATAAATGAAAATGCGATTCGAATTGTGTTTTAAAATCCGAACGCCCTGTTGATGGGCGATTTGCAATGAAAAATTTAGGTCCATACAAGTTAGACGCAGTCCTTGGCCGAGGGGGAATGGGGACGGTCTATCGAGCGGTTAACGAAGAGACCGATGAAACGCAGGCCGTCAAAGTGCTGGCTCCCGTCTATTCAGCCGACGATCATTTCCGCAATCGATTCGAATCGGAAATCAAAGCGCTGATCAAACTGGATCATCCAAATATCGTCCGACTGATCAGTTACGGGCAATACGACAACAATCTTTATTTTGCGATGGAGCTTGTTGAAGGCGAAAGCCTGTTTCAATTGCAGCGCAATGGAGAGCGTTTTCATTGGCGTGAAGTCATCCGGATCGCCAAGAACGTTGCGCTTGGTTTAAGGCATGCCCATGACCGCGGCATTATTCACCGCGATTTGAAGCCGGGTAATTTACTTAAGGCACATACTGGCATCGTCAAAATTACGGACTTTGGAATCGCCAAAAGTTACGGTTCTAATCAGAATACTGGCACTAATGTTTTGGGCACCGTTGATTTTATGAGCCCGGAGCAAGCCAAGGGGCAGCCAGTGACTATTCGAAGCGATTTGTATTCGCTGGGGACAGTCATGTATACATTGATTGTTGGCAGGCCGCCGTTTTCGGCTAACTCAGTCGAAGAATCAATGAGAAATTTGACCAAGGTGCCGGCGCCTAAAATCAGTCGCATTGCTCCTGACGTTCCTGAAGTCCTGGCTGATTTGATCTCTCAGCTGTTGAACAAGGATCCGGAAGAGCGCGTTTCAACGGCACTTTCCTTGTACCATCAATTGAAGCAAGTAGAGCAAGATTTAAAGGACAGGAGCCAGGAGAAGACGGCTGAGTTCCAGACACCCAGTACTGCCGATATAACTTCCGTTGAAGTTGGTTCGGCAACTAGTGTCGATGTTTTTCGCGGTTCGGCAAACACGATTTCGGTCGAAGGCGATCGTGCGGATGCGAAAAGCCCTAAAACGGATGAAGTACCGGACGGTTCGGTCGCTGGTAAAACCAAGAATCGAGGGCCGGAACTGAAAAAGGCGGATGACGCACAAGATGACTTCTTTACAACAGTCACCGAAGTCGAAAGAAAAGTGCATCTGGATGTAGATGTTGATCAAGAGCGGTCTGCGACTGCAGCTGGGAAACTGGTGTTGGCCGGATTACTGGCGGGAGTGCTTGGAATCGGCACATATGGCGTGTTTTTGTCTACCAGAATCCCCTCGGCAGATACGTTGATTGCCAAGATCGAAGAAACATGGGAATTACCGCAAAAACGCTTCGCCGAGATCGATCAGTTTCTAGATAACTATCCCGGCCACGTTCGGGCTGGTGAAATCGCTGAACGTAAATGTGTTGCTTTGGCTTATCAAAAAATTCACCAGTTGCGCGCCAAAAGCAAAGGGACGAATCCGCTTTCGGATATCGAAAATAAATTGCTTGACATTTTTGACAAATCGCACAACGATAAACCGAAGTCGCTTAAACAACTCAAGGC
Source organism: uncultured Pirellulaceae bacterium (assembly GCA_964405425.1). GTDB lineage: Bacteria > Planctomycetota > Planctomycetia > Pirellulales > Pirellulaceae > Mariniblastus. Next base: position 77,141 of record CAYONX010000008.1, on the reverse strand, counting down.
CTTAGTCGCGCTGTATAAGTCTGACGACACGTTAAGTGCTGACGATACCGAATGCATTACACTGGCGCGAAACAGTTTGAATTCGCTTTCGCTGGAAGCGGTTCAACAGGTCGAGAAAATTCGAACCAACATTGAAAACCAGATTGAGCGTGCTAAAAAGGTGCCTGACGACGAAGCGGTCGTGATTTGCGATTCGATCGTCCAGCTCAATGGTAAGTATGCCTGGACATCGGATTTAGTCGAACAGGCCCGGGAAATGGCAGAGACAATTAAAAATCGTTAACGGCGAAGTGTGCGATGGGATTTCACCTGGAAGATTACAACGATTCAGCGGGAGGTTCGGAATTGAGTTCCAAGCCAATGAAGCCAATGGCACAGAGCAGTGAGGCCACGGTAGCGTGTGCCTTGTGTAGCAAACAATTTCAGCGTTCGAAGTCGAAGTCGTTTCCGTTTTGTAGCCCGCGATGTCGACAAATCGATCTGGGTAACTGGCTTAACGAAGCGTACGGATTTCCGGTGGAAGACGGGCAAATCTACGATGCCGACGATGACGAATAGCATGCGTTGAAGATCACACGCACTCTTAAAACGAATAAAGCTCGGCGAATTGCTTCACCGAGCTTTGCTTTCTTGATTGTAGCCAGGAATCGCGAATCAGATACATCACAATGCCCACATTTTCAGAATAACTGCCACCATCGCTATAGCAAGTATAAACTGGCGAAATCAGCAAAAACGTTAAAATCGGGCGGTAAACCGGAGGTTAGCTGGAATTGCGGGCCGTCGCTGAGGGGATTCGAGAGCGGTGGTTAGCGGGCGTGCAAGATATCGCCGGCTCTATATAATCTGACCAAATTGATGAACTTCCCTGATAGTCTCGAAAGAAACCGTGAACTCGAATTCTCGTTCGCTCAAAGTTGATTGGTCGGATCTACTTCCTTGGACCATTATTTTTCGTTCGCTTTCGTCTGCGTGCAGCGTTGCGGCTGTTGTTTTTGCCCTGGCCGGGGTTTTGGCGACTCCAATGGGCTGGATTGCCAGCGAAGCAATATTTTTTGGCTCGCAGGAATTGAAGGACGAAAATCCAATTCTGGCGGAGCTTGCAGAATTAAATCGCAGTCCCTATCGCGGCGTTTTTCAGGCTACCGAAAAGGGTAACAATGACTTAAGCGTATTGGGAATTGGGCTCAGTGGCCCACGGCTGGTGTTTGAACAAATCACACGTCCTTTTTATGCGATATTCGGCGGAGCCACGACAACACGCGAGTTTCTCTATTTTGCTCTGGGTGGCCTTTGGTCGATCGTTGTCTGGTCTTTTGTCGGATTGGGGATTACTCGAGTTTGTCTCTTGCGATTGACGCGAAATGAAAAGGCCGGGTTGGATGACGCGTTTGAATACGCGGTCGATTACTTTCCAACCTGTTTCTCAGCACTAGGTTTGCCATTGCTCGCAGTATTCCTGTTGTGCATCCCGACTTTCTTGATCGGTTTGTTTATGGCAGTGGACTTTGGGGCGATGCTGGTAGGGTTGGTTTGGTTCGTGGTGTTGTCGATTTCATTTGTGCTGGGGATCCTGTTGCTGGGTTTGTGCGCCAGTTGGCCATTGGTAGTTACAAGTGTTGCCGCCGAGGGACAAAATGCGTTTGACGCCGTCACTAGAGCGTTCGCTTATGTATTCCAAAGGCCAGTTCACTATATTTTTTACTCTTTGGTTGCAATCGTGTTCGGCGGCATTGTCTGGCTTGTGGCCTATCAGTTTACCGATTCCGTAGTTCGACTCAGTTTTTGGTCGACCGGTTGGGGAGCAAACCGTATTAGCGCCGACCGTATTGATGAGATCAAAGGATTCGCGACTCCGTTTCGTGAGAATTTGAGCAGTAGCGAGACTTGGGTTTCCAAATTCCAGGACGAGGGAACCGTCGAGCAATCGGAATTGATCGGCATTGAGCCAACAAACCAGCTCACTGGCGATGGTAGCCAGGTTGGTGACGCGGTTGAGCCATCGATAGACTCTGAAGTATCGCCTGATGCTCCGACGGAAGCGAGTATGCTTAGCCGTGCGAGAAGCTTTATCTATTTTTGGATCGCTTTTGCAAAGACGGTTGCAGCCGCATTCATCCATGGACTTTTCTGGTGCATGGCATCTGCAATTTATTTGCTGCTGCGAAAAGAGGTTGATGATACAGAGATGGATGAGGTTTATGTAATCGAGGAGCGGCGCACGTATGATTTACCTCCACTCCAATCCGACGAACACGGAATTCCACAAATTCAGCCGCTTCCGATGGAAGGCGATTCGAGCAAACCGGAATCATAGTTTGATGGAGGCAAGCAATTCGCCTCAAGTTGCAGTTGTGCTGGTCAGGTGATACGCGCCGCGCAGGTTTTGCCATAAGCTATTGGGTCGGTAATTCGCCACAATTGGCGTCGCATGTTTTCCAATGCCTGGAGTTTGAAGATGCTTTTTGCTGCAGCGGAAGTTTCAGTTTTGAATTTGATCAGTGCCCTTGGGCTGATCTCGATGCTTGGTGTTGCCTGGCTGTTGAGTTCGGTTCGCAACCGAATCAATTGGCGATTGGTTGTGGTTGGTGTCGGTTTGCAGGTGTTGCTGGGGGCGATATTGTTCAATTCGCAAAACTGGACCTTTGACGGGCGATTTGAGAACGGCGTTTTGTTTTATGCCTTTGATGCGTTCTTTGGTTTGATCAAAGAATGGGCTGATGCGGGTGGCAAGTTTGTGTTTGGTGCATACGCAAATTCACCCAACAATGATGATGCTAATTTCCCATCGGTAAATCCATTGTTTTTGATGAAGACGTTCGGGTTTGGCGTTCTGCCAACGGTGATTTTCTTTGCGGCTTTGATGTCGGTACTGTATCACATTGGATTTATGGAGCCGATCGTAAAAGGCATCGCGCGGGTGATGCAGAAGTTGTTGGGAACATCGGGTAGTGAGAGCCTTGCTGCAGCGGCAAACGTATTTGTAGGGCATACCGAAGCACCATTGGTCGTTCGGCCTTACATTGCTGGAATGACTCGCAGCGAATTAAACGCGATGATGGTAGGCGGTTTCGCGACCATCACTGGCGGGTTGATGGCGATATTTGTAAATATCGGCGTTTCGGCAGGCCATCTGGTTACCGCGTCGATCATTTCAGCACCGGCCGCACTTGTGATAGCGAAAATTCTACAACCGGAAACTGAGGAATCACAAACGCTCGGCACCGTGTCCGTGAATTTCGAAAAACAGGCAACCAATGTGATCGAAGCCGCCGCGACCGGTGCCAGCGACGGGATGAAGCTGGCAATTAATATTGCTGCCATGTTGATCGCATTTCTTGCCCTGATCGCAATGTTGGACGCCGTTTTATATGGAATTGGGGAACTGGTAGAGCAAGTGGTTAATCTCTCCAGGGGCGAAGCGGTCGAATCAGCTGTTGATTTTAATTGGTCGATGAAGGGCCTGTTTGGATATGTATTCTGGCCATTCGCCTGGCTGATGGGGATTGAAACCAAAGACTGTTTGGCTTCTGGACAATTGCTCGGGACGAAAATGGTTGTTAATGAGTTTGTATCGTATCTTGATCTAAGCGCTATTATGGCGGACATGGAAGCCCAGGGTGAAAACGCAAAGATTTCGATTTCGAAACGAACTCAAGTAATTTTGACCTACGCTCTTTGCGGTTTTTCGAACTTCGGCGCGATCGGAATTCAGATCGGCGGAATTGGGCCGCTCGCACCGAATCGGAAAAGCGATTTGGCTCAGCTTGGCGTGCGGGCAATGTTGGGCGGCATGTTGGCCTGTTGCATGACCGCTTGCGTAGCAGGCATGCTGTATGGGGTTTCCGATTGGTTGTTTGGCTAAAGCCCAATACCGCTCAATCGAGATTCCGTTTTCGTGAGCGACAAGGCGCTAGTCCAATGGCACTTACTTTAGGGACGAATCTCGATTGGTGAGTAGTTTAACGACAAGCCGGAAGGCGACCGTGTTTCCCCACCCAAGCCCAATCACCAACGCCTGCCGGCTAATCGTTAAACAGGACAAGCAAGCATCGTTCAGTTAGGGTTTTCGCTTTTGTGAACACAACAAATGTAGAGTAAGTGCCATTCATTGGGCGCTAGTCGTCGGTTCGTCACGTCACGTACACCGGCGGCATAAGCACTACCTAGTGTCTCGCTGCTCACTGTATTGGCCGTAATGGATGCTAAGTGGAAACGAAAACCGCCATTGCTTTTGCGGGCAACGTGTAAGTCTTTTTGGTCTTTAACTTGGGTCCGTCCAGTTCTGGGTAGATGTCACCCGGGAATTCTAACGAAGTATCCAAAAACAGTTGCCAGTTTGAAATCTTGGTAAACGGTATCGTAAACTGACTTCCTTCGCCTGTGGAATTCAGTAGTATCAGCACGTCACGTCCCTCCAGATTCGGATCGTTCGCACGCTTGGCAACCGTCAACACGCATTGCAATGGAAGCTCATGATTCTGCCAATCGACGTTGCTGCCGTCGGCCGAAAACCAGCTGACATCCGGAAGATTGTTCTGGCTGGATGCACCAGTTAGATAGTTGGGTCTTCGAACGACTGGCTGATTGCGGCGGAAGTCGATTAAAGCGCGACAGAATCGATTGATTTCTGAATTGGTTTCTAACAGTTCCCAATTCAGCCACGAGATTTCATTGTCTTGGCAATAAGCGTTATTGTTGCCGTTTTGAGTACGTCGAAATTCGTCGCCGGCGACCAGCATTGGAACTCCCTGGCTCAACAATAAAGTAGCCAGCATGTTTTTTAGCTGGGATACTCGCATCTTTTTGATTATTTTCTGATCGGTTGGACCTTCGACTCCAAAATTGTCGCTGTGGTTGTTGTTGTCACCGTCCCGGTTGTCTTCACCGTTTGCCAGATTATGCTTGTCGCGGTAGCTGACCAGATCGTTCAGTGTGAAGCCGTCATGGGAAGTAATGAAGTTGATGCTGCAATACGGCGGGCGGCCACCAGCCTGAAACAAATCGGCCGAACCCGATAGCCGCGTGGCCAACGCTCCACGCATTCCACCATCGCCACGCCAATATCGACGAATATCATCACGATATCGTCCATTCCATTCGGCCCACCTGTCGTCACCAAAACTTCCGACTTGATAAGCTCCCGCCGCGTCCCACGCTTCGGCAATAATCTTGGTATCGGCCAGCAAAGGGTCCTCTCCAATTGCTTCTACCAGCGGCGGATTAGGAACAAGGTTTCCAGAACGATCGCGACTCAAAATAGACGCTAGATCGAAACGGAATCCATCGATGTGGTAGTTGTGAACCCAATAGCGAAGGCAATGGAAAATCATCTCGCGAACAATTGGATGGTTTCCATTGACGGTATTTCCGCAGCCAGAGTAGTTTTTGTAGTACTGCGGATCATTCTCGAGCATGTAATAGACAGAGTTTTCAAGCCCTTTGAAATTTAGAGTCGGACCACGTTCATTGCCTTCACAAGTGTGATTGAAGACGACGTCCAGGATCACTTCGATGCCCGCCTGATGCAGTGCCTTCACCATTTGTTTGAATTCGTTTACCTGCCCACCGGGAGCTCTGTTGTGAGCGTAGCCTCGATGTGGTGAAAAGAACGCCATCGAATCGTAGCCCCAGTAGTTCGGGCGTTCGAGAGTCTGTCCATAGATGCCTCGGATTGGGAACTCGTGCACCGGCATAAGTTCAACGGCCGTGATGCCCAATGATTTCAGATATGGGATTTTTTCGATGACGCCAAGATAGGTTCCTGGGTGCTGAACGTTTGCGGATTCATGTTGAGTGAATCCGCGAACATGCATTTCGTAAATGATCGATTCCGATAGATCATAATTCAGATGCCGGTCCCCTTCCCAGTCAAACTGGTCATCAACGACAACACAGCGTGGTGGGCGGACAATTTGGTCGTTCCCTGCCTGAAATTCTCCTGCTAGAGCTTTCGCGTATGGATCGATCAATCGCGCTTTGGGGTCAAATCGCATGCCATGAGAAAGATCAAACGGTCCATTGGCCTGGAAGTGATACAGTTGGCCCGCCCCGATTTCGGGCACAAAGATGCTCCAAATATCGCCCCAACGATTTTCTTTGCGATCAAATTCTATGATTTGGCCAGGCTCGAGATCGTTGACGTCGTTATACAACAGAAGCCGCATTTCGGTTGCGTTGCGGCTGAATACGACGAATTGAACGCCATTATCATGAACCACCGCACCGTAGGGCAGCATGTGGTTGAATTGCAAACTGGAGGCATTCTGGCGCATGAGCATTAACACTAAAACATTCCTTATCGTTTTGAAAATGGTCCGCTCGTCAAGGGCTGCGAAAATCAACTTCTGGGCAGCGGAGCAATATTCATTTCATCCTTGTATTTGTGCACAATCCTTTAAATGAATCGGCATATGTGACCACGTTTCGTGACCCCAATTTTCGCCCCTACTGTTAAGCTCCGTGAAGTCCCTACAACTGGATTGCTGAGCGCGAAGATAATGCCTTGGAACCGGCCCCAAGGGTGACGAGCGGTTGCTCATTGACGCCGATTACATCAAAATATTGGATTGGAAAACGGAAGTAATGGACGGTAAATCACAAGTGTCACGGCTATCCTACAAATCATCCGGCGTTGATTTAGACGTCTACAACGAATCGATGAAGCGTTTGCCACGGCTGATGCATCGCACCTTTTCCCCGCGTGTGCAGCAGCTTGACGGTGGTTTCGCTGGTCTTTTTCAGCTGGATTTTGACAATAAGCTTTTTCGACGAAACTACGAAAATCCTGTGATGGTAGCGTGTACCGACGGCGTTGGTACCAAATTGAAGATCGCACAGCGCAACGACCGTCACGATTCGGTTGGCATTGATTTGGTCGCAATGTGTGTCAACGATGCAATTTGTTGCGGTGCAGAGCCATTGTTCTTTCTGGATTACGTGGCGATGGGGAAAGACGATCCAGAGGTACTTGAGCAGATCGTTTCAGGTATCAGTGACGGTTGCATGCTTGCGGATTGTGCGTTGCTTGGCGGCGAGACCGCTATTATGCCGGACGTTTATCAGGAAGGAGATTACGATCTTGCCGGTTTTTGCGTCGGTGTTGTGGAAAAGGCAAACCTGATCGATGGCAAGGCGATCGTTGACGGCGATGTCATTATCGGGGTCGCCTCTAATGGCGTGCATTCAAATGGCTACAGTTTGGTCAGAAAAATCGTTTATGAAGCGGCTGGGAAATCGGATTCCGACGCATTCGATGAGCACCGCAATGTCGGCGATGTATTGCTTCAACCGACCGCGATTTACGTCAAAGCGATTCGCAATGTTTTGCAGAACTACAAAATTAAAAATGTTGTACATGGTATAGCCCACATAACCGGTGGTGGGATCGGCGAGAACATTGAACGAATTTTGCCCGCCGATATGTGCGTCGAAGTGGACGCTAGTGCATGGCAACGGCCGGAAGTCTTCGATTGGTTACAGAAGCTTGGCGATATTGAGACCGATGAAATGTACCGCGTTTTCAATATGGGGATCGGCTTGGCCGTTATTGTCAGCCCGTATTACGCCGAAAGCGTTTGCCGGGCAATCAATGAAAGCGGATTCGCCGCCAGTCAAATCGGAACGGTTTCCGCCGGCCAGCGCGGTGCGAACGTGATCAACCGATAGTTCCCGGTTCAAATGCGATTTTTGTCAAGATTTGATGCTGGGAAGCGAAGGACTGGAAAGACGCATTGTCCATTTTTTATGAGGCGAAATGCTCCAGCTCCAACAAGTCGGTCGCAATTTTTCTTCCGATGTCGCCGTTTCCAATGTAAACGCGACTTTCTTTCCAGGTTCGATCACTGCATTGCTGGGCGCAAACGGAGCCGGCAAATCTACGTTACTGAAACTGATGGCAGGCTGGCTGCCTGTTGCCACTGGACGTATCTCATACAACGAGCACTTGCTGAAGCCTGCTCGTGCCAGTGTGCGCCGGAACTTGATGCTGATTGAAGGTGGCGGAGCAGCAGATGCCGCGGCAGGACCATCCATCATTGAAACGATCGAAGACTATCAGTGCGACTATCCTGCAATCGCCGACGACGCGGCAGCCTGGTTTGAGAAGCTGAACCTGATTGGGTGCTACTACAAGAACATTGGATCATTGTCCAAGGGTCAGAGTTACAAGTTGGCGATGATCGGGCTGTTTTTGGTCCGGCCTCAAGTATGGTTATTTGACGAACCGTTTTCGTGCGGCCTGGATGCAAACGGGCTGGAGGTGTTGCGAGAACAGATTAAGCTTCATGCAAAATCCGGTGGTACCGTTATATTCAGTACGCAGTGGCCAGCGCAGGCCGTGGGTCTGGCTAAACGTTTTTTGATTCTTGATCAAGGCGAGCTGGTTTACGACCATTCCGCACAGCACGTTCCCGATAGCGATTTCAAACAGGGGATTGCCGATCGGCCTGCCTTGATGGCGGTCGTGCGAAGTTTGGAAGAAGTGCAGGATGAAATGAGGGGAAATGGAGGCACTGATGTGTGACCTCTCAGCAGCCGAGCGAGTTGCTCGCCGCCTTGAATGGCAGCGCAACCGCTTCCTTGTCAATCAGCCAGATTTTTATGATGAGTCGCAAGAGTATTGGCGTAATGTGGGACGCGGCTATCGTCGATTTTGGGCTGATGTGTATCGCGGACGACCTTGGATAGATCCGTTGGCTGTTGTTGTGCTCGCTACGTTGTTTTGCTGGTTCGGATACTTGGTCTATTCAGGATTCTTCAATCGGGAGTCAGTTGCAAAGCTAACGCAACCAGAAAATCAACTGAATAACGAAGCTGTGCGTTTTATCTTTGCCGCACTCATGTTGTGGGTGCCAGTCAACTATTGGGTTTTTTGTGTTCTTCGATTTCCTCTAACGAAGCATCTTGGCCAATCTGCGAAAAATAAATTACATCTAAATCGCTTGGGCTCGTCAACAATAAGAAACGACCTGCCACTTTTGGTGAGTAAGTGGTTGTTGTTGATTACCATTTCGATCGTGACAGTTCGCACATCATTTTTTTCTTTATTGGATGCAATTGGCGTTGTTCTTGTTGCGGCACTCCTTTGGGTCGGTTGTCGAATCGTTTTCAAGGTTGGAGAGCTGGTATTTACTGCTTGGAATACGTATTCGCCTGATGTGCCGCATGGTCAGTGGCGGTATTGGATCTTGAGCTGCCTTTCGTTGTTGAATTTGTTTGCTCTATTGTCGCTGACCAAGTTGTCCACATCGGAAGTACTTCCTCATTACAACGGAGTTCCTGTAACAGGTTGGTTCATGATGCAAGCAATTGAGTTTCATGATGGAAATTGGCAAGCCGGCCTGTGTTTGTTGTTTGTGTTGTTAATGGCGATCGTAGCCGACTATGGCTTAAAGAAATGTCAACAGTCTTTTACGTGGCAGAGGCAGTATTTGTGCAAGACGAAAATGCACCAAGATAACGATCCTTCTTTTCAAAGAGCGTTGGAGATAGCGAATGAAGACAAGGAAGCGGAGAATCAGTTGGTAGTTGGGGGCCTGGCAGATGATCTTAGGCGAGTCGCGCAAAGAAGTATGTTGCAACGGTGTTGGGCAAGGATTGGTGTGTTCTATTGCATCTGTTTGTTGTTGTCCTCAGCATTTCCAGTTGTTCTGTTGGTTCTGATGCATTTCACCATTCAAAGTGTCCCAGCCCAAGAGATTAACGGCTTCCAGTTACAAGTTGGATTGATGTATTGCGTGCCAGTCTTCGCGATTAGTGGTTTGGTCTATTGGGCCGGCGCCAAAAGCTTGCGTGTAAGATGTTTTTGGAAAAGCCCATTATCATTGTCGCAGTGGTGGAAAACGAATTTTGCTCATGCGGTCGTGATGTGCATGATCGCGTGTTTTTCGTATTTGCCAGCGTTTGTAGCGGCTGGCTTGTTGTATGGGCGACAATATCCTTGGCTGATGATGATCCGTGTAATTGGGTGTTTTTGTGTGGTTGTAATTTCAGTGTGGATGATCGTCGCTTCAATTATTTCTATGTCTCATTTGTGGTGCCTTATGCCCAAGTGGGTGCGATGGTTTGAAGGCGAACTGGGCGGACTGCTAGGACTATTTTTTGCCATGTTTCTCTTGATCTCTGGGATTCTAGTCGTGAAAGCCAGCATTGGTGTTTCTGGTTCGGTGGTAGCGTTAATGCTTGCTGCTCCACCGTTGCTTGCGATTGTTACGATGGTTTACGCCTATGTTCTCGCTGAGAAACTGGGAGATGGCTATGTTGCTGCAAAAAAGTGAAACGGATAGGGAACTACGAGCAATTAAGTCGCCGGTTGATGCGATGCGGCACTACGATTCTTTCTGAATTGCTTGCAAAACGGCAATCCATTCGGGAGCGATTTGTTGATCGCTAGTGCGGTTGTTGACGGCGTATTGCTATGAAGAAGACGAGAGACTGTTCTTGATCGCTTCCACGATTTCGTCTGGCTCGGACATGCGTCCTTTTCCTTTGACGCGGCAACTTAACCAACCTTCACCCGGTCCAATCAACTTGACGCCATCTTTTTCGATCTTTACGATGTTCCGTTGCACCGAGGCTGCGTCCCACATTTCGCAATTCATCGCCGGAGCTGCAAGTACGGTTCCGGTGAAGCATAAGTAGAGTGTGCTGAGTAAGTCGTCTGAAATTCCGTTTGCCATCTTGCCGACGATGTTAGCTGTTGCCGGTGCGATGCACAGCAGGTCGTAGTCGCGAGCCAGTTCGATGTGCGGCCCAAGAGGGAATGCTGGATCGAACATGTTGGTAACAACAGGCTTGCCAGTTAACGCCGCAAATGTGGCTTCACCAATAAAATGCTTCGACGAATTGGTCATGACGGTCTGAACGTCGAATCCATCCTGAACCAAACGGCTGGCAACCATCGCAGCCTTGTAAGCAGCGACGCCTCCAGAAATTCCAAGCAGGACTTTTTTTGATTTCGACATGGTATTTGAAGCATTGAAAACGGGAGGTTGAAGCTCCTGCTGAATCTAGAACTGGCAATCAATACCACGGCAATTCAGCGGGGGTTCAACCTCCCTGCTAGTTTCGAAACTGAGCCGCCGAAGCGGCCGAGACGATTATAGATCGTCCAGATTAAGTTGTGGGGTTTCGGAAAGATCAGAAGATTCGCCCTGAGCTACCTCGTTGGATTGGTCGAGGTAAATTTTGTCCTGCATGATTTCCTGCAAGACCACGGCCATTTTATCCTCTGATGTTGTATTGATCAGCGGACGAGCGCCTTGGCTCAGCTGTACCATTCGTTTTTGAATCAAAGTTGAAAGCTTAAAACGGCCTCCAACCTTGTTGACAATTTCTTCTTCTTTCAATTCGTCGTACATTCGGTTCTCCAATTTCAATCACCGCTTTGACTATCACAAGCGATGTTATTCTCGTTTCAACTTTTTTCTATCTTTGTATCGGAAGCCTGGATCAGCAATTCGCAAACGTCATCCACTGTTTGTTCGATAGTGCCGTTAACGACAATGTGGTCGTACAGCACAGCGGCTTCAAGTTCGTGACTGGCAACTTCTAATCGACGGGCGATTGCTTCTTCTCGTTCGGTACCCCGGCCGCGCAACCGTCGCTCCAATTCTTCCAGACTGCCGGGGTGGATGAAAATGCTTATCGCTTCGGGATAGGCATTTTTGGCTTTCTGGGCACCTTCGACATCGATTTCTAAGATTATCCAATTGCCAGCGTTCAGGCCAGTGCTAACTTGTTCTCGCAAAGTGCCATACCAGTGTCCACGTCCGAAAACTTCGACACATTCAAGGAATTCGCCTTGTTTGACTTTCTGCTGAAATTCTTCGTCGCTCAAAAAAATGTAGTTTTTCCCTGGCTCGTCATCTCCACGAGTGGGACGCGTCGTTGCTGAAACACTTAGCTTCAGCGGAAGTGGGCATTCGTTGATCAAGCGTGACACGACGGTTGATTTGCCGGCACCCGAGGGGCCGGAAATAACAATCAGTTTGCCGCGTTGTTGATTTTCAGTCATGGCTGTTGTTTGAGTGATGGTCCAGCGAAAGCCTGAACGGTATCCTTAGAGTTTAAATGAACTATTCGATGTTTTGAATCATTTCCCGGATTCGTTCGATAATTGTTTTCATTTCTACGACGTGAGACGCGATTTCGGCGTTATTGGCTTTGGAACCAATCGTGTTGGTTTCACGCAAAAGTTCCTGTGTCAAGAAATCCAGCTTTCGCCCGTGGCTGTCTTTTCCCGATGCGATCGATCGAAATTGATCGATATGGCTGTCCAGACGGACCAGTTCTTCGGATGTGTCGACACGTTCGGCGAACACGCCAACTTCCTTGATCAAGTCAGAAGTAGCAACAGAAACTTCATGTTCTTCGAGCATCCGGTTGATGCGATCGGTGATTCGTTTGCCATAGTCTTCAACGACGATGGGGGCCAGGTTCTTAATTTTTTCGACGTGGTCTTTGAGAATATCGCAATTGGACGACAGATCGTTCAGCATTGCCGTGCCTTCGCTCTGCCGCATTTCGACCAGTTTTTGTAAAGCCTGGCTGACAGCAGATTCGATCGTTGGCCATGCGGTCTCCAGACTGGATTCGTCGATGGATTCCAGAACTACGCCCGGCAAATTCAGGAAGTTGCCGCTTTCAAGAATTTGAGGATATCCGTCAAGTTGGCTGCGGTAGGCGTCAAGTTGCGGTAGATTGATCTGGTACTGCGAATTTTCGCCAAGGAACTGGAATTGGATTCGAAGATTGACCGCTCCACGTTGAATTTTCTCGCGGACCATCCCTTCGACCTTGGATTGAAAAGAAGCATCCAAATCGCTAGAGACCGAGACTTTTAGAAAACGGTTGTTGACGGTCCGAATCTCGACGAGAACCTGAACCTGATCGTTCTGAACCGAGGCAGAACCATGCCCCGTCATGCTCAATAACAAAACGTAACTCCGACACCAAAATTAGTTGTTGTCGTCTTCTGTTGTTCCTGCTGCTGGATCGTCCAGCGATAGATCACCGGAGCCTTCAGCTTCGATTTCCGCAGGCGCTTCAATATCGTCTTCGATCAAATTCTCAAGTTGTTGATCGAGCTCGGCATTGTCCATCTCAGGTTCGGCATCTGACCCTGCATCGGTTGAGTCCGTAGCGCCCATCGATTCTGTAGCGCCCATCGAATCAGTAGAGCCCATCGAATC
>CAYONX010000008.1:18719-63848 GCA_964405425.1 uncultured Pirellulaceae bacterium | reverse complement strand
GCCCATCGAATCAGTAGAGCCCATCGAATCGCCACCTGTCATTGCGCCATCGCCAGCAGCATCGGATTCGTCATCGGTGCTAATCATTGAGCCCGAGCTATCCTTGCGTTGAGCGTTTAGCGAATCGCGTGGAGGCGGGTTGTACACAGCGATCGTAATCATGCACAACGTGATCCAAACCAATGCCGTAATCACTGTGATTTTCGTGAAAACGTCACCGGCCTTTGAGCCGAACGCACTTTGTCCGCCCATGCCGCCAAGCGCTCCGGTCAGTCCGCCGCCTTTTCCGCGTTGGACCAAAATCAAAAGCATCATGAAGACGGAAGACACGAACAAGAGAATTCCGAGAAATGTTAATCCAATACTACCCATTTTTATTCACCAAAAAGTTACGCGGTGGCGTTTGTTTGACTGGCCGCGATGATTTGTAAAAAACTGTCTGCTTTTAAAGATGCACCACCAACGAGTGCACCATCGATATCCACTTGTGAAATTAATTCTGCAGCGTTGGCTGGTTTTACACTGCCGCCGTAGAGAATTTGAACACTGTCTGCGACTTCTGAATTGTAGGACTGCGTCATGATCTTTCTTAGATCTGCATGAACTTCTTGAGCCTGTTGTGGAGATGCCGTTTTGCCAGTCCCGATGGCCCAGACGGGTTCGTATGCCAAAACGATTTGCATCATTTGTTCGGCCGTTACGCCGGCGAGTGAACCTTCGAATTGTTCTTTCACAACGGCCAGCGTTTGTCCCGCTTCACGCTGTTCGAGCAATTCACCGACGCAAAGTATCGGAATCAATCCTGCATCCAAAGCAACTTTTACTTTGCGATTTATTGTTTCGTTGTTTTCGCCGATTACGTTACGACGTTCACTGTGACCAAGGATCGCATATTTGCAACCGACGTCGGACAGCATCGATGTGCTGATTTCGCCTGTGAAGGCTCCGGATGCTTCGAAATAAACATCTTGAGATCCCACGCCGATGCTGGAACCGGAAACTGCATGGTTTACAGCGTCCAAATAGACGTACGGCGGACAAATTGCGACGTCGCATGCACTCGGTAAATCAGCTGAGGCCAGCGATTTAGCCAAGTCCACGGACCCTGCTTTGTCCAGGTTCATCTTCCAGTTGCCTGCAATCAGAATGCGTCTCAAAATTCCACTCCAAAGTTCATCATTTCAAGCTCAACAGTGTATCAAAGTTTGCAGATTCTCTTTAGGTCTAATTCTTTCGGTTCTATGTGATTTTTTCTTGGCTGAAATACTGCATAATCAATGCAAAACCAGTCAAAAACCAGACAGCGAACATGAAATCACCAGATAAGCATCGTCAATACGACCGTCAAACTACTGCCCTGCACTGTGACCGAGAAATGGAGGTCAATCATGGCCTCGCACCGCCGATTGCTCAGAGCGTTACCTATTTTGCCGACGACGAGCAGGATTTTGCACGCAGGGCGACCGATCCGATGTTCGATTCGTTTTACGCACGACACGGCAATCCAACCAGTTCGCGCGTCGCCAGAGTGATCGCGGAATTGGAGGGTGCGGAAACGGGAATGATGTTTTCGTCTGGTATGGGAGCCATATCTTCGGCCGTGATGTCGTTTGTACAGAAAGGCGATCACGTGGTCGCTCAAGCCAATCACTATATTGGTACCACGAATCTGATAACGCAAATGTTGCCAAGGTACGGGGTTGAAGTGACTAAGGTTGATCAGCGATCGCCGGAAGCATTCAAGAATGCAATTCGAGACAACACAAAGATCATCCTTACCGAATCGCCCGTAAATCCAACGATGCAGATTACTGATCTTGTTGCCGTTGCAAAGATCGCCAAAGAGGCCGGTGTGGTAACCATGTGTGACAACACGTTTGCGACTCCGATTAATCAGCGGCCCATCGAGCTGGGAATCGACCTCGTTTGTCACAGCGTGACGAAGTATATCGGCGGCCATCATGACTTACTGGCTGGTTGTGTGGTTGGATCGAATGAACATCTGGAGCGAATTTGGGAAACCAGTATGGTTTTTGGTGCGATTGGGGCGCCGTTTAATTCGTGGCTGGCTCTGCGAGGGATTCGAACGTTGGCTTTGAGAATTAAACAGCACAATCAAAACGCGATCGCGCTGGCTGAAATGCTTTCGCAACATACTGCCGTAAGCGAAGTGTTGTTTCCAGGATTGCCGGATCATCCTCAACACGAACTGGCGTCCAGCCAGATGGATGGGTTCGGAGGTTTGCTGAGTTTTATCTTGAAAGATGGCTATGAAGCTGGTGTCAATTTCGTCAATAAAATCGAGCTTGCGCAAAATGCAGGAAGCCTGGGCGGTGTCGATACGCTGGCTATTCAACCAGCCGCCATGTGGGGTGGGCTACTGAATGAAGAAGTCTTAAATGAACAAGGCGTCGTGCCGGGAATGATTCGAGTGGCAACTGGAATCGAAGCGACCAACGATTTGCTGGCCGATTTTGAACAGGCACTTGGGTAGACTGATTCGGTAGTCTATTGCAATAATCCGTTGCGGAAATTTGATAGTAGCTCGACTCTCCGAGTCGTAACCAGCACTGGAAAAAACGACTCGGAGAGTCGAGCTACTATCTTTCATACAACAGATACTCGCCCTCTTTTAATCCAGCTTTTATCGGGTTGTTGCGGATATAGTCCAGCAAATATACGAACTGTTCATTCGATCTGACCAAATGATCAAACGGCTCGCTTTGCCAGAACGGACCAGTTTGATTCAACTGTTGGTTGATTTGTCTGGCAGAAAATCTCTGCCAGCTTCCGGTTTGCTTGGTCATGCTTACCTCTTTTCGAAATTGTACGAGGACATGAACGTGATTTGGCATTACAACAAAGCTGGCTAAATCGTATCGATCACCATCGAAAAACTTCAACGTGTCAGAAACGATATGAGCTAGTTCAGGCTCGCGCAACACGCAACTGCCATGACACTGGTCCAAACGTCGGTGCCATCCTTGTGTTTTCAACTTGTTGAAATTTCCCTTCAAGTTTTGAGGGATTGAGTCTAAGCCCGGAAGCTCATTCGACTGATCAGAATTCGCAAGCCCCTGTTGCTGCAGCCACAGGAAAATCTCTTTGCGCCAGGAATCTACAACTGCTTTGGGCATGGAATCCTTGGTGCGAAAAGTAATGAAGGTAGCAACGTTTGGCTGAAACCAATGCGGTAGCTTGCGTAGATTTTGATCGGTGTGAGCTTGGCGGTCAAAGACACCGAACTCAACCGCCGGTGATTCGTTCTGTTTTCGCTTTTCGCTCATGTCACACTCTGCGGGAATCCGAAAGTAGCTCGACTCTCCGAGTCGTTTTTCTGCGGTGCAGAACGGAACTGTTTGCTCTTGAAGCTGGCAATTCGATCGATTGCAAATTGATGTCGGTTTGTTCTGTTTCGACTCGGAGAGTCGAGCTACTATCTGACTCGAAATCATTTTGGCAATCTAACGCAATGAAATTAACCGCCCTCCTGCGCGTTTGCAAAGCAATTCACCATCCCATCTCTTGGGTTGCTTATACCGCCAGGCCGCGTTTTACTCGGACCACAATCGTAATTGTTGGTTTTGCAAGAACTTCGGGGAGTCAGGTCCGGACGATTGAACTGCATTTGAATCGTCGTTGTGCTGAGAATTGCCTGTACCATTCAGTTCGTCACAAACAACGATCCGATCATTTATCACAAATGCCAGACGGCAAGCAATTTTTTCGACTTCCAGATGGCAGAATTTCGCAACGGCTTTCTGGTAGGCGGCCATTTGCGGACGGTAATGTTCGACTCTTTGGTTCAAGTTGTTGTCGTTTACAGCGTCGGTTTTGAAGTCAATGATTTCGGCAGCAACGATTTTGTCGCCATCGTAAATCAGAACCAGGCGATCAATGATCCCCCGCAGCAATTGATTGTCGTCGATCAATACGGAAAACGGTCGTTCAGTGAATGCCTCGACACGTAGTTCCGAAATCTGTGTCTGATTGCCAATGATTTCGGGCGCAATTTCAGCCATGTATGTTTCTTGGTTGAACAGGCGATTCAAATTGGTTCGCTTAATCGAATCAAAAAACTCATCCAGATACGTTTCTGAATTCTCTGGTAACGGACCCTTGGAAGTCAGATGTTCTTTAACCAGTTTGCGAGTCGGGGTGGCATGATCGAGCCATTCGACTTTTTCGAAACAGGCGTGAATAAACGTTCCTCGGTCTAGTTGATCGGACTTGGCGATCGTTTCAAAAATCGCTCCTATGCGAATCTTGTCACCACCTTCCAGGCTGGACGGAGTCACTCTGGAAATGCCTCGACCGCTGCGATTTTCGGTGTTCAGGTTGGCGGTTGTTGCCGTTGCATCGAGCGGTACGTAATAACTTGAATCGACGGGGACTGGCGATTGAGCTGGCTGTGCCGCCGACATTTTTTCGTGCCAGTTTGCATCGCCAAGTTCAAAGACAATGCCTTCTCTTTTTTCCTCCGCAAACAATGTCGCCAGAATAATTGAACCACTGGCAGCCTGATCCGGTTTGATACCGTATGACATCATCACGTGTGTTGCATGGATCGAACGCGTCATCGCAACATACAGCAAACATATTTCGTCGCGAATTCGACGTCGTTCTGTTTCGTTGAAAGCCTCCTGGAAATCATCCGGCAGCAAAGTTCGGAAACTTTGGTTCGTCAAGCGACAAACCAGGTTGATCGGTGAGGTTGGGTTTTCACGTCCAACGATCACTTGTGACGGGTGAGTGAACCAGCCGTTTGAAGCATGCACCATCGGCAACACGACGGTGTCAAATTCGAGTCCTTTGGATTGGTGGATGGTCATCACACGCACGATTGCGGACGAAGCGTCGCTGGCTTTGAATTCGTTACGAATGTGTTCGGCAAACTTGGATGGGCGTAGCTTGATCCGAGTCTGATCGGCGGACCGCTCGTAATTGAATGCCTCCTGAACCATTTGCTGCAATCGAGAAAGCTCCCGTCGCGTGCAGCTTGATGCTAAAATCCGAGCGTATTTCTCCAGCGTAACTCCGTAGCCTTCTGAAACTAATTCGCTGCGGATTCCAGCGGCCGCTTGTTGCATGGCGCTGATATTGTCATAGCGATTGGCTTGCGTTTCCGGTTTTAAGCCAAATTCGGTTGCCAGTGGGCTGTGGGATACTGTAAACCGGGCAATCGAGTCGCCAGGATGGTCGGCCAGAGTTACCACCGCCAAAAGTTTTTCAATGGCGATTGAATCGGTCAGCGGGTTGCCGCCTTCTTCGCTGGCCGCGATTCCCGCATCTCGCAACATGAAAATCAGCTGGCCAACGGTTTCATTTTTACGAACCAGAACGCCGATGCTGCGTCCCGGTTGGGATTCCTTCAGATGTCGAATTTTCTCAACCGTTGCAAACAACAGATTGTTGTTGCGGCCTCTGTTTTTCGGTTCGCGGCCTTTGAGTTCGCTATCGGCTGCGAACTCAAGCGAGAAATAACCTGGCAATTCCGTGCGAGCCGTTTCCTGACGTTCGAAATTCTCGGAAAATGCAAGGACCGCGTCGTTAACGACCGCCTTGTCGTTGACGTACTTGTGCAGATTTTCAAAAACCTGATTGACCGAATCGATGATCACCTGGGACGATCGATAGCTGCTGACCAAATTGCGAGGTTCGGCCATGTTGGACAAATTGCTTTCGACGGTGTCAAAAATTTCAGCCACTCCGCCACGCCATCCGAAAATCGCTTGCTTCAAATCGCCGACACAGAAAAATGATTTCTTGGAATCCGGTTCGGTGGTTCGCTGGGCGAACGGCTCAATAACGTTCCACTGTGCGATCGCGGTGTCCTGAAACTCGTCCAGCAGTAAATGGTTGACGTTGTGATCCAGACGGAATGCAAAATCGTCGGTGTCCTTGTGGCCAATGAAATCCTGAAGTCGTTTAGTTACATCTTCGAATCGCAATTGGCCGGTAAGCGTTTTTTCAGTTTCGAATTTCTGACCGAATTTATTGAGCAGATCGTAGGTCGACGAATTTTGACGGATCAGCATGTCGATAATTACGCCGCCACAATGACCAAGCAGTTCTTTGTAAATCTCAGTACATCGGTCAGGAAGAGGTTTGTAATACGAAAAACCCTTCTCCTGAATCTTTAAGACGCTGGTTGCCAGGGCAATCCAGTCGCATTGTTGGATTAGTTCAATATCCTTTTTTACTTTTGGAAGCTGACGTTTGTCGTCATATGTCAGTTCGAGCAACTCTTCAATTTGCGAATCAAAATTTCGCTCAAACGTGAATGAAGCTGGCAACTGTAAGCGATTCCAATCTTCTTTTTTCGATTGGGCACAGAATTCGTAAAGATTGGCGACGGTCCGGCGAATGAGTTCGGCAATCGTTCGCTGGGCCTCGCCTTTGGTCATCAAATGTAACAGGCTGACAGTGTCGCGGTCGCGCAGGATGTCGTGGATGATCCGCGTTTGCAGCGTGGCGATTTGTTGTTCGGTCGCGATTTGCCATTGAGTGGGTAGTTCCAATTCCAGTCGAAAAGTCTGGGCGATTCGATAGAAAAATGCATCCAACGTGCCGATTTGCAGGCGGTGCAGATTGTCAATTAATTCTCGCAAAAGGTCCTGAACCCGGGCTTTGTCCAATGTCCATTTCAATTGATCGCTTAACGCCGCCGATGCCTCTTCGTTGAGTGCCGCTTGTGCAAGTCGCTGAACGATGCGATCAAGAATCTCCCCTGCCCCTTTGCGAGTAAAGGTGGTTGCAAGGATCGTTTCACAATCAACGCCCGAGGCCAGTAAGCGTAAGAAGCGGTTGGACAGCTCGAACGTTTTACCCGTTCCCGCCGAAGCTCGAATGACTTCGTTTTTGAATACGTCTCTCAGTTCATCGCTCATGCTGGCGTCTCCACTGAATCGACATCAAATTTTTCAAACGCGTTGTCCTGACAAATACCGGCGAAGTCCTGAGAGTATTCAGGCGGCTTAGCTTTTGGCGGCCAGAACTTGCCGCCTCGAATTTGACGAACGATGGATTCGACTTGCTCGTCGGCTTCAGCCAGTTGTTCACTTGTGCATTCAAGTAGCGAGAATCGAACCCGATCGATTTGTTTGGGCAGCAGGACATAGCCCAGATTAACCGTATCCAAATTCAACGATTGGATCGATTTGATTTGTTTGACCAGATGCCGGTAAAGTGGCAATTGCAAATCTTTCCAGCCAGATCTGGTTAAATGCACAGTCGTCGGATCATCTCCTTTATCGGATGTTTTGTAATCCCAGATTTCGACTTGCCGCGTAGATTCATGAACGTCGACGCGGTCGATGGTGCCTTTGATTTGAAATTCTTCGCCGTCAACGGTTAACGGATGAACGACTTTTTCTTCCGCACTAACGATTCGCCAGCCTTCACTAGCGCGTTTGGCTTGAAGTGACGCAAATTGTTGTAACCGTAATCGCATTTGCTCAATTTGAATGCGTACCGCTGGCAGGCGCGAACCGCGGTAAAGTTGATCGACGCGCCGGTCCAGTTCGGAATTCAAAAATTCAACAATCTGCTTTTCTTGCTGACTGTCGCGAGTATCACTTAACCCAAACGATTCCAGGACTTCGTGAGCCAGGTTGCCGAACGCGCGTGGATCCATTTCAGTCCCGGTATCGGCGGCGGTTTCGAGTCTGAGGATTTTGCTTAAATAAAATCGATACGGACAGCGAAGAAATTCCTTGAACGCTGTGACCGAAAGTTCGGTCAACGGCTTAAAATCAGAAGGGTAAGGGATTTCAAATTGCTGACTGAATGGTGCATGAGCAGGATCGGCCAACCAGTATCGCGAATCCGCTTTGCCTTCGAACGAGAAAAACGCGTTGGCTCGTTGTGCAAGCGTTTCATTGTCGTCGGCGAACAGCAAGCGACTTGGCTTTTTTGGTTCGCCTTGAAGATCTTTGCGGCCCGCGATCATCAATAGCTTGGATCGCACGCCTTTGATTAATGTTAACGCATACGCATCGCGAGCATACCGGCGATCGTTATCCAAAATTCCCAGCGTTTTGCAAAGTCGATTCGGAAGGAACAGGTGTCCGTTTTCTGACGCGGGCACATTTTCGTCGTTCATGCCGGTAATGATCACCACTTCCGCATCGTCCAGCGGTAGATCCAGCCAGCCCGACAACTCAATGGCATCGGGAATCGCGGGCGGAATAACCGACCAATCGGACGCAGCTTCGATCGCCATCTGCATTGCTTTTGCGGCTGATTTGCGAATATTCCATGCCGGCGGAACTTCAATCTTGTCTCGCAATGCTTTGTAAAGCTCGCGGCAGGCAACCGTAATTTGTTGGTCTTCGAAACGGTTCTTGTCGAGAATTCGATCTCCATAAATCTCAGACAGGATTTCGCACCACGGTTGAGTCCATTCAGCGATCGGTTTGTCTGGCCCCGTTACTTTTGCAAACAGCTGGGATATTTTTTTGTGTATCTGATTAAGCAGTTTTGTGTTTTCCGCGAAACGTTCAGCTCGCTCCGGTGCATCGGCGTGTGCGGCGAGATCGGTTTCAGGATTCCCGAATGGGTTTTTGGATCCCAATTCCACTCGGTCTGGCAATCCGTTTTGTTGATAGTTATCGAAAAGACCCAACCAATGGTTTTTCTTTACACCGTTGCAAATCCACTGAAACATATCAGGGTGACGAATCAGAGCGGAGAAGGTGGTGAAGTTTTGCTGGTCAAGGAACTCCAGCATTGCTGTCATCAAGCGGACGGGCGGGGTATGTTTGACTTGCTGACCTTTCAAATCGCGATGCTTCACGCCGATTGCATTTAAGCTGCGCTGGACTTGCGGTTGGATTTCGGGGTCGGGGATCCCGATGGTGATTTGGTCGGCTGAATACTGATCGCCAAGGCTGCTGATGTAGTGAGCGACGGCAAAGGATTGGTCTTCTGCCGAGTCGACAATGCGAATGCAATCCGAAGGGAATTCGATCGGAACATGAAGCCATTGCTCGGTGACAATACCGCCAAATTCATCGAACCGAGCTGAAAGCTTTCTGGGAGCCGCCACCAGAATTTGTACTTGTGATCGAATCTGGCCAAGCATCATTTTGGTCGAACGGTTCAGATCTGCCGTGCCGATCATGATGACTCGTTTGTCCGTGGAGCAGAGCTCGCGTTTGACAGCAACGTTACGGGCCGCTTGCTTGTCCCAGAATTCAGCCTCTTTCAAAATGTCGTAGTAGCGTTTTTGAATCGCTTTGAGAGCTTCCCAGCGATCAAGTTCACGGAAATTCTTGTCGATCTTTTGAACTTCTCGAACGACCGAAGAAAAACTCCAGACGTCGTTGCCAAGTCGTTTGTGCAAATCAGAAAGCAGTTTCGCATACGGTTGCCAGGCGTCGTGACTGGAACCGAACATACCTGGAAAGAGGACTTCGATTTGTTCTTCTGTGGATTCTTGTAGAGCCTTGGACCAGGCGAGTTGTTGGCAAAGATCGGTGGCGAATTCCTGATGGATGGGGTACAGCCGCTCGGGGAACTTGCCCACGGTAATAATTTCGGGCGGAGTGAAAAACAGCGATTGTTGATCGGCTTGAACAAGCAGAAGTTGCGAAAGTCGCTCGACGGCCCGTGTGGTGGGAAGCACGATCAGCGATTGAGACATATCCAGCGTACGGCCATTGCGATATTGCTTGACCAGCAATTCAACAGCACTTTTCAATGGTGGCTGACCAGATCCAAGGAAAGTTCGGAGATCGTTTGGCTGACTGGATTTATTCACGAATGATGCGTCCCTGGCAACAATTGTGTGGAATGAATTATTGAGTAAGTGTAAAACTCAAGGTGGACACGTTTGGTCACTGTATTTTACGAAATACTGGCCCGGCCACTAGCTACCGCTTTTTTTGCAGACTGAGAAACAGTAAACAGCCTGGATTCGCAGCGTTAACGATTATGGTAAAGTCCGGTTTAATTATTTTTGGTCAAATGGTTGGGATTAGACATGCGAAAATTGATTTGCGCCACGCTTATTTTGTTCATGGAGGTCGGTGGTTTGTATTCACAGGAGAGTTACCAATTGCCGCCGCAGGAAGTGGTCGACATTATCGACGCCGCTCCTGAGCCTGCCGTCAGCTTCAGTCCGAACCGGCAACACATGTTGCTGGTCAGTCGCAAAGCGATGCCTTCGATCGCTGATGTATCGCGGAGGATGTTGAGATTGGCCGGGATGAGAATCGACCCGGCTGCCAACGCTCAATTTCAAACCATTTTCAACAATGGAATCGCATTCAAAGAACTGCGCGGTAAATCCGCGGTGACGATTCCAATGAAAGACGACGCCAGGATTTCACTGGTTAGCTGGTCGCATTTGTCCAACGCGTTTGTTTTCTCGACGGTGGAAGATGACGGGACTTCTTTGTGGTTGGTCGATTGTGCTCAGCCCGATAAACCTCGCTTGTTGACCAATAGTTTGAATACAGTGATGACTGGAGTTGAATGGTTCCCCGACGGCAAAAAGATTCTTGTACAAACCGTTCCGGAAGATCGCGGCGACGAACCAGTGGCTCAGTCCGTACCGACGGGACCAAGGATTCAGGAATCCAGTGGAAATACTTCTCCGACTCGCACCTATCAGGATCTTTTGCAGAGTGCCGACGATGAAAAACTGTTTTCGTATTACGCCGAAAGCCAGATGGTGATTATCGATTTTTCTTCGCAGCAGATTCAAGCGAAAACGATAGGTGAAACGCAATTGACCAGGGGCGCCGAAATTTCGCCTGACGGAAAACACATTTTGGTAACAACGATCCAAAAGCCATTTTCGTATTTGATGACGGTGGGGTCGTTTCCAAAGAAGATCGAAGTTTGGGATTTGGACGGGAATTCCAAGTATTTGGTGGCCGATGTGCCGTTGGAAGAGAACATTCCAATCGAAGGCGTCCGCACTGGTCGGCGAAGTATCACGTGGATGTCCGGCCGTGACGCAACTTTGGTTTGGAATGAAGCGCTCGACGGCGGCGATCCGAATCAGCCTGCAGAATTCCGCGATGTTTACAAAGGGATCGCAGCACCGTTCGACGGACCTGCCCAGGAGCTTGTTAAAACGAACCATCGAGCCTTTCGAATGTCGTATTTGCCGGATCCAGCTATGGTCATGACGCTTGAATATGATCGGGATAAACGCTGGATCAAGTCGTTGATTTACAACCTCGATGAGCCTGGACAAACGCCGAAAGTTGCCAATGATCGCAGCATTCGTGATCGTTATGCCGACCCGGGTCGAATCGTCAGTCGACAAGATGAATCGGGGCATAGCGTGGCGATTCAGGATGGAGAATTTATCTACCGAATTGGCGCTGGAGCTTCACCGGAAGGCGATTTGCCGTTTATCGATCGACAAAGTTTGGACTCGATGGAAACGCAGCGGTTGTGGCGATGCGAAAAAGGAACGCTTGAATCGGTAGTCGCGATCGAAAGCAGCGACGCGGAATCCAAGCCGACCATTATCACTAGACGCCAATCGAAAACCGATCCGCCGAATTATTTTTTGAAAAATCTGGAAGAAGGAACAGAGGTCGCGCTCACTCAGTTCAAAGACCCAACACCGCAGATTCGTGGAATCAAAAAGCAATTGGTGACTTACAAGCGGAGCGACGGTGTTCCGCTATCTGCGACGCTGTACTTGCCAGCCGACTACAAGGAAGGGACTCGATTGCCGTTGCTTGTTTGGGCTTATCCTCGTGAATTCAACGATGCAAAAACAGCCGGCCAGGTGGCTGGTAGCGAAGATGGATTTACTCGAATCGCCGGTATTTCGCACTTGGCATTTTTGACCCAGGGCTACGCCATCATGGACAATGCAACGATGCCCGTGATCGGTGAGCCAGAGACGATGAACGATACGTTTATCGATCAGATTGTTGACGCGGCGCAGTCAGCGATTGATTTTGCCGTTGAAATGGGAGTTGCCGATCGAGAAAGAGTGGGAGTCGGTGGTCACAGCTATGGCGCATTTATGACTGCCAATTTGCTGGCTCATTGTGATTTGTTCAAGGCAGGCATTGCCCGCAGCGGTGCGTACAATCGAACGTTGACTCCATTTGGATTCCAAAGCGAACGACGATCCTTTTGGGATGCGAAGAGTGTCTATTTTGGCATTTCGCCATTTATGCATGCCAACAAGATTAATGAACCGCTGCTGTTGATCCATGGTGAAGAAGATAACAATAGCGGAACTTTCCCGATGCAGTCGCGGCGAATGTATCAAGCGATTAAGGGTAACGGCGGAACCGTCCGCTTGGTTATGTTGCCGGAAGAATCACACGGCTATCGCGCCCGGGAATCGGTATTACATACTCAATCTGAGATGATCGCCTGGTTCGATAAGCATTTAAAGAGTGCGAGCAGGACGTCTCAGCCGTAGGGAGACGTCTTTGCCGAATTTGCAGGTTGCGAGTTACTGGACTGCTCTTCCGATATGCTTAGTAGCGATTGTTAAATCATGAAGTCGCAGTTTTGTTTAGCGGAAGGGCACTAGTCCGTTAGCCCCCGTTGTTTGACTGGAAAACAATGTCCACTGGCGGCTATCGATCCCTTTTTGGGAATGAGTCTGTTTTTTCAAATACAATCAGCAATAATTAATATTCGTAGTGAATCTTCAACCCTGGCCATCTAAGTTTTTAAGATGATTACAAGAGCTTTTTTAAAATGGTATCTGTTAGTTCTGTTTACATTTGTTGCGATGCCGTGTGCGCCTTCAATGGCTCAATTGCGCAATGATGACCCGCAGCTGGAAGCCGAAGCTGAATCGCAACAGAAGCCGGTCGACGACGAGACGTTGCTGAGAGAAAACGCGCTGCACGTTGAGTTTATGGTTTCCGTTTTGAGGAAGACTTTTGAAAAAGTGAAACTGAGTGACCAACAGCGAGAGAAAATTTACGAAGCAATTGACACAGAGGTGCCTCAAGTCGTCGTTAAATCTTTGCGACAGCGGGATGCTTTCAATGATGAGCAGCATCAGCTGTATCGAGAAGAATTTGCTAAAGCGCGTCGCGGTGGCTTCGCACCGAAGTACGCGCATGGATTTGCAATCAGGAATTTGCGAATCGACGACAAAGTTAAACGAAAGTTTAACCTTGCAAAAAGTGAAGCGGATATTGCGCGGGAGCGGTTGAACGAGAAGATCGCATCATTTTTGACCGAAGAGCAACGGAAAACGCTGCCGATGTTTGGCGGTGCAGACAAGTTGTCTATCCGCGGGGTCAAGTTGAAGCTGCCGAACATGAAAACGGAAGAAGATTCGGAAAACGTGAAGACAATCATCGAAGCGATTAAGGGCATTTCACGGTTTCAAGCGGATCTAGAAAAACGCGAAGTCGTGTTTAATTCGGGCTATGCAAAACGTTTGAGTACGGCGATTAAGGAAATCAAAGAATTACCAACATTCAAAGACTTCAGCAGTTTCCAACGGATCGGAAAACCTGGCAGCGACAATTGGAAGCCTGTAGATCTTGAGATCGAACCGGCGACTGGCAAAAAGAAAAAAACTGAAGCTGCTGGATCAGAGCAATCTGAAACTGGATCAACCGACCGGAAAGCTGATAAGAAAGACGAGTCTGAATTGGAATCGTCGCAATCGAATTCAGCAGGAATTTGAACGATCTTTTCTGGCTCAAAAAATTAGTGTCGATCAGTGAGGATTAGTGTTCTTTTGTAATCAGCCTACGGACGGGTGTCTGTTGAAGGGGAAAAGTAGGAACACTAATTTGCGCTAATCTTCACTAATAGAATACTGAATGATTCGCTGCTTTTCTGACGCAAAAAATTATTGCAGAAAGTACACCCGAAGGGATTCGAACCCCTAACCCTCGGTTCCGAAGGTTTAAGACGCTTGTATATCGCTTTGCTTCTGCTTCACAAACACAAAGTTTTATCGACGCATTTGCTTTGCCCCTGCTTCGACAATGTGTTCGCACAGGTACGATCCAGCGTATTAGTGGGTCAATAAGTGGGGCAGCAGATTTGATTCCGAGAGTTAATTTGCGGCGCCTGACGTCGCATCCCGCTTTGAATTTCGCACCACGTGTCTAGCTTGCTGCCAAAAAAATTCATCGTACCGCATTTCGCATCAAAAATATTCTAGATTGACCTCACGGGTCCGCCGGTATTAGATTTAGCCGATCGGCTAGGCACTAACGATATAGGGGGCTGCTGTTTCAATGGCGGCAATGTTACCGTCGCTTTCCAATTGATTGGCTTCGGCTTGAATCGCTTTGAATCCGTCATGCAAGCTTTTCAACACTTTGATTGCATCTGTGAAATTGTCGTCTTCAACACACTCAAGTACGAAATGCAACAGTCGAGCAACATTGAAAGCTACTTCATGTTCATCTGGTCTTAGCCCAGAATGAATCGCGAGAATAGCTTTTTGTGCCTTCAGATAGTGAAACGCATAGTCTTCAGCTTTGTCTTCGCAACCTAGAAGTCTTTCTGCTTCTGTAAGTGACTCGATTGCCAATTTATAGATTGACAAAAGCATATCAACCCGGGTCCAACCACCGAACGCTTCTTGTTCCTTATAGCTATTTAATTGTGACATCTTGCTCCCATCAAAGTTAAAGTATTCATTAATAGACAACCAGGCAATTAAGGTGCGACACTACATAGATCTTGTGCATCCTTTCGCATCGCGACTGCCATTGAAAGTTGATTTACGTCGTTTCGGTAGTCGTCTTTTTCTTTTAAAGATACGAGTAGACACTGCAGAACCGTTAACAGGTCTGAAGTAGAAAGCACGCCAACAGGCTGTTCGTCCTGGACAACCGGCAGGAACGAAATGCGTTGTTGCAAAAAGATCGACAGCGCGAGTCTCAGATCCATTTCAGGGCTCGCAGTTTTCAAATTGCTGGACATCACATCGCCAATCAAACAATCTGGCTCTTTGGTCAAAACATCCTTTTGGCTGACAACCCCGACCAGGCGGTTATATTCGTCAACCACTATTGCCTGTTGATAGCCGTTGGCTTCCAGTTGCTCGATGGCATCCTTGACCGTATCCGATTGTGTCAGCGTTAATACGTTTCGCGACATTACAGGTTCGACCGTGCCGTCGCCGAACCCGATCTTTGTCCAGCCATTGCGTACCTTCTTGTGAATGAAATTACGTTTGTCAATGATCTTCTTAAGTGCAGACGATTGCTTCTGTAGAAACTTGACTTGACGCAGGTTTTGTTCCTGGCTTTGACGCAAAAAACGCGATTGGCGTATATAGCTGAAACCAAGAACTGCGATGCATAGCGAGCTTGCAACAGTAAATGCATTGAGTCCAGATACATTGGTTGGGCTGGATAAAATCGAGCCCTCTGTCAGCATGGGGCTAGAGGTCGTGCCGCTTGCAGAAACTGCAACTTGATCAGCTGGTTTCAGGGAAGCGACTGAATTTGTTTGCCAGACTATGGTTGCCAAACACGTCAAAAAACAAATCATTGCTGCGGCGGCATATTCGATGGCACTTATTTGCTCACATCGAAGTCGTTTAATTACTTTACTGATCCGTTTGGCCATGATATTCATATTGGTCTGGTTGTTGTGCATGTTGCGCGTTGAATTGCTTCTACGAAGGCGAAAATGAACCGAGGCTTTGAAGCTGGGACGATAACAAATTGCCAGTGTTTTGTAGTTCCGAAAGGACTCTTTCAAGTGCCGCGAATTCCGCTATCAGGAAGTCTCGCCTTGAATCTGTTTGTTCCTGAACTCGTTCAATTGATTTGTCAAGCGATTCAATCTGCTCATCGAAATCGTCATTGATCGTTTTCAGAGTCCCAGTTTCCGGGTCCAGGATATCTCCCAGAAAAGAATCCAGCTGTGAAGTAATACCGCGAGTGATTTGGACGTCGGACACAAGCCCCGAACCGACTTGATCTCCCGTCAACGACACGAGCAGTTGCAAGTCCGCAGTATTTTCGTTATCGGCGTTACCAACGAGCAGGCGGCCGTTACCGACAGCTGTCTCGGACTGTCCGTTAACGATAAATGTTCCGGCAACATCCTGCCCGGCGTCTTCTTCTGTGCCGGAAAAGCCTAGCGATTCGGCCGCAGAACCTGTAATGTTCGATATGGTAGAACTCAAGCCATACGACTCTGTTGTAATCACCAGCCCAAGTCCATCCGCACTTACAGTAACACCGCGGCTCCCAAGTTCCGATGAATTGTTGATGACCGATTGAACCTCAGCTGCCAGTTCTTCCGGAGTGTATTCTCCTTGAGCCAATGTGAGCACTTCACTATCCACACCGTCGACGGATATGGAAAATTCATTATTGTCTCCATCGATTACAACTGTCGAAAGCAACTCATTTGATGACGACACAGATGCCTGCTCGGCCGCTTGGATAATTTCAACTTGAAAGGGTTCACCAGACGCGCTTGTTAAATCGCTGCCAAGCAGGAACTCGATTCCCTGGCTTGAGGAAGTGCCGTTTAATCCGAAAAGATTTCTTATGTCAGATGGAGCAACACCTTCAATTCGCCCCGCCAAAGCATCATTCAGTTGCGTCGTGTCCAGCTCCAGACGACCAGTTGTATTGACATCTATACCGATGTCGGCCAATCGGCTTAGCCCCGTGTCGAGTCCGTCAACGTTTTCGATCACAGAGTTCAACAGCCGGTCTCTGATAAGGTTTACATTTCGATTTCCTGCCAACGGGCTGGCAAAGTCGGTTTCCGGATCGAATTGTGTTTGATTGTCGATAAAGTCAACAACGCCATTGAATGCTTCGACAAAGTCTTCGATGGCTTCAACAGCAGCTTCGTTGTCGTCGCTTACCGTAATAATTACTGGGTCAGTTGATACGCTGGCAAGATTTAGTGTGACACCAGAGATCAATTCGTCGATCTGGTTGTCAGCGTATTCCGCTTCAATGGCACCTGGTCCTGATCCCAGCGTGATGGAAGCATTCTGGGCGTTTTGGACCGGCTCGCCGGAGAAATCTAGTGCAGCACCTGCACCAAGATCCGAGTCGATGCTAATCGCGTTTTCCTCACCTGTGATCGACGAGGTCAGTAAGACTCGGAATGAATCGTTACTCTGATCAAAAACTATGCTGGCAGCAATATCGTCCGATTGAGCATTGACCGAGCTGACGAAATCGGCAACGGTGTTGTTCGAAGAGTCCAACTGAATCGTTGTTGGCGGACGGGAGCCAACACGTAGTGTGATTTCGCCAGTCGCCAGTTCAGCGTTTTCACTTTCAAATCCCTGGGACCCAAGTTGCTCAGCCTGGGCAAGTGCATTGACCGTTATCGAGTAGACGCCTCCAGCTGCATCCGATCCGGCGATCGCAGAGATTGTGTCCTCATTGCTTGAGGTAGCCAATCGGGAATCGAAAACCGATGATACTCGATTCAATTTGCCTAGCGCAGATCGTAAGTTCAAGAGCTGAGCTTCAATTCCATTGAATGCCGATTGCCGAGTTGTGATCTCACTCTTTCGGCTGTTCAGCAGGTCTACCTGAGTTTGCTGGAACTGCAACAACCCATTGATGATTGACGTTGTATCAAACCCTGAGACAAGACCGTCAATACTAAACATGGCTATATTCCTTTTGGCTAAAATTCCTTTTTTTAAAAAGAGGGACGATTCTCAAAGCGCCCCCCTCGGAGAAAAAGAGAAAGAATAGGCTGCCGGTTCATATTACTGGAGAAGCGATAGAACAAGCTGAGAAGTCTGGTTCGCATTGGACAACACAGATGTGCCCGCTTGAACCAGAATTTGAGAATTTGTAAACGTCGAAATCTCTTCAGCGAAATCGGTATCTCGAATCACTGATTCGGCGTTCACCGTATTCTCAAGTGTCGTTCGAAGGTTAGTCGCAGTCGATTCAAGAGTATTTGACTGAAACGCACCCAGTGTTCCACGAACGTTAGTGATCTGATCGATGGCCGAGTCAACAACTGCCAACGTGTCCTGTGCCTTATCTGCAGACGTTACGTCAATGTCGTTAAGGCTGTTGAACTGGTTGTTGGCTACACCCAGACCCAGTGAAATTGGATTTACACCGTTGATAGCAATATCAACCGTCTGGTTCTGGTTAGCACCAATCTGAAAGGTCAGCGAATTGTCGGTTACGGTAACTGAACCCAAAGCTCCTGAAGCAGAAACCTGAGCGTCCGCAGCTTCAAGCACCTGAAGTTGGATTCCTTCCGTTGTACCTGCTGAGCCGGTGAGAAGGTTTCCGTTTCCGGTTGCGGCGTTACCACCAATCGTGCCTGCAATATTTGAGCCAGAATCCGATTCGATCGTTGTCAAGAATCCAGCGCTTCCGGCACCAGTCTGGTTCGACACAACGTCGATCGAAGCGTCCGTACCGAAATCCGTGGTCCGAAGTCGAGTTGCTCCTGCTGTCGTGTCGTCATCTTCTGCTACAACACCAGTTTGACCAGAAAATTCGTTGATTCGCGATTGTACGCCGGCTCGATCAAGCCCTGCACTCAACGTTATGTTTACACCGTTGACTGTCAAGATTTCGTCCTGAGCCAGGACATCTGCACCTTGTGCATCAGTCGCAAGTACTTCGCCTCGTTCAGCCGCGGCAGTAACGTCTACCAGGTATGAACCGGCGGCTGTGTCGGAGGATGCCGTCAGAAAGTTGACACTTGCATTAGTCGTGGTTCCGTCAAGTCCTGACGAGCCATCGAGAAGTTTCTTGGTTCCGAATTGTGTGTTGTTGGCAATACGGTTGATCGTATCAACGGCATTGTCAATTTCAGCTTGATTTGCAGCCAATGCATCCGCGTCGTTAACGCCCGTGTTTGCAGAGTCAATCGCAAGACTTCGAATTTTCACCAACAGGCTGTTGATTTCTGCAAGTGCACCTTCAGCGGTTTGAACAACAGACACAGCTTTTTCCGTGTTGTCAATCGCCGCTCGCAAACCAGAAATTTGAGCCCTTTGGCGTTCAGAAATAACCAGTGCAGCCGGTCCGTCAGCGCCTCGATTTACTTTGAAACCAGAAGACAATCGCTCGATAGACTGATTAAGTCTGTTCGATGAACGTGTTAAATTGTTTTGTGCATTCAATGCACCCACGTTGTTGGAAATTACCAAACTCATAGTCAATACCTTTGTTGTAAGAATAAAATAGTGGTACTTCCTTGTGAGTTTTCGATTGTCTTCCTGACAATGATTTGTTTTTTAAGAATCCAATATTGAGTCGGCAACTTTTTCGGCGGCTTGTCGCGATTCGAAGTAGCCATCGTTCAGCTTCGTTTTGATCTCAGCCACCAGACTTTCGCGTTCTTTGGAAGAAGCGGGCTTTACGCTGTCCAATAACTTTGAAGACTTGATCGTGCTAAGGTCGCGCTTTGCACCAGATGCAGATTCAGCGGCATTGCTGTCGCTTTTGCTGACCGCAGTTTCGGAAATCCGAAAATGTGGCTTTTGAATTTGCCCAATGTTATTAACGTTCACTAAATAGCCTCTCAATTTGGTTCTGCAATTCGTTATCGATTGGCGTATCAAATACTTGCCTAAAAAAAAACTAAAGAGTCCTGACTTTTCGCGACGACGCAAGTTTAACGATCACATCAACTGTCACGCCTGTGAAGAGGTTTTCCCTGCAAGTTGGGAACGAGGTGATCGGGAGAGTTCGATTGAAGTAAATTCGAGCAACTGGGGGAACGGTGGTCAGTAACGAGCTATGGATAATTACCACTCTCATCTCGATTGGGGTAATTGGCGGCCTGTTCTACAACTGGCCGCAAACGCCTGACGGACATTCGCGTACCGAACAATCGCAACAACAGCCGGCATCAGTCGTTACGATTGCCACACCGAATTCCAGTTCCGCTGCAGATTTTGCGGACGACAAGGCTCCCATCTCGCCGGCAAAATTGTTGCAACGAGTTGAAGATGGTGATGAATACCTTCTGGTTGGTAACTTTCCATATGCGATTCGCTACTATACTCCGGTTCACGAATTGTTCCCGCGTGAAGTTTCCATGATGTTGCGCCTGGGACTCGCGCATGAAAAGAACGATCAACCAGAATTCGCCAACAACTATTATCGAATGGCTGAAGTCGAACGCGGCTCTAATTTGAATCACAGATTGGCGGCAGCACTCGGTATCATTCGGTGCAATCGCAAATTGGGGAAAGAAAACGATTCGATTCAACGACTTACAGAGTACTTTCTGAAATACGCCGATGCGGAAAACATTGGCGACAAACTGCGATTCGAATTGGGGTACCAGTTGGCCACGCACTGGCGCGAGGCAACTCTTCGGAGTGTTCGCGCCGAGCTAGGGGAATTGGAATCGCTCCAGTTCGAGGACTGCGAAATCAGGGATGATACTTCTTTGCTGCTATTTGGCTCGCCCAAATTCGAAGTTGGCGTCGCGACCAAAGTTGATTCGCCAAGTCAATTTATTGGTGGTAATACCGATTTTCGTGACTTATCACTTATTCAACGTCCATCGGACAACCTGACGCTGATGGTAGTTAGCGCCCGAACTCGAACGGTGCCCGTTGCAGATCTATTGCAACAGCTTGGAAATGTGACTGGTCTGACAGTATCTCTACCTTCCGAAGTAACGCCGTACCTTATCGGTCGGACGGTGAAACTTGAGTCATCAGCGATGCCCGTGGCTATTTTGCTGGATTGCGTATTGAGTCCAATTAAGTTGGCTTGGGAACAAACGGGTAAACAAATCGCGATTGCACCATTTTCTTCTGTTGATGGAGATTCTCTGGCTGCTTTCCATGGAAGACAAGTTGTACGGATGGGGCGTTATCTATCCGTGAACCACTCTGATAGTAACTGCATTGCTGCCCTGCAACTGACCAGTGCCAATATACATTTTGTGCTAGAGCAATATGACAATGCATCTGTATTGCTGAAGCAGATCGCGTCTGAGCAAAAACTTGGAGAGTTTAACGCAAAGGCGAACCTGACCATGGGGTTGCTCGAAAACCGTTTTGGCCGGTCCGCAAACGCAATTCCGCTCTTAATGGCCGCCGTAGACCAGTCAAATGACAAACAACTTCAAGCAGTTGCTTACGCAAACATTGGCAAGACTCATCTGAATGAGCTGGAAATTCAACCATCCATTATTGCCAGCTCAAGATCTCTTGCGTTAGGTAGTGATTTGGGAGTACGAGCGATCGCTTCGCTAAACCTGGCTCGCGCCTATATGTATGCCAATGATCCACCCTCAGCAAATAGAGTTCTATTTGAGAATTCATCTGTCTTTGATGATCGAGAACAAGATCAGGCACTGGCCTATGTCATTGGTGCTTTTGCCAGGTCTCTCGCCACGGCCAGCCCAATCCGGCGGCGAAAAGCAATCGAAACCACGTTACTTTCCCTTGCCGGAATCGACTTGGAACGCTGGAAATTCAAGGACGTAGATCGCGTGTTGCTGGCACGTGCGTATCGACAGGCAGGTTTGATTGACAAGGCAATCTCGATTTTGCAATCCACTGGATCTGAAGCCAACAACCAGGGGCATGCCGTTTGGAGACGATTTCTTGGGTTCGAATTGGCATCACTATTGTTGTCAGAGAACCAAGTTGATTCTGCTTCCGAATTGTATCGCGAACTCGCATCTAACATGACGGACTCGATCGGAAAACAGTCAAAACTGAAGCTTGCAAATCTGGTGCTTGAAAAACAACAGGACGCTCAGAAATGCATACAGCATTGTCGGGAGTTGTGGGATTATGACCTTTCGAATGAGATGAAAGAGACGACGTTGAAAACGATGGGGCACGCGTACAACGCCCAAGGAAAAGTTGTCTTGTCGTCCTATTGTTTCCTCGGGATGCTTCCGGATCGGGATGAGTAATTATGAAACCAAAACCACATCTGGCGACCATCGCATGGCTTCTGATTACACTCTGTTTTCAGGGAACGTTAAGTGCGTATCAGATTGACCAGCCGGAAATTTCGGATTCTGAATCACTCAGATCCGCAGATATGGATTTGGAATCGAAACTTGAAAAGTTGCGAAACAATCTAACTTCAGCAACTCAACGGCTCGCAGCTGAAATAGAACCTGGGAATACCGCGATTCTCCGTTTTCCAGATTCGGCCACGACAACCTTAAAAATTTCAAAAGATGAATTGGTTGATGGGATCTACCAGGACCTGAACTTACTCCAGCAACTGGTTATTGAACGACGAAGAAAAATCAACTCACTTGATGCCGCATCCAGACCTGCAGAAGCTGCCCCAGAGCAAAGCAGCGAGATGGGTTCGACAACCAGGCAAGCTCTTGAAGGCAAGGAATTTGAAAAGGCAATCAACAAAAACATTTTGAACGATACAAAAAATCTCGGTAATACTTTTCTTGTCTCAGCCAAGCGAGTTGTACCCGGCGTTATCGATCAAATTGAGCTTGGAAACAGCTTGTTCATGGCAGGTCATTTGGAACAGGCGATCGAAGCCTATCAAAACGTCAAGCCGCACGAATTGAGCGCATTTGACGGTAACTGGAGCCACTACATGACAGCTTGTTGCTACCGCCGAATTGGCAGATTTGACGAAGCTGAAGCGATCTATCGCGAAGTTGCAAACGACAGGAATCGCGTTCTTTTTGCGAGCCAGGCGTCAGACTGGCTTGAATTCGTTCGCAGACGAAAAAAGAACATAGTTCTCGCGGATGAATATTCAAGAAAAGCTGACGATTTGTTGGCACAAGGAAGAGAGCTATACGATGAGTTTAAAACTAGATAGTCAAATAGAAGCGCTCGCGATCAGCCTGCTGACCAAATACGAATTGGCCGAAGGCGTCGTCAGCCAAATAGAAAGTGCGGAAACAGCATTCAGCGGTCAAGTAAGTCTATTTGACAAGCTGGGGGCGATCCTGCAGGAGATCAAGAGCGTAGAAGCTCAATTGTCGGAGTCCAAAGCACTGGCAGAATCGAGGGGCGTAACGTTGGCGAAGTCGATTCACGACGACGTTGACAAAACGATCCAGATTGTCCTTCGGTTGATTCCACGACTCGTTGCACTTGAATCGACAGCAAAACAATATCGAGAAGCCATCGGACCTGAAATCCAACAAGGAGTTCGGGCGATGGAAATGCAAGCTGCATACACCAGAAAACCCCAGTCCACAGCATGATTATTCCATTCGTTAAAGAAGATAAAATGGTCCAGAACGATTGCCAGGCGATTGCCTGCAACGCGGTCGTTACTCAGTCCGCCAGCATGCGAAAATTGATATCGCAGGCAATACGCGCAGCTGGCAGCACGGCAACGGTTCTGTTAACTGGCGAAAGTGGAACTGGCAAGGAATTGTTCGCTCGAATTGTTCATGAACACAGCAGTCGGCGAAGCCAGGAACTTGTCCGGGTGAATTGCGCCGCGCTCCCAGCGAACCTGATTGAAAGCGAGTTGTTTGGCCATGAGAAGGGGGCTTTTACCGATGCCGCTCAAAAAAGGATTGGTCGATTCGAACACGCCGAAGGTGGCACTCTTTTACTGGACGAAATCACTGAGATCCCAATAACAACTCAGGCAAAATTACTTCGTTCGCTTGAAGAAAACGAATTCCAGAGAGTTGGCAGCAACCAAACGATCAGAATGGACACGCGAATCGTCGCTACTTCCAATCGTGATATTCTGTCGGAAGTAGTTGCTGGGAAATTTCGACTCGATCTGTACCACAGACTCAACGTGATCGAGCTGAAAATACCTGCGCTTCGCGAACGTTCATTCGACATCCCGCTGTTGGTTACACATTTTATTGAGCGATTCAAATCTGAAAGCCAAGTCGCGGTGAAAGGTTTTACCAATGCTGCAATGCGACTCCTATGTGAACATCAATGGCCCGGAAACATTCGTGAACTCCGAAACACGATTCATCGAGCCAGCGTACTAACCGATCATCGCCTTATCGATGCAAACTGCCTTTCTCACCTATCCCAATCTGAACCAAATCCCACACCGCAGCTGGTTCCAGAAAGCTGGCTGTCATTTCGGTTGGATGAAATCGAAAAGCGTATCATCCTGGCGTCGATCGCCAAGTTTGGTAGCAAGCGATTGGCAGCCCAAAAATTAGGTGTTTCGGCTAGAACCATTAGCAATAAGCTGAAGAATTACGCAACCGATGGTCACGCCAATTTGAAAAATGTTGGCTGAATTCTGACCTGCACGCCCAACGCATGAATTACATCAAACGTCCGTTGGAACATCTTTCCGTTTTGAAGAATAAGTTGCGGAATGGTTGATAGCACTTTCGTCGAGCAACTTCGAGTTTTCCGGTTGGCTGGTTTTTCAAGCCAGTAAGATTCGCATTATTGACGCAGATTAACTATTCCAGGACTGGCACCAAATGTGCGTTACAAGTAGGGAAACTTGTAACGGACTAAAAGATGCTTGATACCCAGAATTCGATTTTGATTGGAACATTTTCTGAATCGAACAATTTCGTTTCCAGTCCACTGCCCGACGAAGACGTTCTGTTTTCACGGTTTGACGATTTGGTACAAGTACCGGAAGCTGAAGAACTTTTCGGCATACTTGATCAAGCAATCGAATTCACCACACAACTCACCGTTTCAGGTGGAGATAGTACGTCGGCTGAGCTCGGAATCGGCGCTTCCTCGAATGCCGGTTTGTTGCATGCGAGCGAATCCGGCGTTTATTTCGATAGCGTACCATCGCAACATTTAGTTGGGGTTGAGGTCGCGAATGTTAAGCCTCAAGTAGTCCTTGCTTCAGCTTTGACCGATGCCAGCCAGGCGCCAGGTTCTTCTGTGGTTGCTGCAGACACAAACGGTCAATCTTTCGGTCGTGAAATCGTCCAGCAGACCGTTGCATCGTTTCCAAAATTTACGCCTGAAGTTTCCGATCAAAGACAACTGATTGAATTAACAATCAATCCTCCGGAACTTGGCCAGATGAGTATTCAGGTGGAATTCAGCGCTGGTCAGATTGCTGCGCAAATTGCTGTTTCGGATTTGATGACGGCAGAACTGCTTGCCAGTGAAAAAGAATACTTGCTCGATTCCCTTGTCGATGCAGGCTTCGACGGAGTTGACGTAGACATATCCCATCAGTTTTTGATGGACCAGGATGATGGTCAAAGCGAATCAACAGGCCCAGACACTGCGGAACAAATATCGGGTGATACAAACAAGGTCGCCAGTGCTTCTTTGCATAAAGCTGGGCTGAATTTGCTTGCCTGAGGCAATCCATTTTAGTTTCCAAACAACCACATTCGACTTCATACTCGTTATTATCAACAAGGAAGATTCATGAACCCACTAAGCTCTCAAGTTGCAAGTACTGACTACCTGTCATTGCTCACGGTCCAGTTGCAGAACCAGGATCCGATTGAGCCAGTTGACCAAGCCGGTTTGGTCAATGATCTGACCCAGTTTTCAATTCTTGAAGGAATTCAAAGCCTCAATACTTCGTTTGAGCAGGTCCTCCAACTGCAGGAAATCAGTCAGGGGCTAAATTTGATTGATAAAGAAATTCAATATCGCGACCCAAGTACAGGTGCAGTCGAGACCGGAATTGTGGATGAAGTTTTCACGACTGACAACTCGATTCTTGTTTCCATCGGAGGCCGTACGATTGGAATCGAAAATATTCAATCGGTCAGTTGACGAAAGTTCACAGCATTGCTTTTACAGTTCAATTTGGCCAGGGTTTCACGATCGACAAACGGGGTTTTAAAGAATGACACAATCGCTTTTTACCGGAGCATCTGGATTGCGGGCGTTTCAGCAACAGTTGGATGTTGTTGCCAACAATCTTGCAAACTTGAATACGACAAGTTTCAAGTCCCAAAACGTTACGTTCAGCGACTTGATATATCGGAATCAACGATCGGCGGCGGGAGCAGATGGCGATTCGTTTGGCGGAATCAATCCAGCCCAGGTTGGGTCGGGAGTACAAGTGTCGCAGATAAACCGTAGCTTTGAGCAAGGCGCTCTTCAAGAAACCGGAGAGCCACTCGATTTCGCCATTCGAGGGTCTGGTTTTTTCGTTCTGAGCAACGGATCCGATGCCGACGTATATACTCGCGCAGGCTCGTTCAGCCTGGATGGAAATGGCGATTTGGTCGATCCGGCGACAGGCTTGCTGGTTCAGCGAACGGGATCAGTCGGAGAATCTTCAACAGATGGGATTGGGTTTCAAACAGCAGGAGACAACCGAATCAATATTCCGTTGGGGGCACCGATTCCCGGACAAGAAACTTCGAACCTTTCGATCGCAGGCAATCTTCCATCATCCGCTCTGCCTCCGCAACGGGAAGTCTTATCAAGTTTGAGTCCTCTGGAGACAGCTACGGGAGCCGCGAATTTGACAACCCTGTTTAGCGATCTCTCCGCAAATCAATCGGCGTACGAACCAGGTGATACGATCGAAATTCTTGGAACCAATGTCGATGGAACACCATTTGACTTCACGCTTCCTGCAGACACCGCATCGGTTGGCGACTTACTGGACAACCTGAATTTGTTGTTGGACGGAGCTACCGCCGAACTCAATGGCAATGGTGATTTCGAGCTCGTCGCGGACGAAACAGGCGAGGCATTCCTGAGTTTGCTTATTCGGGACGCCAGCTCAAACGCCAACAGCTCGGACTTTGCTGCTCATGCGCTTACCGTTACCACCGAAGGAGGGGATGGAGATGTTTTTGAGAATGTTGTGCAGGTATTCGATGTTCAGGGCAATGCACAAAACCTGCAGTTGTCGTTTCGCAAGGGATCTCAAAATAGCTGGGACGTGATTGCAAGTATCCCCGATAGTGATGGAAGAGTTGTAGACGAGTTGCCGTTTAGTGTTTCGTTCTCTGATGATGGGCTCAATTCGTTCGTCCAATCTGGAAATGAAGATAATTCGCTGACGTTGCAGCTTGATTCCCTGTCGTCACTGCAAACCATTGAGATCGATTTTGGCGATATAACGCAAACGGGCACAGGCTTCGGGTTGTCGCCTGAACAAGATGGGTTTCCTCCTGGAGTGTTGGCCGATGTGGCGTTGACTGGTTCAGGTCAAATTTCTGGTATCGGAACTAACGGTGTTCAGGTTCCGATCGCTCAGCTTGCGATAGCTGGGTTTTCGAATGTCGAAGGATTAGAAGCTGTAGGCAACAACTACTTTCAATCGTCAACCAACAGTGGAGTAACGCTGGTCGGCGAAGGGCAAAGCAACGGTTTGGGTTCAGTTATTGGTAGCCAACTCGAAACTTCAAACGTCGACATTACTGATGAATTTACCAAGCTCGTAATCGCTCAGCGTGCTTTTTCGGCGAACGCCAGAACAATTACAGTTGCGGAAGAAGTACTCGAAGAATTGACCAATCTCGTACGTTAGGTCGATTCATCCAAGCTGAAGTATTTGGGTCTTCAATTTTTCGAGGCCTGTAGCGCAGCCATGGGCGTGAAAATGGAGCGACCGATCGAACCATCAAACAACGTGACAATTTCCGTAAGCACTTGAAGTTCTTTTGCTTTTGCCGCTAGCTCAGCAGTTGTCTCCGTCTTGAATTTGTTCATTACACGTGAGCGAACGTTTTCAATTGTTCGCTCTGTGACTCCGATTCTCTTGGCAATCCATTTATTGAGCTTCCCTTCAATTACAAAATTTAAGACCTGGATTTCTCGTTCGGTCAAGTTTTGGCTAAGGCTCTTCAGCTCGACCAAACGGCGATGCAGTTCTTGTTCTTTGATGAACATATCTGTGACGTCTTGGGCCAGTCCGTGACTTGTGCCAGCTTGGCCAGAAGCATCTTGAGTTCCATACATCTGAACTCGTAATACCTTGTTTTCACTGTCTTTCGTTTCAACAACCCAAACGCTATTTTGCTGCCTAACGCTATAACGTTGCGACTCAAATCTCATACATTCATCGATATCTTCATTCATTGGACTGGTTGCATCAAGAAATTCTGTGTATTTGCGTCCAATTATCTCTGAAGGTGTGAAACCGATCACATCTTCGACAGAAGGAGAAACGTAAACTATCTCAAAATCATGATTATTAGAAAAGAAAAAGTATGGCTTGGAAAAACCATCAATTTTAGGCAAAGATGTGTAATTGTTCATAAGAAACGCCAATAGTGATAAGTCCGACAACAACTAACGAAAGTGCATCAGAGGAGGCTTGCAATTTACTCGTAAACTAGAGTAAATTCCCTTCATAGACAATGAGCAGCTGTTTGACGCATTTCATTCTTGTGTACAATATACAGCATACTGATGAATTGGCGCACAACGCATTCCTCCGACCCACAAAAGCCCCCCCCCCTTAAATCACCATGGAACTCATAGTATCTATTCCAAATTCTCTCTTTGCCAAACTTGATGCATACGTTGAGGACGGAACATTTTCTCATCGGCGAGAACTGGTTGAGTCTGCTCTTGAGTATTTTTTGCATGCCCATGAAAGAGGCGAAGTGTTGGCACTAAAGTCTCCTGATGAACTTTCTGCGGATGAACGTTCAGAGCAACAAGCGTTTCTTGCAGCAAAAAAACAAATTGACCTACAACGACGCCAACCTGAACACCAAGAGAATTGAAAATCTCGTTCATGCCTTTTTGGATTACCGGAACAACTTTCTTTGATGTTCCGTTGACGCGTCGCATCATCTTGATCGTTTTCAAGCTATCTTCCTACTGAATAAATGAAGTTCAGAATCTTTGCCACGGCCTCATAAAGTTCAACTGGAATTGGTTGGCCTATTTTAACATTGAAGTAAATGTAGCGTGCGAGTGGTTTGCGCTGAACAACGGGAACGCCATTTTCCCTGGCAAGCTCGATGATTTTTTTGGCGAGCATGTCGCCCCCTTTTGCGACAACCTGGGGTGCAGCCATTTTCGATTTGTCGTATTGAATTGCGACTGCAAAGTGTGTCGGGTTAGTAATAACGACACTGGCTTTCGGCACATCGTTCATCATCCGTTGCCGACTCAATTCCATCTGAATTCGTTTCACGCGCGCACGAATCAATGGGTCGCCTTCGTTCTCTTTGTTCTCATCGCGAATATCACGAAGGCTCATTTTCATGTCTTGCAAATGTTTCCACTTCTGAAAGCCTAGATCAATGATGCCCAAAAAGAGAAGGACAAGCGTGGCCCACAACGCGATTGATAGTAGCAAGCGGCACATCATCGCGAGCATATGCCGAATCGAATAGCTTCCAGATGTGACGATATCCTCAAATTGATAACTTGCTGCCAGGTAGGCAACCAGCACGATGGCGCTTGCCTTGCACAATGCCAGTAATCCCCGGACGGATCCGCGCATCGAAAACATTCGGCGAAAACCACTTACGACACTCAGCTTGTTCCATTTGAGCTCAAGCGGTTTCGAACTGATGTTGAAGTTTGTTTGCATTCCTCCAGCAATGACCGTCGCCAGGGAAAGCGGGATCAGCAAGCCCAACACCGCCAGTCCAACCCGCGAGAAATCTTCCATCAGAACATTCTCTATCGAATTGACATCCTTAATCACAGAATGAAAGACCGTTGATCTTAATCTGATCGTGTCCGCGATTTTCGCGAACATCCAGGCGCCCGCCAACCAGAAAAACAGAACACCAAACAGCAACAGAATTCCGCCCATAAACTCGGAACTGAACCCAATCTGCCCTTCCTCAACGGCCTTTC
Source organism: uncultured Pirellulaceae bacterium (assembly GCA_964405425.1). GTDB lineage: Bacteria > Planctomycetota > Planctomycetia > Pirellulales > Pirellulaceae > Mariniblastus. Next base: position 34,237 of record CAYONX010000008.1, on the reverse strand, counting down.
TTAACCGCTGCGCCGTAGGGGCTTCGGTCCTCTGATCTCGATCTTGTTCAGACAAATTTCACCTTCCCATTACCCCTGAAACAACATGAGAAACTGTTCGACATCTGATTGAATATGTTGAAGGTAACCACGCAGTGCTCCGAATATGACCGGCGTCAACATGGCGATGCAAAAAATGCCAAAACCAGCACGCACCCCGATTCCTACCGAAAACAGGTTCAGGGTTGGTGCGGCACGGTTAAGCAACGATAGTGACAAAGTGACGATCATTAGAATTAGCGCCAGCGGGGCTATTACCATCAATCCATAGTCACTGGAGCTGTTTAACATGCTGACCAGTTGTTCTGTTGGAAAGAGCATGATGCTGAAATTGTTGGTGACGTGCTGGAAGGAAAAATCGACAGCCATGATAAGAAAATGGTGTAGATCAAGACTGAAAAAAATCAGCACGGTAAACGTCTCGAAGATTCGAGTAACCAATGTCGCAGAATCCGGCGTGCCGGGATTGCTAAGTGAGGCCAGAGAGAGTCCCATCTCTTGCCCGACATATGCTCCAGCGACTTTGCAAGGCATAAAGAACAGGTTCAATGCGGTGCAGAGCATTAGGCCGATCCCGAATTCGCGTCCGAGCAACAGGAAACTATCGACCATCCCTATGTTTTCCAGCGAGGGCAAACCGGCGTTTTCCGTTTCACCAAACCAAAACACGGAAAGGCTGACGGAAATGCCAATCTTGATCAACAACGGAAGTTGCCGAAATGAAAACAGCGTGAAGAACGCCACGAACGTTGTTACGCGTGTAACAACGAGAACAAATGCCAGTACTTGTGCTTCGGTCATTTTGTCGCCAAATCCACCATCCGCGTGAACATGCCAGCGGTATATAACTGGAGCGTTTGCAAATACCAGTTCATCATTACCATCACGAGCACAACCACAGAAACGATCCTGGGTGCAAACGACAATGTTTGCTCCTGTACGCTGGTAACGGTTTGCGTAATGCTGATAAACAGCCCAACTACAAGGCTGACAATCACGACTGGGCTAACCAGCAATAACGCGGTTTTTAAAAAATCTCGGCCCATCATTACTGCGTCTGCAAATTCCATTAATTCGCCTTCTTTTCAGGTTGGATTCTCAGAGAATCTATGAGTTGGTTAACAAGTACAGAGTCATTGATTGCTGGAAGGATCTTGGCTTTTTGGCGGTCTGGCAATGAATGCAATAAAGCAGCGGCAAACTCCAAATCCCCGCCGTTTGCTTTTTCTATCAATATGTCGGCAGCCTGTTTGGGTTCCAGTCCCGAGAACCAACCCTTAATCTGTTTGACTCTGTTTTGCATTTCATCCGACTTGTCGTGCTCAACGCCAGCATTCTTTTTCAGCTCCTCCAACTCAGCCTTCTCAGTACCGATTTTGGATAGAACTTCTGCAAGTTGGTTTGCCATTTCATCCAGCGCGCGAATTTTTCCTTCAACGCCATTATTGAATGTCGCTAGTTCAGCTTTTTCCCGTTTCAAGTCTTCGAAAAGCAGCTTTATTCGTCGCGATTCTTTTTTTAGCTCGGACTCGAATGTGTCCAGTTTTTCCTGCCTTAATCTTGCTGACTCGCTTAACTGAAGCACTGCTTCGATCGTCAATGCCTGATCGGCCCGGCCACCAACAGGCAATTGAGCGGCCATTGGTTTAGCCATCGGCTCTTCATCAGGCTGGGTGGCGGAATTAAGTTCGTTTTCATTATTGAGTTGAACGTCGTTGGGTGTTTGGTCTGGCAAGCGGTTCAAATAGAAAGACGCACCTGCGGAAACCAGAAACAGGAACATGCTGGTAATAATGGCGATGATTATGTTCTTCATGATGTTTCTTTCGTGAAACTTCCCAATACGAGATCAGATAACTCGATGCCCGCATGAAATTCCCGCTCCTGTGCCAATGCCGCTTGCGACCGCTCCACTAATGTTTCAATCGACTTCACTCGAGCTCGTTTGCGAACCAGATTTTTTTCTGCAGGTACGAGTTCTTCTACGAGCCGTTCTCTATCCTTTCGCAACTTGCCAACTTGAACATCCACTCGAGCCTCGTAAGAGATCAGGTTTTCTCGACCATGCAGCTCATTAGCGCAAACTGAATCACGACTCGTCAGATTGCTGAGTATATGACTTTGCAAACAACGAATTCGATGGTCAATGCTCGAGATGTCAGCCCTGGTTTTGGCGATTCGTGAAAGCATCAGGTTTAATTGCTGACGCTCGTACCTTAGAACGCGTTGAGCGGCCTTGATTGCTTTCTGGTTCATTGATCACTCCCCGCCGATGAAACGCGACATTCGCTGGAGAGCTTCGAAAGCAGTTCCCTGGATTCCGCAAATCCTACTTTTTCGCCGTTCTGTGTCAGGAACTGAATGACGCGCGGCATACAAGCGATTGCATGGTCGCTGCGCAAGTTATTGCCTTGATGGTACGCACCAATGTTTATCAGATCTTCGACTTCGCGATACAACGCCAGTGTGCTGCGAACGGTTGTTGCCTGTTGATTGTGGCTGTCGGGGACCAGGTTTTTTGCAAGTCGGCTCACACTTGCCAAAACATCAATTGCAGGAAAATGACCTCTTTCCGCAATTTTACGATCCAAAACTATGTGGCCATCCAGGATTGAACGCGCGGAATCTGCGACAGGATTGTTCATGTCGTCACCGTCTACAAGGACAGTAATCAAAGCTGTTATCGAACCTGTCGATGACGTCCCCATCTGTTCCAGCTTGCATGCCATCTGTTGAAAAACTCTGGGCGGATAGCCACGAGACGTTGGCGGTTCGCCGAGTAGTAATCCAAGCTCACGTTGGGCCGTTGCATAACGAGTAATGCTATCCATCATCAAAAGAACGTTCTTCCCGCTACTTCGAAACCAATCTGCGATTGCGATTGCGGTATCGACCGAACGCACTCTCGCTAAAGCCGATTCGTCGGAGGTGGAAACAATGAGCACCGATTTTTTGATGCCATCACCCAGTGATTTTTCAATGAACGGACGTACTTCGCGTCCGCGCTCACCAACCAGGCTTACGATATTCACATCGGATTCTGCATGCCTGGCAATATTTCCAAGTAACGTGCTTTTGCCGACACCGCTGCCGGCAAATATCCCTACTCGTTGACCACGGCCAATGGTTAGCAAACTATCAATCGCTCGAATCCCTGTTTCAAAAGGCTGCTCAATCTCAGTTCTTTGCAGGGGATTGGGAGCGAGCATTTTCAGGCTGACTTTTTGATCAGTCACAAGATTGCCTTTGCCGTCAATTGGCTGAGCCATCGCATCGAGAACGCGGCCCAACAATTCAGGCCCGACCGGAATAGTCATTTCCTGCCCAGTCGCAATTACCAGGTCATCTTTTTGCAACTTACAGTTCGCGATTAGCGGCATGATCTGGACGTTGTCCGTATCGAAACCAATTGCCTCGGCAGGAATAAGCTGGCCCGCGCTGTCTCGAACCCAGAGGAATTCGCCAATCGCAGCAGGCAAATGCGCATGAATTGAACCTTGAACTCGTGTCAGCCGTCCAGTGCGCTCAAAATAGTTGTTGACTTTAGCATTCATGAAGGGACTCCCGAAACTTAAGCAGCACACTGTTTCGTGCCGACTGCAGTTGGTTCTCCAATCGCGCAATTATGCCGTCGTTTCCGTTCTCGATTCTGCAATCACCCGGAAGCAACAACGGGTCTTCACATATTTCAATTGGTTCAGAGTCTCTATTTGATATCTGCTGTTGGATCGACGTCAGACAAGTTCCGTTTACCCATACCACCGTTGCAGAGCTTGGGTCAAACTGTGATAAGCCCGCTTCGATACTGGTGTTCAGTCTTCGCTCAACCAATTCAATGTCTTTTGTAAACAACGTTCGTGCCAATGTTTCTGCAAATTGTGTAACAATCTCAATCACTTGATTTCGAATACTTGATAGCTCTTCGTTCGTCTTTGTCAGTTGTGATTCTATTTTTTTGAGAGTCAGCTCAACATTATCGAAGTGTTCCATTTCTCGCTGCCTGTCTGCCTCATCGTTCCGCGCAACATCAATTTCAACAACTTCACAATCTTGACGTGAAGCAACGTTAATTTGCGCTACGGGTTGCGTGATTTGAACGGAAAACTCAGGCATTATTCAAAGTCGATCTCACCGGCGGCATCAAGTTCAGCGATAACGCCTGTGATCTTTTTCTCAGCGGCCTCAATCTCTTCCTCTTTAACTCCAGATTTGTATTCCATTTCTTCTTCAATAGTTTGCCGTGCCCGTTTTGATACGTTAGAGAAAACTTTGGCGCGCATCTCTTCGTTAGCGTTGACCAGTACAGTGACCAGCGAGTCAGAATCGGACTGGGCGAGGATTTTTTGTACTTGTCGATCATCTATGAGCAGCAAGTCTTCAATGCGATACATTTCAGCGCGGACCTCGTTGGCCAGCGCTTCGTCTTGCTCCACCAGCTTATCCACCAGAGTCTCCCTCATTTTTTTAGGCATCGAGCGGACCAAGGAGACCAACTGACCCACCTGACTCTCTTCTTCAACTCGCTGTTCAACTTGGGAAGCCGACTTCAACGCTGCATCAAGAATGTGTTGTCTTACAATTTCGGAAACGGCTGTTGGTTGCGCCAATTCAAGAAAAACGTTTAGCCGGACTTCGGTTTCGAGCAATTCCATTGTCTTTGCTGCGTGTGCGTCGCTAAGAATGTTGACGACTACCGCGATCGCAACCGTGTTATCTTTCCCAATCGCGGTCGCGACTTGGTAGGGATGCAGCAGGTTCAAATCACGAACCGCATCGCCAGTAAATTCGGGCTTGGGGAACTCTCTGGCTTCCGGCAATTCGTTTTCAAATTCCAGATCGTCTTCATCGCTTTGCTGACCTTTTTTGGTTTCTTCGTCATCTTGTAGTTCGTCTTTTAGTTGCTCCATTGCGAACATAAAGAACCGCTCGAAGTCTTCAACGACGGCGTGTGTTTCCGATGGACTCGGTGGGTCTGATTTAAATTCGTTCAGGACGGAAGTCAGGTAATCCACCTGACTTGGTTCCATACCGCTCATCGCAGTGTTGACTGCTTCATCACCGATCAAGTTCAACAGGACCGCGAGTTGTTCCGTTCTTTCTTGGGTCATGTTTTTACGCGGCCTGCCGGCTTACGGGCTCCTGTTCGGTTTCCTGTGCTTGGTTTCCGACCCATGACTGCAATATTTTTGTAAATACTTCCGGGTTGGCTTGAGCCAGTTTGTTCAACTGTTCGATGCTCGCGGCTTGGTCGTTGGCAAGCTGTACTGGATTTTCAGCGGGCTGTTTTTGCAATCGACGAAGTGTCATTAAGCCTATTGTCAGCGCGACCAGAGCCGCGATTGCAAGGGAAGCGTTGCGAAGCAGCTCGTTGATCTGCGTCCAGTTAAAAGGAGCTGCTGATTCAGAAATCAACTCTTCTTCTGGAAATGGTTGAAACTCTACCCAAATCTTGTCCGGCCCGTCTTTAAATCCAACAGCAGTCTTAACAATCTCTTCAACACGTTGCTGCAGATCCGCAGGCTTGCTGTCCCCTTGTTCGGTCAATACCGGAGCGTTGGAATTAACAAGCACGGCGACGGTCATGTAATTTCGCACCGGTGTATTGTCGACTTCTGTCTGCCGTGTGGTTGGAACAATATACTTACTCTTGATCTTTTCAGTCTTGTCGCGGATTTCTGCGGTTGTGTTGGTCGCCTGTCCAGTAGCTAGATTGGCCCGTACTCCCGCTCCTAGCGAATCAATGTCTTCTTTGGTGGACGACGTTGTCTCCAGCTCTTCTTCCTCAAGTACTTTGCCCTCTGAATCAACTTCGTGGATGTCGTTTTCGGAATGTTTAAACGTCATGTCGACACTGACTTGGACACTGGCGTTTCCGTATCCTAGAAATTTCGTCAGCATCGATTCCGCTTTGGACTTCAGCTTTCGTTCAAAGTGCGTTGTGAACTCGATCTGGCTATTGATGTTTCCGGCCATCTCGTCCGGAACCAGATAGACATTTCCGTCTTTGTCCGTGATTCGAACTAGTTCCGGGGTCAAGTCTTGAACAGCGAATGCGACCAGCGACGCGATGGCAAGGATGTTTTCATCGGTTAACCGTTTTCCTCCTGGTACGAGAGCAAGCAGGACGCTGGCCGATGGCTCGGATACCGTTCTCTCGAATGGTCCCCTGGCAGGAATATTGAGATGAACGTCTGCACTTTCAACTGCGCCGTACTTTTTGATAGACGCTTCCAAGCTGACTTCTTTCTTTCGATTTTCCAGGTTCTTGCGATCAGTCGGGTCAAGCCACATTCCGCCCATGCCTGGTTCCGGGGTTGAGGCCGCATCCGAAACTCCCTGGCCTTTAAGAACCAAACGCGCTTTGGCAAAGCTTCTTTTGTCGACTCGCAGAATGCCGCCTGCCCCACCAACTTCGTAAGAGATCCCGACTTTCTCGAGCGCATCGACGATTGACGCCATTTTTTCTGGCGAGACATCGCTGGCCAGCATGATGTAATTCGGTTGCGCTGACCAATACCCCACGCCTGCGATCATGATGCAGCACACGAGAGTGAGCAGAATCACGCCGAAACGCGCCGCCGGTGTAGATTCACTCCAGACAGCCAGCAGAGACTCGGAAATATTCTTTAGCATGACCAACTGAACTACCTCTTAGAACTGCATTCGCATTAACTCGTTGTAGGAATCAATCAGCTGATTCCTGACTTCCATCAAAAACTGAAACGACATCTCAGCCTTTGCCACCGCGACAACGACTTGCTGCACGTTGGCACCGGGCTTCTGTTCAACCAGATTTTGAATCGAGTTGTCTGCGTTTAGTTGGTCTTTGTTTGCAGCTTCAACCAGGTTCTTGAAAAGATTGGTTGAATCCTTTTTCTCTACCCCAATTGCTTGCGATAGCTCGGGTTGAATTCTTGCCGCCGATACGGATGGTGGAATTCCATTCATCAACGACCTCCATTCAGCAACGACAATGTCTGTTCAACCATCTCTTTGTAAAGCGTTATCGAACGCAGATTGGCTTCATACGAACGGCTGGCGGAAATCAAATCGACCATCTCATGCGGGATTTTTACATTCGTTGATTGAACGTATCCTTCCTCATTGGCATTTGGGTGGCCAGGGTTGTGAATCCACTCCAATGGCGCATCATCCTGTTCGACGCGCAACACCTTGACTCCCCCGTTATTTGTGTCGGCTGCCGCTCCTAGAATCACCTGCATTCTGCGAAACGGCAGTCCGGTTTCAGTGATCGTGGTATTCGCATTGGCAATATTGTTTGCCGTGATTTCCATTCGCAGACGCTCTGCGGAAAGGCCGGTCGCGCTGATGTCAATGGCTGAAAGACCGCTGTTCATTACACCGTTACCTGTCTATTCATGGGCTTATAATTGATTTTCTAGCTATTCATCGCTCGTCTTGTCATTGCCATTTTTGAAGCGAGTATGTGCGAATACGTTTGATGAAGTAGTGCGTTCTTTTTCAATTCACCAACCTGTTTGTCCAGATCAACATTGTTGCCGTCTTTGCGAATTGGAAGTCCCTTGACGATTTCTTCGGCAATCGGACCCAACAGCGACTTGTCTGCTGAACCATCTTCGATCTGCTTCAGAAACGCAGCAAAATCGACACCCTTGGTTTTGAAATCAGGAGTGTTGACGTTGGCAATGTTCTGGCTGATCACCTGATGATTGTGTTCGCGTTGCGCAATCGAGTTGGCAATTAGATTGAATTGTGAAACCATGTCAGTCATACCAATTTTATCGGTTAGTCTGAGTAGCTACTTGACGGCCGTGCTTTCGGAAATCCGAAAGCCACGACGACGTTGGTGATGTCCTGGCGACCTATAGTTCGTCGAACACTAACTGATTTGATCGAGAAAAACCGGTGGACATAACAACAATCGTAGGACTCATCCTTGGGTTTACACTTATTCTGGTATCCATCATCCTGGGCGGAGACGGACTGACTCCGTTTATCGATGTTGGCTCAATGATGATTGTATTTGGTGGTGCTTTTGCCGCGATCTTGATCAATTTCCCGTTAAAAAACGTGCTGTCTTCGTTCTCGGTAACCATGAAGTGCTTTCTTTTCAAGCTACCGGACCTGCAAGAAACGATGAACCAGTTCAAGGAAATGGCTGCAGTCGCGAAGAAGGACGGATTGCTTGCACTGGAGAGTCGACTAGACGATATCAGCGACGACTTCATGAAGCGTGGAATCGAATCACTGATAGGTGGTGCCGGTCCGGAACAGGTCCGCAATAACCTGGAAATGGAATTGACCTACCTGGAACAAAGGCATTCGGTCGGCAAGAAAATGGTCGATGCCTGTGGTGCTGCCGCGCCGGCATTTGGAATGATTGGGACACTGATCGGATTAGTCATGATGCTGCGAAACCTTGATGATCCCAGCCAGATCGGTGGTGGTATGGCTACGGCTCTTTTAACAACGTTGTATGGTGCCTTGATTGCCAACGTCATTTGCATTCCATTGGCCGGCAAACTGGAAACACGAAATCAGGAAGAATGTTTGTTGCGTGAGCTGATGATCGAAGGCATTTTCTGTCTTGGAGAAGGGAAATCACCGGCAGTTATGGAAACGCAGTTGCTTTCCTTCCTATCGCCGAAAGGTCGAAACAAGATTCTGGAAGAAAGTGCGTAGATGGCCAGGAAAAAGATACAGGCTCCTGATAATGTCGGAGATGTGCCAGCCTGGTTCATGACCTACAGTGACGTTATCACTCTGCTGATGACGTTTTTTATCCTGCTGCTGACTTTCGCAACGACGGAGCCTGATCGATTCGAAAGGATCCAGAAAACTCTTTTCGTTGGAGCAAACGGCACGGGCGTCGCTGGCCATCATATTAACGGCCCGGAAAACGAGTCCTTTTTCCAGCGAGTTCGCCCTCGAGCTGCCCGGATGGCACTGGACGGATCGGAAATGCCGCCATATCAGGATTGGCCGTCAGCGAAATCGGTTGGAAAAGGTGTCAAAAGCCTTGATGAAAAATCGGCCGAACAGAATGTATTGTCAACCCACGAATTCGAAGTTCCCGTCAAGTCAATAATCTCAGACACCAACACTTTGACATCAAAGGGCGCGCACGTTGCGTCGATGCTTGCAAGTCAGCTGAGGAAACTCCCAGTGAGTCTTACCGTTCAATGTTCAGACAGGGACTTGTTCGAAAAGGCGACTGCGTTCGTGATTTACCTGTATCACACAGAAAAGATCAGACCAGGTCAGGTTGGCGTGAGTATTGTTGAAGGCGTAACAAGCGCCAGGTTCAGGTTCTCCGTTGAAAGAATCGAGGGGTAGGATGGCCAAAAAACAACGACCGCCCGATTCGCTACCCAGCAAAGCTTATCTCGTCTCGTTCGGCGATACGATGACTGCTTTGCTCGCCTTTTTTATTGTAATTAACTCGTTGTCGCAGGAGCAGACAGGCGCGAATCTGTACTCGGGAACGGGTTCGTTTGTGAACGCAGTCAAGGCCACTGGTTTTGCCGGGCCGTCACCGACAAACCGGTCCAAATACGTAACTCAAAAAGCAGCACCTATGCCTCTGTATGCGCTCGCAGAGAATCTGGACAAAAACCCAAACCAAAGCGGGTCTGTTGGCCCTGACGATGAATCAGATATTGGGCGAAAAATCGACCGAGACAAAGAGAATTTTCAACGGTTCCTGTCTGAAATTGAAAGGCAGTACGGCTTGCAACCGAAAGCTCCGACTCTAAACGACGTCGCGTTTGATTCATTTGAGAGCTTTAATTCGAGTGACAATGAAATTCTAAGCACGCATGCTATCGAACTGGCGGCCGAAGTCTTACCCGTTCTAAGAGACGGCAAAAAACGTCTGGAAGTGATAATTTGGAGCCCGGTTCCCAGCCCGACAGTCATTGGCAAGATGCTGCGAAAAACGGAACTCATCAAAGCAGAGGTCAATTCTAAATTTTCAATCAATATGAATGTTCAGAATCGCATTCGTTACACGGTGAAGCCGTGGTTGTTTTCAGATGCCAAACGTCCAATCATTTCGTTCGTCGTTGCGAATTCTTCTTGAGAATTATGAACGCTTTTTGAATTCGGTTATCTCAAAAAATCAAGTATATCAATCGACGTGATTTGTGCGGTAACGGCAAAAGTATACTCCAGCAGAGATTCAGCGTTTGTTAATCGCAAAGCTGCTTCTGAAATGTCGGTTGCCTGTAAATCGCTGGCAAATATTTGAGTTTCAAGCTGGTTGGATTCGATGCGGAAGCCAACGCTTTCCAAAGTACGTAAAGTTGTCGATTGCTCACCCAGGACATCCAACAAATTTCCTTGAAGAGACTCCAGTTCTCCGAACCGTCGATCAAGTGAATCTTCCAATTCACCGGGCGGAAGCGAGCGAACGTTTCGCAGGTCAGCGCTCAGGTTATCAAGGATTTCAAATGCACTCGACGTACCTGGAAACTCAAGATGATCAATGCCGGTTCGCCGAATGGATTGGCTGTTAATCGTAATGAATCCATTTGTCACTGAATCGCTGACAACTTGGGAATCCGAAAAGTCGATTGCAGTGCTGCTGATGCCTCCGTCGACACTCAAGGTTCCATTGCCAGTCAATGACACGGTGCCTGAGAATCCTGCAGCAATGTTGGTTGTATCGACAAAGATCACTTCTCCCGTCGGACCCTCGACCCGTAGATCGGTTTGGGAAGCATTAAATGGAATCAGTTGACCTCCATTTAGAGACACTGTCCCCGACGAACCATCGCCACTTAAATCTACAATCTCTAATTCATGCTGACCAATTAAAGTATCTGATTCGTTAGACGAGCCCCCTGGCACGATGCCAGATGTACCAGCGTAGGTTGTAGTCGTGTGCGAAACGACAAGACTCGCGCGGCTTGTCAGAGTGTCCGTGCCGCTGCCCGGTTGAGCACCCGTATTTCCAATGACCAAGCTTTGTTGACGATCTCCCCGCCCAAACAAATCGTTCCCGTTGTAGTAACTCTTTACCGTTAAGCCCGATCCAATCAACACATTGGCGTCGTCTTCTGATCCCGCGTATGTCACTGATAAAGGCCTGCCATCGGCCGTCGGCGAATCAAACGAAAAAGGTTGTTGATCTGTTCTAGTGCCTGCGAACAAATAATTGCCATTGAAAGAAGTGTTGGCAACCACTTTCAGTTGGTTCAGGATCCCTTCAATCTCCAATGCCAATGCATTTCGATCCGTTGGTTCGTTCGACTGGATTCCTTGTTGCACTGCAGTAACAGCTGAAGTGATTAGTTGACTGACCTCCTGGATTTGCGAAACGCTGTTGTTCAACACGGCTTCAGTGCTGCGAACCGTGGTCAGGTCAGTGTTCAACTCGTTGAACTGGCGGTTCAAACTGGAAATATTCCGAAAGGCGATTGGATCATCCGACGGTCGGTGAATCCGCACGCCTGAGGTTATTTGCCGTTGGAATCTAAAGACGTCTGCACTGTGACGAGCAGCAAAACGAAGTGTCTGATTTTCGATGGCAAACGAAGTGACGCGAAATGACATGGGTAACCTATCGGATTATTTGAAATAACTCGTCGAGTACAGATTCGGCCGTTTGTATGACTCGAACAGCCGCTTCGTACGATCTTTGGTATTGTGTAAGGCGAACGAACTCTTCGTTGACATCAACACCAGACACGGAATCTCTTTCTTGCTGATGTTGACTTAGCAGCGCCTCAAGCCCGGTGTTTTCGCGTTGGGTCGCCTGTACACTGGTTCCGATTTCAGTAGATACGCCGACCAGAAATTCACTAAAGGTAAGTGTCCCACCGGAAAGTAGCCTTTCGCGATTCAAGGCATCGAACTGTGCAATTTTTGATGATGAAGCGGCGTCGCCGTTGATGGAAGTTGAAAACAATTCTGGGCTATCGGAAATCCTCTGGTCAACCGAAATGGTTGATGCATCGATTCCATTGAAAAAGCTGTTTAAACCCAGTGCCGATAGTAGTCCCGTTTCATCTGGATTGGAAATTAGCGGAACTGAGAAAGTGTCACCCGCCAGGACATCTCCGGGAGGAAACGTTACCGAAACTCCATCGGCGACTTCGATTTCCGTACCGGCTTCGTATCCATTTCCGATATTGATATCAGTTACCAGGTTTCCATTGGCATCACTTACACGCAACGTCAGATTTTCACTGATGCCGATGGCACCGTCGTTTATGATTTCAAAAGTAAACTGGGAGTTCGAATCTCCGTCATACGTACCCGAAATGGATGGAATCGAACTACCTGAGAAACTATCCAGTTCTGGCTCTGCTGCCAGCGCACGGGAAAAATCGAATTGGTATCCGGACGAAGCGACAATTTGTATTTGGTTTGTTTGAGGATCAATACTGGCGTTTAGATTTTCCAGTGAGTCAATTTGAGCTGCCAGGTCTTCCAGGCTGTCTGTTGAAGCATCAATCGAGATGAATTCGTTGCGGCGGTTCCCGCTTGGGTCAGTGATTGAAAAATGGAGATTGCCCGATTCGACAGGAAACGCCAAACCTGCCTGCGCCAACGGCAGGCTCGGGAAATCTACAGCACGATTGCCCACAAGCCGCGAGAAGGCTCCGGCGCTGCCGACGCCAGTCGCATGTTCCTGGTCGAAATTTCGGATCAGTGTCGCGGCCAGCTCGTTCAGTTTTTCAACGTAATGCGGTACCACTTCGTTGTGTGATTCCACCAGTGATGCCAGACGACCAGACGACAATTGCAGCTGGCGTTGTCCACCACTAAAAGTTACGGAAGCCTGGCCGTCTGTCGTTTCTGTCAGCGAAAATTCGATTTCGGTGATCGTGGTTGAAATGGAATAATTCCCAAACGTCAAACTTACACTGCCGTCTGGCAAGTCCTGCTTTGTAACATTGACTCTCTCCGCAATCTGATTGATAAGTTCGTCTCGAATATCCAGTAGTCCGTTCGGAGGTCCTCCAGTCGAAGTCGCTACCACTATCTCCTGATTGAGCCTGCTGAGTTCTTCAATTTCACCGTTTAGTGCATTGATTTCATCTTCGATCTGAGTTGACAGCGAACTCTTGAAGCCTTGAAGTTGTTCGGCAAGCCCTTGGAATCGGTTGGCAAGCTGTTCTCCTGACTGAATTACCTGGTTCCTCGAAGTGTTGTCTCCTGGTGCGGAACCCAATCCAGCAATATCGTTAAACAATGTATCCAATGCTGACTGAAGCGTGCCCTCACCTGGCAAGAATAAAACTTCCAACTGGCTCTCTACTGACAACCGCTGCTGCACATTGCCAACTTCAGAAATCGTTTCGGTCAGAAAGCCTTCGATTATCTGATACCGAATTCGCTCGATATCGTTGACGCTGACGCCGCTTCCGATTCTACGTCCACGGAAGCTGTCTTCGTTTAGGGATTCAAAATGGACGCTCTGCCGATGGTAGCCCGGCGTACCCGCATTGGTTATGTTTTGCGAAATTACGTCGAGCCCGGTCTGGCTGGACCGGAGCGCCGATAGACCTATGAGTAAACTCATCAGCACACCTTTTTAAGTAACTGACCGGATCCCTGTGAAATTGATTTGCCACTAGCGGTGTAGTGCTTCTCCTCTTCGATGCAGTTTACGAGCCCATTAATCATTCGGCGATAAAAGTCAAATGAATAGAAAGCCACTGCAGAATCGGCAACAAAACGTGACTGCAAATTCTTTGTTCTTGAAACCAGGCTGTTGCGCAGGTTGTCTAATTGGTTGCGAAAACTTTCCGGCGCGCTGTCGATGAATTGTCGAATCGTACGTTTCGACGTGTTGGTGGAACCCCGATTGATCAGCGACAGTGTTTTCTGTCTTGAACCCATCACTTTTTCCGCTGCTCGCGCCAAAACAGAAAGCTGTTGATCCGAGCTTTTTATTGCGGGTTCGGCAACCGGCTCCGAAGATATTTCGTCAACAATCCTGCTGAATCCAATGCATAGTGATTCCATCTGATCCAACAATTGCACTTCCAGTTGAAGGTGCCGCTGGACGCAAACGCAAACTTGTTCTTGGTTCATCCGAATTCCTTTTTCACGCGGTTATTGATTGAGTCACAGGTTTATCGGATTCGACATGGTTGCTGTTTTCGTACTGTTGAACCCACAACGATGCGATTCCCAGAGGTTTGGCTTCGGCGAGGTGTTTGCCCATGAACATGTCAAACATGGAGCCAAAGCTATCGCTGTCTTCGCTGCCAAAAAAACCGTCGCCTTCGGTGGTGCTCCGCAGTTCCTTGATTAGGAGTGAAACAAAGACTCCTTCGAATTCAGTGGCAACTTGATCAATTTGTTCCGAATTCAAATTGCCAGGATTAAACACTTGCGGATTGTTGGAACTTCCCAATCCGATTCCGTGCAGGCTCGCTGCAGTTGTCAATTCATTCATATTGCTATTACTCGATCACAAGTTCTGCCTGAAGCGCGCCTTGGTTTCGCAACGACGTAAAAACAGCGATCATCAGGTTCGGCGAAACTCCCAATGAATTCAAAGCACGACCAAGTTCTCCAACGGTCGTCCCACCAATCAACGAGTTGTAATTTCCACCAGTCTCAACAACATCCACCGATGTTCTGGGCAGAACTCGGGTTTGCCCATTGCTAAAGGGAGCTGGTTGAGATGCAATCGGAGTCTCAGCGGTAGAGATTATCAAACTCTCGTTGGCGAAAACAACGTCCAGAATTCGAACGTTCTGGCCCATGACGATGGTTCCGGTTTTCTGATTAACGACCACCCGCGCGCGTTGATAAACTCGGGCTCTGAGTTTTCCGACTATCGAGATAAAGTCAGGGAACTTTTCCTGATAGTTGTAGGGAACGTTCACGTCGACTGTGCCAGAATCCAACGCCCGTGCGGCATTCGGAAAAATCAGATTGATGGCATTCGAAATTGAGACGGCAGTTGAATAGTCTTTGTTTCGCAGTACGAGACGCAAACTCGACTTCTTTGCCGCACCGGTACAGCAAATCTCTTTTTCAACGATCGCGGAACAGACTCCGACTGTCGGATGATCGCGCTGGACATTGGCCGCGGCACCGCCAGCGCTAATGCCTCCTCCGATAATCGGGCCATCCGCAATCGCATACACTTGGCCATCGTAACCTTTAAGCGTAGTTCGAATGAGATGCCCGCCTCGCAGGCTGGTTGAATCATCCGCGACTGCAACTGTTACTTGAATTGTCTCGCCTTTGCGAGCGTATGCAGGAATCGTACCTCGAACAATCACTGCCGACATACTTCTTGTTTCTGGAGAATTAGTAGCAATACCGTTTCGCAGAAAGTAGTTTTGCGCCATTATTTGCGTTTGTTCGGCGCGACCACCAGTCTGGCTCAAGCCTACGACCAACCCGGTTCCAGAAACAACGTTGTCCCGATCACCTTCGGGAATCGTGATGTCCATAATTCGGTGCAGAGAACTGTTTGCAATACCGAAAGGCTCAGGCTCAGTTGCAGGCAAAGGTGCAGGCAAAGG
>CAYONX010000008.1:1516-18619 GCA_964405425.1 uncultured Pirellulaceae bacterium | reverse complement strand
TGTTTGCAATACCGAAAGGCTCAGGCTCAGTTGCAGGCAAAGGTGCAGGCAAAGGCTGATATTGTTCTGAATTGTCAGGGGCGGCAGCGCGCGGTTGGGTCAGTGGATCGGGAGCTGGAAGGACTTCTCTGGAATCAACTTGCGCAACGCCATCGCTCGGCAGCCACACGGCAACCAGCACTAATTGAAATAAGATCCATCCAAACTTGTTCATAAATTCCCTTAGAACGGCAGCAACCGATTTAGTCTTCGACCCAACCAGCGTTGTTTGCTGATTTCATCTTCTGGTCCTTTGGCGACCAGACAAATATCCAGGTTCGCTATCAGCTGAGAGCTCACGACGTTATTTGGAAGCACGTCCAGATTTCTAACTATGCCTGTGAGTTGCAAAGTCCTCTGGTCACCATGGACGCGAATTTTTCGACGCCCCTCGATCAGCAGATTTCCGTTGGGCAGCACATCGACAACCACGACAGAAAATCGATCTTGAAACTGACGCTCACTACGAAATTCCGAATCACCCGAGAAAGCCCTTGAACCGTCTGTCGATTGCCCGATACTTCCGGAACCGTTTTGATTACCCAGGTTTCCTGCCAATCCGTAATTGAGTGCAGCGTTTGTATCCGACGAACCTTGTCTATCCAGGGACCGTTCGTCCCGGTTTTCCACGTCGGTGCTTTCGTCGATCAAGACAACCAGTAAGTCGCCTCGATTGCGAGCCACAAAGTTGGTGAATGGATTCATCATTCTGGCATCGCGTCTTTCAAACAGCGATTGCCCAAAACAATCGGTTGCGACCAGCAACAACGCGCCACAACAAAATGCGACAACTTTAAAACGTTGAGTGGACTTATTGATAATCATGAATGTTTTCCTACCGAACTTCGACCAGGCCTTTTTCAACCACAACGCCAGAAAGTTTGCGATTGGAGTTGGTGTTGAGAATCTGAATCGTGTCGTTTCGTGACCCGGATGAAAGTGCTTTAGCGTTCTTAAGACGCATTTGAAATCCGGGTTTTCGAATCAGAACATCAACTCGATCATTTCGCCTGACCAACGTGTCACCCCGTCGCGACTCGACATGCGATGCCCGAACAATGCTATGAATTGGTATGTCGGTTGCGACAGTCATGCCAATGCAGTCTTTATAACTAACCGGCACAAGTTTGGGTTCATTGATCGGTCGCTTGACGCGAGCAACGTGTTTGCTCGAAATTACTGTCCCGCGTTTAAGCTGTCCTTTCGCGACAACCAAATCCATCAAGATGGTGAACGAGCATTGCAGTTCAGCAATAGAAACGTCTCCTTCGCCATCGGTATATTCAGCTTTGATTTTCGAGCTACCGTAAGGAAGCGTGGTTGGGAAAACGAACCAGACGGAATCGATGGATTGTGCGATTGCAGAAAGTGTCGCATTGCTGTTGGAATTCAACAGTCTTGCGCGAACATCCTCCGCAGCAATAGCGAATTGCTTTGCAAACGCATTTGTTAATGCAGATTCAACGGATTCTCTGATTTTTGACTTTTCCGACAACGCCACCGTTACGAATTCAGGACCTGAAAAGCCTACGGTTCCGGCAATGGTCCTATCAACAAGAACTCTCATTTGAATTTGTTGCCAGGTAATCGTGGTCGGTAATGAATCTTCAAGGTATTCAAGGTCCAGCTTGAGGATCCTGTTTACTGACGACTCATTTGGCCCAACAACATTCGCAACGTCACCAATCGAGATCAGCTTATTGGTTACCGACATTGGGCCAGTTTTTAATTCAATCGTTACATCGCCGGCGGTTGCACCTGTACTAAATGCAATAGACGGTAAACAGGTTGAAAGAATCAACCATGGCAAAGCCAGCTTTTTTTGAATCCACATCCAATTACCCCCAGCAGCCTATCGTACAAGTTCGCTTGCGGCGGACAGCATTTCATCCCCGGCTCGAATTGCTCTGGAATTGATTTCGTAAGCTCGTTGAGCCGTAATCAGAGAAACCAACTCTGAAACCACTTCGACATTGGAACCCTCAAGATAATTTTGCCGAATGGTGCCCAGACCGTCTTCGCCGGCAGAACCAGGTATTTCATCACCCGAAGCGTCTGTTGCCAGGAACAGGTTGCTTCCAATGTTTTGCAAGCCTTCTGGGTTTGCAAATCTGACCAACTGGATTTCGCCGCCGGTTGCAGCCGTTCCATCCACGACATAGCTGACGGCCCCTTGTTGTGAGATCGTGATGTCTGAGGCTTGCGTGGGAATTTGAATTGGCGGATCGAGCTGAAAACCGTCTCCGTTGACCAATTGCCCTTGATCGTTACGTGTGAATGATCCGTCTCTGGTGAAAGCGACCTGCGAACCCCTTTGTACGCGAAAGAAACCATCTCCTTCAATCGCCATATGAGTCGGTATCTCGGTTTCCGTTGGCGTACCCTGTGTGTAAATGCTGTTGGTACTGACGGTTCGTACACCACTACCAATCTGTAAACCGACCGGTTGGATTTGGCCATCTCCGACTGCCGCACCCGGGCGATTTACGGTGTCGTACAACAAATCCGCAAAGTTCATTTTCTTGGCTTTAAATCCCGTTGTGTTTACGTTGGCCAAATTGTTGGCCGTGTTGTCAATCAGCAATTCCTGCGCGCGCATTCCAGTTGCACTTGAATAGAAAGCTTTAAGCATTGTCTAATATTCCTAAAGTCAGATTCTTGATTGATTGTTATGCCCGGATGCTCTGTTCCAGCGACTCTGAAATAGTTCGAGTCGCCTTTTGTACTGCGTCGTAGTGTCTCCCGCCGACGATTAGAGCAATCAGCTCGCTAGTTACATTCACGTTGGAAACTTCTCTAAATCCTTGCCGCGCCTCCGCATTTGCTTCCCGGACAATGGCACCCGGTCCGCGACGGAATACGGATTGACTGACGGGAATCAGCTGTTCGTTGTTTTCGAATGCTGCGATTTCGAATCGACCGATTTGTTGTTCGCCTGCAAAGATGCCGCCGTCTCTTGAAACGAGGATTTGATCGTCGGCAACTTCTTTGCCAATGGTGATCGTTCCGCCTTCTCCCTGAACCGGCAGGCCATGTTCATTCAACAAAACCCCCGATTCCGCGTCCCGATGAAATTGGCCAGACTTGGTATATAAATCCTGACCGCCTTCACCTTGCAGTACGAAAAACCCGTCGCCGTTTAATGCGATGTCCAGCTTCCTGCCGGACTGAATGAGTTTGCCGGGACTAAAGTCGAAATGCACATCGCCAGTCTCTGGGCCTGACCCAATACGATTGGCTTCGCCTCCACTTCCCCGGACCAGCAGTTCGGCCCGACGAAACCCTGCCGTACTGACATTCGCGAGATTGTTTGCGATCATCTCGTGCTGGCGTTGCAACACGTTCATGGCGGCAGCACCGTTGTACAGACTACGAATCATTTAGAGATCCTTCGGGCCTTTGCTGAAATCAATGTCCAAAGACTAAAGCTGAGGCGCTAGCGTTTCTTCGAACAGTTCTACATTTGGAGCTGCATGTTATTGCAAGGCACGTGCCATAGACGAAGAAAAAATCCTTTTGAATTCTTTCGATTCAATACTGCTTGAAATTACCCGCGCTCAACATGAATGCGAACGGGTAAGTCGGCTTCCTGCCATCTTGGTTGGTGGAATCATTTGCGCGTTTTCGGAAAATTTAGACGCCAGCGGTTTTCGGAAAACCGAAACGATTGACATTGCTCGAAGCCCTTCGTGATCTAAAGTGGCCACGCAAATTGGGACGATAAACTTTAGCGACCTGGTATGATTTTTTTGAAAATAGGGAAAACACTAATGGGGGTTTTTAAAACGTTTTTCGTCAAGTGCGCGGAATGTTCAAACCTATCGAAAGCCAAAATGCATGAGTTTAGCGCATCCTAACAGCCCACGATCATGAATACGAAAGAAACAAGTAAAACCAGCGACGACGCTGCAGCTGCCGCGCCCGCAAAGAAACCATTTGTCAAAAAATTGGTTTGGATTTTCGTTGCCATCGTGGGAATTGGTGCGGGCTTCGCCACACCAATCATCCTGATGGGTGAGAATTCAACCAATGTCGAACAGCCAGAAGTTGAATTGCTTCCCATCCCGGATCCGTCTTCGGAGATCGGATTTGTCGAATTCAACGAGCAGATCATCAATATTAACGACCCGAGATTTTCTCGTTACTTAAAACTGAGTTTCTCATTGCAAGTTTCCAAACCACAGGTTGACGCCGTAAAAACGCTGGTAGAAGAACGTAATGACTTGCTGGTAAATTGGTTAATTGGCCATATCGCAGATAAGAAGATTGAAGAATTAAGAGGGAAACAGGGAGCGAATCAATTGCGCAGAGAGATTCATGATTCGTTTAACCAGATTCTGTTTACAGACGGAATCGAGCGAATCCAGGACGTCCTCTATAAAGATTTTAATGTTCAATGACCACTAAAGACTATACACCTTTTGATTTTCGAACTGTGGAATCGTCCGACGATTCGATCAAGGTTCTCAAGACATGGCTGCACCGAACTGCAGACACGTTTCATGAGTCATGGGAGTCGATTTCGGCTACTTCGGTACAAATGGAATGTGGGCGAATCCAAACCAAGTCATTTGACGACGCGTTGAATGCAGCGCGTAGCGAGTGCATTGGCTATCGTTTCTTGCTTGGCGAGAACGATATCGAAACACTGGCCTACGTCAGCTGTAAGGACCTAACCTCTTTGCTGGGCTACCTTACCGGACCCAGCCTCGATGAATCCGAGGACCGACCGCCAACTTCGATCGAAATTTCACTTTGCCACATGATCTTTGAGACTTTGGCATCGGGCATGAGCGAATCCTGGCCAGGTAACGATGTTTTGCAGATCAACGTCAAGAATATTACAGACGCTTTGCAACGGTCACGGGTACTGCCGGGATCGACTTTGATGTTAGAGATTCAGTTGAAGTTAACCCTCGCGGGAACAGAAGCGTTGGTTTATTGGCTGGTGCCCAAGGGGCTGGTCCAGCCATTGCTGGATGCAATTATCGGGGGCAGTGTGCAAAAGACACCAGCCGACATTCGTGGTCTTGTTAAAGAAATTGAATTGGATCTTGAATGTGTTCTTGGCGTTGCATCCATAAGCATGAGTGAATTGGCGGAGTTATCTCCGGGTGATGTTATCAAACTGGACCAGGGAATTCACCGACCTTTGCTAATGCAAATAGACGACAAGCCTCAGTTTCAGTGCTGGCCAGGCCGTATCGGAAATCAACAATGCGTTGAAATAAGCTGCCTACTTTGAGGAGTGAAGGGTGATGGATCAAGAAACTATCAATCCGGAAGTTGACGTACGTCAGGAGCCGGCGGAAGCAAGCAGTGAACATGTCAATTCAGAAACTAACCAACCAGATCCCGCAGAGGCAACTTCGATTGAAACTGATACGGTCCAGGCACCTGATTTTAACGAGATGGTTAATTCTCCAGACGAAGAAAAAAGTGCAATTGAATTGAATCGACTGAATGAAGTTAAGGTCGTAGTCGCGGCAGAGCTTGGAAGAACGAACCTTCCGATCCAGGAACTATTAAAACTATCCGAGGGTTCGGTTGTCGAATTAAATCGCAGCATCGAAAGTCCAGTGGAACTTATTGCGCAAGGCTTGCCGTTGGCAAACGGAGAGGTGGTTGTAATGGACGAAAAATTTGCAATTCGCATCAAAGAAGTTTATTCCAATTCATAAGTTTCATTGGCTAAGAGCCCAGGGCATTCATATCGGTAGGATCTTCATGAACAAAGCAATCAGACTTGCGGTCTTCATCATCCTGATTTCGGGGAATGAGATTGCGTCAGCGCAGAACCCACTGAGGGCGGGCAACACCGGCCAATTGCCAGAGCAAAGAATCGAATACGTTCAGAAAATCGAAACCAGCCCGGCTGCCGATGCTTCGCTTACACGATATCAAGAATCACAAATGTTTCTCGGGACAATTGGAAATGATGCGAACGCAATTCCGGCGCGGGTGGATATGAACGTGGCTCCTGTTTCGTATGAACAGATTCCCCGGCCACAAGTCAAACAACCGGAATGGGATAATTCCAGTTCCTTGACAGCCATGGTTGATAACAATTTTGGAAGTCATGATCAAATGCTGAATTTGGTTATGAAGATATCCTTGAACCTTGTTTTTATTCTGTCGTTTGCCGTTGGAGTAATGCTCATCATAAAACGATGGATGAAATCCAGTGGCACCAAAGGAGCATCGTGGCGCGCGACAGGCGATTCATTGTGCGTTCGAGAGACTTTGCGAGTTGACAACCGAACCACAATTCGACTTGTGCAATGGCGCAGTAACCGTTTTTTGATTGCTTGCGATCAAAACGGGATCCAGTCAGTCAACGCTCTTAACACCGCTTTTGACCAAACGCTGCAGGAATTGGATAGCGAGCCAGCCGATCAAAAAACACTGGAACGTCTACTCGCCGGAATGAATCTGGGATAAGCCCTTACGCAAAATTGGATGGGATGAGGTTTTCAACATGGATGTTGTTCTCATAGCTCAGGCAGTGCAGGACTCCGGGGCTTCAAACGGATTTGGGGAACTGGCCCCGCCGATTCAAGTGGCCATTTTTCTTGGCGCACTTAGCTTTATTACTGCGCTAATCGTAAGCGTAACTGCATTTACAAGAATCGTGATCGTGTTGTCATT
This sequence comes from uncultured Pirellulaceae bacterium, assembly GCA_964405425.1. GTDB lineage: Bacteria > Planctomycetota > Planctomycetia > Pirellulales > Pirellulaceae > Mariniblastus. Next base: position 11,932 of record CAYONX010000008.1, on the reverse strand, counting down.
CGTTCGCCGCGCATTGACGACCCAGGAAATTCCTCCGAATCCAGTACTCCTCGGGCTCAGCGTATTTCTGACGATGTTTGTCATGGCTCCGACGATACAAAATATAAACGACGATGGCATTCAGCCATTCCTCGAATCTCGCGAAGCAAGCACGGACGACAAGAAGTTCACCTATGAGGACCTGTGGCGAGTAGCGTCTTCGGAATTAAGAACCTTCATGATGAGCAACACTCGACAGAGTGACCTGCAATTGTTCCTGGATCTATCGAACAGCCAGGAAGCATCCAGTTACGAAGAGGTCAAATTGACCGTGGTCATTCCCGCTTTCATTATTAGCGAATTGAAAACGGCGTTCATCATGGGATTCTGTATGTACATTCCATTCCTCCTGATTGATTTGGTTGTTTCGACCGTTTTAATGTCGTTGGGAATGATGATGATGCCTCCTGTGGTCGTCTCTACACCTTGCAAGTTGCTGCTTTTCGTACTCGTCGATGGATGGCAGCTTGTTACCAAGGCGCTTGTTTCCAGTTTTGCGATAGTGTAGAGGAAGCGGCCCAATGAACAACAAACGGACGGATTCCAGTTTTGGGTTTGCCAGCCAAAGTGAGACATGGCTGGCGGTCACGATGTTGGCGACATTAGTGATTCTGATTGTGCCGCTGCCAACGTTTCTGTTGGATATGTTTCTGGCATTCAATATTGCGGCCGCAATCATGTTGTTGTTGGTTGTCCTGGGAGCCAGAAAGCCGCTTGATGTATCCGTCTTTCCATCCGTGTTACTGCTGCTGACGTTGTTTCGTCTGTCTCTGAATGTTGGCACGACTCGCCTGATTCTTTTGAATGCAGATGCCGGGAAAATCGTGTTGGCGTTTGGCGATTTTGTTGTTGGCGGAAATCTGATTGTGGGCGTCGTGATTTTCCTGATTCTGGTGACGATTCAGTTTGTTGTTATCACCAAAGGTGCTACCAGAATTTCCGAAGTGAATGCCAGATTCACGCTGGATGCCATGCCAGGCAAACAAATGGCAATCGATGCAGAGTTGAGCGCTGGAGCAATCAATGAAGTCCAGGCCCGTGAACGCAGATCGCAATTGACTAGCGAAGCCGAGTTTTTTGGAGCTATGGACGGTGCCAGTAAATATGTCCGTGGCGATGCGATCGCCGGCCTAATCATCATGGCCGTGAACATTGTTGGTGGCGTGTTTCTCGGTATCAGTCAGGGGCAGGCCGTTGGCGACGCTTTGCAAGTTTATTCGATTCTCACAATCGGTGATGGTCTTGTTTCCCAGATTCCAGCGCTAATTATTGCTACCAGCGCCGGCGTACTAGTTACAAAATCGGGCTCCGAATCAAACCTTGGAGATGAGATTGGCAACCAATTTAAGAAAGGTTATCGATCACTCTACGTCGGTTCCATAATCTTGATCCTGATCGCGTTCACGCCTGGTTTTCCACGAATTCCATTTATTGCGATCGGCGCTGCGGTCATGTTCTTCGTTCAACATTCGCGCAAGAACGAGTCGGTGGGCACATCTGGCAGTACCCAGAACCAGGTGGCTGCAGAAGATGAAGACTCTCCCGAATTGTCACCCGAGACCAAAACGCTGAACGAGTTTCTTCAGTCGGACCGCATCATCATCGAAATTGGGGCTGGTTTGATTTCTATGGTCGAGCCCAGAAAAGGAACGGGAGTCGCGGCAAGGATCGGCAAGTTGCGTGAAAACATGGCAAGCCAGTACGGATTTTGGATTCCGCAAGCCAGAGTTCGAGATAACTTGCAAATGGGTGTTCACGATTATCGGTTTCTAGTTTGTGGCCGCGAAATCGGCAAAGGCTCGCTGATGCTTGACCGTAAACTTGCAATCAATCCCGGAGAGGTAAAAGTCGAGTTCGAGGGGATCACGACCGTCGATCCAGCTTTTGACCTGCCGGCGATCTGGATTGAAGATACCAATCGACGTCGCGCCGAGGCAGTTGGATACACGGTAGTCGATGCACAAACCGTTTTGATAACTCATTTAGGTGAATGTCTGAGAAGCGTATCTCACGAGCTGTTGAGCCGTGAGGACATGCAGAAAATGCTCGACAAGCTAAGGGAGTTTGCACCAACAACGGTCGATGACATCAAGTCCGATGTCCACCGGCTTGGCCAATTGCATCAAGTACTCGTAAACCTGCTTCAGGAAGGAATCCCAATCACTTCGCTGGAAAAGATCGTGGAATCCGCAATTTATTTCGGCGCTCAAACGAAATCTGTCACTGAGTTGACGGAAAAAATTCGAGCTGCGATTGGGCATTTGATCTGCGATCCATTTAAGAACGAAAGCGGCCTGGTACGAGTCTTGATTTTTGAGCCGCGTCTGGAACAGTTTCTTCGACAATCCCTAAACGACAATTCGATTACGCTTTCACCGGCCTGCCTTGAGCGCATGGTAACGACGGTTTCTACGGCCTGGCAAGCGTCGAAAATTCGAAACGAACCGATTGCAGTACTTGTCGATTCGACGATTCGAAATCCTTTGCGGCTGGCAATTCAACGGTCGTTACCCAGTGTAAGCGTTATCGCCTACAACGAAATTCCGCACAGCGTATTGATCGACACGAAAGTGGTTGTCAGGTTTGAGGAAGTAGTGAAAGAAGGTGACGCTCAAGACTCAGAACTTCTTATGGAACAAGTTACTTCGAAAAGTCTGCAGGCGTAATTGGTAGGAGAATTAAATTTCAATTTCAAAAATTAGAAGAAGAAGGCCACGGAAACCAATTGGTTTGCTACTTGGGCTGCTAACTGGTTGCCTTGCGACTCTTATCGGAGTCTTCTCCGGTCTTGATCCGTTCACGATCTTGTGTCGAGCTCTGGTTGCCACCATCGTCATAGGCATACCAACCTCGGCGGGAATCAGCATCGTTAGACTCGCGAATATACCGAACGAAACAAGTGTGAATTAATGAATCTGGCTACAACAACGTATCGCGATGCTGCCGAAACAGTTGATCGAGAAAAACTAATTCTTGATCATGTGGATTACGTGCGCAAGATTTTTGGCTCGATGGCGGTCAAGGTTCGCGATGAAGATCAGCGTGAAAATCTCTATTCGGCAGGAGTCGTGGGATTGGTTCAGGCGGCAAACAACTTTGATGCTTCTACAAATACGGCGTTTCGTACGTACGCGTATCCTAGAATTCGAGGGGCAATCATTGATGAACTACGCAAGATTGCTCCGGTTTCACAGGAAGTTCTGTCACAAATCGGATTGGTGAAAAAGCAATATCAAGCACTCGAACCTCCGGTGACGCCTGAAATTCTCGCAACAAAAACAGGCCTGACGCTGAACCAGGTCGAGAATTGCCTGGAAGCGATGAGATTTCTTAAGCCGATGGATTGGAGTGACTTCAACAGCACAATCCACTCTAGCTGGAAAAGGACGGGGACTAGTCCGGAATACCAACTGGAGCGAATGGAGATGAAAGAAATCCTGGCTGACGGTATCGAAAGCTTGCCAAAGAAAGAACGGCTGACATTGACCATGTATTACTCAGAAGACTTGACGCTGTCGGAAATTGGAGAAGTACTTGGTTTGTCTGAATCACGAATTTCCCGACTACTTAGTTCTGCCAAATTTCGTTTGAAGGAATTTGTCAAGAAACAGACAAATTGAAAGGTGCTACGTGGAGCAGACAACCAAAACTGAAGACGAACGACGCAAAATTGATCGACGCCAGCCGAGCAAGGTTCCAGTTGGCGAATGTCAGTTGGAAGAAAAACAAACTCGCATCGTCGTCGAAAAAGAAGGTGATTCCGTCAGCGCGATACGTATTGCGTGTCGCTGTGGCGAAGAAACGGTAGTTAATTGTGTCTATCCGGAAACAGATCAATGATGAATAACAACAACTACTGGAGACTGTATTTTAGCTTGGTACTACTCGCTGTATTGCTTATTTGCGTTGATCCCATCAAAGGGCAATTACAACAACCCGAAGTAGTTAATGCACCAAAGGCCAAGACCAAGCTGGTCCAGAATTTGATCCAGTTTCGTAAAAAAATTCATCAACAGCTGCGGCCTTACAGTTATCGAAATCACGATCGTCTGGATACAACGGACCTGGTCAACGAACCAATTGGCAATGGTAGGTCTGATCTCGAGAGAAACAATGACGTTCGGCAAGCGCACTATCAACAGGTTCAACAAAGAGGCGAAACAGAAATGCCGTATTATCCGCCTCAAAACAACGCTGCGCAACAGCCCCATCGGCAGCATGTTGTTACTCCAACTTCAATAAGCAACCACAACGCTCAGTTAGCCAGTCAACAATCTCAGTACTATTCCATAAACGATGAGTACGCTGCCAAGCATTACACTGCGCGGCCCGATGGTCAACTGCCTAGTGACCAACGATTCCAAAGGTACTCCAACCAAATGACTGCTTCTGAAAGAGTCGTCCTATTAACGAACGAACTAGCTCGCATTGAGCAAGTAAATCGATCATTTGGAATGGAAAATCAGCGACTTCGGGATGATTTGCAGCAGAATCGCACATTGCTTGCTGAGACAACCCAGGCAGTCGATGATTCGATTGAGAAGTTAAACATGGCATCGCAAACCATTCGGACTTTGCAGGATGATAATAGAGGTTTGAAAACCCAACTAGCTAACCAAAGAGCCGAGTCTTCGAAGATGCTAAAAGACATTCGAGGACAACTTAACGCGTTGATTGCACAGGAAATCTCCAATGGTAGATAATTTTTTCAATACGCCGACAGGCTGCATGTTCGGGTTAATGGCTATTCTTGTATTGGCAACTGGAACCGGGTGTCAGGTTTTTCATCAGCACCAGGACGAATTCGTGCAGGGCTACTGGACCGAGCAACCGGCAAACCATTTTGTGTCACCCTATTTCAATCAACTGCAAGCTCACAAAATAGTAATTGTGGTTCGGGATGATCGTGAGAACAGTTATCAATTGCAGACTCGGTTCGGCGAACACCTGCGAAGCAGCTTGAGTCAAAAAGGACTGTTTGAGGTTGCAGCCGTGATCGGGCATTGCGAAATCGCGCCCGATGGACAGTCGCTCGATGAAATGCACGAGAGTAAGTTGTTGGAACTATCAAGACGATATGGCACGGACGGGATATTGTTTTGCGACGTCGATTCGTTTTCTGCATTTGAGCCACTCAAGATGGCATGCTCATTAACGTTTTTTGATACGCGCGAATCGATCGTCACCCTCCACACGCAAGGAGTTTGGGATTCTACAAGTCAAAGAACCAGAAAAAGTTTCACGCAATACATTTGCCGAAAACACAAATGTCGAGCAGCGAATGTCGGGATCTATCTAAAATCTCCGGCGGAGTATTTGGATTTTGTTGCTACGGACCTTAGCTGTTTTCTATTGCATACTGCCGTTGGCAGCTACTTTCCAAATTAGTTGATTCACGGTTCAATCAAGAAGATCATCCAATGAATCGAGCCTTGGCTGTGGGTGGCCACGCGTTTTTCTGCGGGCCATTTTCTAATTCGATGGACTACTTGAACTGGCGACATCCGGAGCTAACCCAATAGAATCCGGGGTCGTTTTCGTCGTTGCAATACCCGGCTCCAGTTTTTTCAGTGTTTCCATCAGGTCGTTTGCAAAAAACGACTGATTGCGGCCTCCGTCTTTTGAATGATACAGTGCCGCGTCGGCTCGCGAAAAAAGATCGGCGATGACATTTGAGTCGCCCGGTTTATAGACCGCTCCGCCGAGACTGATGGTAACTGCCATGGACTGACCTTCGAAATCAAAATCGAGTACATAGACCGCCTTGCGTATGCGTTCTGCTATCGCCTTGCAACCTTCCAGTTCTGATTCTGTTATCAGAATCACAAACTCGTCTCCGCCAAAACGAAATATATAATCGTAACTTCGAAGAGTGTTCTTCATTCTGCTGGCTAGTTCAGTCAAAATTTGATCACCAACAGCATGCCCGTACGTATCGTTGTAATGTTTAAAACGATCGATATCGATAACGATCAGGCATAGCGGATGGCCCATTCTGGAACATCTGTCCAATTCTGCCTGAGCTACTGATTCGTACTGTCGACGGTTCCCAAGCCCAGTCAAGGCGTCGACAAATGCCATGTTCTTTAACTCATTGTTTTCCGCCTTGGTTGACGCACTTGCCAATTGAAGATCGAAAGACAACTCGACTAGTGACGTCTTCGCCTCCAGCTCAAGGTCTCGCAGCGATACCATCGGTGGCGCTGTATACGACAGAATGGATGCGACTTCGGCATACTCAGCAAGCGATGAACAATACAACTCTTCAACTTGCTCTTCATCCAATTCACTAAGGCTGGCGAGTTCATTGGAAAACGACTCAATAATTTCAAAATCGGGGGAATCACAGCGGAAAAGATAGCTCATCTTGTTGGCCAATTCCAAGACTCGCGTTTCCGTCGTTTTTGGATCCGCTGGCTCATCCAACGATTCAACCGCTTGTGAAATCGTTTCTGGGAAGTTCCAGCTCCGAAGAACTTTAGCCCCCATACTATATCGGCTTTCACCATATTCTTTGTTTTCGAGATCAATCAAACTGATATCGCAAACCGTCTTACCGGCAATCAGTGATTCGTACCTGTCAGGGTTATGACAATACAACGCCATTTGGCCAATGTTCATTAGCAATCCGATAAGGAATCCAGATTCTTCATCGAGTTTGGCACAATGATAGGTTGCCTTTGCGCTAATCGCTGTCGCCAGAGAAGCACCCCAGAATTCATCGAATCTAAAATAGCCTTCAGCCTTGCTGGTGCCGATTTCCGTCAGCGTAAATGACAATGCAATCATTTTGACGCCATTTGAACCTAGCATCCTGATTGCTTGAGTGAGAGTTTTTGCTTCGTGCCTTCTGGCAAAAGTCGGAGAATTGGAATATTTGATTATTCGGGACGTAAGCGTTGGATCAACCTGAATAACCTCTTGAAGATCATCCAGCGATACTTCATCGGATGAATATAGATTTAGTAGCTGGACTGCGACACCTGGAGGTGTTGGTAGTTTGGTAAGAAAGTCTGTTTCATCAATGGAATTAGTCATAGCCGTCGTGCTTTCGTGATGCCAGGTATAAATCTATCGCTGTGTAGGAAGTGAATACGCTCATTCAATGATGACCGGATGCAACCCTTTGAATCGAAGCACGTCGCCAGTTCTTGCGTAACAGTTTCAAACTATTTGGTTATTTAATTGCAGCGCCTATTGTTTTGGACATAAGCAATTTTGTCCGCAATTCCAAGACTATCCTAAAATGCTATTCTTGCGTCGCCAGTTTGAAGATCCCTACAACATGAAAGACGGCTCGGAGTTGAGTTCCACCAATAGAATATGGCAACCGCTTCAAAATAAATTGCAAGTCGATTTGATATCTAACGACAACAGGTTATGTGTCGGCAAACCTGAAATTAGTGCCCTTACTAAAACCAGGTTGATTGTGCCCATATTCAAAAATTCGATACCCAACTCGCTACCAGTTGATGAACAACATTCAAACCAACACCGACATGAAAGTCACTTCGCCCACCAAAGCAGGATCCGTGAATGGTGTTCGAGACATATACAAAACTCAATCTCATGGAATTTGGAACTGCCACTACAACGTAATCATCGCTCCAAGATTCCGCTGGCATGTTCTATTTGTCCCCATCGCCAAAGAAGTCGTTGCGATACTTAAGAAACTGGCAACACGTAAAGACTGCACGGTCCTGCATGATAGATTTGACCGGGATCATATTCAGCTGACGTTGTCGATTCCACCCAAACTTGCTGTGACCAGTGTGATTCAATACTTGAAGAGCAGCAGCTCACTAAAGGTGCATAGCATTTTCGTAGGTACTACGCAAAAGTCCATCGTGCAGGACTCAATTTGGTCACGCGGTTATTGCGTAACAACCTGTGAAATCGATAGATCTCAAATTGGAAAATTCACAGCCGAACAATGGGAGATTGATCGATTCTTCGATGGTCCAACAGTAGACTTGGATTGGAATAGTCGTGACCAGAAGATGTAGTCTTTGATTGAGAGGTTAATAAGATGAAAGCTTGCGAGGAGTTTATCTGGAGCGACTGGATACCGCTGACAAAATTGGATGACGTTGAGTGCGGCTTGCTGGGGCGTGGTGTCTTCGTAATTGGTGCCGGTCTCCAAAGCGGAAAGCCTGTTCCGATCCAGCGAGTCCTTGGTCGCGATACGCAAGGAATAATCTACGTTGGGGAAGGAGTTCTAGCTCGTAAAATAGGGGTACTACTGAATTTCGTTCGTGAAGACTGCGACAACCGTGTTCACTTCGCAACCGAATTTTTCGCGAACATGTGTCTGAGCCGCATTTTTGATTCACGCTTTCTACTAGTGAGGTGGTGCGAATCGGAAAATCCACGGGGGGCCGAGTCCAAAGTACTTGACTCGTATATGAGTGAGTTCGGCGAACTGCCGCCAGGGAATACTCAACCTGATGTGAACTACGTTGGTTAGTTCAGTAACTGGCGGGGCTATCCTCGCCTATGTTCACGTTTCAAGACCGTGCAAGTGTCCCGGCGACCATAACTTTTTTTGTGAGAGAACGTCAAAATGACGACGTTGAAAAATAAACAATCCGCTATCGCGATGGCTTACGGTAATCACGGTATTTCAGCAGATCAATTGTCGAACAACCTGAGGCCGTTTCCTTCGACCGCCTCCCGGTTGCTCTCGCTCTGCAATTCCGCCGACGCACCCATTCACGAAGTTACGGAGTTAATCGAATGTGAACCTGCCATTGGCATCAAGTTGTTGGCCATGGCAAACAGCCCGTTGTTCGGCACGTCCAGAGAAGTCGCCTCCGTTAGCCATGCGATTGTGCTTCTAGGTTACGAAGCCGTCATACAACTTGCCCTTTCCATCGCAGCGGGTCCACTTTTTTTAAGTGGCAACGAAGAGCACCTTGGATTTCGAATTCAACTAATGCGAGAATCCCTGGCCTGCTCGACAGTATGCCGATTGCTTGCTGGAATCGCCTATCAAGCAAGCCCGTCAGAGGCTTTTTTCGGCGGAATGATGTTGGATATTGGGAAATTGCTTTTATTGGATATTTCTCCAACTGCATATGTGGAAATCCTGGAACAAGAACCGCCAAGTAATATGAATACCATAGAATCCGAAGTTTTTGGTGCGGATCATGCCGAGCTGGGTGGCAGCTGTGCACTGCAATGGGGTCTACCCAATTCAGTTATCCAGGCGATCAAGCAACATCATCAAAAACCCCAGGAAAATTTTGTTTGCCTATCTAGAGTTGCCATTGCCGGAAACTACTTTGCAAGAAAATGGTGCATCGGATTCCCCGAAGCAGATGTCTTACCAAAGACCGACCATTCATTCGAGAACTCTTTGTCCAGCAGCAGCTTGCATGAAATTCAAGTTCAAGCAATCGACGCTTACAAAGAAGTCGCAATGCTGCTGTTACCAGAAGGTTGCGATTGATGGCAAACCATGTAGTGACGAGAGTTTTTTCATTGTCGTGTGCTCTTTCGGCTGTTTTGATTGGTGGCACTTGCGGGTTTGTCCTCTTGGAAGATTGGCCATTAATGGACAGTTTTTACATGACGCTGATCACGATTTCGACAGTGGGCTATGGTGAAGTTCGTGAACTTTCACTCGTTGGGCGGGCGTTTGCAAGCGTCTTGATCTGCCTGTCCATGGTATCGATGGTTTGGTGGACGGCGGGTGTGACCAGCGTATTTGTCAGTAACGACTTGTCCGGGAGACTTCTTCAGAAAAAGGAACTCAAGATGATATCCAACTTGGCAAAACATGTTGTTGTTTGCGGTGGTGGAATTTTGGCACGCACGATTGTTGCCGGTCTGACCCGCGACAGCAAGCAGGTGGTGGTTATCGAAAATGACCAAAACAAAATTGACTTGCTTCGCAGGCTTTACCCCGATTTGCTAATTGTATCGGGCGATCCAACAAGCGATTTGTCGCTCGCCGACGCGAACGTTTTGCAGGCTAGTCACCTGATTGCGGCCACTGAATCTGATCATGACAATTTGCTGATAACTATCACTGGAAGCGGGCTTGGAACGGACATCGCTGTTATAAGTTGTTCATTGAAAGGAGAACTAGCCAACAAGATGTTGAAGGTCGGTGCGAGCGAGGTTGTGTGCCCGATGGTCTTGTGCGGTGAACACGTTATTTCTGTTGTAGCCCAACAAGACTAGCGCCGGTTCAGGCTTTTTGGGTGTGCAAGCGATAGATGCGAATTTAGCAAGACGGAGAAAGAGGCCTGCGTGGTTTTCGTACTTTGTGAAAATTCGTCGAACCTAACTCAGCATGCGATGGTTAGTTAGAATTTCCAACTCAATTTCCAGCTCATTTTCCAGCTCATTTTCCAGCTCATTTTCCAGCTC
>CAYONX010000008.1:0-1416 GCA_964405425.1 uncultured Pirellulaceae bacterium | reverse complement strand
CCAACTCAATTTCCAGCTCATTTTCCAGCTCATTTTCCAGCTCATTTTCCAGCTCTCTAGGTAGAGTTTCTGCTTTCTCCGTTTGTAGCCACAGAGCGTTTGTCCTCACCTGTGCAATCAAGACACGCAAAATGAGAGGCGCTTGAGTGGATCGCTGTAAGCAGCCTTGTGGTAGATCATGCGATTGATTCTTTGTAAGTGACCACGTTTGGCTAGCAAACAAACGTCGTTTCGACTGGCTGTCGAGATTTTGCAAACGAATAGAAATCCGTTTCCGCTGATACGAACCATGGTCTGACGAATTAATTCGAACTCCTTTTTTGACTTCCTGCGAATCAAAAATCGATTGGTCAGCTAGCGAACGAAGTTCTGAAACCACTTGGTCGGACCTGAATTGACGTAGCCGTTTTGGGCCGCAATTCGGATACCCGAAGTCTGGCGGCAACTGCTGCTTCCAAAACGCATGTAGTGTGATAGCGTGAGAAACCACACCTGGAAATTGGAAGCTACGACATCGCTTTCATACAACTAACGATACCTGATGCAATGCAAGACACTTTGAATATTCCGACTATACTGATTGCGGTTGATGGCTTTGATTTTGCATTAAGTCTTAGCGTCGCGTTTGAAGATGAAGGATTCCGGACCGTGCACGCGTCCGACGGCAACGAAACTATTGCGGCGGCATGCGTTCATATTCCAGACGCAATTATTGTTGATGTCACGATGCCCAAACGAAGTGGAGTTTTGGTTTTGGAATATTTGCGAACGCGCACAGAAATCGAATGCCCCATTTTTCTGATCTCTAATAGCGAAGGGCAGCGATTGCGTAAATACGCCGAGGTGCTAGGGGCGGCCGGCTATTTCTGTACGCCAGTGACAATTAGCCAGTTGTTGCAATCTGTCGTTGCTTCACTTGGGGAATCGACAGTGCACGAATAAATGTTTTGAGAGAAATGGAGTGCTCAACGCTCTCAGTTTTAAGGCGCGGGCCATTCTGTCAATTTGCGGGTTATGCAGCCAGTTTGAGTGTTGTTGCATTGGATAAAACAGGTGTTTCTTAGGCGGTTTGCGAGTGGCTGGGTTTGAGACGCCAATTCGTGGCAGGTTTCAAAGCGGCCAATGTAGTCCCGATCGAAAACTTAAATTATTCGACTAACTGAGTTTCTATTTGCGATTCTATTGTCCTGTGAGCGGCGAACGCATCCGGCGGCTATTCGGTGCCCGGAATCATCGAAAATCGCAGCAGATCTAAAGAGAATATCAACGCAGGCTGATTATTACAGCTACATTGAATTCGGTGGAGTGTTGACGGCGGTTGAATAGTGCGGCGCCTGGCGGCGGCAAACAGCGGTCGATCGAGAGCGGCACCTGTGAGGCGTTGGTTTCCAAGGACTTCAGGCCAATTCTCAAAGG
>CAYONX010000007.1:100643-156081 GCA_964405425.1 uncultured Pirellulaceae bacterium | reverse complement strand
TATCCTTTTTTCTCGCCTTAACAGCAGGGTAAGACGTGAAGCCGATTCAAAGTTTTTCCCGCTGAATGACATACTACGATGAAGTGAGCTGTGTTTTTCTGGATAACACGCGTATCTGTGCTAGAGTTAGGGTAGCGCTCGCTTTGAGACAACACATTCAATCCTTACCCACCAATAGCACCTATGCCGCCGACTTCGAACCGAGTATTTTTCCTGTTGTTGCTGTTGTTAGCTGGCAACCTGCCGACAAGTAATCTAGCCGGGCAGTCGCCCGACGCTGCACCGGTCGATTACGAAATCGGCTTCGCCCAACACAATCTCAACTACATCACGCTCGATGCGACGATTCAATCAACGTCTGATCAGACGGAATTGATGATGGCAGTTTGGACGCCTGGTTCGTATTTGGTTCGGGAGTTCGCTCGGCACATCGATTCGTTTTCTGCTACCGATAGCATCGGAGAACCACTCGACTGGAAGAAGACGAAAAAGAACCGTTGGGTCGTCGAGACTGATGGGATCGAATCGTTTCAAGTTTCGTATCGGCTTTACTGCAACGACCTGTCGGTTCGGACCAATTTCGTTGATGGCGAATTCGCGCTGATCAACGGTGCAGCGACGTTTCTGACAGTGCCGCAATATCTCGACAAGCCTCACCAAGTACGTTTGCAGCTACCCGAAAGATGGTCGCGATCTGCAACCAGTCTTGATGCGGTCTCTGGAAAACATGCGTACGTTGCGGCTAACTTTGACGAGTTGGTCGACAGTCCGATTGTTGCGGGCAGCATTGAAATTTACCCGTTCGAAGCTGGAGGTGTTCCGCATCAATTAGTCAACGTGGGTGATTCAAGTGCTTGGGATGGGGCGGCGGTTGCCAATGACTTGAAGAAAATGGTTGAGGCTCAACATGAACTTTGGGGCGTTGTTCCGTATCGCCGGTACCTGTTTATCAACATGATTTGTGGGAGCGGAGGCGGACTGGAGCACAACAACAGCACTGTAATAATGACCGACACCTGGACCTATCGAGTTAAAGATCGGTATAAGCGCTGGTTGTCGCTCGCCAGTCACGAGTTTTTTCACACCTGGAATGTCCGTCGTCTCCGTCCCAAAGCGTTGATGAATTACGACTACGAGAACGAGACTTACTTTCCCAGCTTGTGGATCGCAGAAGGAATAACGAGCTACTACCAAAGCCTGATTCTGGTTCGGAGTGGTTTAATCTCCAAAAAGGAATATTTGAAAGGACTCAACAGAAATATTGAATCGGTACAAAGTCGCCCAGGGAGGTTGAAGCAAAGTTTGCGGGAATCGTCGTTTGATACCTGGATTAAATTTTATCGCCCAAGTCCTAATTCTCGGGATACGCAAATCAGTTACTACTCCAAAGGTGCCGTCGTTGGGTTTCTGCTTGATACCGAAATCCAAAAGTTGACCAAGGGTAAGAAATCGCTCGACGATGTGATGCGAGTGATGTACGAGAAATTTCAGTCAACTGGCTACGAGGAGGACGATTTTCGGAAAGTCGTTGCCAAGGTTTCTGGCGAAGATTTGTCAGAGTTCTTTGATCGCTATGTTGATTCGACCGATGAGCTGGAATTTGACACCGTGCGTGATTGGTTCGGTTTTCGATTCCGCGATGAAGACGAATCTGATCAAGCAGAAGATGAAACGGATACCGAAACCTCGGAGGCTGATTCGCCTGACGCAGAAGATGAACAGGCTACAGAAGAAGGCAAACAACAGGACGTAGAAGATGAACAGGACGCAGAAGACGAACAAGAATTACCCTGGCTCGGCTTTCAACTCAATGGAGGCAAGGTTCGTCGGATCGAACCAGACTCACCAGCTGAAAATTGCGGATTGAACAATGGCGACGAGTTGCTGGCGATTGACGGGTATCGAATCGATGGGAATTTATCGGAGAAGATCGAACAGTTGAAGGTAGGTGATCAGTTGGAGGTGTTGATTTCCCGTCGTCAGAAGTTGATGACCAAAATGATGGTGGTAGCGGCTGAGCCAGAATCGAGGGACTGGGAACTGAAAGAACTAAAAAATCCGACCGAAGATCAACAGCAACAGCTAAAAGCATGGCTCGGTATTTCGACTGACGAAGTTGATTAGAAGCATTACCGACAGGGCAGGCAACACCGATTCTCGATCGGTACCGCGGAGCGACAAGAGGGAGCAGCTTTAGCGCTCCAAGCGCTCTATCTATTTCTCAAGTCCAATAGTGATCAACTTGTCAATTACATTTTGCACTGCGGATTAATTTGCCAAAGCATCAACGAATTTTTGAACATCCAACAAATTCACTGAGCCATCAATATTCATATCGGCTGATGTCGCGAAATTACCGCTAGCCAACAGATCTACAAATGGCCCCACGTCTAGCAGGTTAACAGAACCGTTTTCGTCGACATCGCCCAACAATTGCCCTGCCAATACCGCCTCACCCATGGTGCCGATCTGACCGGGTTCCACTTCTACTTCAAAAGTTTCCCACCCCAATTTGAACCATCCGACATTTCCGCTCACCGTTTGGAATCCGACATTCGTACTTAAATTTGCCGCGGCTGTACTAAAGTCGATGAAACCGCCTCCGGAAAATTTGTCCGGCGAAATTGTTTCACCAGTTTCAAACAACCTGAATTTCTCGATATGAGTGGGGTTTCCAAATATTTCGCGAATCGGACACATCGATGAAGAAGAGTTCCCATAGGGATCCAAAGCACCAAAGCTATTGAAGAAACTAAATTGGATACCGGTCCCGATTTGGTCAACAGCCAGGAATCCAGAAAAGGAATAAAACGAAACCGAAAATTGTTCTTGGCCACCATTAAAGGTTGTCGTCTCGATGTCTGCATTGATTTCAGATGCGACAAAAAGTGAAGATAGCGCGACGCCAAAGCAAGTTGCTACTCGTTTTTTTTCAATCGTCTTGAATACCACTGCAGTCTCCCGAAGAAAAGTTTGTGATCCCAACAACCCTAGATTATACAATTTTCTTGCGAATACAATAAATTAAAAATACCGTCTTTCATTACGACGGGGAAAACTCCTTTTCGCGATGGATGATTTCAAAGTCCTAAACCGCTTCTGCCAATTGCTTTACAGCGATTCGTGTGTAAACAGTATTTTCGGGTGTAGTATTCTGGGAATGGTCTTCTTGACGTTGCCAGTTTTGTTGAGCTGTTAACTGGCGGGTAAGCTGACATCAATCTTGATGTCAGGGTAACTAAAAAGTTACAGTGGAACTGTTTTAGCTTTTTACTTCGTCAGGGTGGTACTGGAACAATGGCTGCATAACAATGCGACGCACGCAAAGCCGGACACCGCGCGTGGTTTTGAAATGAATGATCGATTGTTCCGGGTCGTTGATCGCTGACTTTATCCGACTTTGCTGAAGCTTTGCTGCCGTTGAGCTTGAATGATGGAAAAGATCCCCCGCTGGAAGTTAATCACCCTCGTGCTTGGCGCAGTATTGACAACGATATTTGTTGTTGAGGAATTTCGGTATTCAATTTCAGGCGTCGTTGTCGATGCCAAAATCATATCCGCAAAAAGGGAATTTGCCGGATTCTCTCAACGAAACGATGGGTCTCCACCGATGTTCCGCAATCGAGTCTCTTACGAATTCGAAGCACACGACAAAACATACTCCGGCTCAACTCCACACGGCGGTTGGAGAGATCGCCTGGGAGAATCCTTGACAGTCCAATACCTCGATGGCCTTCCACAACACCACCGAATAATCAACACGAGATTAAATAGCTTCAGGTTTTTGATGTTGTTTGTTATCGTATGGTTTTTGGCATGGGTGTCACTTGTGGCACGCTCAAGGTTTTGGAAGCATCGCAACACACGCCTGAAAAATGAAACAGGAAGCGTTGAATAGCAATGGGTTGCACGCAAAGCCGGACCCCGTGCGTGCGAATTGAAGTTTCGGTCATTCGTTCCGGTTGGTGATCGCTGACGTCATGCCCCCGGAGACCATTATGACAACGTCAATACACGATGCGTGTCGCACAGGTGAAGTTAACACTGTGCGCGAACTGGTAGCTGGCAATCCGTCATTAGTCGACGCAGATGACCAGCACAATTGGCGACCCATCTTTCACGCAGCGATCTGTCGCCATGCGGATATTGTACGTTTCTTGATTGACTCAGGTGCCGACCTGTCTGCTCACAATGGGGACGTGCTACATTACGCAGGTGAGGTGCCGGACAACAAAGAAATTGTCGAATTGCTAGTCAAATACGGTGCGCTAGACCCGCATGTACGCCCAACAGATGATCTTTCGCGACAATTCCTATCCGCACTGTTCCTTGGCGATGACGCTCGCTTAGGTGCGATGCTTACGCGCAAATCGGAATTGGCGACCCGCAAAGATGGTCGTGGCGACACTCCACTGCATCACGCCGCTCGCAATGGCGATACAGCCATTGTTCAACTTCTGATTGACCATGGTGCTGACGTCAATGCAACTAGCGAGAAGGGGCATACTGTTCTGTACTGCGCGGGTGGTCACGGACACATTGACACACTTCAATTGTTGCTTGACAACCATGCGGATGCGCATGCGAAATTTACGAAGGATGAAGTAACACTTCTCCAGTGGCTGGAACAGTACCCCGATGATGAGCGTTTCGTTCGAATTACTCAACTATTGGCTAATTATGATACCGCCCCCTAAACACTTGCTTGCGTCGTTGCTACTGTTCAGCATGGCTGCGCTAATTGGGTGCCAAAAAATCCAATCGAGAAAACATAGTGGACGCAACTAACTGCCTATTTCATTTCTGCAGGGATGGCGTCTGTGCCAATTCTTGTGACGATTTGATTTGTTTGCCTCCAAACAAATGGATTCCTAGCGTAAATAAACCTGCTTAGGCACGAAAAAACCCCTCCTTGGCTTTTCACTGACCGTGAATGGACCAAGCGGGACTTCTATTTTTTACCAAGAAAAACTATTGAGTTTGTTTGTTAGCCACCAGCCAGCAAATCTACAAACGGGCCGACATCGAGCAAATCTACCGCACCATCGGTATTGATATCCGCTTTTTCAGAGAACTCACCACTGATTAATAAATCTACAAATGGTGACACGTCCAACAAATCCACGCTTCCGTCGCAGTTGACGTCACCCAATATGAATGATGACGCCATCCATAGCTGCATATCTCCTACGACTTCTCCGCCGAGGGCGCCTGGAAAGAGATTATCAACGGTCACGCTGCTTAATACGTTTCCTCCTGCAAAGATCCCAACAAACCCATTGGCACCGAATTCAAAAAGATCAGTGTTAACTACCTGCGCTCCGTCCAAATCAAAAGCCGAAAGACTATAGGAATCCGTTCCAGCTCCAAACGGATCCGACGCTGTCAATTCAAATCCGATTGCCACGGTACTGGCATCCTGGATTTCAATCGTTAGGGCATCGAGGAAGTCCAGCGGAGTGAGAGAAGGCGATGCCGCGAATATCAATCCACCGTTTGATGTACCGATCGGTGCATTTTGACCGACCAAAAGTAATGCATTACTTTCCATTCCTGTAGCCAGCATCCGAACCAGTGGACTCGATAGCCCCTTGGGAAATCCCACATCTCCGTCAAGCAACGGCACACCAAACTCAAGCGCAGTCATATTTGGAAAACCAACGAGCAGATCTGGCGAAGCATTGTTGTTTTCGAAATCAACAGTGCCTGACAGCATTGCGCCGCTATCCATCAGTGCTGCCTCAAATTCTGACTGATCAAGGAACACGGTGGCCTGTCCATGTGCCGATAGCGCCGTAGCGGTCACAAACAAACAGGCGAGCACACTTTTGGTAATCAATGCACGCATTTTCTTTTCCGTATGAATTGGAACACAAAGCTAATATCGAGCATGTATAGTACTATGCAATCTATGCAATTTAAAGAAGCAAGATACAAAGGCGTTTTATGCAACATTTACGACGACAGACTCACCGAGCAACACAACTCTCTGGCGATTCATCTTCTATCAGCAGGAAATCGAGTTTCGATTAGCGCACGATATCAGTCCGCTAATGGACAAGAGACGAGTTGAATCGGTGAAGAAGTCACGGCGATGATGAGTTGTAGGCCGGAAAAAAGGCTGCCGATTCTGGAATCGGTGCCGTGAAGCAGCAAGAGGCTTCACAAACACTCGTGCCACGCAATTGGCATCCGGTTAAATCAAAGGGGCGTTGGGGAAAGAAAGGAAACAGCGGTAGCAATCGCCATTGAAAATAATATCAGCACCGCTGGAGCAGCAACGGCGAGCACGAGGCTATAATACAAGAATTTTCTTGAAGTTCGCATGAATTCACGCTTCGACATCGACGATGAGTCTGGCGTAATCCAGACCCAAAACATAAGTAGCACTGACGTAAACGTTCCAACTCCTCCCAGATAGATTAAGGGCAAACTAACGGAAAACAGGAGTGACGGCAGCTCGTTAACAATTTCAGGATTTGCACGAATGACAAAAAACAAAATGGCTACGGCGATGCCCAGGACATTCGTTACGAAAATAAGTTCTCCAAGACCGAATTGCCGTCTCTTGCCCATGGAATTTAGAATTTTTCGCTAACGAAGTCCTTCAATGCAGTATGAATCGCCGATTCGATTGCGCCGAACTTTTCTGGTACTTCCAGTCTGGTCTTTGTCGGACCCGCTAGTTTAGGTTCCAACATTACGACATGAATATATGCCGCTTCGGGCATCCAACCTGATTTTTGTAACGCGCTGGCCAGCGCATCTTGGTGAGTTCCGCCTTCCCATGTCTGCGTACCGTTGCACCAGCTTGTGATTTTAGTTTCGTCGGAATTGCCAATCGCAGCTACTGACAATTTCACATTTTCGATTTCTGTTTCTAACGAGAAAGGAACCTTGGGAACATTGAATTTGGCGTCGCAACGACTGACTGCCAGATCCGCCAATCCGCCCAGTGCGAAAAAGACTTCTTCTCCGAATTCAACTCGAAGGCCCGGAAAGAGATGGGCGGCATGGAGCATCAATTTTCTTTGATGTGCGCGATCGGTAAAGTTTTCCGGAAAGATCTCTGAGTCTGGAACTATAGCAATGCGAGTGCCTTTTTGAATTGGATGGTCAGCATGCAATGGCTCAGGATCAATTCCCGCCACCTTTTTGCCACGAGAATAAGATTGTTGCCAGAATTGTCCGTCGCGAACGGATTGGAAAGTGATTTTTTCACACAGCGCGGCCACAACAAACAGCCCGACGCCTATTGGCGAGTGAATGTGAACATGAGGCGCATGATCATCGGCTGAAGGTGTACGATGGATTTGCGTGATGAAATCTGTAATCCTGTAATCGTTGCCCGAATTCGAAGGCGATGTGAACGGCAGACCTGCGCCGTCATCGGTGACAATGACTTGCTCCTGGTCGAATTGAATGTTCACAAGAGTCGCATGACCATGCAAAAACTGATCAATCGAATTGGAGATGATCTCTCCAGAAAGCATGCCAAGTCCACGGATCGTCGTGTCGCCGATATACATCGACGGTCGTTTGCGAACATGCTGCAGATCAGTCAGTTTTTTGTCAGCCATTGTAAGCGACTTTTAGAATTCGGCGTTACCGGGAGTACGCGGGAAAGGTATCACGTCTCGGATGTTGGCCATGCCAGTGACAAATTGAACGGCTCGCTCCAGTCCCAACCCGAATCCGGCGTGCGGAATCGTGCCGTACTTTCGCAAATCGGTGTACCACCAATAATCTTCTTTGATCAATTCTTGCGCGTCCATTCTTTTTTCGAGTATGTCCAGACGATGTTCACGCTGACTGCCACCAATGATTTCGCCGACGTTTGGAACCAACACATCCATCGCTCGGACGGTTTTGTCATCGTCGTTGCAATACATGTAAAACGGTTTGATTGTGTTTGGGTAATTGAACAAAATGACAGGCGTCTTGAAATGTTCTTCCGTTAAAAACCGCTCATGCTCGCTCTGCAGGTCGGTTCCCCAACTGACAGGGAATTCAAATTCCTTGCCGCATTTCTCCAGAATTCCAATCGCGTCGGTGTAAGGCAAGCGTACGAAATCTTTTTCCAAAACAACCTTCATCGTCGCTGCCACGGTGTCGTCGATTCGTGCGTTAAAGAATTCCATATCTTCAGCACAATTGTTCATCGCATCGGAAACGATTCGTTTCAGGAATGCTTCGGCGCAATCCATGTTGTCATCCAGATCGGCGAATGCCATTTCTGGTTCAATCATCCAGAATTCTGCCAGGTGTCGCGAAGTGTTAGAGTTTTCGGCGCGGAATGTTGGGCCAAATGTGTAGACGTTGCCCAACGAACAACAATGGGTTTCGACGCTTAATTGCCCACTGACGGTCAAATACGAAGGTCGGTCGAAGAAATCAAATTGATAGTTCAGTTTTTCGATTTGTGATTTGCCGATGTGATCCAAGTCCATGGTGGTGACCTGAAACATCTCGCCGGCCCCTTCGCAATCACTGGCCGTAATGATCGGAGTGTGAACGTACAGAAAATCGCGTTCCTGGAAGAATTGGTGAATGGAATTGCAGATGCTGTTGCGGACACGAGCGACGCCGCCGAAAGTGTTGGTGCGAGGACGCAAATGGGCCCATTCACGCAATTTTTCGAATGAGTGCCGTTTTTTCTGTAGCGGATAATTGTCCGGGTCTGCCCAGCCATAAACTTCGACGCTGGCCGCGTGCATTTCAGTGTTCTGACCCTTGCCACCCGATTCCTTGATTTCGCCTTCGGCGCGAATGCTACAGCCGGCAGTCAGCGCTTTGATTTCCAATTCGTAGTTTTCAAGATTGCTGTCGGCGATGATCTGGATGTTACCCTGCGATGTGCCATCGTTGACTTCGATAAAGCTGAAACCGGCTTTCGAATCGCGTTTGGTTCGCACCCAGCCTTGCAATATAGCTTGCTTGCCAACGGCATCAGCGTTGCGAGCATGTTTGACTGAAATTTTTTCCATGTCCTACTTCGTTCTTTATGGGATTACTGAATTGAAAAAATGCGAACGGCAAACGGTAAACGGTAAACGCTTGTCCCGCCAAACAATCAGCTATTCTTTTTCAGCCAGGTAACGTTCGGCATCCAATGCTGCCATGCATCCTGTGCCTGCCGATGTGATTGCTTGTCGGTAATAGTCGTCAGCAACATCGCCGGCCGCGAATACAGCTTCTGCACTGGTATTGGTTCGGAACCCTTGAGCCCACTTGATGTATCCTTTTTCGTTCATATCCAGTTTGCCGCTCAGGAATGCAGTGTTCGGCGTATGACCGATTGCGACAAACATTCCGCCAACTTCCAGTTCGCGAGTGGATTCATCAACGGTACTCTTAAGTCGCAGTCCATTGACCAGATTTCCGTCACCAAGAACTTCGTCGACAACGCTATTCCAGAGAATTTCGATGTTCGGATGCTCGATCGCTCGTTGAGCCATAATTTTGGACGCGCGTAATTCATCGCGGCGAACAATCATATAGATTGTTGCGGCATCTTTCAGGTTCGCCAGATACGCGGCTTCTTCTACCGCTGAATCACCACCGCCCACAACGGCCAATGGTTTGCTGCGAAACAGTGGCAACGCGCCGTCGCACACCGCACATGCACTGACCCCTTTGTTCTTATAAGCTTCTTCTGATTCGAGGCCCAGATAATTGGCTCGGGCACCGGTAGCGATAATGATGGTTTCCGTTTCGACCGGTTCGCCACTGGCAGGAAAAACCTTCATCGGTCGCGAATTAAAATCAACTTCAACAATGTCATCGCCGATCACTCGAGTGTCAAAATTCAGTGCCTGCTGCTTCATCAGTTCCATTAATTCGACGCCCTGAACGGCATAGTGATAAACGCCGTCACGTTTATGATCGGGAGCAGGAGGAAGGTTCCAGTGTCGGTCTTTGTCGACAGACGATTCGACAAATGCGCGGACATTGCCAAACGGAAAGCCAGGGTAGTTTTCGACTTCCGTAGTAAACGCCAGTTGTCCAAGCGGGATCATTTCCGGCTTGGCCGTACCTTCAAAAACGAGCGGCGATAAATTTGCACGAGCGGCATAAATCGCGGCCGACCAGCCGGCTGGGCCGCTTCCAATAATGACAACTTTTTCTGGCACGTCGTTTCCTTTTTACTGTTCGCAAACCAATCGAATGTTTCTATCCGGATGCTCGTTCGGCCGATTGACCGAAGAATTTCATCAGATACCAATTTGTGATCAATGATTATAGCGCTTTTAAGCTCGGTTTGTCAGTAGACGCGTTGGAGACAAATAACCGGATCTGATAAACTTGAGTTGCTCGCTTGTTGTTGAGTTTGGGATTTATCCATGTACACATTTTTGCTGGCCGTCGGAACGTTTGTCGGCTTTGTCGTTGCCTATCATACCTATGGCCGCTGGCTGGCGCGAAAGATATTCGTGCTTGACCATGATGCACAGGTGCCCAGTAAACAGCTGCAAGACGATATCGATTATGTGCCAACGCGCAAGTCGATTGTGTTTGGGCATCATTTCACCAGTATTGCCGGGACCGGTCCAATCGTTGGCCCTGCTATCGCTGTGTTTTGGGGCTGGTTGCCGGCGCTGTTGTGGGTGGTGTTGGGCAGCATATTTATCGGCGCGGTGCACGATTTTGGGGCGCTTGTGGTTAGCCTTCGCAATCGCGGGCAAACGGTTGGTGAGATTGCCGGACGAGTGATTTCCCCGCGAGCAAAAGTGCTGTTTTTGCTGGTCCTTTTTTTCGCACTGACGATCGTGTTGGCGATATTTGGTTTGGTGATCGCATCGATTTTTAAAGCTTATCCAGAATCAGTGCTGCCCGTCTGGATTTCGTTGCCGATCGCTATTGTGATGGGCGTTGTGTTGCGAAAATACCCAAACGCGCTGTTGCCAATGTCGGTGGTTGCATTGTGCCTGATTTATCTGGCAATCTATGTTGGGGCCTACCACTTGCCGATCGAATTGGATTTAAGTTTTGTAGAAGGAACCGCTGCCGCAAGCTTCTTGAATCCGATTGTGGCGTGGACGATTATTTTGCTGGTCTATTGCGCCATCGCATCGGTGTTGCCGGTCTGGTTGCTGTTGCAGCCACGGGATTATGTTAACAGCCAGCAATTGTTTGTCGCGCTGGCGTTGTTGATGGCTGGGCTGCTTGTGGCATCGTTAAGTGGTCAGGCGGATTTGTTTACGACGGCGCCGGCGATTGTCGCTGCTGAAGATTTGCCTTTAGGGACGCCGCCGATTTGGCCGTTTCTGTTTATCACCATTGCCTGCGGTGCGATCAGCGGATTTCACTGCCTGGTTAGTAGCGGCACCAGTAGCAAGCAAATTTCATGCGAAACGGATGCTCAATACATTGGTTACGGATCGATGCTAATGGAAGGTGCGTTGGCAACGGTCGTGATTCTGGCTTGTTGCGCAGGAACGGGTATGGGCAAAATTGAACAGACGGGGACTGCCGCCAAACACTATCACCTTAAGTCTGATGCTGGCGGAAATTTGGTAAAAGGTCGCGTTGCCTGGAACGAATATTACACGGCCAAAAAATGGAGCGATTTCAACCTGGGCAGAAAGCTTGGCGCGTTTGTTGAAGGAGGAGCGAATTTTTTGACCGCGATCGGTTTGCCGCTGAAAATTGCGATGGGGATCATTTCGGTACTTGTCGCCTGTTTTGCAGCAACCACGTTGGATACTGCGACTCGGTTACAGCGTTACGTTATTCAAGAACTCGGTTCGTCGCTGAAGATCTTTCCGCTTAAGAACATGTACGTCGCGACCGCTGTGGCGGTTGTACTTGGCGGCGCGATTGCTATGTTACCGGGTCCTTCGGGCGTTCGTGGTACAGGTGGCCTGCTGCTTTGGCCGCTGTTTGGAGCCACCAATCAATTGCTTGCCGGTTTAGCATTTATGGTAACTGTGTTCTATCTCTGGCGGAGGAATCAACCGGTTTGGTTTGTGGTGTTACCGATGTTGTTGATGATTGTGCTTCCCACATGGGCTTTGATGTGGCAGCTTTTTTCCACTGAAATTCTTCCTGGCAACGATCATCCGATTGGATGGTGGTGGAATTTAGAGAAACATTGGCTGTTGGGATCGATCGCATTGATCACTTTAGGGTTACAGTTATGGATGGTTGTTGAGGCATTGTTGATGTGGCCCAAGGCACGAGGTGTTATTGAAGAAGCGTTGCCACCGTTATCGGGCTCGGCTGCGAAATTGGAATCGACGGGAGGTCGTTCATGCTAGGGCGCTGGAAATGGATGTTGGTTTGTGCCGTTTTGGTTTGTCTGGGCTGCAGTCCCGACTATGTGAAACCGGGCGTTTATGTCGAAGTGCATGGAAAGGTCTTGCTTGACGGCGGACCCGTTAGCGACGCAAAAGTTTATTTTGTTCCCGACGAATTGGAAATCGGCGAAGAATTCGTGATATCGTTTGGCACTACCAATACGTTTGGTGAATTCGAGTTAGAGACGATCGATGATCGCGAAGGTGCACTGGTTGGTAAACATCGTGTCTTTATCAGTCGAGTTGCCCCCGATTATGGAATACCGGATCCAGAAACACCAAATCGCGTACGTTCGACCGAAGCGAATAGAGACGGCGTCGACGAAATTGACTTTGCGAAATATCGCGAGCATGTCTGGGATCTAATCGACAAAACGGTACAGCAACCAGCCGGTGAACGAATACCCTTCTACTACAATCTGAATTCGGAGCTGACTTTCGAAGTCATTCCAGGTCGCGGAATCCAACGGGTAACGTTCGAATTATCCAGTGTCGATCCGATGCTGAATGATTGATTCCGGGCTAATTGCTTCGCTCAATTACTTCTCATGGGCACGATCTCGAAAATGTTCGGGCAATATTTTCCCGTTACGATCAACTTGCCCCGATCATCGACAGCAATTCCGTTCAAAACGCCTTCTTCAGGGCGTTGGTTTTTAGGCCAGATATTCTTCAAGTCGATTAGGCCCTCGACTTTGCCAGTATCCGGGTCGATCTTGTAAATGGTGTCCCATTGCCAACGATTGGCGTAGATTTTGCCGCCCGTGTATTCCAATTCGTTCAGGCCGTTGATCGATGCCAAGCCGTTGCGCACGTTTACGGATCGAACTTCCTCAAATGTTTCTGGATCCAGAAAGAACAAACGTGAAGTGCCATCGGACATCACCAAATGATTGCCGTCGTAAGTGAGTCCCCAACCTTGGCCATCGTATTTGAATTCTAAATCGAGCTTGTTGAGTTGCTTGTCATAAACGTGACAGATTCCTTTCTTCCAGGTCAGTTGATAAAGCTTGTCACCGACCATCGTTAGACCTTCCCCAAATTGATCGTCCGGCAAGTTCACTTTTTTCAGGATTTCACCAGTCTCCAAATCTACTTTGCGAATTGAGCTTTGTCCTTCGTATTTCCCGGTGCTTTCAAACACAATTCCGTTTTCCAGGACCAGCCCTTGAGTGAACGCGGCTGGATCGTGTTTGTAGTTTTTAATCAATTTGTAGCCAAATCGTTCCACATCCGAATTGGCATTGCGAAATGCATTGGCCATGTAGGTCCCTCCGATTGCGATTGTGAAAAAAATTCCAATTAGAAACCAGCGCCTCGAGCTGTGCACAACAGGAGACCCGGTTTTCTTAGCAGGTTCGCTGTTGGAATCGCCAGTAGCAAAAGCTTCACGATTTTTGTTGCGGCGATTTTGTTTGTTTGGTTTTTTTGACATTCAAATACACATGCAAATTTTTGTTGATGAATGGAGTGTTCTATCACAGTTCGATTCTTTGCGTCAAATGACTTGTCGCCCGCTTGCCAAAGTGGGGCGACTGCACAGTATGACAATATTACCCACCCAGATCGGGTGTTTAGCAGGCTACGATATTCGGTTCGATGTTGCCAAAGCCACTTTCATCAAATTACGGTTTCAGCGATAACGGAAAATGAAACAATGAAATTTATACAGTGAGCGATAGATATGGCATGGATTGAAGTCATTGCACCGGACAAAGCAACCGGCCAATTGAAAGAACAATACGACCATGCGATGAACCGGGCCGGACGCATCTGGAATATTGTTTCGATCATGAGCCAGAATCCAGCGACGATGAAAGCATCGATGGAGCTGTACAAGGCGATTATGTTTGGGGCTTCTCCTCTTTCGCGTTCGCAACGTGAATTGATTGCGGTCGCGGTGTCGTCAGAAAACCAGTGCTTTTACTGAGTCCGTGCTCATGCCCATGACTTCCGTGTCGAAGTCGAAAAAGAAAAAAATCTGTCCGCCGAGCAGGCAGACAAATTGACGCACCAAGTTGCCTCGAACTGGCGGACGGCGGAATTAGATCCCAGTGACATGGCGCTGTGTCGATTCGCCAGCCGGTTAACGACCGATCCAGCAGCGATGGCACAGAATCACATATTGGACCTTCGCGGTGGCGGATTCTGTGACGCGGCGATTCATGATGCATCACAAGTCGTTTCGTATTTTAATTATATTAATCGCATTGCCGATTCACTAAATGTGGATCTGGAGGACGATGTACACAGTTGGGAACTTTCGGTTCCCGTTACTTGAAGCAGGGCGAGCAGCCATGGATGAATACGGATCAACAAGCGACATCGCTGATCTGCCAGAAAAGGCAGTTGAGTTGGCTGCTGAAATTTTGCGCGCCTCGCGCCAAAACGAATCGCCATTAGAACGCCAGCGTTCGGGTTTGATGGCCAGGATGATGCAAGACGAGCCGGGCAAAAAGTTCACGATTGCAATGGCTGACCAGGTATTAAGAATGCGTCGACCGTCGCGTGCAGCGATGCGAATGAATTCGTTGGTGGAAGAATACGGTTTGCCAAAGTATTTCGCTTCTGCTGACCGCTGGGGATTGCGAATTGGAAGTTGGCTGGCCCGGTTTTTTCCTCGCTTTGTGATGCCTTTTGTTAAATCAAAAGTTCGTGCTGATTCTGCTCACGTAATTATCTCAGCAGAAAAAATTCCATTCGCTCGATACCTGGCCGAGCGCAGAGACAATGGCATCCGCGTCAACTTTAATCAGCTTGGCGAAGCGGTGCTCGGCGACATCGAAGCCGAAAATCGATTGAAGCAATACCTGGACCGATTACTTAAGCCCGGAATCAATTACTGTAGCGTGAAATTATCGTCGGTCGTCAGCCAGATCAGTTTGACCGGCTACCAAAAAACGCTCACCCATATCAAAGAGCAATTGCGGATCATTTACCGCGCTGCCGTTAAAGGCGGTGGCAAGTCCGGTCCCAAGTTTGTGAACCTGGACATGGAAGAGTATCGAGATCTGCATTTAACTGTCGATACTTTCAAGGCGGTGCTGGACGAGCCAGAGTTTGAGAAATTGATGGCTGGTATTGTTTTGCAGGCCTATCTGCCCGATTCTTTTTCGGTTTTGCGTGGGCTTGTCGATTGGGCGCGAGCAAGATATTTACGCACCGGCGTTGGGATCAAAGTCCGACTAGTCAAAGGCGCCAACCTGGCCATGGAACAGGTCGAGGCAAGTTTGCATGATTGGCAACAGGCTCCGTATTACAACAAGCCTGATGTGGATGCGAACTACAAACGGATGCTCCAGTACATGACGCAGCCTGAACACGCCAAATACATTCGCGTGGGAGTTGCCAGCCACAATCTGTTTGACATCGCCTATGCAATGCTCCTTAGAGAACGGCGTAGAGCACAGGACCAAGTTGAATTTGAGATGCTCGAAGGGATGGCCAATGCACAAGCCGAAGAGGTACGCAATCGAACGGGTGATTTGATCGTTTACACCCCCGTTTGTTTCGACAATGAATTTGAATCGGCGGTCGCTTATCTGGTTCGGCGATTGGACGAAAACACGGCTCCCGGAAGTTTCCTGGGAGCGCTCTTTGCTCTGGAAGAGGGTTCGCCCGCGTGGTGCGAACAAAGAGATGCGTTTTTGGCAGCCTGTAACCGATCGCTTGATCCGGGACTTTCTGATTCCACCAACCGCAAAACAAATCGGCAAAACGAATCGATCGAGATAGAGTCTGCTGACCAGCCGTTCGGTAACGCGGCCGATACTGATTTTTCTTTGCCAGAAAATCGTGATTGGTCGAATCAGATTGTTGAAAAGTGGCAAAACTATCAACCCGAACCCATACCGATTGTTTTTGGTGGGCAAACGGTGACCGGCGATCGCTTGACCGGCGTTGGTTATGATCCTTCGCGACCGGGTCACCAAGCGTACCGTTATGCAAAAGGCACTGCCGAAGATGTGGAGATCGCTTTGCAGGTTGGAGAGCAAACTCAAAAATCATGGGAACAATTAGGCGTCAATCGTCGTGCGGAAATATTGCGATTGGCGGGTAAGATTTTTGCCGAAGATCGCGCCGATACGATCGGCACAATGATGCTCGACGCCGGTAAGACCGTTGTCGAAGCGGACGTCGAAGTTAGCGAGGCTATTGATTTTGCTAACTACTATTCCCGGTCGCTGGATGAGCAAGGCTGGTTTGACGGCACGTCCTGTAAAGCACTTGGCGTTGTGGTCATCACGCCGCCCTGGAATTTTCCTTACGCGATTCCGGCGGGCGGTGTCATCGCTGCACTGATGGCTGGTAATTCAGTGATTCTGAAGCCGGCTCGCGAATCGATACTGACAGCGTATCAACTGGCGACCCAACTTTGGAAAGCGGGGGTTCCACAAGACGTGCTGCAATTCCTGCCTCTGTTTGACGGTCAAACGGGCAAGAAATTGATTTCCGATCCGCGGACCGCTGCTGTCATTCTGACCGGAAGTTACTTTACAGCGGCGATGTTCCAGGGGTGGCGTCCGGATTTGAAGCTCTACGCTGAAACCAGTGGTAAAAACAGCTTGATCATTTCGGTTGCGGCGGATTTGGATCTGGCAATCAAAGATTTGGTCAAAGGAGCGTTTGGGCATGCCGGCCAGAAATGTTCGGCGACCAGTTTGGCACTTGTGCAGAAAGAAGTTTACGACAACCCTCGCTTTATGCACCAATTGAAAGATGCCGCTGAAAGTTTGCACGTCGCTGGAGCGTGGGACGCATCGGCCAGCGTGACCCCTGTCATTCGCGAGCCCGATGAATATCTGGCCCGTGGGTTAACGCAATTGGAGCCCGATGAATCCTGGTTGCTTGAGCCAAAAATGTTGGAAGACAATCCATGTTTGTGGCGGCCGGGCATTCGAATTGGCGTTAAGCCTGGCAGCTGGTACCACAAAACCGAATGCTTTGGTCCAGTGTTGGGTTTGATGCGAGTTGACAGCCTGGAAGACGCGATCGCGATTCAAAACAGCAGCGACTTTGGTTTGACCGGAGGCTTGCATTCACTGGACCCGAAAGAGATCGACTTGTGGCGTGAGAAGGTCGAAGTTGGCAACGCGTATATCAATCGGCCGACGACAGGAGCGATTGTTCAACGACAGCCTTTTGGCGGATGGAAAGATTCGTGCGTGGGGCCAGGCCCTAAAGCGGGCGGGCCGAATTACGTTGCAGCATTTTGCGATTGGACTGAAAATCAATTGCCAACCAAGGAAGCGAAATTAAGTCGTGATATCGATTACCTGCTCGATTGCGCAGAAAAATCGGGGATCGAGCATTCGGCGTTGCTTCGAGTTACTGCTGCGGCGAAAAGCTACACGCATTGGTGGGAGCAGGAATTTTCTGTCGAGCATGATCCATCGCAAATCCATGGTGAAACCAATCACTTTCGTTATCGCGCTCGACCGTGGCATGTTGTGCGAGTCAATGATCCTGACGCCAATTTGATTGAAATGGCTGCATTGGTTTTAGTGGCTTGTTTGACAACCGGCACCAACCTGGAATTCAGTTTGCAAGCTAACAACGAATCGCTTTCGAAATTGTTGGATCAATTGAAGCCAATGGCTTTCAGTCACCGCGTCGAAACGATGGATGAATTTGCAGTTCGATTGAACACTTTAAAAGGCGGATCTATTCGAGTGGTTGGTAGCTACGATGCAAATTCCATTGCACCCGAGCGCATCGGCAACATTCCGGTGGTGGATTCGCAAGTGCTCGCCAACGGACGAATCGAACTGTTGAACTATTTGAAAGAACAGTCGGTAACCGAGACCGTGCACCGCTACGGCAATATTGTTTAACGCCGGATGCTGATTGCATCATGAGCGTGGAAAACACGGTTGTTCTTGAAGCAGTTCGTCAATGAATACGCATTGAGTTATGGCCCCAAGCATCCCAGAAACAGCAGCCATTGAGCATCGAAACTTATTGCAAGATAAGTATCGTGCAGTGGTTGCAATTCCCTGCTGTAATGAATTTGAAACGCTTCCCGAAACTTTGAGAAGTCTGGAATCCACCGGGCCAATTCACAAGGAAGTGTTGGTTGTCGTTAACGTGAATCAGCGTGCTTCGATGGACAACCAGAACAATTTGGCGACTTTGAAATGGCTCGGCGAATTCGAAACGACGTTAGGATTGGCGTGGCTGGATCATGTGACCAATGGCAAAGCGTACCCGGAGAAATTTGGCGTCGGTTTGGCTAGGCATCAAAGCTGTGTGGTCGGAATGTCGTTTGTTGATGACGGTGCACCAGTCATCAGTCTGGATGCGGACAGCCCAGTCGATCCAAATTACTTTCGAGCGATCTTTGATTACATTTCCCGAAATCCAGGCTTCCGTGCTGGCCACGTGAATTTCAAACATCGCCATTGTGGCACGGCGGACGAAAAGCGTGCCATTGAGATTTACGAAAGGCATTTGAAACGACACCGACAAAATCTTGAAGACGCAAAATCGCCACACGCCTGGTACGCGATCGGTTCCACTATCGTTTGCACGAAGCAGGCCTACATTAAATCCGGCGGCTACCATTGTCGGCGAATGGCAGGCGAGGATTTTTATCTTCTGCAACAGCTCAGCAAAACAGGTTGCACCATTGAAATGATCGAAGATGCTTTTGTGTTTCCTTCGGATCGAGTTTCCGATCGAGTGCCGTTTGGAACTGGCAAGGCAGTAGGCGAAATCGTAGAAAGCGGACAATGGCTGACGTACGATGATCGGTGTTATCTGGATCTTGGCCGGTTGCTCGACGCGGTTGAAAAAGGAGTTTCCAACTCGGCGACGGAAATCCTGGAAAAAGTTCCCGAGACTTGTTCCAACTGGCTGGTTGGCAGAAAGTTTGCCAGCGTGTGGCCAAAATTGAGAGACAACTCACGAGACAACGACATGTTGCTGCAACGATTTCATGAATGGCTGGATGCTTTTCAAACGTTGAAACTAATCCATTTCTTGTCAGATAATTTCTACCCCCGTGTGGTAGACAGCTGAAGTAACCGGCGTGTTTGATGTGTTGCCGATCGTAAACACACAAACATCGCCGCTCTCTTCATCGCTGCTGGAAATTCATCGAAATTTTCGCAAGCCAAACTCGGGGGTCACTAGATTTCGCCTTTCAAGCCTCGTTCGTAATACTTGTGAGTGATTTCGTCTTGATGTTCCAGCAACCAATCAATCGTTGGTTCGTTGTGCATCGCTTTGTGAATCGCCTGAGCCATCGCCTTCCGATGAATCTCAAACAGTGCTTTGTGGTCCAGGTTGTCTTCCGTTGCGACTCCCGGATTGAGCCAGACGGAACAAATGATTCCCAGATCGTTCGCCTTTTCTTTGGGGATGTCACCGGCGCGGACAGCGTCAAGGACTCCATTGGCGATTGCCCCTTGAACGGTACCCATCAAAATATTCGTATAACGAGTGCTTTTGACCGTGACTTTACTGACCATCAAGGTGACCGGTCGTACTTGAACATCGGTATTCATGATTGCGAAGACTTTTGAATGGCCTGCCGCCTGGTTACCGGTAAGTGTGGCGATCGCGGTTCCAACGGGGCCGTCTAACTCTCCGATGACTACTTCTGGTTCAGCGGCTGTAAATGGTGGTCCACCCGCAACCAGGCATTCGCCCGTTCGCATCACAATTCTATCGCTCATCAATTACTCTCTCATATTTTTATCGAACTGACATCAAATTCTCGTTTGATGATTGTATCGAAATTGTGAAACTGCAATATGGTGCAGCATTCGCAAAATCCTGAGGAACTGGAGTGCCAATCCAGCAGCACTAACCCCCGGCGTTCTGCACACAACAAGGACCAATCAAAACTAATGGTACCAGCTTTGTTTTCGAGTTAACTTCGCTTAATCGGACGATGCCTGACGCCCAGCGACCGTCTTTGGCTGTCGTTAACGGCGCTTGCTTGATTGAGTCTGGCAACTGATCCCATTCTGATTTTGTAAGAATCCGGAATTCCGAAACCACGCCAGCGGTAACCTTTTTTTGCAATTCCACCGCAACATGGCCCATCGTCATCCGGGGGTTGAATTCGACCACCGGTTTGACCAGCAGCTCACCGTCAATTCCTCGATACACCATTGCATCGACACCGAAACAGCCTGCAAAATTTCGAGGAGCAAGTTCAGCCGCCAGACGAGGTGCAAGCCAGTTCGAAATTGTCTTCAGTTTTTCAGCTTGATCGGCAAGCAAATACCGCCGAATCTCTGGCGTGCAATCAACAAAAGGCATGCTTAAACGTGTGCCCACGTACTTGCGTCCTGTCGTAACAAAAGCGCGTGTCCAACCAAGATACTTGGTCAACCCAGAATCTGCCAATTCCCGATACGTTTGATCATCGCCAATCGTCGGCTCTGCCGTGGTTCCATTTGCCATATGGCTGGCGTCGAAACTCACGTCCCACAAAAAAGAAAGGTCCACCACCCGCTGCAGCATCGGTTCAATGACGGCTATCGGTCGATTGCCAGAATTTTCTGGAGACTCACCAGCGCGTTCATTGCGTTCTTTAAAAACGGATCGCAACCATGATTCGTTCGAATCCTCTAATGGAGCGCCCGTATCTAAGCGCCTTTGCCCTCGCCCCGATGCGTTCAAATCAAGCTTGAAGATCGCTTGCGCGTACCCACGTGATCTGATTTCATCCAAAGCCTCTCGAACATCGTGCGGCTCAAAAATATCAATTCCCACGCAATCCGGTTTTGCAAACCAGTCCGGAGTTCGGGTTTTCGCAAAGGGTTTCTGACCATCCTGACTCAGCCAGCGGCGAAGACAGTTTGAACTCCATGATTTTCGAAACAGGTCGGTTTGTTGGTTGGACCACTTCGGTGGCGACTGGCGAGCGGATTGAACCAGTGGTTCGGCAATCTGGTGGTTGTTTGGCGTCCACGCCCAAGGCGCGAAATGATGCAGTTTGCGATGAGCCAATGATTGCCTTGAATCAAGTTCAACAAATTCGGGCAAATCGAATCCAACATCGATCAGCTGCTTCTTTAACTCACGAGATGGAGTTTCGCGAACCAGCACGATGTCGTCTCGCCGAGCAACCGGAACCATGACCAGTTCAAGGTCTTTGCCAAGCTGGTCCAACAAACGAGAATCACTCTCCTCTGCCAATTCAGATTCGGCGCCCGGATCGAACCAACGCACCGTTGGCGGTCGACCGGCCGATTGGCGAAACACTTCAATTGAATCGATGAAATCATGGTTTAGTCCCGCACGCACTCGGCCTTCTCGGTTGAAGGCAGCTCGTGGACCACGCCCACGCTGCGGCGACATCGGGTACTCAAGCGAATCCTGATAGGCTTCCCAATCACTTTGCTCTGGATCTTTCCATTTACGAAACCAATGCAAGCCATGTTGGACATGGCCGATTTCGTCTTCGTAGATTTTCTGCAGCAGCGATGCGGTTTCGCCATCGCCAAGTTGACCGAACACTTTGGCAAAATGCAAACTGTAGTCTAAGTTGGCTTGCTCAAACGTCAGGCTTAATCGAGACACGAAATCCATTGGCGATTTCATCGGCTCCACAATTCGCCAGAACTGACCGCTCAGCGGATAGGCTCCGAATTCGACACCACACTCGCGCATCCGCTTGATGTACATCCGAGTGTGCTCTTGTTCCTCTTTCAATGTGTACAAGATGCCTTTGCGAAACGCGGGCGGAGCATCAGGGAATTTGAGTAATACGAGGGCCATCAATTCGGTGGCAAGCAATTCGTGGTTGGCAAGAAAGTGGAGTAGCTGCCCACGCTCGCGTTCGTGTTCAAGTTGATCATCACTTGGCGGTCCGGTCGAACCGATAGGGTCATGACGCATCCGCAGATCAACGCTACGACCGGGTGATACCAATGTCCGAACGTCCGGAAGCTTGCGAACATCTTGGTCGTAAGTCAACGGCCCTGGGGCAAGCAGTTTATCTTCAAGCGTTGTTCCAAAGACAACTTGTTCGGCAAATTCAGTCACATTCATTGACACCACGATACTCCAACAAGTTTCGATGATCTACTGATGATCGAGTTCATTGATCAGACCGTTGGGATTGGGCTTGAAAAAATGGTGTCCGCAGGTGCCTCATTGGGCGCTAGGCATTGAGAACAGTCGCTTTAAAAGCTGGAAGTTGCCCGATCGACATCTGTCGGAAACGGCTTGTTGGTACAAAGACAGAAGCATTCCTGTCTGTCGAAACCGACCGCTACAACGATTGAGCGCGTCGAAATGCTGGCATCTTATTGCTCGCATTCAGACGATCCATTGGCAGTTCTTTGATCGTCATCCCAAATTCCAAACTTGCCCAAAATCACCCTGCGACCCATCTTAAACAATCTGGGCGGTCAGCGCAAATCTATTTCTTTATCTATCACGAAAACAAGTGGACGACCAGCAAATGTCGATTTAACAATGTGGTCCCATAATAAGTGCAAGCATGCGCAACTTAACGCTCGCAATTCTTCTGATATGTATCGTTTCAGGATGCAGTCGAAAAACGTATCG
This sequence comes from uncultured Pirellulaceae bacterium, assembly GCA_964405425.1. GTDB lineage: Bacteria > Planctomycetota > Planctomycetia > Pirellulales > Pirellulaceae > Mariniblastus. The sequence continues at coordinate 133,252 of CAYONX010000007.1, read as the reverse complement.
ACTGTGGGCGGATCGCGATGCGCAATGTTTGATCAAAAGTCGCCAGTTCTGCGACCAATGGGAAATCCCTGACCGCTGCGTTGAGCCACCGGTGAATTCGCGGATGAGAGATTTTAATCATCCAGACTGTCCATGCAAACGTCCGGGCGATGATCCCGCTGCTGCAAAGTACATGAATTGTTCGTACTGTTATCGCGGCTCGAAATATTGGGATCAGTTTTCACCGAACAGTCCAATCGAACAATTACATTGGAGTGAATATCTTCCGTTAGATGAAGAAGGCGAATGCAAGGTCGACCGACAACTGGCCGTTGATTTGGCGCTATTGCACAATCGAGGTTATCAAACGCAATACGAACAGCTGTACTTGAACGCGTTAAATTTGTCGCTGAACCGATACGATTTTCATTCTCGGTGGTTTGGCGGCAATGACACCAGCTTTGATGCGCAAGGTGATGGCGCGGCGGCATCTCGTTTGCTGAGTACGTCAAACGATTTGGGTTTCACCAGAGATTTTGTTGGTGGTGGGCAATTTCTGACGAACATCGCCAATGCTTTTGTCTGGCAATTGGGTGGAGGCCCAAATACGAATGCGGTTTCAACCAATTTGATTTTCACTTTAACGCAGCCGTTATTGAGAGGTGCGTTTCGGCATGTTCGCATGGAGAACCTGACTCAAGCTGAACGAACCTTACTGTACGGCGTTCGTGATTTTGTAAGGTTTCGCCGGCAGTTCTATTTGGATACCGTTGAACAGTACTTGAATCTTTTGACAATCGTTCAGGGGCTCAAAAACACGCGTGCAAACGTGAATGCTCTGGAGTCGAACCTTCGTGAAACCGAAGAATTGCTGCTGCGGGAGCTTGCTTCACCGTTGCAGGTCGACCAGGTGCTCCAGGATTATCAACAAGGCCGACTCAATCTATTGAGCGCCGAACAAGGCCTGCAGGACACGCTCGACGCATTCAAGTTTTCTCTGGGCTTGCCGCCAGAAGCCCCCATTTTGCTCGACGAATCCATCCTGGAAACGTTCGAGTTGAATGATCCGAAGCTGGATGCGCTACGAAGCGAAGTGGATGAAACGTATGCACAATTGAGAAAGTATCTGCCGCCAGAAAAAGCACCGCAGGCCGTTTTGGAAAAAGTCGCCGCAGATATCATAACTGCCATCGAACAAACGCAGGAGTTGTTGCCGACGATCACCGACGAATTGGATCGATGGAAAACCAAGATGGATGCGGAATCGAAGGACGAGTTGCTCGATACCGATTCGCGGCTGGATCTGATGCAGCAGCGTAAATTGTACGATCGGATTACTGAAACATTGGAAGAATTGGAAACGGAATTGGAAACCGACGCGTCTGACGCTGAAGAACTGGCAGACGATATTGAAAACGTCGATGAAATCGAAAACTGGCGCGGACTGCAGGAATTGATTGGTGGAAGGTTACAGAATCGCATCACGACGTTGTTCGTTTTGCAGAATCAGATTCGTTTGTTTTTGATCGAACTGCGGCCATTCGATATCGATATCGATTTTGCGGTTGAAAACGCAATTGCCAATCGCCTTGATTTGCGCAACCAGCGAGGCATCGTGACCGACGCATTTCGTCAGGTTGAAATTGCGGCTGATGCCTTGCAAAGCGACTTGAATGTTTCGGCGACGGCTAATCTGGCGACCGATCCGGCTCAAAATAACTCGATCCGTTTTGACAGTTCGGCAGCCAGTTACCAAATGTCCGTTCAATTCGATGGACCACTGGATCGATTTGCAGAACGCAACGCATATCGGGCATCACAGATCGCTTACCAGAATGCCCGACGCGATTATATGGAACTGGAAGATGCGGTTAAAAATACTTTAAGGTCAGAAGTTAGAAGCTTGAAGATAAATCGCTTGAACTTTCAGATCATCCGACAACAATTGATAGCTGCAACCCGACGTGTCGACGAAGCTCAAATTAATCTTCGGGCGCCCACGGGTGACAATATTTCGACCAGCCGAACGCGAGACCTGTTGGAAGCTCTTCAGGCTCTTTTGGATACAAGAAACGGATTAATTCAAAGTTGGATCGATTACGAGACTTCACGCATTACGCTGTTCGTTGAAATGGAAATGCTTTATCTGGATGACAATGGGGTATGGGTAAATGAGCGATACAACCCGAGACAAAACCAGGACGCCGTCGACCAGTCCGACGAACTCGACGTCGACGGACCTCGACTCGAATTCGAAGACGAACTCGAAGACGACAGTTCCGAAACCTCATCTGAAGATGGAGTCGTCGACGGACCAAAGGTCGACCTCGAATTCTTCCAGGACATCCCGGACCGACCGGGATTCGAAGGCCAGTAGTAACCGCGCGAGCGGCTCAAGCTGGTTTTGGCCAGGATTGTTGATTTCCGTGTTGCTGTTGGGCGTGCTACTGGGCGGCTGGTATTTCATTCCAGCTCTCTCCAAGCCAGTCGGCGAAGCCGTTGCGACTTATGAAATGGTAGATCGAAATCTTGTCGATACGGTCATCGAAACTGGTACGCTTGAAAGCCAAAGCAAAGTTGACGGCGTTTGCGAATTGCATGGCTGGCAAAACAAGATCACATTTATCGTTGAAGAAGGTGCAGCGGTCGTCGAAGGTGACGTCGTCGTTAAATTCGATGCCAGCGAAATCGAAACTGAAATTGCGGGTCAAAAAGTTACCGTCAACCTTGCCCAGGGCTCGGCAGATGAATCACGCGAAGAAATCGAGGTTCGCAAGAATCAAAATGAGAGTGATATTGCAGCCGCAAAACTTGAGAAAGAGCTTGCTGATCTCGACCTGGAAAAATATCGGGAAGGCGATTACAAAGCCGAGCTGGCGGAATTGGATCGAAGTATTGCGGAAAGTAAAGCTGCATTGGAACAAAGAACCGACGAGTTGAAAAACATGCGGTTGCTTGTGAAAAAAGGATATAGAGAGCCTGAACGATTGACTCAAATGGAGCAGGCGGTCAAAAGCGCCAATTTTCAGGTTGAACGTGACGAACAGAAAAAAGAGGTGCTGGAAAAGTTTACTTTTAAACGACAGATTACCGAGTTGCAGTCGAAAGCCGACGAAGCCAGTCGCAAACTGTCACGGGCTGAAACGACTGCCAAAGCTGAATTGTCAAAAGCTGAATTGAAGCTTGCCAATGCGAAAAAGCGTTTGAAAATCGAACAGGATGAACTCAAGGAACAGGAGGCGCAACTTGAAAAGGCTCAAATCGAAGCGTCGCAATCAGGCACCGTCGCCTATGCCAACCATCGATGGATGGACCCGCAATTCAAAATTCGCCCCGGCGGAAATGTGCACCGCCGGCAAACGGTTTTTCATTTGCCTGATATGACGCGAATGCAGGTTCAGTTGGATGTCCACGAATCCCTGGTCAATAAATTAAAGGTGGGACAGAAAGCAATCGTTCGCGTCGCTCCATTTCCCGATCGTAAATTTACCGGGCACATCAAGAAGATCGCCGATCTGGCTCGCAGTGACAGAAACACAGAAGAAAAAGCCTACAAGGCGACGGTCGTGATCGATGATTTTCCGGAGGATGTGAAATTGAAGCCCGGCATGTCGGCAGAAACCGAAATCCACGTGCGAACGTTGACCGATGTGGCCGCAATTCCGGTTCAAGCGGTTACTCAAATCGCTGGCAAGGAATATGCATACGTTAAACACGGCAGTCGATACGAACGAATCCCAATCGAAGTTTCTGAAGGTAACGAATCTTTCCTTGTTGTTGATAGCGGCCTGGGGCCAGGGGATGTGGTTGCCATGGATGCCTATCAAAGGGGCCGAGAGGACATCGAACTCGAAGGTCTGGAGGATCAGGTTGAATCGGAATCTGAATTTGAAAACGAACCTGCGACTGATGAGATTGATGATGACAAACAGGATGCAACTGAAGAAACCGATTCGCAGCCTGTAGCCAAGGAAGCGGATAGCGGTGAAGTTGTTGCTCTAGAAACTGAAACTGAAACTGTGGATGAAGAACCGTCGGCTGAAGCATTGCCTGTTCAGTTGAAACCGCAATCGCCCAGTGAGGCCAGCGAAGAAGCAGTCGAATCTGAAAAGAACTAATTTCGAAATCCAAAATGATTCCTCCCAAAGTCCAAGCACTTTTTAATACAGCGATCCGAAGCTTGATGTTGCATCGATTGCGTTCGCTATTGACGGTACTTGGATTAGTGTTTGGAGTTGCATCGGTGATCATCATGTTGGCGGTTGCGGAAGGCGCAAGCGACGAAGCCCAAAAACAGATCCAGTCGCTGGGCGTTTTGAATATTATTATTCGCAGTAAAAAACCGGTCATCCAAGACCAAAACCAGGAGCAATCGTGGGTGGTAAAGTACGGGTTAACGTACGGAGATCTACGTCGGATTGAAGACACGATACCGTCGGCGAAATTGATTACGCCCATGCGCGAGTTCATCCAGACGTGTCGACGAGAAGACAATGCACTCGACACGCCGGTTTTGGGTGTTTATGCGAACTATGATGAATTGAATCGAATCGAAATTTCCAGCGGTCGATTTTTGGAAAATTCAGATTTGAAATACACCAGAAACACCTGTGTGATTGGTGCGGATGTGGCCAGTGAGCTTTTTGGCTACAAATCGCCTCTGGGCAATAGCATTCGTGTTGGAACCAACCACTACTTTCGTGTTGTGGGTGTTGCAAAATGGAAAACTCCTTCGGCAGGCGTTGGCTCCAGCCTGTCATCTCAGGATTTCAATAAATTTGTGTACGTTCCACTAACGACAGACAAAGCCCGCTTTGGAGAAGTTTTGTACCGCCGCAATCAAGGGCAGTCGACGGCTGAAAACATTCAGCTTAGTCAGATCACCGTTGAAGTTGCGGACGTGTCGGAAGTTCAGCCGACTTCGCGAGTCTTGGAAAGTCTCTTATCCCGAGTCCATAAGAAAGACGATTTCGCCGTAGTAGTTCCGCTGGACTTACTGGAACAATCACGCAAGACAGAGCAGATTTTCCGTTATGTCCTTGGCAGCGTTGCTGCGATTTCGCTGTTGGTCGGCGGTATCGGCATCATGAACATCATGTTGGCAACGGTTAGTGAGAGACAACGAGAGATTGGAATTCGTCGTGCACTGGGTGCAAACCGCACGGATATCGTGACTCAGTTTTTGATTGAGACCGTCGTCCTTTCATTCGTAGGTGCGACGATTGGCGTGTTGTTGGGCATGACGGTGCCGTCGCTGGTTAGCTGGGCTTCTGATCTGCCAACAAAGATCGTTTGGTGGAGTCCTGCTATAGCAACATTGGTTGCACTGGGTACCGGAATCTTATTCGGCATTTATCCTGCACGACAAGCTGCAATGATGGACCCGATTGAAGCGCTGCGAAGCGTTTAAACGAGCAAGTCTAGGCAGCGAACTTTTCCCATTTCTTTTTGTCGAATTTTTCCTGGTTGAATCTGCGGACGTTGAACTTGCGAACCAGTGCAGAGTTTAAAAAGACCATGTCAAATTGTCTCAGGCGACCGTCGTAGTAACAAATGTCGACAATGTCGAATAATTCAAAACCATGGTCTACCAGAAAGCCTGCTCTTTCCATGAAGTTTGCATTGCCAGCCTCAATCGCGACGACGGAACATTTGCGAAGCGTGTCTGTTGCACCCTGAAGAATTTTCATCTCGACGCCATCAACATCCAGCTTGAACAAAAAGGGTTCAGGAAAATCTCGCTCTGCCATCAATGAATCCACGGTCCTGACATCAATCTCGCGCACGTTTTCCGAAACCGCATCGCTTGTCAAATTGGAGTGCGTTATCGGCTTGTCATCAACCGAATAAATCTCCAGATTCATTTTTCCATTGCTGTCAGAAGCTGCAACATTCAGTAGCTCGAAATCAATATTGGCTCTGGTGTATCGTTTCTCGATTCGTTCTGACCATTCGGCTACCGGCTCGACCAACAAATGCTTTACGTCGGCAAAGTTTTCAATTAAATCAGCAGTCTCTGAAAACACACCGATGTCGATTACGGATCCGACCGGCATTCCGATTTCTTTAATCTTACTAAAACTTTCGCTTCTATTTGGCCGGCGCATATCCAATCCTTTACGTAGTCTCCAATTCGCTGATTTCACGCAGAGTCCATCAAAATTTGCTTTTCAGGTCAAGCCGAGTCGTCCAACGAATCCAGCTTGCGATTCAATAACGCAGAAATTTCACGCTGCAACCCATTTGTGGTAGCAGTTTTCGTCGTTGATTGATCGCCCACGCAAAATCGGCGGTAAAAATCACTCAGAATCCAGGCTACGATTTTTGAATAGCGGGTTTCCGGGTTCGATCTTCCCGGAACAGCCCCCAGTGTTTTTCGACTTCACCGGGATCGTCGCCGCCCTTCCAAGGTTCATCGAATGCCTCGAAATAGAAATATCCAATTTCCTCTTGCTTCAGCCACTTGGTGATTGATTCGAAAAAGACCTTTTGTTCCGCTTCGCCGGCTTTGCCTTTGATCATTTTTCCTTGATCGCCGTGGTTGGCTTTCTTCGTCGCCCAGCCAAGTTCTCCGATTATGATTTTGCGATTTGGATGATTTTTCTTGACATCGGCATAAATGGATTGGGTCCATTGGACGGAATCTTTCAATGTTTGCCCGAGCCACATCGCGTACATGTGTGAAACGATAAAGTCGATTTCCTTTGCAACCGTCTGGCTTTCATCGGTGTTCCAGAACTTAAAGTCGTCGGCAACGGTTACGGGTTGTTTGATTTTTGATCGAACGTCGCGAATGTACGCTATCAAGGTTTCCTGTTTGACTTTATGGAACGACCAAAACACCTGACTTTCATTTCCAACACTGACCGCGGCCACAATGTCCGGATACTTGTTGGCTAATTCAATCGCGCCGTTAACCTGTTTATCGTTGGCCTGTTTTTGTTCCGGGGTCGAGGCAGTGGCGACCCAGGCACCGACCATGACTTTGAGCGGCAAGTTTTCCAGCTTGATGATTTCGCAAACATGAGACATAAACGGTTCGGTACCATAGGTTCGAATCATTTGCCACTTGTCGCCAGCGAGCAGTCTCATGTCTTGTTGAATCTGCTCTCGTTTTGGTTCAACTTCGCCGGGGCGTTGGCCTTTTCGATAGGGTCCGTAAGAAATCCCATTTCCAACAAACTTGCCTGTGATCGGCTTAAAAGGACGGACGACGAAAGGGGTTTCGCGATCGGTTTTGTTTTTTTCTGCATTGGATGTCTGGGCGTCAGTGGATGCACAGAAAATCGTTACGCAGCATGCGAACACGATAAATTTTGAACTGACTTTCATGATTCCCTACGATCTAACCACGACATAAAAAAACGGTCACTCATGAGCGACCGTTTTGAATTCAATTTAAACTAACCACCAATTAGGATCAAAAGAACGGGTAAACATCAAGCAAGTCGACAATACCGTCTTTGTTCCTTTGACGTTGGCGGACGGAGGTTTGAAACCGGTTTCATCTCGCGTTTTAATGATAGTTTATCGTCCGTTTTGGTCAACCTTTGTCGGAGATAACAGCGGAGTAATTTCACACGCAACGCTCAATTTAACCCAACACTCTTTTTTAGCTCAGCCTACCAAGGCGATTGATCTGAATAACCGAATCGTCAATTGGCGATTCAGGGCCAATCTGGCCAATTATCTTCGTTCATCATTACAAACGAGTCGTATACTTTGGTCGCTTCGACGTCAGAGTTTGCGGAATCAAGCAGTATTTATGATTGTGCTGACTGTATTTGACTAGTCGCAATATTAACCTCCAAAACGCCTACCAAACGTCTACCAAACGAACTATGTCCCAAACGCCACGAGCAGAAGAGCAGAGTACCGCTCGAGAGAGATTTTTCGATCGAATATTTCATTCGGCATTCAAAGTCAGCGCGTGCTTTCTGTGTGTGTTTCTGGGACTTTTGATGGCAACGGTAAAGGCTCCACCGTACTACTGGACTCAGAACGCATTTACGGCATTCAACGCCATCTGCATTCAACAAGACATGTTTTCTGATGAATTTTCAACTGCGCTTTGGCAACCGATTCGCTATTCGCAACCCGCCATTACTGGCTCGACCGACAGCAATGGAATCACGATGTATACCTCCGGAGATGGTCCGAAGGTAAGTTTGATTGACGCAACGGGCAATGTGTTGCATTCGTGGAACGCTCCATTCTCAAAGATTTGGGGCGGGGAAAATTTCTTGAAGTCCTTTATTCCTGACGAGCGCATATTCGTTCGCCGAGCACATGCATTTCCCAACGGCGATCTGTTGGCACTATACGAAACGCCATTGAATACTCCAAACGGAATGGGGTTTGCAAAATTGGATCGAGACAGCAATGTGATCTGGAAATTTGATGGCAACTGTCACCACGATTTCGCTGTTGGCGACGATGGCAGAATTTATTCATTGACGCATCAACTGAAGACGTCAGAACATCCCGCCAGCCAATTTGGGCCAGAAGTTAACATTGAAGACTTCTTGACGGTTCTTTCAAGCGACGGAGAAAAGCTTAACGAGTTTTCGCTATTGGATGCGTTCTTCGATTCGCCGTTTTTCCACCACTATATTTTACAGCGTGAATATTCTGGTGATCTGTTGCATGCCAACACGGTCAATTTTGTCGATCACGCATTTGCGACCCACTACAAAGAAATCGACGCCGGCGATGTAATCGTTTGCTTTCGCAATATAAATCTTGTTGTGGCCGTTGACCCGGAACTGGGAAAAATTGTCTGGGGCACAGCTGGGCCTTGGAACCTGCCGCACGATCCAGACCCACTGCCAAATGGAAATATTCTGATTTTCGACAATTGCGTTTGTAACGGCACGCAGTCTTATTCGCGGATCGTTGAATTTGATCCGCGTGAGCGACGCGTCGTTTGGGCTTTTAAAGGTGACGGCAAAGCTACTTTACGAAGCAGCATTCGATCCAGCCAACAGCGATTGGCTAACGGAAACACAATCATCGGTGAGTCCAATGGTGGACGCATCGTAGAAGTGGATCCAACGGGCAAAATTGTCTGGCAATTCGTCAACCCAGTTCGCGGCGGAGACGCCGCCGAGCAACTGGTCCCGATCATGACAGGCGTGGCCCGATATCAACGAGAAGACTTGCCGTTTATCGAGGAAGAAAATCTCGTGGCAATGAGTCCTTAGTTTTAAAGGGGAAGGAATTATGAATTTTGAACTACTGCAATTGCCGTTAAGTTACATCGGTCCAGGCGCGGGCATGGGGCTGTTGCTCTCACTCGTTGGCTTGGTGCTTGCTGTTGGTGGTGCGTTGTTTACGGTCGTATTGTGGCCAATTCGAAAAATGCTAAAGCGAAACAAAGCCGCAAATACTGGCGAATAAACCAGAGTTGCAAGAACGGATTTTTAAATGCTTGATCTATTTCAAACAATCAACAGCACTCTGCCTCTTTCAAACGTCGGAATCGTATTGGTGTGGGCGGTTATCGCCGGCCTGGTTTCGATGTTCGTCTATCGCCGATGGTCGAATCAGCAAAAGTTGAACGCGTTGATGGAACAAATACAGCAGTCGCAAAAAGAGCTGAATCAATATGAAGGGAACGAGTTTGGCGAGATGTTGCCATTGCTCAAAAGGAATTTAAGTCTGTCGCTGAAACGAGTCGGATTGTCGTTGGTGCCATCGCTACTGGCTGGACTGCCCCTGGTTTTGGTCATGATTTGTCTGGATGCAGATATTAAGCAAAGCTCAGCCGCGAGCCCTCAGCTTCAACATGCCTTGGCTCAGCCTGATGGTGGATCGGCAAACGAAAGTGACTTGCCGGCAGAAACTGACGCGTTGCCGACAGAAACCGATGAATCGCATTCGCTGGCCCCGCAAGATGACTATCTTGGATTTGGTCCGACATGGATGCGATCGTGGATCTTTGTCTTTATGTTCATCAGTGCGTCGTCGGCATTGGCCTATCGGCAATTCGGCGGGATCATCTGAGAGTTTAGTCGCATGAGTCAAAATGGCATCGACACCTCAAAATTTGCAGTAGGTCTTGGAACCCATCTGCTTAGCGGCGCAATGACATCGGTAACTGGATTCTGGGATCGGCTAGGCCAATTGGAATCGATGGTGCTGAGTGAACAGCTGGACAACATTCAAATTTCCACACCGGTCTACGTAGCTGGCTTGGCGCGGTCAGGCACCACGATTGCATTGGAAGTTCTGGCCAGTCACCCAGATGTCAGCACTCATCGGTATTGCGACTTTCCCGCGATCTTTACACCCTATTGGTGGGGTAAGGCGAATGAGAATTCAAGGACCGTGTTGAGTGAACGTGCCCATGGCGATGGATTGCTCGTCAGTAATCACAGCCCCGAAGCGATGGAAGAAATGCTTTGGATGGCCCACTTCGACCAACTGCACTGTGACAAACGGTCAGCCGTTCTGAAAGCGTCAACAACTAACAGCGCTTTTGAAAACAATTATCGGCAACACATCAAGAAGTTGATTCTGCTTCGTGGCGGTAATCGTTATGTTGCCAAAGGCAATTACAACATCACACGCATTGCGTACATTCAAAGTATTTTTGCGGACGCTCGATTTGTCATCCTGATGCGTGATCCCGTTGATCATATTGCTTCATTGATGAAGCAACACGAATTGTTTTGTGCCGGTCAAAAAGACCATCCGCGAGCGATTGAGCATCTTAGACGAGTCGGTCATTTTGAATTTGGACTCGATCGCAGACCAGTGAACGTTGGTGATTGCGATTGTATTGATGAAATTCAAAGCTTGTGGAATAGCGGCCAGGAGGTTCGCGGTTGGGCGATGTATTGGTCAATGCTATACGGTTGGCTGCATCAATTCCTGCAAGAAAATCCTGCGTTGGCCAAAAACGTAAAGGTCGTTAAATATGAAGATTTGTGTCAAGAAACCAGCGGCACTCTGGATTCGATTTTGAGCTTTGCGGATTTGCATTCAACAGAATTGGTTGATTCCTGGGCTCAGAAAATCAACGCGCCGCAATACTACTCGTCTCGTTTTACGCCTGAAGATACGAATTCAATTCGCGAACAATGTGGTCGTGTTGCCGCATTGTTTGGCTACGAGTAAATCGCCGGGTCGTAAGAGTATTCGATCCGCTTGATTTGGCCAGTCCTGCGAAACAGCAAAGCGGTGAGTTCGTCGCTGAGACTGTTCTCCGGCAGATTCTGCTCAGTACCGTCGTGCATACAAACGACCAGTCGAGTTTGTGCTGAGCGACGAAACACGACCGGCACTCCACAAATCGAGAACACAAAGGTTCCTGCTTCGTATGATGCATGAACCAGTTCGCCGGTTGAGTGTTCCATTGTGATGAATTCATGCTTGTCGGAAGCAAATTCGTCAGGATCGAACATCGATGGCTCGAAGGAAATCATACCGTTTTCAACTCGCAAGCCGATTTCCATTAAGCGGCACAGGATGTCTTCTTTGACTTGCCCCGTCATGCCAGGCTGTTGGGCTCCGGCGTGTTCAGGTGTATGCGAATAAGGGTCAGTCGGAAACGCACCATATTCGTTTGGAGATTTTTCAGCTCCAATCCCCGCCTGGATTTCACGGAAGTGTTCTTTGAGCGCCTGCAAGACTTCGGCATCGGCGCCTGATTTTTCAAAGTCGATGTAGTTTTCGCCAACGGCTAAAAGCAATTTGGAAACCTGGTGCCAATAAATTGAACCCAGCCCTTCATAGGCAAAGAAAGTTCCAGATCTGCCAGTGAATTGATGGTGACAGAACATGTTTTCAAATACGCTTGCCAATTGTTGCGCAGCACCCTCAAGCAGATCTTCGTATTTGCTTGCAGTCGCCAGATTCTCAACTGCTTTAATCACGTCGTTGGCGTTACGGAAATCGCCGTTAAAGTGGCAGTTACCAAAAACGTCTTTGCGGACAATCGATTCGTCTCCATCACGAAGCATGGCTTGCATCAAGGGTGATTGATTGACAAGGCCCGATGGGATCAGATTTTTTTCCATGAATCGCGGCAAGTCGCGATTTGGGTAAAGCATGTAGCTGTTTTGCTCTTCACGATACAAAGCGCTGTTTTTCATGGTATCCAGAATGTCGATACACTCTTTAGCTTCGAGCAGTTTGGAACTGAGCACAGCGACCTGGCCTTCAAGCATTTCGTAGAGTCGCTCAACCTGGACTTCTTTAGGAACATCAAGAGACATCAAGTTGTACGAATGGTACAAACCGTCAGCGCGCCGGTTGGATCGAATGGTCGCATCGATCATACGAATACATCTGTTCAGAAAATCGTTGCAATCGGCGATGCTCAGAGAATCAAAATCGGGCGAACGACCATTCGCGTAAAGCGACTGCCGATAGTTGCTGCCTGCGGTCGACAGATCACACACGATTTGATGGCGTTGGCTGTTCGATATCTTGATTTCAGATTCTTCGACATAGGGAGCGATTGCGAGTTCAATTTTTTGCAGAAGCAGATTGATATCGCTCGAGACTTTGAATTCGCTCTGGCTGCAATTTTCGAACCAGTCAACAAGAAACGCAAAGTACCGTCGCAAGTAGCATGCGGTAACAACGGACATGCCATTTCCAACAAGTGCGTTGTTAGCGTCGTTCCATTCAGGTCGCTGCGTGTTGAGCCAGATGCCGCCGTCGGGAACGAAGTTGGTCATTTTGACCAGTCCCGGCAGCAGTAATTTCTCGGCCAAGGTCGCTCGAGAGATGTTGCCATTGCCGTCGTCCAGCAGTTTCGCATCGTTACCTTCAATGGTAACTCGCTCTTCAATAGATTTAGCAGTGTCGAAATCGTAGACAACCGTATCGCAAGGGTCCTTCAATATTTCTTCAAACGGCTTGATGCGATACGGCACATTGGCGTAAACAAAACAATCTTCGTTGAGCAACTGATCCAATTCGCCAGGGAAATAATTCCGTGACATTTCGACCAATTTGGCCAGATAAATTATTTGGTGATCACCCCAATAGCCAATGTTTGCCCAAGGATTGTCTGGTTCCGGAGCTTCCCATTCAAAGCCGTTTTTCGTCAAGCGGTACGGGTTGTGACCGTCGGCTGTCGACGCATTAACGAACCGACAAATCATACTTTCCAGCAAACACGGATAGGAAACGGCAAGCGCTTCCCAGTTCTGGAATATGTCACGCCAGTTGCCTTGATAATCCATCAGGATTTCGTCGTCACCGAAATGCGAATTGATCGCGAACTTATTCCACGGGCGAGTCGGATCGCCATGCCGACGACTGAACACAAGTGGGATGTACTCAGTAACGATTCTGAAAAGGTCGACATCACCGGATTGTCGAGCTAAATCCAATAAAGCAGCGCGATCCAGTTTTTCTGGAATACTGTCCAGCAATTCAGCGTTCCGCTGAGCAACCGAGGAGTTGGCTAATAGAACGTGGCGTCGCAAATCTACCGATGCAATGGTGTAATCTTCTGCAGGAATACCACCACGCATGATATTGAATATTACGTTCGACTGATGACGCTGCGTTCGGCCAAGCAATTCACCGGACTGAAATCCGTCTGATCTTGCGACCAGCATGGCGAGCCCCTGTTCACAGGAATCGATGTCGGCTTTAAGTTCAGCAAGGATATCTTTGGCCTGAATCTGAATCGAAAGATTGGCGATGTCGGTTTGGTCCTGCTGCAGATCGGCGATGATATCCCAACTGACTTCCTGTTGTGCCGGTAATTCAAATCGATAGTTGAGCAGATGAGCGCCGCGACGAGCACGTATATCGTGTTCGGATTCCAGCTTCTTGCCGTTAATGAAATCGTTGATTTGGATGCTGCTGATCAAGGTCGCAGCAGCTGGCTTGGTATGCCATACTGCCGTGGCACGCAATCCTTCACTGGGCTCGGCACGGTCCGATGGGATAGACGAAAGATAGTGAATGCCGACGCCAAGTTCAGTCAGTTCATTCTTTTTGTACGCATCGATCAAGTTGCCATACATCAGCTGCATGCTTTCGTTGACGCCGAAAGGTACTATGTTCTGGATACCATCTAGCAGGTCAAGCGAATGTTTTTTGTCAGAGCAGTTGTGAATGCGTGACGTGCGAATGAAACCGAACTGCTGTGAAAACGTCCAACGGTAACGGAAGATTAAACCCAGATCGACGTTTACTTCTTCCAGGCAGATTTTGTTGCCGAGCGGGTTTTTGTATAGATTTCTCACGACGCGAGGTTCGCGAACTGGCTGATCAAAAAACGGTTGCCAAACCACCGGCTTTTTGCCACCAGCGACATGCACAATGGTGCGAGGTCCGGTTACCTGTCGCGTGTCGATTATTTTTTCATGCGAATAATATGGGAACAGCGCGTTGTCGCTGGTGCGTCGGCCGGCGGTCAAAGCGCCAGCCGAAGAAACGAACATCCAGTGATTGCTGGAACTGGTCAACGACATCATGAATTCCGGCATCAGATGAACGTTTGAGATTTTAAAATAGCAATCTCCATCCAATTCAACCAATTCACAATTATCGACGGTTTGTCCGTCGAGTATACGTTGGCTGCGATTGGTAATAGTTTGAGTCTTGTTCATCTTTAGTCGCGGAATCTAGTTGTTTAACTTTCTCTTTTTCAAATCTTCTTCAATGGTTTTTTGCATTTTTGCATTGATGTTGTAGAACAGCATCGCAAAGCATCCGAGCAACAAAAATATGGCGGGCATGATACTCATCATTCTGATAATGCCGTCAATCGTCTCTTCGGATTGCACTTGCGTGACGTTATCTTCAGGGGCTTTGAATCCAACGGCTGACAATGTCCACCCCGGGACCGCCGAACCAAGGGCGCTTCCAAGCTTCTGCGACAACGTGGCAGCGGCAAAAATCAGTCCTGTTGCGCGTCGATTGGTCATCCATTCCGAATAATCAGCTACATCAGCGTACATGGACCACAACAGGATCGGCATCGGTCCGCTGATAAACGCACCCAGGCAATGCAATGCGTACATGGATTGCCATTGCTCTTTTGAAAGAGATATAAACGCTGCCATGCATGCCGCATTTCCCAGCATAACCAAAATCATTAGCAGTTTGTTGCCAAATATTCGCACCAGCGGCTTGGTTAAAAACATGCCGATGATACTGAACACGGTGCCGGCTGCAAAAAAGTTCCCAAACGAGCCGGGGTTCTCCAGGATTCTGATTACGAACTTTGGAATGAATTTCAGGAACCGTGGGAAATAATCAGCGATTGAATGCAGGGCCGGAAAACTAATGTCGCCGACTTCAACAAAGTAGGTGAAGTAGTATGCGGTTGCGCTGCCTCGCGTCCAACCGGCAAGAATTTGAAACAGCCCTACGAAAAGCAGAACAATCCACGGCCGGTTGCGAAACAGATCGGCGAGGTCCTGAGTGAGCGACGACTGAGAATTTTTTTCTGGCTGAACTCTTTCCTTGGTCGTCAGAAAGGTAATGGTAAACAACACCACTGCCGCAATCGCATAACAAACGACGGTCCAGAAAAAACCAGTTTGCGGATCGTTCACAATTTCTTTTTCGACACCGTTAACTAAAACGGATTCACTTCCCCCGCCAAAATATTCAACGAGTGGCAAAGTAAACAACTGCACAAACAGTCCGCCCAGAAAAGCCAGAATGAATCTGTACGTCGATACTGTGGTACGTTCAAGTGAGTTGGGCGAGATGACTCCCATCAATGCTCCGTACGGAATATTGATGGCTGTATAGGCCATAAACACCAACGTATACGTCACGTAGGCGTAGATCAGTTTTTGTTCGGGTGAGATATCGGGCGTATAGAATGTCATCATGCCCGTGATCGCAAATGGAATCGACATCCACAGCAGATAGGGACGAAATCTTCCCCAAGCCGTTTTAGTTCGGTCCGAAACGAAGCCGATCATTGGGTCGTTGATTGCGTCCCAGAATTTCGTCAGCAGAAACATGGTTCCCGCTGCCGCTCCGCTAATTCCGAATACATCGGTGTAGAAATAAAGCTGGAAGTTTTCGAATAGCTTCCAGTAGAGATTGGATGCAGTGTCTCCCAAGCCGTAGCCAATTTTTTCTGTTACCGATAAGGAACCGGTTTCAGAACTGGGCGATTTTTCTTGGCTGCTGGTTTCTGAATTCATGGAAGATCAACACACTTTCCGAATGCTTAGCAAAACAAATTAGGAGCCGTTTTCGTCCCACAATTTGTCGTACTCTTCTTTATCAACTTCGCGCGTGATCATATTCAGAAAACCAACGTTGAATTTTCCGTTGACGCCTTCGGCTTCGAAAATGGCTGGTTTTGTACAGCCACGTCCACTGCCGACCACTTCAAATTTTATCTTAAATGGCTTGCCGTCTCTTTCGCTGACAAAGATATCGTCACCGGGGGCCATTTTGATTCTTTCCTTGATAAAGTCCGGCACGTCATTTTCGATATAGTCTCGAAGAGTTTCAGCGCTGTCCGGGCCAACAAAAGAATTGGTAGACTGATATTGGTTGTAAAAATTGGCAAGTTTCTGAATGTTGGTTTTGTTGGCTTTTTCCACAAGGCTCTGCGGCGAATCGCTGTCACAGCCACAAATGGCAATCGCAAGGCTTGCTGCAAAAACGAATTCCAGTTTCAATTTTTGATTTAACATCTTTCTTGTCCCACACAATAAAAATGCTCCACCGTTGACGATGGAGCATCCTGTTTTCCACTATTGTATTGCGATTACAGATCGTCCGTAGTTGCAATTTCGCCGTCAGCTCTTGCTCCAAGATCTTCCAGCAAATTCAAATCAGCTCCGATTGGAATTGCTCTTGTCGAAGCATCTCCCAAGACCGCGTTGAAGACGCCTGGGTGAGGTGAACCAAAACCCTGTTCTTGCCAAATCGGATTTCCATTGGAATCTTCGCCAGCTTGAGCTGTTCGAGGTGAAGCTCCATCAGCAATAGGCGGCCACAAAAAGTCGTTACCCTCCTCTGTTGGTGCTCCAAATTGACGCATGATTGGCCAATCCGCACCGGTGTAATAGCCGTAAATTTCCCAATATCTCCAGAATTGAGAAATATCGACGGTGTAATCCTGTGTCGATACAGACTTTTCGGCAATCAATATTGTATTGGAACTACCGTCGAATATGTCTCTGAAGCCAACTCTCTGCAAATTAATTGCGGATGGTGGGTTCGTAGCTTGATCAGCCTGTCCACCTTTGACCAGAATTCCAGTCCAAAAGACATCTTCTTCGCTCTTGACTTCAGCGAAATTCACGTTGGCGGATTGCCATTCGAACGTCTGACCATTGTAGGTGTTACTATTCCCTATTACTCCAGCGTAATCACCCAAAGCCAAAATATTCGCACCCCAGATCGCAAAACGATTGTCGCGAGAAGCGCAATTGAATCCTTCGATTGTTCTTTCAGCAGCACCGGATACCAATGGCGGTGCACCAGAGCCAGCGAATGAATCCACCAGATTGAACGTGTTGGTTTGCTCAATAAACGGGAGGATCTGATACATCCAACTGTAACTCTCGTGAGAGAAATTGGCACTTTGAGCGTTGCTGATCAAGTACTCATTGACGGCGCCACCGGCAGTCGGAAATTCTTTGTTAGCCGTCTCAAAGTTATGGCAGGCGATGCCAATTTGACGGAGATTGTTTAAGCATTGCGTTCTTCTAGCAGCCTCGCGGACTGATTGAACAGCAGGTAACAACATACCGATCAAGATGCCGATGATCGCGATAACGACCAGCAACTCAACCAGCGTAAAAGCATGGGGTGAATTTGTTCTGCGCATTTCGTTCCTCGAAAAACCGTATAGATAAAATAATGGGAGCGGTTTCATTACACCTTTATTGTCGGCATAAAGGCAGATATTGTCAAACTACATATCCAAAAATTTAACCCTGATTCAGGTTAAAATTCCGTATTTGCGTAAAATTGCACTGATTTGAGCAGCAGCGATTCGATTACAATTTCGGCCGCGATAGACGATTTGGTCTGTAAAACGCGTGTTATTTGAAGCGGACTGATGAAAGCGGAATGCATCTGGAATGCAAAAAAGAAAAGTTACCATTCAGGATATTGCTGACAAAGCAAACGTAAGCAAAAGTACCGTTTCCAGAGTTCTAAATGACAGTTCGCTAGTTAAAGAGTCAAAACGCGACGCAGTCCTTGAAGCAATGAAAACCCTCGACTTTCAGCCAAACCAATTGGCAAGGGGGTTAGCAGGCGGTAAGTCACTGACCATTGGCGTGATGACCCAGGATATCGGCAGCCCGTTTTACGACGTCGTTGCACAGTCCGTAACGACAGCATTAAGCGAGACCATCTATTCACCAATTTTTGTTGACGGTCGTTGGAACGCCGAAATCGAAGCGGCGGGAATCGATACGTTGCTCGGGCGTCGAGTGGACGGAATCATCATTATCGGTGGTTCGTTACCTGATTCGGATTTGAAACTGATTAAGGATGTTCCTGTCGTCGTTGTCGCTCGTGAAGTCGCGGGATGGGAAGAGAATTCAATCGTTATCGACAATCTGCAGGGTTCGTACGACGCAACCAAATATTTGATCGATTGTGGTCACAAGAAAATTGCTTTTATCACGGGAATTGCAACCCATCAGGATGCAATTCAGCGTAAACAAGGTTTTATCCGCGCACTCAATGATGCTGGATTGGAAGTGGATCACAGCTTGTGTTTGGAAGGCAATTTTCGTCCCGATTCTGGTGAAGAGGTTGTCGAAAAGCTGCTCCAAAGGAAGGCCGAATTTACTGCGATTTACGCGAGCAATGATGAAATGGCGTTTGGAGCTCGATTGGCTTTGTATCGACGGGGCATCAAGGTGCCAGAAGAAGTTTCAATCGTTGGATTTGATGATCAGCCGATGTCTGCATTCATGACCCCTCCCCTGACAACCGTTCGCCAGCCTGCGGTAGAGTTGGGCGTCGTCGCAACGGAATTAGTTGTTCATTTGCTCAGTGGTGAAGCCTATAAAAGGCCTGAACTGAAGACGGAGCTGATTGTTCGTGAGTCGGTGGCAAAACGCTAATATTGGCTTTGGTTGGCTGTCTTTGCCATTGCCTGGCCTTCACGATGATAGCGGGGAGGCGGTAAATTGCGTTGAATTAGTCTAATTGGATAAACTTTTCGGATTGGTTTGTATCATAAAACGCATGATACTTTTCTTATTTCAGTGCCGTTGAACAATCCCGCCAGCAACTCGTAAAATACTGGCACAATTTAGACAATTCAAGCTGCACGATATTCAATGGAGAAGCAGATGCTTACGCGAATTTTAATGATCACCGCAATGACAATACCGTTTGCGGCTTGCGCACCAGTCCCAGCGACTGGCCAAAGTAGCGCAAAAAAAGACCCTGTACAGGAAAAAGTAACACACAAAGTATTTTTTGATGTCGCTATCGGCGACAAAAAAGCTGGTCGAGTTGTGATTGGTTTGTTTGGCGAATCGGTTCCGAAAACCGCCGAGAACTTTCGAGCACTTTGCACTGGCGAAAAAGGGAAGGGTAAATCCGGCAGACCTTTGCATTACAAGGGATCGGTTTTCCATCGTTGCATCCCGGGTTTCATGATCCAGGGTGGCGATTTTACGCGTGGCGATGGCACCGGTGGTGAGAGTATTTATGGCAACAAATTTGCCGACGAAAATTTCAACTTGGCCCATACCATCCCCGGCTTGTTGAGCATGGCTAACTCTGGGCCCAACACCAATGGTTCTCAATTTTTCATCACGACGGCAAAGACCGCCTGGTTGGATGGAAAACATGTTGTGTTTGGGCGAGTGATTGAAGGCATGGAAGTTGTCAAAGCCATCGAAGCTCAAGGTTCACGCTCCGGGCAAACAAAAAGCAGAATTTCAATCGTCGACTCCGGCGAGATGAAAGCTGGCGGGAGCGCTACTAAGGGCAGTGCAACAAGTGGAAGCGAAACAAAGGGCAGTGCCAGTAATGGTAGTGGCTTAAAGTAGCTCACAAACAGCTGTTAAATTTATTGATTTATTAAGAAGGGCAGGCCAATAAAACGGCCTGCCTTTTTTGATGCGCAGCCAATGAACCAATGCCGTCCATTTGAGCCAGCGAGCTGATCGTGTTTGTGGATGTGGTTTTGAGGCGGCCAGCCGGCCGGCTACGTCTCACACTGGTCACACGTTTCACTGGTTGCTTTGGGCGACTTCATGCGTGTAGTCTTCCAACAAATCACCAGCACATTGGTAGATACGTTTACGTGCAGTCGCCACCCAGGGAATGATTTCATCACCAACGGGATTGAGCTTTACCCGCTTGAGCACGTGATTGACACGAAACATCAATCGCTTGTCGTCGCCGTAGTCGTAGAGATATCTTTCTCGTAAGAAAACCGGAAAATAAGTTGCCAGTTTCGTGGTTGGTCGGGTCGCCATTTGATTGACGGCCGATTCAATGGCTGCAGGATCCGAGTTGGCAACCATTTCATAAAACATGTCAAGTTTGCCCGGATTGTTTTCGTGCAAAAATGCATCCAATATCAATTCGATAACGATGTGACCCAGAAATCCCGGGCGGAAACCTGGTTCATCTATCAAACATTCTCTTAATTCGACGGCAAACTGCATGCTTAGTTCACTGAATTTTTCGGTGGAATGAAACCAGCGATCGTCGTCAATGTGTTGGATGATGCCACCCGCAATTTCGGCAACCAATGAATCGTCATGGTCCAGAAATTTGCTGGCCCGATTTTTGCGCACGCGGCACTTGCGATCAACAGCTCCCAGCCAATCGGGAATGGCACAGCCAATGGGAAAGTAAGTACTTCGGTCGAGAAAAGGCAAAGCGTGGGAGAAGCTGTTCATGTCGAAGCGCGGCGGCACCAATGAGTAGATTAAGCCGCTATTTTATTGCCTGGATCGAGTTTGCGTAACCGAGGACCAACGACAGACGCATAAAAAATGGCCATGCAGATAGCATGACCATTTGATTAATAAACTGTATTGCGGGTGTGCCTAGCCACCCAATGCTGATGTTACACGGTTGCATGCGGCCAGCAACGGCTGAATGTATCGCGATTGGTCGGTCGACAATCGGTACAAAGGTACGCTGACGCTCATTCCGCCGACAGGATTTCCGCCTCGGTCAAAAATTACTGCTCCAAAGCAGTGAACGTCCAAGTCAGTTTCCTGATGTGCAGTTGCAAATCCAGCTTTCGAAATGCCGTCCAGTTCCCCATACAACTTTTCCTGATCTGTAATTGTGAACTGAGTGAATTGGTGCAAATCAATTCGTTCTAACAGCTCGCGACGATCTTCCGGGCCTAAATGAGCCATTACGCATTTACCAATTGCACTGGCGTGCATTGGAACGCGATTTCCAACTGAGCTGTGCAGTCGAATGGTTTGTGGGCTGTCCTGTTTCGCAATGTAAACCATTTCTTGTCCACAACGGATCGCCAAATGACAGGTCTCTTTGGTCAGACTTGCAAGAAGCTTCAATTCTGGATCCGATAATCTTGAAATATCATTTTGTTCAAACGCACGTGAAGCGAATTGGATCAAACGCGCACCCAACTTAAATGTCTTCTTGTTGGTGCATTCCACCAAACCTTCCGATTCGAGAGCTTTCAATAATCGGTAAAGTGTTGGGCGAGTTAGGTCACTGGTCGCCATCAATTCGTTGATTGATGGTGGTTCGGGAAATTCAGAAATTAATTGCATTACTGCAATGCCTTTGCTGAATGCTGCTGCACCTTGTACAGCCGGGGCGCGTCGAGTTGTTATCGGGGTTGGTGTCTTTTTCGTAGATGCAATCATGTCTCTCGTGATTTTCGTATGATGGAGGAAGGAAGGTAAGAAAACCCAGTATAATTAGAGCCACAAGATGATCAATATTTCCAAATTGTGACGGTTGTGATTATTGTAGAAATTTACATTATTGCAAGGAAATTTAGCAAAATATCGATCTGTTTTTTTGAGTGCTGGCTTGAAAGGCTGAGCCTAAGACGAGATTCATTGTTAGGGACGCTCGGCGGGCGAATTACTGGTGCGTAGATTCCGGCT
The DNA here is from genome assembly GCA_964405425.1 of uncultured Pirellulaceae bacterium. GTDB lineage: Bacteria > Planctomycetota > Planctomycetia > Pirellulales > Pirellulaceae > Mariniblastus. The sequence continues at coordinate 111,236 of CAYONX010000007.1, read as the reverse complement.
TCGGCCAGGCGATTGGCGGTTGCGAGGGCTTTCTCACTGTCACCTAGAACGATGGGAATGATTTGGCTCGTAGAATTCCCGATGTCCAGCCCCATGGATGTTAGCTCGTGGCGTAATTCCCGTGAATGCGTTTCCAAGCGAGTTCTACGCTCAGGTTCTTTAGCGACGATTTCGAGTGCCGCGATTCCGGCGGCTGCATTGATCTCTGGCAATGCAGTCGAAAACACTTGAGAGCGTGCCTTGTTGAAAACGAAGTCAATCAATGAGGCCTTGCCAGCGACGAAACCGCCGACGCCACCGAGGGCTTTGCTGAGCGTACCGACTTTCGCCGTCACGTTTTTATCAACGTTCAGCAATTCGCATGCTCCAACGCCATTTGCACCGAGGACGCCAGTTGCATGCGCTTCATCCACGACGAGCATGGCATCGTGACTGGCAGCCAATTGACTAATTTCATTGAGCTTGGCAACGTCTCCGTCCATGCTGAACAGGCTATCGGTTACGATCAGCCGACGGCGAAACTGGTGGGCGTTTTCCATCCGCGTTGCCAGTTCTTCGATATTCGAATGCGGGTAGACGACGATTTTTGCTCCCGACAATCGGCAGCCATCAATGATACTGGCATGGTTAAGCGAATCGCTGAAAACGACGTCCTCTTTTCCGGCCAAACAACTAATCAGGCCAACGTTGGCAGCGTAGCCACTGGGAAACAACAATGCAGACTCAGTTCCCTCGAAGCGTGCCAATTCGTCTTCCAGTCGATGATGCAATGTGCCGCGGCCGTTAACCAGAGCGCTGGCCCCCGAACCGACCCCTAATTGACTGACAGAATCCTGGACAGCCAGCACCAATTCTTCGCTGGCAGCGATTCCGAGGTAGTCGTTGGAACCAAAGTTGATAAATTGACGACCATCGATTTGTACCATTCCGGCGATCGGTGGTGATTGGCGCGTGGTGCGTTTGCGAAGAAGGCTGTTTGCTTGCAGCGATTTCAGTTCGTCGTCGATCCAGTCGAATGGGTCCGGCATGTTGGTAGGAAAACAGCAACTATTTTAGGCTGCAAAATGAAAACACTGATCAAAAATGCTAATGTAGTTTTGCCTGACGCAACGGCCAAAGTAAGCGTCATTTTCGAAGGATCAAAAATCGTCGAAATTGATCCTTCGCCTCAAATGGTAGCTGACGAAACGATCGATGCCAGTGGCCTGTATTTGATACCAGGGGTAATTGACGACCAAGTGCATTTCCGTGAACCCGGCCTCGAACACAAAGAGGACTTGTGGCACGCCAGTCGCGCTTGTGCAAAGGGCGGGGTCACGAGCTTTTTAGAAATGCCCAACACGATTCCCAACGCAACCGACCAACCGCGTCTGGAACAGAAACTGGATTTGGCGAGCGAAAAGAGCGTTGTCAATTACGGGTTCTATATCGGAGCGACGCCGACAAATTTATCGGACTTGAAAGCGGCCAGGAGAACGCCAGGGATCAAAATTTTCATCGGCTCCAGCACTGGTGATCTTCTGGTTGATGACCAGGACGCATTGGAAGCGATTTTTGCCGAAACGACGCTGCCAATTTGTGCTCATTGCGAAGACGAATCGACCGTTCGAGCCAACGCGGCAAAGTTCGTCGATTCGACCGACGTGAGCGTGCATTCAAAGATCCGTGATCACGAGGCGGCGTTTGTCGCAACCAGTCGTGCGATCGATTTGGCCGTGCGTCACCAACATCATTTCCATGTTTTGCACGTTTCGACGGCGAACGAAATTGAGTTGATTAAATCTGCACGCCAGCATGTGTCTGCGGAAGTCTGTCCCCATCATTTGTTTTTCAATGTCGAAGACTACGACCGCTTGGGATCTTTGGTGAAGATGAATCCTTCGGTAAAAAACACGGCCGACAATGCTGCGTTGTTCGACGCCTTGTTAAGTGGCGACATTCAAGTCATTGCCACCGACCATGCGCCACATACGCTGGAAGAGAAACGGCAACCGTATCCAAAATGTCCGTCTGGTTTGCCAGCGGTCGAGAATTCGTTAGCGTTGATGTTGAACGAAATTAACCGCGGCAAATGTTCGATTGAGCAAGTCGTAAACTGGATGTGTTACCAGCCAGCAAAAATCTGGAAATTGAAAAACAAAGGGCGAATTCAGGTCGGATTTGATGCCGATCTGGTGCTAGTAGACCTTTCGTTGATGCAGAAAGTGGAAAACGACAAACAGTTGACCAAATGTGGTTGGTCACCCTGGCACGGATCGGATTTGACTGGCTGGGCCGTTCGAACATGGGTTATGGGAGAAAACGTTTTCCGATTGGAGAACGGCAAGCAATGGGTTGCCGATCAACCGCTTGGTCAAGAGATTGAATACCTTAGCGATAACTAAGATGGAATCTGCTTCAAACGATAAATCATCCGGCACCGATGTTTCGGTGAATGAACAACTGGATGCGACTCGCTATTGGATGCTGGTTTGTGCAACGGTCGCCCAGTTGGCGACGGTCATAATTACCTGGGAACTTTGGCACGCTCGACACGATCCACCAAATTTGCCACTGATTGATGTGCCGCAAATTTCGTTCGGCATCTGGATGGTGTTTTCGCTGCTGCTGGTACTGTTTAAGCCACGCACAGGATTCTGGGTACACGTGATCATTATCACGGCGGCAAGTTTGTTCGATCAATTCAGAATGCAGCCGCAATTCCTGGCGCTGGTTTTGTTGATGTGGGCAGCAATTTATGAAACCGGCACGCGGATTGGTCGTTGGTTTTTGGCGGCACTTTGGATTTGGGCCGGCATTCACAAACTGCTTTCGCCCCACTGGTTCGCTCACGCGGGGCACTGGATGTTAACAGCGATGCAGTTTGACGATACGTTTGCCAATCAATGGCATACGCAATACGCGATGGTAGTCGGCTTGAGTGAAATTGCAGTCGGACTGGCCGCTATCATCCGACCAAGACTTGCGGCCTATTTAGGAGCGGCAATGCATTTGTCGATTTTCTTTCTGTTAATTTACATTGATTGGAATTTCAGTGTGCTTCCCTGGAACCTGGCAACCGCAATCGTTGGTGCCTGGATGCTGTTGAATGTCAGCCAATCCGATACAGAGTCTCGCCATCGATGGATCGAATTCGTCGCTGCGGGCGTTTTCTTTGTTGCTCCTGTCGGATTTTTCTGGGGCATGCTCGATCACGGCTACGCCAACGTTTTGTATTCTGATTTTGTTCCGCGTGCATTGATTACATCGAAAGAAAGTCTGAGGGAGGTTTCAGGCTGGCATCCAATTCATGTCCCGTTTCCCTATGAACGACGCACGCACCGGCAGTTTTTTGAATCACTTGCAGGTGAAGGCGATAAGCTTCACATTCATGACCCGCGTCCTGCACTGCAAGATCTTTACTTTGTTATGCGCGATGGTCAGGCAGTTCGTATCAGCAAAGAAGATTTTTTTTCTGACGTGGACGATTCGGTGGCTGGTATCGCCATCGATGATCGTCACGCAAGATTCTGGTTGCGAAGGCGTGGGACGATCAAACGACGCTGGTACCGAGACATCGAACGAACCGATCGAAGAAGAAGTGACAGTTTGGTTTCTTATGCCTATCAGATGAATCCAGAAACGTACTCAGTAGAAACGTTGAAGTTGCTGACGGGTTTGCCTAACCTGGAGCAGCTTCAATTGTCCGGATGCCCAGTCATCGATAGCGACCTGGCGGTGCTCAGCGGACTTACGAATTTAAGCGGGCTTGGGTTGTCCAACACCAGCGTTACCGACGAAGGTTTGCGGCATTTGGAAAAGCTTCCAAAGATCAGGATTCTGGAAGTGGAAAATACCCGTGTTTCGCCGGACGGTTTGAAACGACTTCAAAAGAGCCTTGGCTTCTAACCCAACGCAAAAGTAAAAGCAAAAGTCACAACGTCACGCAGGAGCCAGGCTTGTGTTGGGGCCAACGACAAGAGTCATGTTTTTTTCCAACGAGTATTGGTCGATTGCCTGATTTACTTCGTCCAGCGTCAATGCTTGATAAATCTCGGCGATTTCGCCAGTCGTTTTGAATGGCTGGCCCGTAAGCCATTGTGAGCCGACAGAGAACATGCGGCTTTCGGTTCGCTCGCTTGCGAGAACGATATGGGATGCAATTTTTTGCTTTGCCAAATCGAGTTCCTTTTGGGTTACTCCTTTGTTTTTGAATTCGCCCTGTAATTCTGCAAGCGATTGCAAATTCGATTGCGCGTGGTCTGGATCACAGCATATATAGCTCATCACCAAGCCGCCGTTTAGATATTCGTAAGATCCAGCACCGGCAGATTCAGCTACGCCAGAATCAAGAAACTTCCAATACATTCGACTGCCGCCGTCGTCTCCCAGAATCGTGATCGCAACTCTCATCGCGAATCGATTCAGATCATTGTTGGATGGGCCCGGCGCTAATTGCAAAATGTATTGCTGATGCGAATTCGGTTTTTCCAGTGTTTCGAAGCCTGTTTGATATTCTGGCGATTGTCCTGATCGTTGGGCATCGAACGATTCCCAATGGCCGCAGTGCTTATTTGCATCTTCAACCAGCTTGTCAAAGTCAATGTTACCAGCAGCTGCGATCGCCATGTTGGCAGGGCTGTAACGAACGCGAAAATAATCTTTCATTTGATCAGCGGTCAACTTACTGACGCTATCGACGGTACCTAGAACACTTTGGCCCAGTGGATGCGAACCGAAAAACAGTTCCATGATTCGCTCGTGGCCACCGTAAGGCGGTTGATCGGCGTACATCATAATTTCTTCGATGATTACTTGTTTCTCAGTTTCGAAATCGTCGACTCGCAAACTCGGACGCATCAAATCCGCTAACAATTCAATCATGGGCGATTGAAAATCCGGAAGCACGGCAGCGTGGTAGATGGTCGATTCTTCACCGGTCCTGGCGTTGCTGGCCGACCCCATTTCATCGAGCTCCAGGTTCACTTGCTCAGCCGTTCGATTGGGAGTGCCTTTGAAAACCATGTGCTCCAGGAAATGACTGACGCCGCCAATATCGGCGGTTTCGTCGCGTGCTCCTGTTTTCACAAAAACGCCAAATGCGGATGTGTATGCGCTGGGATTACATTCTGCGATGACGGTCAAGCCATTATCAAGCTGATGTTGATGATAGTGCATGAGGAAGATCCAATGGTTCGGGGCCTAGCGTCACTAAATCAAAATTGCCGGGCGGGTGGTTGTTCAGGTATTCGTTGATGGATTCGACGGTCAAGCCGTTAACCGCATCGGTAATTTCTTCAAGTAATCGAACTCGGCCAAGATGAAACCAGTCTCCGGCGATGGCTCCTGCTCGCGAACGACAAGATTCCTGTTGCATGACCATGCCAGATCGAATCTGAACCTTCAATCGCCGAAGTTCATCTTCCTGGATACCGTTCTTCAGATTTAGTAATTGTTCGACAATGACGTTGACCGTTTCCTGTGCTCTTTCGGACGAAGTGCCGCTATAGCAAACCACGGCACCGCGATCTTTCAGGCTGTGACTGCTGGCGAATACGGTGTAGCACAAGCCTCGCTTTTCTCGAACTTCGTGGAACAGCCGCGAACTCATCCCGCCACTTAAAACGCCTACAGCACCACGCGCTTGAAAGTAGTCCGGGTGCGAATATGGGATCGAAGGATAGGCCAATGCGATTTGAGTTTGCTGGCTTTCGAAAGGAATATGTGTTACGCCGTGCTGAGGATCAGAATTTTTGATCGCCGGCACGGGTTTCTCTTTCCAGTCGGCAAACAGATTTTCAACGTGGTCCTTTAATTTCGGCCAGTCAATTTTTCCAGCGACCGAAATGATGGTGCCGTTGGGACGGAAGTTCGTGTCGTAAAACTCCTTGATATCGTCATGTGTGATTCCAGCGACTGACTCCATCGAGCCATGACAATCACGCCCGTCCGGTTGTCCGTAGTGTCGATTTCGTAATTCGATGATCGCTTTTTGAGCGAGATCGTCTTCGATTGCACGAACTTCCTGAAGGCAGACAAGCCGACCGTCTTCCATTTGATCCGATGGCAGGTGCGGACGCATCAATACGTCGGAGTAGATTTTCAAGCCGGGATAGATTTGATCGGCACACATCGCCCCGCCAAAATGCATGTGGTAGACCGACGACGAAGAATTGTAATCGATGCCGTTGCCTTCAAGAGCTTCGATGAATTGTCGGCTATCAAGTTCGCCGCACCCACGCTGCACCATTTCGCAGGCAAAATTCGAGAGTCCGATTTTTTCCATGGGATCGTGCCGACAACCTGCCGGCAGATTGATTGAAAATGCGGATGACTCAAGCCAGGGCATGGACTGGGCCACCAAGACCAGACCGTTGGACAGAGAATGACTGAATATTTCCTGTTTTTGAACCACGTTCGGGCCGGGGGCTAAATCTTCGGATTGCAATTACAAGCTGAGCATTTTACGGCTAAACGATAATTTGCAATATGGCTGAACACAGAGAAGCCAAAGCGAGAACAGCAAAAATACGACAAGAGAGTGCGGCTTACATGCCAGGGTAGTCGTAGGCTTCGTTTGCGGGATCAAAATCACTGTCGTCCAAGCCGACGTTCAATTTTATGTCGCTGTAAGAATATCGTTCCAGCAGGATCGGCCGCCCGCCCGGTTTTTCCGGCCAGAGGTAGCTGCGGAAAGCGATCGGAAGATTGCGATCATCGTCGATGTAGATTTCCGCTTTATGGTATTCCAACTGGTCGCTTTTTTCTTCGTGAATGATTTCAATTCGGGTGCATCGTGCGTCGCCCACTTGAACGTTTCGCGTCAGAACAACTTCACAATCGTCATGATTAAGGTCTGCGGTACCTTTCTCGATCATTTTCTTGACCAGATTCAACATTCCGATACTCATGATCGGATAGCGATTACCGCTCATGGCCATCCCACCGGTAGGGTCCAAGCGCAGCGTCACCAGATTCAACAATCCGGAAGGGCCGTGGGCGATCAGCTTGTTTTCATTTCGGTTTTCTACCCAAATCGCTTCCTGGCCTTTTTTAACGTTCAGAAATTTGGTGTAGACGCTAAAGGGAATCGCTTTATCCTGATCTTCGTGTGCAACAGCGTGGCGAATCTTGCACATGATTTTGTGTTCGGGTTGTAGCTTACCGCCAACGCGAACACGTTTTGTGATGATCGCTGTGTAATCCTTGACGTTACGTGTAACGACATCGGCTCCGTGCTGAGCCATTTCAATCAAAGGCATCAAGGGATGTTCTGCATCGTCAATTAGCTGCTGATCGATACAGGAGGTGATCGAGCTGATTGGAACAGGTGCCAGAGGAGTCTCCGAATTCGAAGGCTCGATGATTACTACGGGTTCAATCTCCGATGAATCAGATTCGTTGGTAGCCGAGTCCAGGTAGCTGGAAAGGAGCGTAAGCAGGCCAAGAAGAATCGCTGCAACTGCTGCCAAACGGATAAGCCAACCAAACATAGCGATCCGCTTCGCTGGAGCGGTCGGGGTGGTGCTTTCCTTGTTTGCCAGAGCCTTTTCGTTCATTGCTGCGATATTTGAGGGTCATTCAAATGGTGCTTAATTCTTAATTATATTCTACGGCTAACAAACGAGTTACATAGATGCGAATTTTTCCGCGTAAATCAGGATCCAATTATCCACTTTTTCCTTAAAATCGTCGATCGTAACTTCCGGAATGTCTTTGAAAAAGTTCCAGGTGAAATACTCTTTGTCGTGAATCGTTCCTTTTCCCGAGATATTAAGCACGTTGAATTCATTGATTGGCCGTACGGAAATTTCCAGCCTGCTGTAAAAAGACCCACTTCTGCCGGATTTTCCGCGTGTGATGTCTTCGCGATAGACAGCACCGCCCCAGCCGCGATCTCCATAGATCGTTTCGTAGTCGAAGCCGGGGAAATGATCCGCCAACCTGCGGATACAGGATTCAATGTAATCGGATAGCGCCAATCGAAATTCCGCATGCCGATTCTTCAGGAATTCAGCCGATAGCTGTTTTTGATCTTCGGAAGTCTTGCGAAGACTGCCTTGTTCCTGGCCACGACCGATCGCTTTTTTCAGTTGCTCTTCAAAATCCATTGTTCCGTCGATTGATCCAAATAAGGACTATTTCTTGTCGCCTTGGTCTTCAGGAGTCTTTTTATAAAACTGAGCGAGATCAGAAAACGATCGCATGGGTTCGGCACCGGTCAACATATCGTCCGTAATCGGCTTGACTGGTTTCGGCTTGCGTTTGGCTTTGGTGTACTTTTTTTCACCGCGATGGTTAGGCCGACCGTGTGATTTCTGAAACTTTGATTTTCGAGGTGGCCGCTTGGATTTTGAAGGTTTGCGTTGATTCTGCTGTGATTTTGGCTGAACGGCGGTCAGCTTAACACGCCGTTTTTCTGTTTCGACTTCGGTGACCCAAACTCGTAGAGAATCACCGACTGCATAAAATCGATGCGGATCCCGTATGAAATGGTTCGAGAGTTGGCTGACATGAACCAGGCAACTTGTGCCAAGCCCAATGTCTACGAACACTCCAAAATCAACCACGTTGACGACTTGAGCATCCAAACGCATTTCTGGTTTCAAATCGTCAAGAGTGATAATTCCAGAACGGAAAACCGGACGATTGATGTTGTTTCGAGGGTCGTACTCGGGCCGACAAAGCGAATGCACAATATCTTTCATCAACAGGCGGCCAACACCCAACTCGCTTGCCAGTTTCTCGGCATCCAGTGCACGTATCGCTTGGACCAGGTCTTTGCGACGTTTAGTTTGCTCCTGTGTCAAACTTAGGGCTGGCTTGGGGGCGCTGGCAACGGGTTGTGGTTGTTTTTCCGCATTCCCGTCTTCAGCTTTCGATTGGTTGGTTGCAGCTTCGGCTGGTTTTTCCGCAGCGTTATCTTCCTTGCTGATTTTAGATTGATCGTTTGCGTCTGGAACCGATTCAGTTGTCGATTCGGACTGTGAAGCTTCGGTCGCAGATGCTTCACTTGCAGCAGCTTCGGTGGCTGCAGGTGTTGGATTTTCAACATCGCCAGCCGCAACACCCTGTTGAGAATCATTGGATTCGATCGGCTGGGTAACCGCTGAGTCAGTTTGTTCTTCTTTCTCCGCCGTGTTTTCAGCGGGTTTTTGTTCGGTGGAAGGCTCGTTTTCGTTTACCGCAGCGGTCGTGGCCGTCGCGATCGGGAATAGTTCCTCAAAAGTACCGCCAGCTTTTTCCAAAACCTTGGAAGCCGTTTCGTAAAATTCTGGATGAATACCGGTAGTGTCGAGCGGTTGGTCACCACCGTGGACTCTCAAAAAGCCAGCCGATTGAACAAACGTCGCGTCGCCAAAGCCGGCGACTTTCTTCAATTCATCTCGATTTTTGAAAGCGCCATTTTCTTGTCGGTACTCAAGCACTCTGCGGGCCGTTAATTGGTTCAGCCCAGAAACGTATTTCATCAAGGACGTACTTGCCGTGTTGGCATCGACTCCAACGCGATTAACGCAAAACTGCACCACGTCATCTAAAGATTCTGACAGATGCTTTGCCCGCACGTCGTGCTGATACAAGCCAACTCCAATATTGGCTGGGCTGATCTTGACCAGCTCTGACAATGGATCGATCAAGCGTCGTCCGATGGAAACCGCGCTGCGGACGGCCGGCGAAATGTCAGGGAATTCTTCACGACCAACTTCGCTAGTCGAATAAAAACTTGCGCCTGCTTCATTGACGATCGCGTATTTCAGATTTTTGTCTTCAAAGGATTCCTTGATAATGTCGGAAACGATTTGTTCGGCTTCGCGGCATGCTGCACCATTACCGATGGCGATCAAAGTGATTTTGTGCTTGTTGATTAAGCTGATCAGCTTTTCCTTGCTTTCAGCAATTCGTTTCTCGTTGCCGACCACGAAAATGTGTGAGTTTTCGAGCAGCTCTCCGTTGTTTTCCAGAACGGCCACACTGCATCCACGCTTGTAGCCCGGATCAATGGCGATCACTCGATGATCGCGAACCGGCGACTGGAGTAAAAGGTTCTTGAGATTGCGTGCAAATACCTGAACGGCATGTTTTTCGGCTGCTTCTGTAATCTCTCGTCTGAATTCACGTTCCAAGCTGGGGGCAACCAGGCGGCCAACCGCATCCTTGACACATGTTTCCATGAATTCTTTGAACGGGTGTTCCTTTGGAATAAGCGTAGATTTAGCTTTTTCAAGAAAGCGATCGTCATCAAACTGGATTTTGACTTTGAGTCGTCCGTTTTTCTCGCCGCGGTTAATCGCCAACGTCTTGTGATACGGCATCTTGCCGATCGAATGCGAAAATTCGTGATACTCTTTGTAAGGATCGTCGACCTTCTTCTTTTTTTTCTTCTTTTTCTTTTTCTTCTTCGGGGCAGCAGATTCAGCGGCAGCAGGTGGTGCTTCTTGCTGCTTGGTCTCAGCAGGGGTTTGCGCTGCTTGATCGCCTTCAGCTTTGACCGGACTTTCGGAAGTCTCTTTTGATGCTTCGGATGCAATCGGTTGGGTCGCGGTATCTTTGGCCGGTGCTTCGGCGCTCGATGTTTCGGCGCTCGATGTTTCAGTAGACTCGATATTCGTTTCG
>CAYONX010000007.1:83286-100543 GCA_964405425.1 uncultured Pirellulaceae bacterium | reverse complement strand
TTCGGCGCTCGATGTTTCGGCGCTCGATGTTTCAGTAGACTCGATATTCGTTTCGCTGGCTGGCGCCAGTTCGGATTTTTTGTCCGTCGTATCTTGCGAGACGGACTTTTCTTGAGCTGCTTCTACAGGCGTTTCTGGCGTAACGGTACTATTGTCGTCGCTTGGTTTGTCGTCGCTTGATTTGCTTTCGACCGAACCAGTGGCATCGTCTGCGGGTTGGGGCGATGCAGCAAGGGCTGGCTGTTCTTTCTCTACTGGCTCTTCAATCTCGACGAGTTTGGTCGTCAAGTTGCCTTGCCCAATAATGACGCGAAGTTCGTTTCTTAATTGTGAGTGGTCACTGAATTTTTCAGCCAAAATGTGGCCGACGCCAGCAATGACTTCATCAACCGAATTCAAGTCTTTGTCTACTCGAACAAAATCGGTCGCCCGAGTGGCAAGATCTTTCTCGGGTTCACGTCCCTCAAAGATATCCAAAGCCAATGGTTCCAAGCCGTTTTGGCGAGCGACTGTTGCAAGGGTCTGCTTGCGAGGCTTGAAAGGATGGTAAATATCTTCCAATTCGCGACTGCTGGCAGCAGCCTCAATTTGTTTCGAAACACCATCGGTCAATTTGCCTTGAGAATCAATCGATTTAACGATGAAGGCTTTGCGTTCGGAAATCGCGCGTAGCTTCGTCACCGAAGCCTTGATCGTTAGAAGCTGGTCTTCATTGAGACCACCGGTCAGGTCCTTACGAAACCTGGTGATGAATGGAATAGTATTGCCATCATCAAGTAACTTGACCGCTGCTTCTACATTTTCAACTGATGTCTTTAATTCGCGCCCGATGGACGCTAGATCAATATTCATCTTTTGAGGTTAACATGCACGTGCTTTTCTACGCAGTTCGATGCCGCGATCCGATATTGTTCCAGAATTTTTGCCGATTGCCAGTGGCAAATAACTAACTATTCGTTCCGGTCCTGTTAGTTTTAACAGTTATCCTTCGATTAGCAGCCATGTTTTGCGAAGTTGTGAGCTTCGAGACGCAATAAACGGCACCAGCAACGCACAATTGACCATCTTATATCGACTTGTCGAGTAGGCATGGTAACTGCAAACAACAATTTGAACAGTGCGTCGCTAAGTGACCAACAATCCGTCTTCGTATCGGATTCGTTGGCTTTTGGTGTTGTGTTTGCTATTTCTTTGACCGTCATTCAACGGGCAGTCGGCTTTGGACGGGGTATTCTGTTTTGCCGTTTGATGACCGATCAAGAACTTGGACAGTGGTCCATGGTCTACAGCTTTCTGATGCTTTTGGCACCACTGGCAGTACTTGGCTTACCCGGATGTTTTGGGCGATTTACAGAACATTATCTTAGCCGAAACCAGTTTGGGATTTTTGTCCGACGAATCACGTTGATCAGCTGCGCTCTTACGGCAATGCTGGCGTTCACGATGTATTCGTTTCCCGCAATGTTCTCGCAACTCGTTTTTAGAACGCCAGATTGCACTGGGATCATCAACGGTATGGCTTTTGCCGTCATCATGGTCGCCGGCAGCAATTTCCTGTCGTCGCTGCTGGAGTCATTGCGCCAGGTACGATTGGCTACCTTAATGCGATTTGTTCAGGGGATCGGTTTCGCCATTTTCGGCACTCTCTTGATTGTGCAATGGGAAAACTCGGCCACTGGAGCGACTTTTGGCTTCGGTATCGCGAGCTTTCTTGCATGCGTACCAGCGGTATGGTTTCTGGCCAATCATCGAGCCGGATTCCAGGATTCCGGAAAGATCCTTTCTCACGTTGAAATGTGGAAGAGAATTGCTCCGTTCGCGATTTGGTTGTGGGCCAGTAATCTGGTCTGGAACCTGTTTGAAGTTGCGGACCGTTCCATGTTGGTCCATTGGTCTGACGTTTCTGCGATGGATGCTCAAGGATTCGTGGGGCAATACCACAGCGGTCGGGTGATCCCGATGTTGCTGGTCGGTCTGGCCGCGGTATTGGTCGGCATGATGATGCCGTACATCACTGCCGTTTGGGAAAAAGGAAATCGCAAAGACGCAGGACAACTTTTAACGTTCTCAATCAAACTGGTGTCCCTTGGGTTTACCGCAGCGGCACTAGGGATTCTATTGTTCTCGCCCTTGTTATTTGAAATTGTGCTGCAAGGAAAATACGATCAAGGCTTGGCCGTTTTGCCTTTGACTTTCGTTTTCAGCATTTGGTTCAGCTTATTTATGTTTGGCCAAATCTACCTTTGGGTGGCTGAAAAAGGAAAGTTGGTTTTCGCCGTTACAAGTATCGGTCTGGTAATCAATTTACTGCTCAACGGGCTGCTAATCCCGAGTTTCGAAATTTGGGGCGCGATCAGCGCAACGACGACGGCAACATTGTTTTGTTTAGTTGCAACCAACTTCGCCATTTCATTTGCTGGATGTGATTTGGACCGAAGATTCTGGGTGATTTGCTTTTTGCCACTGATCGTTCTGCTGCCATTGGCGTTCGCATTTGTTGGGCTGGCGATTTTCGTTGCCGTGTGCATTTCTACGACATTGCTTTTCTCGACTGAAGAAAAACAGTTGATTCATGCCAAGGTGGCCGATTTGATCGGACGCATCAGAAACCGATAAACATCGATCGGATCGCGTCTTCGCAAAAGCCCGGTCATCAGCTCGGACACCTAAAACACGAACCTCTGGATATCCAGGAGGATCACGTACAACATCAGGCCAAGGATCATGAATAGTCCAGCCCATGTTAACAAAATCTGAATTTTTTCGTTTGGCGGCTGACGGAACAATCCTTCCCAAGCGAGGAATACCATGTGCCCACCGTCCAAAACAGGGATCGGTAAAAAGTTAACGATCGCAAGGTTGGCACTCAAAAGAGTCAGGAACAGCAGAAGCCGAGATGTGCCCCCAGTTGCTTCATTGGTTGCGACGGCTGCGATCATGCCGGGACCGCCCAGATTTTTTGGCGAGATTTTTCCCTGGACCAGTTTACTCAGGAACAGGAACACTCGCTTTGCGTCCCACCACGTCTGCACGGCCCCCAATTTGAAAGCGTCTTGCCACGTCGGCGATTGATAATTCTCTTTCATCATTGTCAGCATTACGCCACGCGTATGCAGGAAGCTATTGTCCATCGCCGCTGTTATGCCTTCGGCTTCGATGACTTCTGATTCGCGATTAGCTTTGACTTTGAACGCAAATCCGGCCGGGAATTGTTGAATGGACTGCTGAATCGTTGACCACTTCGTTTTTTCTTCTACCAAATCAAGCGAGGTCAGAGGCACTTCGCGTTCTTTGAACAACGCTCGGTTGGTTTCGTTTTTCAACAAGTATTCAAAGTAAGTGATTTCGTCGCCCGGCTGGATGCCTTCGATCGTAGAGCTTTTGACAATTCGAGTTGAATCAACAGCGATTCCCAATGAGTTGATCGCAACCGGTTGTCCGGGATACATATTCGCAAAAAAAGCAGGTACGCGTGGTTGGACCAGAACTTGAACTTCTTCGCCTTCGCGTTCGACGACCAGTGCGACAGAACCGGTGGTCCCCTCTTCTGGATTGTCGGCAGCTGAGTCACCACGAGCAATTAACGTCATGCGTTGTTCAATCGTGTACAAGTCACCAGGATCTGAGCCGTCAATTTTGACGATCACGTCGCCCGGTTTGATTCCGGCTTCGGCGGCTGGAGAGTCCTGCTGCAGCGAAGTAATTGGGCCCAACTCCATCACAAGTCCCGTCCCTCGCATTTTATTGGCGCCGACGCTGATCGTGACGTTTTGAACAGCACCATCTTCTGTCCCTCGCTCAACAACGAATTCAAGTGGCTTATCAAAATGGTTAACGAGAGCTTTCTTTAAGTCGAAGATATTGGCGATTTCTTCTTCGCCAACTTTGACGATCCGATCGTTCTTTTCAAAAGGCGGTTGGGCTTCTGCCGCCGGATTGCCTTTGATCAGCATGTTGTCTTCGCCGGTAATCGTTGGAATCGTCGCACGGCCGACACCAATCAGGGCCAGATCGATCCCCGGGTTCAAACCGAATCTTGGAGTGACCGAAGCCGATTGAACTTCTGTAGAATTCGGAGCCGTATACTCGATTGCGATCGGTTGGCTTTCGCCGCTTAAAGCAACTTCCTGAGCCAGATCGACGAATTGATAATAGCCTTCGACGTCCGAATCACCAATTTTCGTCACGGAGGCTCCATATAAATTGGCTTCCCAGGCTGGTCCGCCGGGCGTAACGTCGCCAACAATTGGTGGTTCGTAATCGACACCGGCTTTGAACGCGATGGCTGCAAAAAAGATTGCCGATATCAGATTGAATATTACGCCAGCAGAAATGATCGCCATTCTCTGCGGGACGCTTTTGGCCAGAAAGCTGCGAGGGTCCATTTTGTCTCGATCAAGCACGCCAAGTGAATCGGCTTGGTCGCCTTCGGAATCTTCGCCCTGAGAGCGCCGGATCTCTTCTTCGATATTGCCGGGGTTATCGTCCTGGCCCAGCATCTTTACGTACCCACCCAAAGGAACAATTCCGATTCCGTATTCAGTTTCTCCCCATTGCCATTTGAGCAACGAACGCGGAATGAGAACCATGTCACCGATCTTGATGTCGAAGAAATCGAAACCGACATAGAATTTTTCGCATTTGACCCCGCACGCCTTGGCAACCAAAAAGTGGCCAAGCTCGTGAACAAAGATTACCAACCCAAGGCCGATACCGACCTGGGCCATGGCCCACCAGTTTTCCGGGTTGGCCCAAAACGATTGTGCGATCAGCATGCAATCCACTTGTTTATCTCCTCGCGTGCCCACCGATCCTGATGCATCAGGGTCGTTAAAGTGGGGTTAGGTTCAAAATTATGATTGTCCAGTATTTCTCGACATGCGGCTACGATGTCAGTGAACGAAATTTGTCGATTTAGGAAAGCACCCACAGCCGCTTCGTTGGCAGCATTCAATACTGCTCCAGTTGTCCCACCTTTGGCAGCCACCTCAAATCCCAGTTGCAAGGCCGGGAATTTCTCCGGATCAGGAGGCAACAGCTGTAATTCGTGCGATTGACCCAAATCCAGCCTCGGCGATGGCCCCGCCAAACGGTCTGGATAGGTTAACGCATATTGTATCGGTAACTTCATATCCGGCGGGCTCATTTGACTGATAATACTACCGTCACAAAATTCTACCATCGAATGAATGATCGATTGCGGGTGAATGACGACGGATATTTTTTCCGGGTCGATATCGAAGAGCCAGCGAGCTTCGATGATTTCGAGACACTTGTTCATCATCGTGGCTGAATCTATCGTAATTTTTTGGCCCATATTCCAGGTTGGATGATCCAAGGCCTGTTCGACGGTGACACATTTAAGTTCATCTGGGGTCAATTCCCGAAACGGCCCGCCGCTGGCCGTCAAAACAATTTGAGCGACCTCACTGGATTTGCCGGATTGCAGGCATTGGTATATCGCGCTGTGCTCGCTGTCGACGGGTATCAATTCCGCGCCGCTCTGGCGGGCAAGTTGCTGGATTTGCTGGCCTGCGACGACCAGGGTCTCTTTGTTGGCCAGCGCGACACGTTTTCCGTGCTCGACAGCACTCCAGGTACTTTCCAACCCCGCCCGACCCATGATCGCGGCCACAACGATGTCGATCGAGCTGTGACTGGCAAGTTGGGTGATGGCTTCATGCCCAAAGTGGACCGTTGTGTCCGGGATTTGGGAACAGTCAATTTCCTGCTGGATCGATCTATCCGAAAATACGGTGAATTCGGGCGTGAAGTCGCGGGTCTGTTCCAGCAACAAGTCAGATCGTGAATGGCCAGTGATCCCAAAAACTTTGAATCCTGACAATTCACGTACCACCGTCAACGCATTCTGACCGACGCTGCCCGTTGCACCAAGGATCGCAATATTGGTTTCTGGCTGCATGCCGAATTTACTGACCAATGCTTATGTTTTATGCTGAAAAAATTGACGCTGCGAAGCGACTGCGCTGATTCCAAAAAACGACTTTGAAAACCCTTTTGTTGATAAAAAACATCACACGGACATTTGTCCAAACAAAAGGCCTTGCTGCGCAGTACAAACACTAGCCAACCAAGGCTGAATCGCCGCATTATTAAAGAAAACGCGTATTTTAGAGCTATCAGATCCGAGCAACAAGGCGAATGAATCGTTCCTGTAATCGACTCAAACGGGGAATTGTTCGTCAGAAAAAGTAAATTCTTGCAAATCGGTTGAAAATTGGCCCGCGCTATGCACTGATCCGTTAGCTTGTACGATCCGTCACCGGTCATCTGTTTGACCAGTAGTTCGTATTTTGTCTTTTTACTCAAAGAACAGCACTATGGAACAAGACAACAAAAAGAATTCAGAATCTCGAAACAATTCGTCAATGGTCTGGTTTTCCATGATCCTGGTTGTCGCTTTGGCGATTGCCATGTTCATGATTCTGAACCAGACCAGCACGAGTATGAAATTTTCTGATTTTCAGAATCTTGTTCAAGCCACAAAATACAAGCCAACAACCACCGATCTCGAAGATGGTTTTACAGGTGAAATCACTATTAAGGAAAAACGTGACAATGGCCGAACGATACGGTTTTCCAATCCTACTAAAATCGAAGTAGGAGAACGCAGAATAAAGGGCTGGGTTACGCTGAAGGTGGTTGAAGGCGTTGGCAGCGAGAACGAAGCCAAAGATATCGAATTCAGCGTCAACAAAGACGAATCGGACTCGCTGAACGCAGAACTAAAAGCGATGCTCGATGAATCGAGCATTCCCTGGCAATACGACGACGGTCCGGGAGTCTGGGAACGATACGGAGTCTTGTTCATCACAATGGGACTCATCGTACTGCTGTTTATGTTCATGATGCGTCGACTTGGAGGAGCGGGAGGTCCGATGCAATTCGGTCGTAGTCGCGGTCGACTCTATGCAGAAGAGGATCTTGGAGTATCGTTCAATGACGTCGCGGGTATTGACGAGGCCGTTGAAGAAGTTCGCGAGGTTGTGGACTTTTTACGGAAACCAGAAAAATACCAAAAGCTTGGTGGTCGAATTCCGCGTGGCGTACTGCTGGTAGGGCCTCCAGGAACCGGGAAAACATTGCTTGCCAAGGCAATCGCTGGTGAAGCCGGGGTTCCGTTTTTCAGCCTTTCGGGCAGCGATTTCGTGGAAATGTTCGTTGGCGTTGGTGCCGCCCGTGTTCGCGATATGTTTCAGCAGGCTGAGGCAAAAGCACCTTGTATCATCTTTATCGATGAATTGGATGCACTTGGGAAAACTCGAGGTGGCAGTGCCGTTGGAGGTCATGACGAACGAGAGCAAACGCTGAACGCTTTGCTGGTCGAAATGGACGGTTTTGCTTCCAACAGCGGCGTGATTGTAATGGCGGCCACTAACCGACCAGAAACTTTAGATCAGGCACTGATGAGACCCGGCAGATTCGATCGCCACGTGTTGGTGGATCGTCCAGATGTTCG
Source organism: uncultured Pirellulaceae bacterium (assembly GCA_964405425.1). Taxonomy (GTDB): domain Bacteria; phylum Planctomycetota; class Planctomycetia; order Pirellulales; family Pirellulaceae; genus Mariniblastus. Next base: position 93,063 of record CAYONX010000007.1, on the reverse strand, counting down.
TGGTCGCGAAGCTATCCTGAAAGTTCACGTCAAAAATGTAAAATTGGATCCGACAGTCGATCTGAAAAGTGTCGCATCGATCAGCCCAGGGTTTGTCGGTGCAGACCTGGCCAATTTAGTGAATGAGGCAGCATTGCTGGCTGCCAGAGAAGAAAAATCATCCGTCGGAATGGATGAGTTTAATGAAGGCGTCGAACGCGTTACCGCTGGGCTGGAGAAGAAACAACGGGTAATGAATGTCGATGAAAAGCAGCGTGTAGCCTATCACGAAAGTGGGCATGCACTAGTTGCTTACAGCTTACCCAACACCGATCCGGTTCATAAAGTCTCGATTATTCCGCGTGGTTTGGCTGCATTGGGTTACACGATGCAACGGCCCGATAGCGACCGATACCTGATGACTCAAAGCGAGTTGGAAAGTCAGCTTCAGATCTTGCTTGCCGGCACCATTGCCGAAGAAATTGTTTACACAGATATTTCGACCGGTGCTCAAAATGACTTGGAACGAGCGACCGACATCGCACGTGCAATGGTTACCCAGTACGGGATGAGTCAGCTGGGAAGAATCAATTACAAGGAAGATCGCTCCAACCCGTTCCTCGCTGGTTCGACTGCCGATCTGGGTAGTAAAACGTACAGCGAGGATACCGCTCGACAAATTGACATGGAAGTCAAGCGAATCATTGAGCAAGCCGTTGAACGCGTAAGAAAGATACTTGACGATCGCTACGACGCACTTTTGGCCCTCACCAATCGTTTGATCGAAGTTGAATCCGTTGAATATAACGAACTCAAACAAATCGTGGATGAAAACTCACCGGGGCCAATTGTTGTACCGGGGACAGACGTGGTGAGTCGAACGGAAGCGGATTCGAATCAGGCCGGTGACGAAGGCAACGAAGCAGCCAGCTCGTAATGCATTTATAGTTATTCCATTTCCGGTAACTCAATTGCGTAGTCACTGAGCATTTTTTCAAGTGATTTTTGAAGCGAAGCCGAAAGCACGCTTGTCGCTTCCTGGAAAGCTCTCTTCTTCATTGAATTGAGCTGATCCGTTAACTCACTATTGATTTTCTTCCCCGCGGCATCAATCGAAGTCCGAATATTTTTGACTTTCAGGATTCGGTAGAGATTCGTTTTTCGTTTTGCGATTTTCTTTTTGGCTGGATAGTTCCGCGTGAACATTGCGGTTGCCAGCAGTGTTTCAGCAAATTCAGACTTGAATTGCGTTGAATACTGCATTTGCTCCTCAGTGGTGAGTTCGCCTAGCAATTTTTTGTTCGCAGCCTTCAATAACTCCAGTGAATTGTTCTTCGACAGCTTTTCAAACTCAACCAGCTGTGTTCAATGTCCGCTGCTGATATTTCCCTGCAGGATCCCCAGCAAACTTGCGTTGGCTTTCGGAGATCATGTCAGCAAGATCGGCGCAAGCCTTACTCTTGATTCCACTGATGACATCGACTTGTTCCTGCGAAAGCCCAAGTTCTTCTACAACTTGAGGCTTGATTAAGTCCAGTGTTTCGTATTGATACCCGTTCTTGTCTCTCATTCCGAAATGATAAGTAGTCGTTTGAGCTGATGAGCTTTTTAAACCAGCCAAGCCCAAGAGCATCGAAGGGCTTCCTCCCTCGCTCATAACAACCACAAAAAGTCGGATTCGCTAATGTCTGCGGCCGTTGCTGTCTTGAAAGCTTGTCCGTGAGCCAAATTGGAAAACGTCACCAACAGAAGAATCGTCAACGACCTGAACAGAATGGATAGTTGAGCAAGAGACATGACCCGATCCTTGGGAAGTGGAATGCTTATTGGGTAGAGTATCGCAGTCGTCCTATCTGAGGTCTTCTGATTCAAATTTAATCATGAAATCTGGCTCGACTACTAACACCACGCTTCGGGTAGATTGAGTTGGCTTGAAGGAAGTCACCACACTAATGGATCAATGAAAGGCTGCGGCTGACTTGTCAGATTGCGTTCACTCACTCAGCACGAACATCCATCTTTTCTAATGCCGCTAGAGTCGAGCAGCAAGCCAAACAAACTAGCGCACAAAAAAAGGTCTCCTTCATTGATGAAGGAGACCCACTATTTAACGTTTATTCAACCAAGAGTGAATTAAAACTCTACAGCAGGTTGACCATCAGCTACAGCGATTGCTTTTTCGTAAGCACCCCATTGCAGAAGTGGAATAACACTTGCTTCTGTTGCATCAATCGTAGTTGTTGTTCCAGGCAAGTTAAGTGCGTTGTAAGCGCTATCAACACTGTCTCGCAAGAATGAAACTGAACCATCGGCACGAACAACATTCAAACCGCCGGTGTGACGACTTGAAATACCTTGTCGTCGACGATCAAAAACCTGGTTAGCGATGGATTCATCGTCCTCAATATCAGCGATCAGGTTGATACCACCCCAAGCTGAAAACGCCACATCGCATATGCCGAACTCAAATTCTTCAGGACCACCAAGGCCGCGCGACATGAACAGCAAACCAGCGCCATTAGGACGTCTGTCCATAGCCGGGCTAGTTGAGTCATAAGTTCGCTCAGCAAAAACAATTGTGTTTGAAGTACCGTCAGCCATTCGACCCAATGAAGTAGCGTCAAACGAGCAATAAGTTCCTCGTGGAGTCGCACTGTCGGGGAAGCTACCAATCAATGTTTGAGCGTGACAAACAAATACATTGTTGGCCGCTACGTAACTTGTTAAGCCAATATCAAGTAAATCCATGTCACCACCAGGATTGTCTACTGGACCACTGTTATCGTCCCAAACTGGACCTGGCTCATTGAATGAACCACCGTCAAAGTTTCCGGTTCCACGGTGCACATTGACATCATCAACTGAATCCGAAGGACATAGGAATCCTTCGATGCTCGAACGCAATGCCGCAACGGTCTCATCTTGCTTATTAGCATCATTTCCAACCGGAAGAGGCGTACGGCCACCAGATGCACAAAGTGCCAAGCGAGTTGAAGCACTGTCGCGCCCTGTGACGTTTAAACGAGTAGCAATTGCGTTTTGCTCCATAAATGGCAAAAGAAATGCTGACCATGCCCATTGGCCGTTTAGCGCAGTACTGGTTTGGCCCTCAGGGCTATATAGCTCGCCCATTGGATCTTCATCTTCACGAATTCCAAACGGAAATTCCTGATAAGAAGACTCGTAATTCAATGCAGACAAACCAATTTGACGCATGTTATTTGAGCAAGCTGTGCGTCGGGCGGCTTCTCGAACCGCTTGAACTGCGGGAAGTAACATCCCGATCAAAATGCCGATGATTGCTATAACTACAAGCAACTCGACCAAAGTAAAGGCGTGACGATTCCTTTGTGACATATGAAACTCCAATTCTTAAAAAAACCAAACGTTTAGTGTGTGTAACTTTCCCACCGGCTACGTCACCATAATAAAGCAATTGGAGCGATATATCAAATCTACACATGCGTGAAAGGCAACCAACGGCTCAGAAACCACGCGATTCACTCCATTATGGATATCTAAAGGTGGTTAAAACCACCTTAAATCGGCAGAGCAGGCACTGGACACATGGGATATGTGACCGTTTTTTCCGTTTTACCAAGCGTTTTTCAACAAAAGTTGACTTTTCAGTTTCGACAACCATTGAAATGCTGTGCAGCACGATTCACGGCTGTTACCAGATTTGAATTCGCTGATCGCATGATCGAATCGCATGAAATCGTCAGGAAATGGACTCATTTGTTCAATGATCAACCGGTTTGGGCTGGGTGCAATTTTTAGCTCGCCGCCGGTGATCAGAACCGCCGGCAATTTAGGGCTGATCTTTGTTGCTTTTGAATGAGGCGTCACAAAATTTAATATCGCGTCGGCAGCAGGCTCGTTGTTCGATGTGCAAGCCAAACCAACGGGAGCGCCATTCTCAATTTCAAGAAAACTGGCACCACACGGAAATCCCGTTGACCAGGCCAGCACGTTCTTAGCGCCCGCTTGATTGGCGCGATCTGAAAGATCAAGCACCATGCATTTCGCAAAACGATGACCAGCTTGGCACAAAGAAGTCAGCTGATCGATAAGCTCAGCCTCTGATTCTGTCTGATTCGTGTCGATTGCGAAGGTTACGTAGTTTTTCGTTTTCAGCAATTGCAAAAACTGTGATGCCGATTCAAACAAACGAGTTCGAATGGGATCGAACTTCATTTGTTCCATCGGAGATTGGCCATCCAAAATCAGAAGCTCGACACAAGCGAGAAAATCAACCAGCTCATCTGTATCTGTTCTGACATAGCGCTGGACTAAATCAATTTGCCCGCCTTTTCCGGTTGAAAAATATTCTACAGCATTTTTATTATCCACGAATCGTTGATTGATTCGCGGGTGAAGACCAGCAAGATCGCAGCTGATGCAAATAACCAATTCGCTTTTTTCGACGACCTCGGCAAGCGTTGCAGAAACAGCACCTTGGCGCCAAATCGTCCCGAAGTTGTCTTGACTGGAAATTACCTGTGCACCGATTGCCCTGGCCAGATCAACGCAAATTTGTTGATTGGAAATGCCAAGAAATTCGATGCCACTGATTAACGGCGCCGTTGCATCTCGCAGCATCCTGGATGCGAATTGAATCGAAGTGTCGAAATCGACTGGTTGTTTGCCGATGTGAAAGCGTGTTGGGCTAGTCAGGTTTTTATAGTATTCGCATAGATATGCGGTTGTTGCATCACAGTTTGCCGCTGTCACGCCATAGATTTCGTCGCAAAGGCATCTAGCCGCGTTTGCGTTTCTCATAGGACTACAATTCAATGCCGGGCGTCAAAGATTCTGGCATCGCAAGTTTGTCTGACTCAAGCGAAGCAACGGGATACGAGCAATAGTCGGCAGCAAAATAGGCGCTGGGATGGTGATTGCCACTGAGTCCACAACCGCCAAATGGCATTTTGCCGGTGGCTCCAGTGGTTTGGCGATTCCAATTGACGATGCCCGCTCTAATTTTCGAAATGAAATGATCGTAAAGTTCTCTGGAATCCGAAATCAAACCGGCAGACAATCCGTAGGCGGTATTGTTGGCCTCTTCGATCGCCGCGTCGAAATCTTTTACCCGAATCAGATTCAATATTGGCCCAAACATTTCTTCGTCACCACGTTCGTCAATTTCGGTCACATCAATCAAGCCGGGCGAAAGCAGGGCGTCGATGTTTTCCAGCGGTTTCATTTCGACAATGGGTTTGCCGCCTGCATTGAGGAGCTCTTGTTGGCCGTCGATCAGTTTCTTGCCCTGCGCCGCAGAAATTACGGTACCCGCAAATGGTTCGGGACTGCGATTGAAAGGACTGATTCTGAGTTTGTTGATCATTGATGTTAACTGCTCCAGAAATTCCGTTTGCCGACCGTCATCAACCACAATCAAGCGGCGTGCGCAAGTGCATCTTTGACCAGCAGTAATAAAGGCAGAATTTACGGTCAGGTACGCGGCGGCGACTAAATCCTGCGTCTGATGCACAATCAACGGATTGTTGCCCCCCATTTCAAGCGCCAGAATCTTCTCAGGGTGTTCCCCGAATGTGCGGTGAAGTATTCGTCCGGCGTGACTGCTGCCGGTAAACAATAACCCATCGATTTGTTTGTGGTTGGCTAGTTGGATACCGACCTCGCGTCCGCCTTGAACAAGATTTACTACTCCCGCCGGTATCCCTACTTCTTCCCATTTTTTGATCATCCATTGTCCAACTGCAGGAGTCTGTTCGCTGGGCTTGTAAACGATCGTGTTGCCAGCAAGTAGAGCAGGAACAATGTGACCATTGGGCAAGTGAGCTGGAAAGTTAAACGGCCCCAGAACCCCCATCACTCCGTAAGGCTTGAAACGGGTTACGGCCTGTAAATCACCCATTTCAAACGAAGTCGTATGACGTCGTTGACGAAACGCATCAATCGAGACTGCCGCTTTGCCGATGACAGCCCCGGCTTCGGTTTTGGATTCCCAGAGCGGCTTTCCAGTTTCCGCCGAAATCAATTCAGCCAGCTCATCGCGATCTTTCTCGATAGCTGATGCATAGGATTCGGCAAACTGGATTCGTTTATCGGCTGAAAGACCGGACCACGATGGCAAGGATTTGCGAGCACTCGCAAACGCAGAATCGATTTGCGATTCGCTGGCTTGTTGACCGGACCACACAAGACTTTGATCGACAGGACATACCGAAATCAATTCGCTGGTGCTGTCCGAAAACCAGGTTCCGTCAATGAACTGTCCCAACCAATCCAATCGCCGTATTTCAATAGTTTGTGACATTTTAAGTTTTGGCCTTTAGGTCAACGATTCTGATTTGGTCGCCGGATTTCAATTTCAAGCGTAACGCTGTGACTTCATCGATGGTTATTTTGTCTTTTTCCACATGGACGCTGCCCAGACAGGCACGAAACTCGGTGCTGCAGTTGGAAACGATTTTCAGTTGGCCATCTTCAATGCTGGACGTCACATCAGCAACACTGCCGTGGATGTTTTCATTGATGACCCGAATGTTGGCGACGTCAGCATGAACCGAAGGTCCGCCGTCAAACACGTCAACAAATCCTCGGTACTCGAATCCTTCTTTGATCAGCATCGCTTTTGCGGGACGCGTGTTTCGATGGACTTCTCCAATCGCATCCTGTGCGTCTTTGGGTAACAGCGGTATGTAAATCGGGTGACGCGGCATTAAATCGGCAATGAATTTCTTTGACTCCGATGTCAACGTTTCTGCCTTAGGAAATTCGATCTGGAAAAAGTGAGACCCCAATGCCGACCACAAAGGTGATTTACCGTCTTTGTTGACTACGCCTCGCAATTCAGCGATCACTTCTTTTTCGAATCGTTCGGGAAACTGCGCCATGAACAGAAAGCGGGAAAGTGACAACAGTTTGCCATGCCCGTGGCCCCAGTACGCGGGGTCTAAAAACAGGCTGCCGATTTCAGTAGGGCCATCGTGGTCTTCGCGAAGGTGCAATGCTCGAACCTCTTTGCGAACTCCAAGGTCCTTTGATTCATGAACCGAAGTCTTGATTTCGTAGCTGTAGAACGGCTCGAAACCGCCGACCTTTGCGTATATCGCTGAAGTGCCGACCAGTTTCCCTTTGGCCAAATCTTCCATCACAAATACGTAGGGCTGACCGCCAGGGTTGGCATCGCTTCGGCTGAAAGCGTACACCGAATCTTCGATACGAGACCGCAATTTGTCTCGTGATATTTTCAGCGTCGTCAGCCCTAATTCGGATTGACCAATCAACTCAAACAGAGATTCTAGATCGTCGTTTTGTACGGGTCTAACAACCAACATGAAATCAAGCTTCGTTTTTCATTTCTTCGACGACTTGTTCAATGATCTGGCATGCAAGATCGATGTGATCATCTTTTACACAACCAATCGGCATCAGAAATCGAATGCGAACAGGGTCCGACCCAGCGATGAAAGACATTAGTCCCGCATGAAACATTCGATTGACCATTTCTTTGGATCGTTCCAATTGGCCATCAAACGGCGTAAACGCAACCATGCCGCCGCAACCATAGGGACCAGATATGCAGCCAGGATGTTTATTGCCAATGCTTTCCAGACCTTCAGCAAATCGCTGATTCAGTTTTACGTTTTTCCCATCAGGGCCGTAATGCCCATTGTCGATCAGCGTTTTCAGAATGCGGTAGGATGAAAGAATTGCCCAGCTGCTGCCCGTAAAGGTTTGGCTGATGAGGCCAGGTTTTGGTTTGTATTTTTCGGTGTACAGAGTCGCACAAACCTGGCTGATCTTGCCGATCGTGACCAGATCAACCATATCGTCCAGTTCGAAGTGCTGGAACGCGAATGGTCTTGTTGTGCGGCCAAACGTTTGCACTTCGTCGGCGATGAAGGCGATATCGTGTTTTTGAACCACTTCGCCCAACGCCCGGAAGAAGTCTCGGTGGCCAGTGTAATAGCCTCCTTCGCCTTGAATCAATTCGGCCCAAAAGATCGCGTGCTTGCCCGGGAAGCGAGCGATCAGCTCTTCCAAACACGCGACGCTGCGAGCGGTGCTGCCCGACGGATCCTTTTCGTCAAAAAACGGGATGTAATCGACCGCGATGGTATCCGGCAGACCGACTCGGTTTTTCGGCTTGTCGGTCAGCTGAGAAAGACAAAGGGTGCGACCTGCGAAACAATGTTCGAAACAAATGACCCGGTTGGCTGGCTGGTTCTTTTGGAAAGCCATCTTCAACGAGTTTTCATTCGCCATCGCACCGCTTGTCGAAAGGAAGCAGTGTTCAAGTTTCGCACCGGTTTGATTGGCGGTATCGGTCAGCAGTTTAACGGTGTCATAACTTTCGCAGCCTTGCTGCAAATTTCCTTGCATGACGGTGTCAGTCATCGCCGCGTCGATCCCGGCTTCGACCAGCATTGGGTGGCTATGCCCAAAGCCATGCACACCGATTCCAGTGATAAAGTCCAATTTAACGCTGCCATCTTTCAGTTCGACAAAGGGCCCGTTACCAACGCCGCTGGAAAGATAGGGGAAGTAAAGATTGCCGCCACGAATCGAACCGAAATTCCCAAGCAATTCCTGGAACGATTCAGCGAGACTCGCTTGCGGTGGTCGTACCGACGTGATTTTTTGCTGATGCTCGGCAAGAGCCTCAAGGATCAGCTTTTTTCCTTCAGATACCCGCGAATCGCTTTTGAGCATATCCGCAACTAATGATTCGGTAGCAAGTTTTGAATTCATAACGCATTTCAAAAATTATGTGACACACCAACTTAGCCAATTTCGGCAAATCAACCAGCGGTTGTCCAGAAATCGTCCATTGCGTTCGAATTAGCGGGTTCGCATTGATAGTTGTGGATATACACCAATACCGCTCCATCGAGCTGCTGTTTTCCCTTTATTTGTGAGCGACAAGGCGCTTGCCGTCGGTTCGTCACGTCACGTGCACCGGGACCAGGTGCCTCGCCGCTCTCTGGATTGAGCAGTTGAACTGTATTGGGATACAAACCGGGGCTATACACCGACAACATAGCGTCGGGTACAGAAAGCCGCATGAAAGGAGTTCAACGAATGATGGCTGGAAAATATCAAGGAAATTGAAATGGTAATTCAATCGAAGTGCGCATAAAAATAGTCGCACCCAGAATGCGACTATTTGATTTTTCAAACTAACCAATCGGCTTAGCGACGACGGCGAGCTAACAGGCTAACAAGGCCCATTGCCAAAAGACCAGCGGTCGTTGGCTCAGGAATGGCATCGCCAACACCAGTAATAGTTCCAGCACCGAAAGATGGGCTTAGAGCTACGTTATCGTGAACGATTAGGCCATCGCCTACAGCAATGTTGATGTCAGTAACACCTTCGCCAACAACTTCGATTCCAACGCGACCAAACAAGAAAGCGTCTGCATCGGCGTCATAACCAGTGTCAAGGAACACAGGGCCAGTGTTTTGGTTCAAGATACCATCGCCATTAGTTACGGCGAAAGCATTGAAAGTCGCAAGTTCTGGGTTGGTAGGATCAACTTCACCAGGACCGAAAGAGTCGCCCCAGCGATCACCAACATCGTTACCTGCAACTTCGATGTCGAAATCAAAAGTCTCTAGATCCGTAAAGTTGATGACTCCAGCAGTTGAAGTTGAGAAATCCAAAAATCCACCAGTGTCCAATTCAGAATTAGCTGTGTTGTAATACAAGTACAAGTCAGCTGTGTCACCTACTGCCAATTCAGCAGAAAGATCGCCCTGAACCGCTCCGCCATTCAAAGGGGCCAGAGACCAAAAAAAGTCTTGAGCAAAAACGCTGGAAGCGCT
>CAYONX010000007.1:30919-83186 GCA_964405425.1 uncultured Pirellulaceae bacterium | reverse complement strand
GCTACAAGAGCCAATACCATCGTAAAATTTCTTACATTCACGTGAAGATTCTCCAATCAAGATGTGTAAAACCCAGGTAACTGGGAAGAAAACAATTCGTGCTTTGTTCAACCCCATTAATTTTATCTTAGTCTGTCAGATTCAGTTCTCAACTAAATCAGCAGATTTTCCCGTTATCAGTTTCCAGTCAATAAATCGACAAATGGACCGACATCCAGGAGGTTAACAACTCCATTACAATCAACATCAGCTTCGGCAATAAACGTTCCAGTCGAAACTGCGTCAACAAATGGACCTACATCCAATAAATTGACAACGCCATCCATATTGACGTCGCCTTTTATTACATCACTAGCAGAGGCAATTCGAATTGACTGTCCTGTATAAGGAGTTGGCAAGTCGAGCATGTTTGCGTTGATCGTGGCCATTCCAAAAATGGGTATGAAAAACGCACCACCAGGATTATTTAAAAATGTTGTTTCACCATTGCTTCCAGCATCAAGGAAAAATTCCTGGCCATTGGTGCCGAAATCCAACACTGGTGTGATTCCAATTAAGTAGGTTCCAGCGGCCAGAGTTATGTCCAGCTGCGAAACTGTAATCTCGATTCCATCTGCAGTGGCAACATAATCTACTGTTGCACCAGGCAGGCCGAAATCGCCGCCAGAAGTCGTACTATCGCTGTTGGATAATGTGCTTCCTTCAAAAATATTAAGAATCGCTGTCGACTGGCCACCGATTGGGTAGCCAACTCCAGGAATCGCATCATTCAAATTAGTTGTAAAAACGGTTACAGATCCGATCGTCACAGAGCTTGGAAAGGTCACTTCAGTCAAAGTTGAAACCACTTCGTCGGGGCGATCCGTAAAGAATCCACCAATGATACCACCACCAAGCAGAGATGGATCTGGAGGACGGTCAACGATCACGGTTTGAGCCGTCAGTTGTGAACCAACTAAAGCTAAAACAACCATCGAGGCTAAAAATTTAGTACGCATATTTGACAAAGTCCTCTCTCGTTCACCACGAAAAGGTGGCATGGTTATAGACTGCTCCAGCAGCTATTTGACTTCTAGTCTAAATATTCGAAAATCCGCTTTCAAGCCTTACGACTTTTAAAATCGCGAAATTTTAACGCAATGCCGTATTTTTGCGTCAATTGCGCACCTTTTGGACAATCCATACAACCCGAATTTCGCCAAGAATTCCAAGTGATTTCCCGTGCTTACTAGCTTTTACCAGCGAGGCTTATCATGACCATCGCTGCCAGCTTGGCTGAATCAGTCAGGCTTTCGGCTACCAAATATTCGTTCGAACTGTGGATTTCACCACCTACGGGTCCCAGCGTATCAATATTCGTCAGGCCGGCTGCGGCGAATTTGTTGCCGTCACTGGCCCCACCGGTGTCTTTCCAAGCGACGTTGATACCGAGCTCTTGAGCACATTGCTGTACCCGATCTTTGAGTTTGCTGAGTTTTGGAGTGAGTTCCTTGGGGTGCGAAGTAAAATCGCCGTGCAATTCCACTTCAAAGCCATCGTGCCCATCAAATTCATGGACTAACGAATCAAACTGTTTTTGAACCAATTCCATGTCGGCCGCCGAGCCGACTCTTACGTTAACCCGACCAACGGCGGTGTCAGGTACAACGTTCAATGCAGCCCCACCGTTTAGACGTCCGACATTGTATGTAATCTGAGTGTTGGTATTGAGGGAGTGTACACGCTGCATAAGTTCACAACATTTTACGACGGCGTTGCGACCTTTCAGGAATTCACGTCCCGAGTGTGCGCTTCTTCCCCGAACAACAAAAGCAAAGTTACCGACTCCTTTTCTGGCCGACACTAATGCGCCATCCGGCAGCTTTGGCTCGAACAAAAGTCCGACGTCGGCCAGAGCAGCACGTTCCATCAGATAATCAGCGCTGCCCGGTGAACCGAGCTCTTCATCCGGATTGATTAAAACTTCCCATCCGATTTGATTGGCGAGCGGGCTTGCTTCAAGTGCTTTGAGCGCGTACAGCATAACGACGAGGCCGCCTTTTGCATCGGCCACACCGGGGCCGTTAATCTTGCCCGACCCCATGTCGGTGCATTTTTGAAAGGAGTTCTCAGAGCCATAAACCGTGTCCATGTGAATGCACAACAAAACGCGCGGCCTAACGTCCGGCCGCTTGACGATGCGCAGCATTTTGCCAAGCGGTTTTTCAACACGCGTCCCTGAGTCGTCAACATCTTTCAAACCGTCAATTGAGAAATATTCGATTGGCTCGCCGAAGCAATCGAATTCGCGTCGAAGGACGCTGGCGACTTTGTCGATTCCATCAAGATTAAATGTTCCGGAGTTAATATCGCAAAGCTCGATCACTAGGCTCAGCATTTCTTCATGGCTCTGGTCCAGATAACCGACATGCGCTTTTAGCTCTGTAAGAAATTCGCTTGAAATGTTTTGATCGTAGGCAGGCACTTATTTTTTACTTTTCAATAATGGTTGCAGGTTAACTTTCCAGATCGGTTGTTTCCCAAATTCACTGACGACGATAGCCGATTTGCCATCGGAGGTGAAACAAATGGCTTCGCGTTGACGTTGAACGGGCAAAGGAATGGAAGTGAAATCAGCGGAATGGAGATAGTTTGCCCAAGTCAGTGCCGGTGGTTTGGCCGAATACGACCCCAACGCGTAATTGCAGGACAGGATTTGTTTTCCGTCTGACGAAACATCGACTCCAGTGGTCAAGCGATCACGGTTGTCCGCAACTCGGCCAGCGATATTCGAAAGCATTTTTTTTTGCCTGGGTTGAAATCGCAGTGTGTAAATTCCGAACGCTTTTTCCTCTTCGTTCTTGTCAATCGCTTTTTGAAACAGAAGCAGGCTTCTACCCCTTGGGTCGTACGCGATCGCCTCGCAATTGCGCGGCCCATCGTCGTAAGTAAATTCGATTTTAGTCACGTCGTCGGCCGCCAAGGTTAGTTCAGCGGGTTGGTTTGATTTGGCCGTTGGCACTTCCGGCTCATCGAACAAATAAAGCTGGCAGGTTTTTCTTTTGCCGGCGTTGTCCCCGACGTCGCCAATGCAAACTACAGGTTGGCCCCATAGCCTGAACACCGAGACGTCTTCCCAATCAATGTTTTTTGCGCCGCCCAATTTGACTCGCATCAATGTTTCACCGGATTGGGTTATCAAATAAACATCGGCCGGGTGTCCGCTGTCGTTGTGAACCCAGTAAGCATTTGGGTTTAGAATCGAAGCATCGATACCGCTGATTTCGGTAAGTCGACTATCCCGCACGACGCCCATTTGGGTCAAAGCTTCTTCAGGCGCGTTCAGCTCAACATTCGGCTCGCGGTCGCCTGCAGTTGCAAATTGAGAAACGATTCTGGAGCCATAAAGGATGTAGGCAGCCAAAGCGATCCCAAGCACCAAGGCAAGCGTCAGGATAGTTCTGGCAAACATGGAAAATCCAAAATAACGACGTTTGTTTTTAGCCGGTTCATTATCGACCGACCAAGCAACAACGAAAGGCGTTATCAATGGAATTGGCGAATTGCTTGCAACAAAAAATTGGAACCAGATACCATCTCCAGCCCCGACTCAAACTGCGTCTAGCGTTTTCGCAGAAAGTTAAGCCGACTGGTGCGAACCGAAGCATCTGACTTGGGGACCAGGATCGGGACTGGGGAAGGATCCAGCGGAATGCCACCGATCGACTTGGGAATAATCGCGTTGGGAGCTCCCGGCAGATTTTTAACCTCTGGAACGCAACTATTCACCACGCGCACGATGGCTGGGTTATTCATAACCGTGCCATTGCTTTGTCGCGTCACCCAATCGAAACTGCCAATGCATACGTAACTCTCGTGCAGGTCGTGGAATTCGAACGCTTCGACGCCTTTGGATCTCAGGGCTTGCGTCAATCGATGCGCCTTATTTTCAGCCTCGAGCAACATGCCAGTGTTAAGTGACTCCCCACGCTCCTGCAAGTGCCTTAATTGGTTGGTTCCTGATTCGATACGATTGGGGTCGATTGTCGACCGGCCACGAAAGGATGCGATTTTGACGCTATAGGCACCCGGACAATCGAGCAGACTATAATCTATATGGCCTTCACGATTCATTTTCAGAACAAATGAATCGATGCTGTTTTGACGGAAGTATTCATCGGGAAGCATTGGATTGGGAACCAGGATGGCGGTGCGCAATGGGCCTCCGGTTGCTCGCTCCAAATTTCCAACCTTGGTCGGTAAACTGGTTTGAGTTCCCATGCTGCCGATGGAAAGCTTCTTGATCTTCTTAAGTGTTTTTTGAGCGCGATGATCATCATCGGATGAGAAATCGCCAACTAGCACGGCAACTTCGTTTGTTCTGCCCAGGTTCGCCGATTTCATACGCTTGGGTTCAGGGTCCAAGTCCAGGTCGCCCGTGTGATTCTTGACTTCACCATCAACCGCGGTTTCAGCAACTGAAATGGGTTTCTGCCAGCCAATGCCGACCAGTCGTTGCGAATAATCAAATGTCTGACGGTAAATGTATGTTTTTAATTTATGTTGCCGAAGTTCTCGGCATAGCAGGCGAGCCTGTTGTTCAGCGTCTTCTCCAGTAAATGAAGTGCACATGATCAACCACGGCCCGTCTTTGACTTGTAATTCTTGATGGGCAGCATTGTTGTTTTGCTGTTTCTTAAAGGGCAATCTTAGTTTTTGAGCGTCAAGTTGTGACGTTGCCACTAAAAATATAAGCGTCGTAAAAACAACTTTTTGTGATGCTACGGATGAAGAATTCACCTGTGGCTCCCTGAAGATGTGTCCGTTAGTCAAAATTCTGCGGGAGGTTAGCAAAGCTCAGTTCGCGTATCCATACCGATTCAAAGACGCGTATTTGAACCTTTGACTTCCTAAAGTCTGGCAAATTCACTTTCGAGGGTTATAATCGGAAATAATGTCGTTTATTCTTCTCTTGGGGGCAGTGGCCTTTTGTTTGCCCTTAGCTAAATGCGACTCAGAATAAGGAATGTTTTGAATGCAATACAGTTTTCGATTGGCAGAATTGCTTGGGCATGTGCCAGACCCCAGAAAGCGCCCTGGAACGATCAAAGCCATTGTCGAATACACCGGGCTGGACCGTCATCAAGTTGCTGCTTTGTTGAAAAACGAAGTCAAGTACATTCCACTAAAAGCACTTTCGCGTCTGTGCGATTATCTGATCGAAAACGGTCATGCGACTGCGGATCAGTTGCCCGGAGCGCTGTTTAGCGTTGA
Organism: uncultured Pirellulaceae bacterium; assembly: GCA_964405425.1. Classification (GTDB taxonomy): domain Bacteria; phylum Planctomycetota; class Planctomycetia; order Pirellulales; family Pirellulaceae; genus Mariniblastus. The sequence continues at coordinate 77,933 of CAYONX010000007.1, read as the reverse complement.
GCCAGAGAATTTCTGGGAACTGCTGGCACGACGCAAGCGTTTGGAGATGTGCGTTGGAGTTCGTCGTGACATTGCCGAAAACTCAGACGTCTCGTTTGTCGTGGCAGCAGATTCGGTTCTGTTAGGTGAGCTGCTTAACGGAGTGACAACTCTGGGTGGCACGGCGAAGCTAAAGAAAGCGGAAACGTCCAACGGCAACGTTGAAATCCCCCAGCCGGAACATTTGAAACAATCATTGGTTTGGAGTCCCGGTCAGGCGTCACAGGAAGAAGTCACTCGTCGTGCCCAGTTGGTTTACAACGAATTTTCGGAATCCAAAGGCGATAAGGCGTTTGTCGGGATTGGTAGCACAAAGAGTAACCCGACCGTTGAAATCATTTTGGCACGTGCTTTCAATTGCGAGCCATTTGTGTCTGAAGACGACGTCAGTGATCCAACGCAGCGGTCATTACCGTTCTTCTTGCGATATCGGGATACCGATCCGCATCCGAATTCTTGCGTGGGTGGGCTGAAGTTAGGCGCTAATTCTAAAGAAACCGAACCTGGGATTTATTTTGAAACGGCAGACGGCAACTGGACGCGATACACCGCGGACAAACCAAACGAAGAAGTTGCGTTTGTTTTCTTTATCCATCGCGAATCTCAAGGTCGATTGGAGATGGTTTTGGGTGGTTTTTCCGGTCGTGCTACCAGACTGCTTGCTCGGTCATTGGCAACGCGAGCCGAAGATTTCTGGCCTGCTGCATACCAGATGCACGGTATTCAAGTAGGAGCATTCATCGTGCAATTTGACTTGGCTCCGACGAAAAAAGAGACCGACATTCTTCGCGTGGATTTGGTTGCGACAACGAAAGTAACACAAATTCCGGTTGAAGCGATTCAAAGACGGCTAAGCAAGAAGTAGCGAATGCTTGCATTTCGAAACGGTTTGTAAGTGCTACAACGACTGGTTCAATTTGTATGCGCTATGCTGACATGTTTTACGCAAGCAAGTTCCGATTTTGCGAGCGGAACTGAGCCATTTTCCAATCTCGGCATCGTTCACTCAAACGGCAGTGTTGAAGTGGTTCATCTGAGCCGATATCTCTTTTATTGAAGTCGACGAATCAATTCGCGACCTCAAAATAATGCAATGAGGTAGTCTGCCCAGAAGGGGGAACAGTGTCGCGAGACATCAACATACTAGCACTAGCTAAAGGCGAAGAGCGCTACATCTTCTTGTACAACGATGAAACGCGCAACGAAACGCTTCGCACACTTGGGCGCTATGCTTCCAATTCGGAACTCAGCTTCTCCTGGTACGATGCCGCCGTCATGAGCCAGAAGGTAAGGAACAACCAGGCTGCTCAAAGCGACGATGCCGAAATCTCAGCGATTGGTAGATTTGAGGCGGTGGAAGATTTGCTATCAGGTGAAGAGCCGATTGCTTAGGCTGGGGCAGAGCGAGGCTAAAGCGATTTATGAAAGAAGCGATAAATCGTTTTCTGCGATATTTGTTAATCGAAAGAAATTGCTCTGAGATGACCATCAAGTCCTATCGCGAGGACTTGGAAATTCTTATTGAGTATCTGGAAGATACCAACGGTAGCTGCCCATCAGTAGCATCAATCACTCCGCGAGATCTAAGAGCATTTGTTGCCGCCATGCACGATGCTGGCTATGCAAAGTCATCCGTCTCCCGCAAACTCGCTTGCTTGAGAAGTTTCTTTCGGTTCTCTCAACGCGAAGGGATATGCGATTCGAATCCCGCCAAGCCGCTTAGAAACCCTCGACGCGAGCGGAAGCTGCCACATTTTCTAAGTGGCAGTGAAATTGGCAAGTTGTTGCTTGCTCCCAAAATTAACGATTCCGCCGGGATGCGGGACCGGGCAATTTTGGAAACCTTGTATTCAGCTGGATTACGTGTCAGCGAGTTGGTTGGCATCGATTTGCCAGATCTCGATCTACCGGACGGTTTCGTTAGAGTGCGAGGAAAAGGCAAGCGTGAGCGGCTGGCGCCACTTGGCTCACATGCTGTCAAAGCGATCAAACGCTGGATGAAAGCCAGAAAGCCAGATTCGAAAAGTGAGTTGGTGTTGTTCCTGAACAAATTTGGCAGTCGAATTTCGACGCGAAGCGTGGCGAGGATGCTGGAGAAGTATTTGCGGGAAACGGGGCTCGACAGTCGCACTTCACCGCATACGTTGCGTCACAGTTTCGCGACCCATTTACTTGACCGGGGCGCCGATATTCGCAGCGTTCAAGAATTGCTGGGCCACAAGAGTCTGGTAACCACTCAGATTTATACTCACGTCAGTACTGCGAATTTGAAGCAGGTTTACGAACGGGCTCATCCCCGCGCCTTCAAATCGAAAACGGCTTCTTAAAAGCTTTCGGTTTTACCGCCTTTTCGGCTATCGTTTTTCTGGCGTATCGGCCGACGCATTCACTGGCGTGGGCATGTTCTTTCCAGTGATCGCGTTGGTCAAGATCGTTTGAAGTTCAGTTTCTGTTTTGAAGGCGCGATTGAAATCATAGTGGGTCATCAGAATCTTGCCTTTGTCATTGGCAAGGTAAAGCGCGGGGATAACGCGTACGCCAAAGCTGTCGACGATTGGATGTTGCCAATCTTTCGCGTGACCGTGCCACCCATAAAATTTATTGGATTGGACGTGGTTCAATGCGTCTCTAGCATCGCCGCCAATGCAAACTGAAATGAGCTGAAGGTTGTGTTCGGCTTTGATCTTATTGTAAGTTTCCTGGATCGTTTTCGCGAAATCGATGCTGGGTGGACTGTCGAGCGACCAGAAATTTAGAAGGATGTTTTTGTCTTTAAGCAGTCCGTTTACGATGGATGCTTTGCCATCGAAGGTTGGCACTTTGAAAGCGGGTAACGGTTCGTCCATTTTCAGGATCCGAGTGACGCTGACCATGACCGGGTCCAGCAAGACTTCTTCGACCTCGTCTTTAATTTGGATTTGTCCAAAGACTTCAAATACAAATGTCTTGTCATCCATTTCTTTTTCGAGTCTTCCACGCATTCCATAAACGCCATGGGGAACGTCGTAGACAACAAAGTTCCCGTCATCGTCAACTTTCAATTCGAATCTTGCCGCCGACTCAGCCACTTTTTTTCGGTTTTGGAGAAAAGCTTTTCCTTTGTCGCTCGCCTCGAATTTCTCGACCCATGATTTTTTTTGGTCGATGGACATCTCAGTCCAATTCTTTGGAATTGGCGGCTCGGGCAATGGAATTTGCTGGTTCAGTTGTGGATTCAAAGCCTCAATATCAATCTCAAACTCTTTGCGGTCGTTTTGAACGATACGACCCTTGAGTGTTGCCGAGTCGATCTTATTGTTGGTTCGTTTCTTGTTACTTTGGCCCAATACGGGAACGCAAAATGTGATGCAAAGAATCAAGGCAGATGTGGGTAGAATTGATTTGGTCATGATTTTGACTTGGTTAGGGCAGATATATTTTTATCGTTCGCGTTTGTTCCGTACGATTGACGGGAGATTTCGTAAATCTGACGTGATTGCCATTTTACTGAAATCTTACAGGTTGTCGTTAGGTAAATTCGACTTTAGACTTTCGGGTTTGCCAATAAATCCGTGTTGGCGTTAGCCACACGGATAATCAATTCAGGCGGTTTTGTTGTCACAACGGTTCAGGAGTAGAGCGTGCCAGGTCATTGCATAGTCGGCTTACAGTGGGGTGACGAAGCCAAGGGGAAATTGGTCGATTGGATGACCGAGGGCATGGATCTTGTGGTTCGGTTTCAGGGCGGTGCCAATGCTGGCCATACCGTCGTCATCGGTGATGAAGTCTATAAGCTGCATCTGATTCCCAGTGGTGTCCTGAATACTGGTGTCATGAATCTGGTTACTGCCGGAGTCGTGATCCACCCGGCAACGATTCTGCAGGAAATGGATTCGTTGACCACGCGCGGGATTTCTTTGGAGCAGCGTTTGCGATTTTCGCAGCGGGCCCATGTCGTCATGCCTTGGCATATCCTGGAAGACGAATTGTGGAACAAGGCGATCAGCGGCGAGGACAACATCGGCACCACGTTGCGTGGTATCGGGCCTTGTTACCGTGATAAAGTTGGGCGAAGTCATGCGATTCGTTTGGGTGATTTAAGTGAGCCGGATTTTGCGGATCGAATTGCCAGAATCGTCGCCGTTAAAACGCGAATGCTTTCGGCGATCTGTGAAGACGACATCAGCCTGGATGCCGAAAAAATTATTGAAGAGTTTGCCGGTTACGCACGGCGTCTGCAGCCTTACATCAGCGACACGACTCGGATGTTGCTCGATGCGGTTGAACAGAAGAAGCGAATTTTGTTCGAAGGCGCACAAGGTTCATTACTTGATATTGACCACGGTACGTTTCCATTTGTAACCAGCAGTAACAGTTCCGGCGTAGGAGTTTCGACGGGCAGCGGCGTACCGGGAAAGTGGATCGAGAAAACGATTGGTGTTTCCAAGTCGTATTGCACGCGTGTTGGCGGCGGTCCGTTTCCTACTGAACTTGAAAACGAAACGGGACAACACATTCGCGATATGGGTAACGAATACGGAACAACAACCGGACGCCCCAGGCGTTGCGGCTGGTTCGATTCAGTAGCTACGCGATACTCGTGCCGGTTAAGCGGTGTGGATGCTGTTGCATTGACGATGTTAGACGTGCTGAGCGAATTACCTGAAATCGAAGTTTGCGTTGCCTACGAACTTGACGGCCAGCGGATCGATCATTTCCCCGGCCAGGTTTCCGAGTTGCGTCGAGCTAAGCCAATATTCGAAACGCTACCAGGTTGGCAGAAAGATATTACGGATGCGAAAACGGTCGATGATTTGCCCGTTGCAGCGATTCAATATGCTAATCGGCTGCAGGAATTGATTGGGGTGCCGATAGAGTATATTTCTGTCGGTCCGGATCGAGCGCAAACGATTGCGTTACAGGACGAACACGCATTGCGAACGACAAGTACCTTGTAGCAGGCGCATAAAAGTGTCCAACGAAGGCTCAGCCAAACCGTCGAATGTAACTGAACTGGATGTTCCCAAGGATCAGCGTCCAGAACACATTGCTGTGATCATGGATGGTAACGGTCGCTGGGCAGTCGCTCAGAATCAGCCACGTATTGTTGGGCATCAGAACGGAGCCAAAATGGTTCGGCTGATCACAGAAGAATGTGCACGGCTGAACATCAAGCAATTGACGTTGTATTGTCTGTCCAGCGAAAATTGGAAGCGGCCTCAGGATGAATTGGATTTTCTGTTGCATCTTCTGCAGCAATATATGATTGAAGAGCGGGCGACTCTGATCGACAACAATATTCGTTTGAAGATCATTGGCAGACGCGACCGGATTCCCGCTGATGTTCAAGCCGAAATGGACAAGACGTTGCAGTTGACCGAATCATGTGACGGCCTGTGTTTGTGCCTGGCGATTAATTACGGTGGACGCGGTGAAATCGTCGATGCAATCAAGACTATTGGCGAAGACCTGGTTTCCGGAAGTTTGACGGTCGATGCCATCGACGAAGGTCTGGTTTCAAATCGCCTTTATACGGCCGGGATGACGGATCCCGATTTGTTGATTCGGACGGCGGGCGAGATGCGGATCAGCAATTATTTGCTTTGGCAAATCAGCTACTCGGAACTTTGGGTAACCGAAAGATGTTGGCCGGAATTCGGAATCGATGAATTATATCGAGCGATTGGTGATTATGCGTCGCGGACGCGTCGGTATGGTGGCTTAATCGATTTGGGGAGCGAAGATTCGTGTTAGGCAGGCGATTGGTATCTGCTGCAGTGATCGTTTCAGTCTTGCTCGGACTGATTGTGGTCGACTACCGACTTGGTTTCGATGATTGGGCTGGTCGATCCGGATTGGTGCTGGCCGTGCTTGCGATTGTTATCGCGATGGCTTCGGCGTATGAACTTGTCGGATTGTTTGGGCAACATCTGGCTGGGCGCGGCTACAAACAGAATATTGCGATCGCGGGCGTCAGTGTTGCGATTTGTTGTGCGCCGGTGTTGTGGCTTGACTATCCGGTTGATTGTGCGATTGGGCATTTTGGTTGGTCATTGATGGGGCTGACATTCGCGCTGGGTATGACGTTGTTGCTGCAGATCATTCGCTTCGAAGACGATGGATTGGCAACCACACGGTTGGGCTTGCTGGTGATGTTGCATGTTCAGTTGATATTGTTGTTTGGATTTCTGATCGGGCACCGTTTATTGATGCACGAAAACAGCCAGGGGATGGTTGCGTTGATTACTTTAATTGCGACCGTAAAGATGTCAGATGCCGCTGCCTACTTTGTGGGGAAATCGTTTGGCAAGAACAAGCTTGCGCCCAAATTGAGTCCCGGTAAAACGATCGAAGGACTGGTGGGCAGCGTTTTTGGAGCGCTCTTAGGTTGCGCAATTGTTGTCTATTTGGTCGCGCCATATATTTTCAAACTAACGCTGAACATTTCCTGGGTCTGGATTGTCGTTTATAGCGTTGCCGTTACGTTGGCCGGTGTGGTTGGCGATCTGGCAGAATCGATGATTAAGCGTGATGCAAAACTGAAAGACTCAAGTACGTGGTTGCCCGGTTTAGGTGGTGTGCTTGATGTTACAGATTCACTTGTGTTGGCCGCGCCGATTTCCTATTTTCTGTGGGTACTGACAAGTTACTAGAATGGTGTCGAAGAATGTTTGATCTTTTTTACGCCTAAAAAAGACAAGAATCGATTGATTCGTTAACGCATTCGGGCTTTCAGGGTTCGAAAATCGTTATAATCGTGATAGCTGTTTTGCCTGCTACAAGTGGGCATTTTCGTCAGCTATATTTGGTCATTGTTACTTGCCCAAAGGTGCGGTGTACAACGCCACCGCCAATAAATGACAGAAGCTACTATTTCTTCGGTAGAGCCGCATCTGGTTCTTCCACTTTTCGGCGCAAAGGATCAACACCTGCGTCGACTTCGTGATAAATTTGAAGTCGATATTACTCATCGAAGTGGACAGATTCGAATTACAGGTGAGAACCAGGCTGTTGCACATGCAACGGAAGCCATCGAGCTGTTGACTGAAATCGTCCGGCGTCGCGGCAACCTTAGCCCTGATTTGTTTGATGTGACGATTGCCAGAGTGCTTGGTGAAGCACCACCCCCACGCAGCGTACAATCGATCGATGTCCTTGAAGTAGGCCGCGAAGTTCGTCCGCGCACCGAAGGGCAATTGAATTACGTGAATGCGATTCGCGATAACGAGATCGTATTTGCTTGTGGACCGGCGGGTACAGGTAAAACCTACTTGGCCGTAGCGATGGCGGTTGAAGCTTTGAAGCATCAGGAAATCCGCAAAATTGTCCTGGTTCGACCGGCGGTTGAAGCTGGTGAAAGTCTTGGGTTTTTGCCGGGTGACCTGCAAGCGAAGATCAATCCTTACTTGCGTCCGCTGTTGGATGCGACCAATGAAATGATTGGTTTTGATCAGATGCAGAGGCTTGTCGAGCAAGGCGTTATCGAAATCGTTCCGCTTGCTTACATGCGAGGACGCACGCTCAATGATTCCTTTATCATTTTGGACGAAGCACAAAACACAACCATCGCACAAATGAAAATGTTCCTGACGCGAATGGGCAACGAATCAAAAATCGTTGTATCGGGCGATCCGACTCAAACCGATTTGCCGTCGAAACAGCAAAGTGGTTTGCGCGATGCGATTCGTCGATTGAAAGATATTGACAGCGTGGAATTTGTCACACTTAGTCAGGCGGATATCGTCAGGCATCAACTGGTTCAGAAGATTGTGGAAGCTTACGAAAATCAGGACCGTCGTGATGACAGTTCTGAGGTTGTGCCGTTTCGTGCTAACGAGCCCAAGGAGTAGCTCGGAACGCGTTTCCGAGTCGCCAATCTCATGGCTAAATCCGCCAATCGCCGTCGATGGACGTTACCGGTTCCCAAAGGTCCGTTTCATAACGTCCATACGTTTCTAAGCCAGCCGGCCACGTGGATACGGATTGGGTTGTTCCTTGCGTTTGCGACGGGGCTGTATGTATTAATGAACGCTTGGGATCCGCCATTTCCCTATCGCACGCGGATCGCTCCGCTGAGAAATTTGCATGCTCGTACCTCGTTTGAGTCTTTTGATCGCGATGCGACATTACTTGCTCGCAGCAAGGCTCAGAGAAATTTCCCAATGTACTACGTGAACAATTCACGCCCATTGGATGAATTGCGACAGGGTTTGCTTGATGAATTGTTCGAAGTCAAGCAAAAGACTTACTCGGAACTGGTTTCCAATAATCTGTGGTCACGTTTTTGGAGTATTGATCTGGAAACCAGTCTTCCGCTGCCAAATGAAGACACCGAAAAAGAGTTCGATCGATTTAAAAATGCTTTTGCAAAGGACGAACAATTAGCCGTTACTGGCAAGTCAATTGAGAATGCGTTCACCGATATTCGCCGTCGCGGTTTGTTGCGCAACCTTGGACATGATCTGGGTAACGGTAGCGTACAGAAGATCCAGGTTTATCAGAGCAGCATTGACGACGCGATTGAGGTTTCGGTTTCTGAGGTTCGAATGGCCGAAGTGCTGGATGAACTTCGAGCAAACTTGATCTCGGAATTGAGTAAAAACCATGAAGTAATTGCTGAGCCGGTCGCTGCTGCAGAACGACTTTACAATTGGCTCAAGCCACGATTGCCGGTTACGTTGTCCTGGGACGAAGACAATTCGAAGATGGGCCAAAAGAAAGCGGCGTCTGCAGTCGAAGACAAGATGAAACAGTATTTGCCCGGTGACGCTCTTGAAAGCTACCGTGGTGTCGAAGAGTCGGTGATTGGTGGCTTAGAGCCGCTTGATGAAACCGACATTGCGTTGTTGGCGGCTGAGCATCAGGCGCTGGTCGCCAGCCAAACGGTTTCACAGCGTCTTTCTCGAACGGGTGCGTTCTTTGGATTTCTATTCGCGGTGGGTGCACTGGTTGCGGGCTATTTATATTATCGAGACGACGATTTGCTGCTTGATATTCGCCACTTCGTAACGTTGTTGGGTTTGTTTTCAGCTACGTTGGCGATCGCCTGGATCTTTTCTTACGACGTAAACTGGCGGGCAGAGATGGTGCCGATTGTGATGTTCGCCATTATCGTCGCGATTGCATACCGAATTGAACTTTCGATTTTCCTTAGCGCAATGGTGGCATTAACTTATTCGGTTTGTCACGGCTACGGTTTGGGCGAACTGGTTGTTCTGTCGACCGCATCGACGACTGCAGCGTTGTTGTGCCGGGCCATTCGCAGTCGAACGAAATTGGTTTACGTTGGATTCACGGTCGCAGCAGCGGTATTTCCAACGGTGCTTGGCGTTCAATACCTGATGGGACAGCCGCTTTCCAATGCATTGTTTGTCGACGCGACGTGGTTTGCAGCCAGTGCGGCGTTCTCTGGTTTGTTCATGACGGCCATGCTGCCTTTCCTTGAGCATTGGTTTGGAATTGAAACGGACATCAGTCTGCTGGAATTGAGCGACGCAAATCATCCGCTGTTGAAGGAACTGGTTCAGCGGGCTCCAGGTACTTACAACCATAGCATCAATGTTGCTTCGATTAGTGAAGCGGCTGCCAAGGCGATTGGTGCCAATGGATTACTTTGCCGTGTCGGTGCGTATTTTCATGACATCGGTAAAATCAGCAAGCCTGAGTATTTCATCGAGAACCAGGCGGGCGGAGAAAACAAACATGATGATTTGAATCCGGCGATGAGTACGCTGGTGATCATCGCGCATGTCAAGGAGGGCGCGGAAATGGCGCGTCAACATAATTTGCCTGAGAGCATTGTCGATTTGATTGAGCAACATCATGGAACGACTCTGGTTAGTTATTTCTTTAATCGTGCCACGCGTCAAAGTGAAGAGAATGAGGATAGTACGGAAGTGAAAGAAATCGATTTCCGTTACCCAGGCCCCAAACCGCAAACTCGAGAAGCAGCGGTTATGATGCTTGCCGACGCGGTTGAAAGTGCTAGTCGTGCGTTGCGCGAGCCAACGCCGTCAAGAATTGAGAATCTTGTCAGTGATATTGCAAAACAGAAGTTGGATGATGGACAATTTGATGAATGTGCAATAACTTTACAGCAACTGCATATCATCCAGGAAACTCTAATTAAGTCGCTCAACGCGATGTATCATGCCCGAGTCAAATACCCAGACCAACAAACAGCCTGATCCGGTCATCGAACCGGAACCCGAACCCGAACCGATAGGTGTCGATGTATCCATACAGCATTCGATCGAGCTGTCTGAAGATCGAATTCGCGAGATTTGCACGGCGATCTTGAAAGACCATGATTGGTCCCATGGCGAAATCAGCATTGCGGTTGTCGATGATCCAACCATCCACGAACTCAATCGGCAATATCTGGATCACGATTATGAAACGGATGTCTTGAGTTTTGTACTCGAAAAAAACGAACAACAGCGTTTGCTTGTCGGTGAAGTAATCATTAGCGCCGATACAGCACAAACCAGCGGCGATGAAGTAGGTGTGGATGTGGTCGACGAATTGTTGCTGTATTTAATTCATGGGATGTTGCATCTGGTTGGATTTGATGACAAAGACCCGGCGAAACGCGAAGCGATGCGCGAAGCTGAACAGGATTACACGAGCCGATTTGGAATCAGTTATAGTTGCCCCGATGATCAGGACGACGGAGGACAGAGCTGATGGATCCGAATCTGATTTGGATTGCAGCGATGATTGGCTGGGCGGTAACAGCGATGTCTGCGATAGCGCATCAGGTGGTGCATCTGGTGTCATGGCACGAGCTCGAAGAATATTGTCAACAAAAACGCAGTGACCGATTCGGCGAGATTTTTGATTTGCGGGAACGGATTTCGCTGGGCACGCTGTTGTTGTTTATGGTTGCGGCGGGGATCGCGGTTTCGTGCACCTGTTATTTCTTGTTCATTTCAAACAACGAATTGACGGCGACAAGTTTCTGGTCTTCCGTTGCGCTGGTTTGTTTCGGTTTGGTGTTTCTGGGCAGCCTGGTTCCCTGGGGCGTTTCGCAAGTTTCGGCGCATCAGTTTCTGTTTTATACCTGGCGCGTCTGGTGGGTGGTTTCCGGTTTGGCGTGGCCGTTGATGGTGACTGCAGAATTGGTTGAACAAACGATTTTTAGAGCAAGTGGGATTTCCGAAAAGGAGCAAGTGGAAATCGAAGAAGAAGCCGCAGAAGATGAAATCATGTCGATGGTCGCTGAAGCGGAGCACGACGGTCATATTGACGAAGATACGCGCGACATGATCGAAGGCGTAATGGAACTTGACGACAACGATGTGGGGCAAATCATGACGCCGCGTTCTCGAGTTGATGCCTTGGAGATTGAAACCGATTGGGAGCAGATGTTGACCTATGTTGTCGAATCAGGCCGTACGCGAATCCCGGTCTATACTGACAAATTCGATAGCGTGATTGGGATTCTGTATGCCAAAGATTTGTTGCGTGAATCGCTTCGCAGCGAAAGCAAGCGCCGTCCGCTACAGAAATTGATTCGCGAGCCGCTGGAAGTGCCAGACAGTACGCTGCTTGATGAGATGCTACAGATTTTTCTGGACGAACATGTGCACATGGCAATCGTAAAAGATGAATACGGTGGTGTGGCCGGCGTTGTGACGATTGAAGACGTCCTGGAAGAGATCGTCGGTGAGATTGTGGACGAAACGGATGAAGACGAAATGGACGACATCCGCCGAATCAGCGCGACAACGGCCGAAGTTGCCGGTACAACCCATGTCAATCGATTAAATGAAGCGATGGGATTGAAACTGCCAGAGGATCAGGAATTCGATACGGTGTCGGGGTTGATCATGAAGCAATTGAATGAGATTCCTCGTTCGGGTCGCGACCTGGTTTTGGACAATGTTCGCTTTAGAGTTGAGCAAGCCAACCGACGGTGTGTTGAACTGGTTCATGTTGAAGTGTTGCCGGAGGGGGCTAATGGAGACGTTGGACAGAGCGGTGATTAGTAAACATTCGATGGCGATCTTGTTGTTCATGCTGTTCCTGGCTGGATGCCAGACGCAGGACGAAGAACAGGGCGCCGAGTCCGAAGCAAAATCCAATCGCGTGGTTGCGGCCAGTTATGCCTTGCAGTATTTGACTGAAAGGATTGCAGGCGAATTGGTAACGGTGGAATTTCCTGCTGCTGATTCGGATGACCCAAAAAACTGGTCGCCGTCGGTCGCAGAAGTTGTTGCAATGCAAGACGCTGATCTGTTTGTCATCAATGGCCCCGGAGCCCGGTACGCAGAATGGCTCACTCAGGTTTCGATCGACGAATCAAAATTGTGCAACAGCGTCCAAAATTTCCAACTGAATGACTATTTGAAAGTTAACGATTACCAGATCGTTCATTCGCATGGGCCACAGGGCGAACATTCACACGCCTACTTTGTTCCGTATTGTTGGTTGGATCCAAATTTGGCCAGTCAGCAATCAGCAGCAATTTGTGAATCTTTATGTGCGGTCTACCCAGAATTTGAAACCGAATTCCGTAGTAATCTAAAATTGTTGGAAACGGATTTGGGCCAGCTGGAAGAAGTTACCGCTGAATTCAGGTTGGCCGACAAAAAGCCGGCGATTTGCATTAGTCCGTATTTGAAAATTTTTGCCAGAAGTTTGGAGTTGGGCGATCACCATTTGCTTTATTTTTCTGCCGCTGATATCAAGGATCTAGACGAATTAAAAGCCAATTTAATTCGAGAACAAAAAGAAGCCGACGCCAGTGTTGTGTTGACCCATTTCAAACTTTCGCCCAAGATTCAGGAATGTATTGACCAGTGTGGTCTGCAGGCGATTGAAATCGATTTGCTGGACAAACCTGGTGTGGATTTTATCGAGGCGATGAAACGCAACGTTGAAATACTGGGAAGACTTCGTGTTGGATTGCCCAATTGAACTTTAGCCAGCCTGGTTCGTATAATCATATGAACTTAATTTTGAATGCATTTGGAAAACTAAGATGAAAACGGGTTTCATTTCCAGGTATCTACTGGTCGCTGTGTTGGCATGTGGAATATTTTCGGGCTGCACTGTCAAAGAAGATTCGCAATTGGTGGCTGGGCGGTCGAGTCTGTTGTTGGATACAAAACCGGATCCAATCACAACGATTGGAGCTGCGACCGAGCAAATCGCCGAATCGGAACAGGTCGTCGTTGAAGGCTGGCTGGATTTAAAAGCTTTTGCGGGCCAAAAGGACAAGGCGATCGTCTTGGTTCGAGAGATTTTGGAAGACTCAGATCATGGTGGCGATGGTCACGACCCCAGCAGTTGCCCATTTTGTAAGCGACGTATGAACGCCGCTCCCAAAGCAGCCGTTGTGTTTGTCGACGAGAACAAGAAAGCGCTGCCTTTTACAGTCGATGAACTTTTGCCGATTGAACACGGTGATGTAGTTGTGATCAAAGGGACAGGCAAAGCGGACAAGGATATCGACTTGAAGATCACGGCGACCGGGATTTATTTGGTCAAGTAATTCGGTTCCGGCAAACGGCGTCGAAGGTCGTTTGAGCTTACTTGCGGCGAAGCACAACGACCGACTGAAAACTGTTGTGGGCGTTTTCGGATATCTGCAATAGTTCTAATGAATCCGTCCAGTGTTCTTGAACGTACTTGTTTGTGACCCAGACATTGCAGTTGTAGACTTCCGAATTCGACATTCTGAACACAATTCGATCGGTTGGCATTTCCGCAGCAAACAAATCTTCATCCACTTGCAAATTGCCTTCGATTTGATTGGCTCGCTGGAGATGGTCCAGCATGCCAGGCCGATCAACGACCTTGCCCCATGACGACTGGTTCTGGATCGTTAGATATAACAAGCCGCCACTTTTCGTGATCCGAGTCAATTCATTGAGCCATTCTAATTCGCCAGCGTCGATGTGCGTAAAGACCGAAAAGGCCGTCACGATGTCAAAGGTTTTGTCTGGATAAGGCAGATTTGGTTCTGCTGAATTCAAAATGATTTTGATGTCGTGGGGCAAATGTTCGGCTGACCAATCTACGTTCGCCGGAGCGAAATCGCAGCCATGCGGCTCGAGCTTTGTGAAGTAATGGACGTGCCGCAGGAATCTACCTGTTGAACAACCAAAATCAAAAACCTTTTCATTCCCGGTTTGGCTGAAGCGTTCCAAAGCAGATTGAACGTTCAGTAGATCTCCGTGTCCGGTGGCCCAATAGCGATCGGAATGTTCGACGGGGCTATAGCCTTCGCGATCGACTGGCATTGGAATGACGGAGGGGTCAGAATCCACGAGCGAACGAAAATCCAGCACTTGTTCGTTGCCATCGAGATCGGTATATCGAAACAGCGATTGCTGTTTTTCGGCTACGAGTTGGGACACTGGTGGCAGTGTCTGGTCGGAAGTTGGTTTTTCTCGTTTCATCGTTGAGTTTCAATTTCAGTTTTCAATTCGCTTTGCGACAATCGCTGCGTGATGGTTTATGTGTCCTGCCATAACGCAGGCGATCGCGCGAACAGAAATGTTTTTACCATCGCAACTTCCAGACTGCTGCCACATCTTGTCTGAAAATCTTTCGAACATCAAACAATTACTCTGACGCATGGAAATGAATTCTTCAGCCAGTTTCGCCAACGTCACATCGTTGTAGCCTGAATTTTCGACGAACAAATCCTGGTCAAAGCCAGGCAATGGCTGTCCATCTTCACATGCAATTCTCAAGGCCCGACTGCTGAATATTTTTTCCCCATCGATCAAATGACCAACCACTTGTCGAATCGTCCAACTGTATGGAGCGTGAACGATCTGGGAAGCTGGTTCATCGATCTGCCCGTAAAGCTCTTGAAAAGCCGCCATTTGTTGGCGAAGTATCTGGCGGATATCCCCGGAACCAGCCAAATCGATATAGGGCTGGAAATAAGGTTGGTATTCGTCGGCAGGGAGTGAATTTATGGTTATCAATTCTGACATGGTCAACCTATTATCGCTTGGACCAAAGTGTAGCATAGGCTACAATTTGGGCAGTGTTCATTTTACCTGGAATGTTCGTTAATCATTGAGGGCCATTCAAACCAGTTTTGAATTCCCTCAACTCAATCAAATTTTGTTGATGTTTGGAGATTTGTCCATGGACTATCTACATGTAAAAAGATGGTGCGAGCAATATTTTGGCTGTTTCGCTTTGACGCTGCTGCTGTTGTTGTCTGTCAGCCCAGCGATTGGCAGTGACGATGGCAAGTTGGTTGCCGTTTGTTCAACGACTCAGACGGCAGATTTTACTCGACAAATTGTTGGTGACCATTGGCAAGTCATTTGTGTATTGGGACCGGCTGAAGATCCACACACTTACGAAGTTGGAGCCGATGACGCGAAACTGGTTGCAAAGGCCGACTTGTGTGTGCAAAACGGGTGGAATCTCGAAGGACATAGCTGGATGGAGAACCTGGCGAAAGAAGCAGGAAAGCCGATCGTGTCCTGCGTTACGGGTGTAGCACCGCTTGAATTGCAGGAAGGCGAACAGGTTGTTAAAGATCCGCATGCCTGGTTCGATCCCAAGAATGCCATTATCTACGTAAACAATATCACCGACGCGATTTGTAAGGTGGATCCTGAAAACGAAAAGCATTACCGATTACGCAGCGAATTGTATACCCGACAAATTGGAATTCTTGCAGGATGGGTACGGAAAACAGTCGGCTCTATTCCTGCCAATCGGCGGGTGCTTGTGACTCATCATGATGCGTTTGGCTACTTTTGTAATGCGTTCAACTTTAAGCCGGTTAGTCCCGTTGGATGGACGACAGGTGAATTTTCCGAAGTAACGCCTGAAAAGCGTCAGGGAATCGTGAAGCAAATTCGCGACAGTGGCGTCAAAGCAATCTTCATTGAATCTTCGACTAATTCTGAATTGATCGAAGGTATCGCCCGTGACGCGGGAGTCATCGTTGGTAGCAAGTTGTATTCCGATGCGATGGGCGCAGCTGGTACAGCTGGCGAGTCCTACATTGGAATGATGCGCGAAAACGTCTTGAAAATCATTCAGTCCCTGCAATAGCGGAATTGCCATGCGAATTGTAGCTGCAATTGTAATGTCAGTGTTTTTGCTTTTCGGAGCACACTTCTACACAAAATTTGCAGATAGCGTTCGTCGCACCCCTAAACAGATCGAAGTTGAATTTGATGATGCGGCATGGAGCATACAGATCGAACGCACGTTTGCTTGTGTCCCGGATCCTGATTACGGGGTCGTTGAATCATTGGTCGTGCAATTGAAGGGAGTCGACATCTTTCGTAGTGAAAAATTGATTCCGGCATCTGAAAACGTACGCATTGAGTCGGTCGACGGAATTGAAGTTGGCGACAATGAGATTTTCCTGCAGGCCAATCTGGCAAGACTGGATGATCAGGATTTTGATGCGGAACGAACCAATGCGATACGAGTGAAATTGTTGCGAGGAAAAAGATTGGTCGCAGACCAGACGCATTGGTTAAGTCCAGGAGAAACATCTATTTCCCCATCTATCTTTTTTGAAGTTGTCGGGACACCCGGCGATGCAAATGACCAAAACAACCACAATCATTAATGATTAGATCAGCCAAGAACGATATCGCGATTGATGTAAGGGATCTGACGGTCAGCTACGGCCCGGTTCCTGCATTGCTCGATATCTCGGTTGAGATTCCGGCGGGCAAACTGGTTGGCGTTATCGGCCCCAATGGGTCCGGCAAATCGACATTGATCAAATCGATCCTGGGGTTTGTCAAACCAGATGTCGGCGAAGTTTTTTTGTTCGGCCAGGTGGCAACGACTACCAAAGGTAAAGTTGCCTACGTTCCTCAGCGTGGAGCCGTCGACTGGGACTTTCCGGTAACGGTACGTGAGGTGGCTGCGATGGGTCGATATGGCCATCGGCGGTGGTGGCAAAATTTGACACCGGAAGATTACAGACTTGCTGATGAAGCTTTGAAAAAGGTTCGCATGCAGGAATTGTCGCATCGTCAAATTGGACAGCTTTCTGGCGGGCAACAGCAGAGGGTGTTTATGGCGCGGGCTTTGGCGCAAGATGCTGATATTCTGCTGTTGGACGAGCCCTTTGCCGGAGTGGATGCGGCGACCGAACGAGCGATTCTGGATGTATTAACAGAAACCAAGCAGCAAGGCAAAACGCTGGTCGTCGTCCATCATGATCTGGCGACGGCGGCGGAATATTTTGACTTGTTGCTGTTGTTGAAGCAAAGGATGTTCGGATTTGGACCGCCGAAAAAGATCCTCGACCCCGAGTTGTTGTGCCAGGTCTATGAAGGCAACTTGCGGGTGTTTGCTGAACTTAGCAAATCGGATCTGCGATCAACCGATGAGGCGGATTAGCGATGGACGGAATATACGAAAGCTTGGTCAATTTGCAAATCGAACAGGGCTATCTGATCAAACCGTTGATCGTGGGCACGCTTGTTTCGATCGTTTGCAGCGTCATCGGATGCTTCATTGTGTTGCGCGGGATGTCTTTTTTAGCCGACGCAATCGCGCATTCAATGCTGGCTGGAGTGATTGGCGGTTACTTGATTATGAAGCTGATATTTGGTTCCGAAGCAAACCTTGGTGGAATGCTGATCGGAGCGATATTGGCTGGCGTGGTCACGGTCGCGTTAATTGGGTTTGTCACCAGAGTTTCCCGTATTAAACAGGATACCGCGATTGGGATTATGTATACGGGCATTTTTGCGGCCGGAGCATTTGCGGTTTCATTAAAAAGTGTTGGAAGCCTGATTCATATCGATATCTACCACTTTATCGTTGGCAGCGTTCTTTCGGTTTCAAATTCAGAATTGTGGCTGATCGCCATCGTAACTTCGTTCGTTTTATCCATGGTACTGTTGTTTTATCGCCCCCTTCAAATCACAAGCTTTGATCCGGTAATGGCTGCATCGATCGGTGTGCCAGTTGTGGCGGTTGATTACTTGTTGACAGCTTGCACTTCGCTGGTGGTCGTCAGTGGTGTGCGTGTGGCAGGTGTTATTCTGGTTGTTGCATTAATCATTACGCCTGCGGCAACGGCCTATTTGTTGTCCGATCGCCTGGACAGAATGATATTGATCAGTGCTTTCATCGCCGCGGTAGGGTACTGGGTTGGATTCTATTTAGCGATTCTTTTCGGCGCTTCGCCCGGATCATCGATCGTAGTCACGATGACGTTATTGTTTATGCTTGTGCTAGTCGTTGCGCCGCGTTACGGATTGTTGGCGGACTGGATACGAAAAGCGAATGCGATTCCTCAGGAAATTCGTGAAGATGTTCTGGGCGCTGTTTGGCGTGCGGAAGATCGTCGGATGTCAATGAGCGCACTGTTGCGTAAAGTAGAGTCTCCAAATCGAAAAATCAAATCGGCAATAGCGGCGTTAATTCGGCAGGACTACTTGAATGAGAGTAACAAGAACATTGTCGAATTGACTGACAAAGGGCGTCGCGAGGCGAGCCGCCTGGTTCGTGCGCATCGGCTTTGGGAAACCTACCTGACGCGAACCGATACTCCGCAAGCAGAAATTCATACCAAGGCACACCGGCTGGAGCACATCAGCGACGAGGCAACGGTAGATTATCTGGACGACAAACTTGGGCATCCTTTAATCGACCCACATGGATCCGAAATTCCTGAAGATGAGATGAAGCAGGGAAGTCGACGTGAATTTCGTGCCAGTCTTTTACGAACTGGAGATCAGGCTGAAGTTTGCAGAATTGCCAAAAACGCAGGCGAAATCGAATTGGAAGTTGGGCAAAGAGTCGTTGCGGGGGAACGCAGCGACGACGGCAATACCTGGACGCTGGATTGTGAGGGCAGGGCCTTGCATTTGAACCATGATCAAGCGGATGCTGTATTCGTTCGCTTGATTTAGCATCGAAATCTGGCCATCCGTCCGATTAAGTGGACCTGCTAATTTGGGTTGAGTTTGCGGATCGCGGGTCTTGCGAAAAACGCTTCAACTTTCGGGCCAATTTGGGTGTTTGAGTTTTACGATTGTTACGATTGACTGATCTTTTGTGCAAACAAATTTGGTACTATCGGCGCAATCGGATGAGCTAGAACTGTCGTCAAGGTCGATACAACTCTTGGAAACGTGAATCCCGCCGTAGGGTGTGGGCTTTTAAAATTCGATTTCAAGGTGTTGGCAAATGGCTAATTTGGGAAGTTTTAAATGGGGCGTTCTTTTGGTGGCTTGCGTCGCTTTGTACGTATATCAAAAGGGACAAAGCCAGCAACATAAATCTCCGTTCGGAAAAGCCATTGAGCTTGAGCGGATGCCAAGTGAAGAAGGAGACGGCGTCTACACAACGACTGTTCCGGCCAGAGACATCCATAGCGTTGACCATCAGATGTTGGACGACACATTTTTGCAGGATCCAATCCAGAACGCTCCGATCCAGAACGCTCCGATCCAGAACGCTCCGATCCAGAACACTCCAATGCAGAATGTTCCCATGCAGAACGCTCTCATGCAGAACGCTCCCATGCAGGACGCTCCCATGCAGAATGTTTCAATACGGAATCAGTTCGAAGACATGGATTCAAGCCAAATGCCTGAGCTTGATCAACTAACCGAAGTGATGCCTGAAGTGTTTGAGCAGGGCATGGAGGACGAGCTATTCGAATTCGAATCGCAGGAATCAATTCCGGCTGAATTGGAACAGATGCCAGTTCGTATGGAACCGCAAGTATCGCTTCCACAGCATGCGTTAGAGCTTCCCTCTGGGGTAAAAGTGAAGGCTGTACAGCAAATCGAGTACGGCAAATCGTTGGCTCGCCGAGGTGCTGCGTTTGGAGCGAAAAATTCTTTCCACGACGCAATGCGACTGATCGCACAAGCTCACGACTACCAAACAGGCTCACAAGGCTACACCGATAGTCTGCATCGGGCGACCGTTGCACTTAAAGACGCGGATGATTTCTTTTTCGCACAAGGCGAGAGCAATGGCCGAGTGGACGTAGCTTCGATTGCACGCAACCACGAACTACAGATTCTGAGTGTTGCTCAAATGGAGCAAATGACACCAGTTCAAGCCATGCAGGAATACTACAACTACGTCCGGAAAAACCTGGCGGCTGCGGGCGGAAATTCAATCGTTGCCAGCGAAGCCATGTTTTGCCTCGGGAAACTGTACCTTGTCAAAGGCAAGGACATCATCGAAGGCAGTCCACTGGATAACGCTAAAGCAATTGTTCATCACCGGGCAGCTCTGGAATGCAACGATAACAATTACAAGAGTGCCAACGAATTGGCTGTGTTGTTAGCGAAAACGGGCCGGCTTGATCAGGCAAAGAATCTGCTTTTACACAGCCTGAAAATCCAGCAGGTTCCCCAAGCCTGGGAAAACCTGGCCTTCATTCATCAACAACTTGGAGAAAACCAACTGGCACAGCTTGCGAGTAATGAGTTCCAACGAATGATGAATTCGCCGCCATCGACTCAACAAATTAACTGGGTTGCTCCAGAGCAATTTGCCAATGGAGGTAGCGAGCCAGCAGCACTGCGTACTGCCATGCACGAGCAGCAAGCTCCAGCCAATACTGGCTCACAGCAGGAATCAAAGTTCAAGACGATTTTGAAGAAGATGTTTTAATAAAGTGCGAATCGCCTAAAAACGGATTCGTAACCAAAGCGATGTCATTTTGAGTTGGTGTTGCCAACCAGATTTTCAGTTGATGCAAGGAAGTAAAAATGAAAATGCATAAGGTTTTCGGTTATTCTGTTGCAGCCGCAATATTATTAGCGGTCGTGACTGCGAGCACGACCACTGCTTTTCAAAGCAATGAGCCTTTCGATGGCGAAGTATCTGGTCAACGTTCAGCTTCGCCGTATACCGCGTCGCAGATTGAAACTGAAGTCCTACAGGACAATCAGATTCGTCTCGTCCAATACACATGCGACGGAAATTGCGGCCCGAATTGTGGCTGCAACGCCCCAACGGCTCGATGGCCAAAAATCAGTGGCGGGCGTTCAAGCTCGCGTCCATGTCCGTGCGAAAGTGTTCGAACGCGTCGACCACAGCTTCATAGAACGAATCAGCCACCATCAGCGCAAGCACCTGGTGCCGTGAAATCAGTTTTGGGAGTCAACGAATACGTTTGCAAAAACTTGTGCCGCGAAGCTAATTTTGGCGACTCGCAACTTGTCCCGTGGGAAATGTTTGCCTACGGCGAATACATCGGACCGCATCGAACCCCACACGTTCCTGAATATCGTCTACGAGTTAATGATCAACTGGAATTCGTCTACTATCTCAATCGCCGGCAATCAATGCGAGCGTATCAGATTTTCGTGGGCGACGTGATTCAAATTTCGTCCGCGACCGACGAATCGATCAATCAGCCATTGGTCAACGTTTTGTCCGACGGAATGGTTTCGCTACCTTTGATCGGTCAAGTTCGTGCTGCCAGCAAGACCTTGTCAGACTTACAGGATGAGCTTAACGAGCTGTACGAACAATATATCAAAGACCCTTCTATCCTGGTTCAAATTGTCGAAGGCGATACCCCGCTTAGAGACATCCGTGATGCGGTTGACGCTCGTGGCGGTGTCGGTGGACAACTTCGCCAGGCAACGGTTTCACCAGATGGTACAGTTCAGTTGCCAGTTATCGGTTCGATTCCAGCGGTTGGTCTGACTTTGGATGAAATTCGACGCGAAGTGAACGCTCGATATGACGATCGCGTCAAAGGACTTGAGGTAACTCCGGTTCTGGTCGAACGAGCTCCACGATTCGTCTATGTTCTGGGTCAAGTCACTACTCCTGGACGTTTTGAATTAGAAGGCCCAACGACTGTGCTGCAGGCGATCGCGTTAGCAGAAGGGGATCTGCAAGGCGGAAACTTGCGAAACGTCATTGTGTTCCGCCGGGATGAGTCATGGCGTCTAACTGCGACTCGCTTGGATTTGGCCGGAGCGATTCACGGGCGAAAACCGGTTCCATCGGATGAAATTTTCATTCGTGATTCCGATATCGTGCTGATTCCACGCAAACCGATCCAACGGCTTTCCGAAGCAGTGGATTTGTATTTGACACAAACGCTGTACGCAGCGGTGCCTCAGGAAGTGCTTTTTCAAGATACATTCCAGAGCGTATTTGCGGGAAGTGGTGGCACCGTGACTCCATAGTTGCGTATCACGCCAGCTTGTCCACGAAAGAATCAACCACATAAAGCCGCAAAAAGCGGCTTTTTCTTTTTGTCAGCACGTCTTAATTTTTTATTCGCAAAAGTGTTTGCAATGCAAACTCAATAGCCTGATAATGTCGCCTGTTAATTCTGCAGCTAACAGGCTTTTTCTCATGGACTTGGGTCAGCTTCGATATTTTATAAAGATTGTTGAGCAAAGAAGTTTTACACGGGCAGCCAAAGAATGCTCGGTGTCTCAACCGGCTTTGAGTCAACAGATTGCAAAGTTGGAAAAGGAACTTGGACAACCGCTTTTCGAGCGGCAAGGTCGTACGATCCAAGTGACGACCGCCGGAAATTTGCTGAAGACTCACGCGGACAAGATCCTTCAAATTGTCGATGATGCGAAGCGGCAAATCACCGACGATGGTCAGACGGGTCGCGTCAGTATTTCTGCAATTCCAACGGTAGGTCCGTATATTTTGCCGCGACTGCTGAATTCAATTGCAACGCAGTTTGATTCAGCGAATTTCGTCGTGGGTGAAAACGTTACGGTTGATTTGTTGAAGCAGTGTTCCAACGGGGAAATCAATGCCGGCATTGTGGCGCTACCGGTCGAATCAAAATATTTGTCGGTCGAACCGCTGTACCAGGAAGAATTGCTGCTGGCGCTGCCTAAGAATCATGAACTTTGTACTGCTGAAGAAATCACGGTCGAGGATTTGGCCGAAGAGCCATTTATCTTTTTGAATGAGGCTCATTGCCTTGTGGAAAACATCGAATCGTTTTGCAACCAGAATCGCTTTCAGCCGGTTGTGACCACAAGAATTCATCAGCTGGTTACTGTACAGAATCTGGTTTCACTTGGTCACGGCATTTCATTCGTTCCACGTATGGCATGTGAGCCCCACCCCAATCATCAAGTGCATTACCGATCGTTGACCGGCCCGAAACCTTTTAGAACCATTGCACTTGCTTCCAATCCATATCGATATCAAAGCCAGCTTTTACAGAATGTGCTAAAGTCGATTCGGGAACTGTTGTCCATTCAAGACTTTGCTGCAACCGACAAAATCCCGCATGGGGGCAATGCAGTTCTTAAGACTAGGGCCGCGGGCAAGAAGTAATTTATGGTTTGGCCGCTGAGCCCACTAAAGTTGAATTTCATTCAGGGCCTCGAATCGGTTTCCGATGATTCTGGTGAAAGCTGCGGATCTGAATTGACAGTCACGGGTTTTGATACCAAAGCTTCGATTCTTGTCTTCAACGTTGTTAGTGGAACGTTTATTGCGTTCAGCTCTCCCTGTCTATCAACCAACGCAAAATATGGGACGTGCGAAACTGGGCACCTCTTGAATATTTCGCTGGTGTTTTTTTGGCTACTGGCGATATTGTCCCATGCTGGGTTGAATCCTAAATCAAGGTTCCCCTGTCGCGATTCATCGACCGAAATCGTGATGAATCTTACACCCGAAGCCTGAACCAGATGGTGCAATTCTCGCAGATCCTGAAAGAGTCTTGTATTAACCGGATCGTTGGGGGAGTAAAAAACGATCAACGCGGGTACGTCCTGGAATTTTTCTGTAGCCAATGGCTGGCCGTCAGCGGTTGTGTCGGATAGATCAATGCGTTTGCCAACTTGATTGTTTCGAATCAATCCAAATTTGCAGATTCTCAATGCCTGTATTCTCGCGATCGGGTCTGTCCTTTCAGCGGCTTTTTCCTGGATCTTGTTAAGCACTTTAATCGCAAGATCGCTTTTTCCAGCTGTTTCAAAATAGCTGACTGCACGGTAAATACGGTTAACAACCTCTACGCCGGTATCAGTGTGATTGGCTAATTCACCAAGCTTTTCAATGTAGGCATCATATTGTTTTGTTTGAATTGAATCTTTGGCGACTTCGGAAATCCCTGAATTCGCCAACAGGATCTCATCTCGCATTTTACGCGTGATGACTTTGATTTCTTTGGCTGGCTCCGGACCATAGGCGCTAACTACATCATTCATGACTTCGAAACCTACCTTGGCGTCAATAGTCTGGATTCGTTTTGTCATCAGCTCAACGGTCGAAGCAACCAATTGGTCATCTGGATAGCTGGTAATCAGAGAATTAATTGAGTGCTTGATAGAAGGAAGGTCTCGTATTTGCGAATCAATTGTTAGCTCGTAGACAGTTGCTTTAGCCAAAGACAGCTTCGCCTCTTTTTGGACCGAAGCATCACTATCTGAGACAAACGAATTGCAAACATCAACATATTGTTGGTAGATTTCACCAGCGCTATCAATTTTTTCTACGAGGCCGATTCCGTAGATTTGGCCCATCGCATTCAAGGCGATCTTTGCCGTTGCGACACGATCTGGTTCCGAAATTTCGTCGCGTTTCAAAATAGTTTGTGCGATTTCCAGTCGCCGAGAGAGCGTTTCAATGCGCACTGGAGTGGTTGCATCGCGCGGCCAATTGTCCAGCAGTGACAATAAGTGCTTTTGCTCGTCCAGCGTTCCGTTGTCGCGGATGGCTTCAAAGTTTTCGGTGCTGTCGACAACATTGTTTTTTATCACCGAGCTATTGACCTGCTCCACCGAAATCGGTTCTGGTGCTTCGCGAATAAAATACCACCAACCAACGAAGGCCAGAATCAGCAAACCAATTGCGACGCCCATTACGGTTTCGATAAACGTACGCAATCCAGTCCGCTTTTTGCTCTTGGAAAAAGAGCGTGATTTCGATTTTCTTCGTCGACGTTTTTTACTCATTTGAATGCACCTGAATGATCAATTTGAGGCAATTGTCTCATTTCAGAAACAAAAGACCAAACCGAATTTTATTTTATCCCATAGTGATATTTTTCTTGAAAGTCACTTTCTAACAATCCAAGACCATCACTGGTATAAAAATAGCTTGTGTACACGTTTGAACATTTTAGATTTGCGATTTTTGGCATCTTCTGTTGTTGCTAAAACTAGCGATATCCGGCGAATTTACGCTAATTCGAAGACGAAAGATACTCGATCCGCGTTCTTACCGTAGAAAGCGTAACATTGATAGAATCCACATGACCCTGTTTGCCGATCAGCACTGCGTACGGAAATCGCCTTGTTGGACATTGTAAAAGAAAGGCATCAGGCGATGCCTGGCTAGTCAGAATCGACAAAAAATTCTGTGGCACGCCGTCCGAATTGCTGTCAGTCTCGATTCCTGTGTCTACGCCCACGCAGATGAAGTCAACATTGCGTCCCGCTATTGTTTTTCGTAGAGATGACATTGCGGCAAAAAGGTCGACGTTTTTTGAATCACCTAACTCATAATAGACGACCATGACGACCCGATCCGCATACCTGCTTCCAACAATTTCGTTTCCAGTGGAATCAACACCGTCAAACTTCCATTTTTGATCAACCAAAGCGAGTCTGTCCAGCCCGTTTTTGCTAATCAATTGTGCCAGCTCTTTACTTTCAGGAACAGTTCGCAGTTCGGCTTTGGCGGCAATGTCCTGGCACAATTGTTTTGCCAGTTCATATTTTCGTTCACGTTCGAAAAACTCAATAGCGTTATCAAGCTGGACGACAACCGTTGGCCCGGTATCCGAAAGCTCATTTAATTTCAACAATCGTTGCATGAAATCCTGATCGTTAACGATTATCGACGCGATTGTTTTTGTGTTTCCGATTCCAGAATCGTAAAGTGCGATAATGTCTTTCATGAAGCGTGAAAGTCGCTTCCCGCCTTCCGCATCCGCCAGGTCGGCAAAGGGCGCCAGTTTGCCAGCCAGTCTTACGGCACCTTCGGAATCGAATGCCCGGTAATCGGTGAACAGTTTCTTGACCACCTCATTGACAGCTGGATCGTTGGGATATTTTTTCAGCAGCGATGTGATTGATTCGGAAACGGCTTGCTCACTTCCCAAAAATTGTTTGCGGACCGTTTGAATGACAATCGCACGTGCTCGTAAAACTTCAGCATGTTTGGCGACTCTCTTGTTCGGGTGTTGAAGCAACCGGTCGACTTCTGCGAAAAACTGCTCCGCGATAAACGGGTCTTTTAAATTGTTCTTTTGACTGACTATATACGAATGCCAATGCGCATCCATTTTTGTCAAGTAAGCAGCGTTTCTGTCGCTTTCTTCACATTCTGCATGGTCAATTACACGTTCAGCGATTTCGATGATCTGTCGATCATTCTCAAGTTGAACCGGAATGAATTGCTGGCTGAGATCTTTTGACTTCAATATGTTCAGAAGCAAATTTAGTTGTGAGATTGTGCCATTGTCACGAATGGCCTTGTAGTCTTTGACCGAATCAAAAGACTCTTCCTGAAAAAGCGTGACCGTAGAAGTGTTTTTAGCGGCTTGGCTTTGCTGATTTGCCAGCCAGTAAATCAGGGCGCCTCCAAGTGTCAGAATAAGCAACAGGAAGGTCGCCACTCCGGTCCAACTGTCTTTCTTTTTCTTTTTCCCAAATGAATCTCGGGTGCCACCAAAATACTTTTTGGACATCTTGCGACCCGAGCTTTTCTTGTTTTTGCCTTTGGGACTCATGAATTCGGACTCACAGACTCGGACTTATCTTCGGTGTTCTTGAAAAGTGGAGGCTCGAATTGAAGTGGTCTCAAAAAGCAGACTAAGGAAGTTCGATCGAGCTTTTGCTGGCTTCGCCTGCCGAATTGTCAACGGGCGGCATCTGGTCCATTGCAACAAACGCCATTCGCAATTGATGCAAAGAATCATTCAGTAATTCTGATTCTTCAGTCGTCAGGTTTCCAGTTGTTTTTTCCTGTAAAACGGCCAAAGAATCAATGAAATGCTTCGCCAACGCCTTGTTCGGCTCCGGTTTGCCGGTCGCCGGGTTAGGCACAAACCCCATGGCAGACAGCGCCTGGGTCGCGAAAGTCGTTACCAGCAACGCAAAGGACGCTTCGGGAATCTCATTGGAGCGATCATGTTCGTCTGGCTTGCGAGTTTGCTCAAGCTGCTCTTTTTCTTTTTCAACCTGGCTTTTCCAATCATCGTCTACAATGATTTTCGGTTCGTTTTCTTCTGACATTTTTGATTCTCTAAATATGGTTTAGACCGACGCCGCAAGTGCGTCGCGTCCTGTGCGTCTGGCAGCCGCCTGGATGAAACCAGAAAACAACGGATGCGATTTAGTTGGTTTGGATTTGAATTCCGGGTGGAATTGTACGGCAACAAACCAAGGGTGTTCGTCAAGTTCCACGATCTCGACCAGCGTGTCGTTTTCGCTGGTTCCGGCGATTGTCATTCCGTTGGCTTCAAATTGTTGCCGAAATACGTTGTTGAATTCGTATCGATGACGATGTCGTTCTGATATTTCCTGATCACCGTAACATTCCAACGACTTGGAATTGGCGGCCAGAGTCGAATCCTGGGCACCAAGTCTCATCGTGCCGCCTTTGTCAGTAATGTTATTTTGCTCATCAAGCAAGCAGATGACAGGATGCGCTGTGTCTTTGTCAAACTCAGTCGAATTGGCGCCTTCGAGGCCAATGGAATTGCGGGCGAATTCAATCACGGCACACTGCATGCCCAGGCAGATTCCAAAGAAAGGAATATTCTTTTCGCGTGCAAAACGAATTGCTTCTACTTTCCCTTCTGTGCCACGTTCTCCAAAGCCTCCCGGAATCAAAATTCCGTCGTAGCCAGACAGCAACCTTTCTGGCCCTTCCCGTTCAATCGCTTCACTTTGGATACGACCAATGCGGATTTGAGCGTGATTCTCAAGGCCTGCGTGATCAATGGCTTCGTAAATGGATTTGTAGGCGTCTTTATGTTGAGCGTATTTGCCAACAACGGCGATACTGATTTCCGTTTCGGGGTTGCGCAGACGGTGCAACAATTCATTCCAATCCGAAAGCTCGATGTTGCCCGACGGCAGGCCAAGTTTTTCGACGATCAACCGATCCAGACCATGTGAATACAGGCTCAATGGTACTTCGTAAATCGAAAAATCCTTGTCACGTTCTTCAATCACAGAATCGCGAGGGACATTACAAAACAGTGCGATTTTTTCTCGATCTTCAGCAGGCAATTCTCTTTCGGTACGACAAATCAAAATGTCAGGTTGTATACCGATCTGTCGCAACTGACCGACTGAGTGTTGAGTAGGTTTTGTTTTCAATTCAGCGGCAGCTTTAAGGTACGGCACCAACGTCAGATGAACATAAAGACAATTTTGTTTGCCAACGTCCTGTGAAAATTGACGGATTGCTTCCAAAAAAGGTTGGCTTTCAATATCGCCAACCGTTCCGCCGATCTCAGTAATCACGACATCCGTTGTTTCGTCTGCAAGCTTGGCAATACATGCTTTGATTTCGTTGGTGATATGAGGAATTACCTGAACTGTTTTTCCAAGGAATTCACCGCGTCGTTCTTTTTCGATAACGCTTAGATAGATCTGGCCGGTGGTGAAGTTTGAATCGCGAGACAGTTCACTATTGGTAAATCGTTCGTAATGCCCAAGATCCAGATCCGTCTCGCTGCCATCATCCAAAACGTATACTTCGCCATGTTGATACGGACTCATGGTCCCCGGATCGACGTTAATGTACGGATCCAGTTTCTGTATCCGCACCGTCAGTCCACGTCGTTCGAGCAACATGCCCACTGAGGCACTGGTCAGGCCTTTGCCCAGTGAGCTGACAACACCACCGGTTACAAAAATATGCTTGGTCATCAAAGAGGTCCTAGCTGGAAAACGGTCGCCTTCGAGGGCGGGCAGGGACAACCTTGTCCCCTGACCAGTATCTTAACCGTTGCGCTGACGATTGACAAACAACGCATAGTCTTCCGCAGTATCGATTCCTGCCGCTGTGTGGTTGACAACGTCGACAAAAATGGGCCAACCATTGTGCAGAAATCGAAGTTGTTCCAGCGATTCGATTTGCTCCGCCGGCGATGCTGACAGAGTCGAGATTTTTTCAAGAAAGCTGCGGTGATAACCGTAGACGCCGACGTGCTGAAAAAACACCGGCTTATCCAGAAAACGCTCGTTGGAAAAATAATTCTCGACAAACGATTTGTCTCTGGCCATCGGAATAGGACTGCGGCTGAAATACAACGCCCGGTTCTGGCCATCGAAAACCACTTTAACCGATGCTGGATCGTCCATTTGTACAGGCGAAACGATCGGAGTTGCCAACGTTGCGATCACTGGCGCCTCATGGTCCAACATTCGCTTGAAGACCGTGTCGATGGATTCGCCAGCGATTTCCGGTTCATCGCCCTGAACATTGACAATCCATTGGGCATCGATTTTAGCGGCAACTTCAGCGGTACGGTCGGTTCCACTTTTGTGATCGAGCGAGGTCATAAGGGCTTTGCCGCCGAACGATTCAACGACTTGGAAAATCTTTTCCGAATCGGTGGCTACAAAAACATCGTCGGCGAGTTGGCTGGTCTTGGCTGCCCCATAGGTATGCTCAATGAGCGTTTTGCCAGTTTGGTCCAACAGCAGTTTTCGTGGCAAACGAGTCGATTCAAGTCGAGCAGGAATAACGATTGCAGTTTTCAATTTCGCCGCAGATCAAAATACAGGATACGATCAATTCGCCCCGCCAGCGTATCAGATATCCAGTACGCTTCCAACGGGCGGGCTACTACTGTTGCGGAAACGACGGCGGAAAGCTGTTGTCTTCCGATTGCAACTTGCTGGAGGACATCGGTTGCCTTTTCAGGGGCTCCGCCTGACCCGTCGTAGGCGATTGAGAGGTCGATGTCGCCGCATTTTCAGGAGCGCCAAAGAAATCATTCTTGATTCGTGTCACAATCGATTCACTGTTGATTCGAGGCCCGTTATCCGGTTGATCGATTAGCGGGTTTTGAATAATCCGTTTGCTTTTACTCTCGGCTGATCCACGCTCGGCTGAACCTGAAAACAACGAATTCTTCGTCCAAAGTGAACCCTGGTTTTCGGCGCTAATTATTTTCGGCAGCCCCATGGCAGCGAAATCGAATTTGTTAGTAGACTTCTTTGGCTGAGCTGCTGATTCAGGCTGAGTTGGCACGACCGGCTCAGGCACAATGGTCATGGGATTCTCAAATTCGTTGCGCGGAGTGTTCAGCAACTCAAGCTCTTCGTCTTCGAACGACTTTTCCGGCGATTCGGTTTCCGGCGATTCGATAACTGACTGGATTTCGTTTTCAAAAGCAGGCTCATCAGATACGGGCTCAAAATCCTCTTCTACGTCAGAAGCTGGAGACAGACTAGGCATTAGATCCTGCTGAACATGCTCTGTAGATGCGGTCAATTGATCCTGGGCCGGCTGCGGCAAAGATTCCAAGCCATGGTTAATTTCGGACTCGATCGCTGATGTTGCCGGAAACGGTTCAAGGCTCGCGAAGCGTTCCGGGAAATCGTTTGGCTCATCACCAATCGGCTCGCTGAATTCTGGTGCGACGTCAGCCATTCTCAAAACATCGTTGCTATTTCCGCTTGATGAACCGTCAAGCATGTTCAATATGTACTGGTCAGCGCCTGGGACGACCGCGACTACGGATCCAAGCACCACTACAGCCAGAGTTGAAAATTCGAGTAGCGGCAGAGACTTTCTTTTCATCACCGGGTCCGAAAATAGTTGATGTTCCGAATTAGCAGTTGCACTTATGATTGTCGAATCGATTGAACGGCCTTCATTAGATCCAACCAAAAATATGTGAAACGCCGGTTGCAGAAACTTTGACGGTTGCTGGTTGTGTTGGACTCTTACGGCTGTATCGAATATACGAGCGTATTGTTCTGCAATTCCAGTTTCAGCGTTACAGACTAACTCGGATTACGAGGATGGCGGGCAATTTCCAGCGATGTTGGAATCACTCAGGTGGGATTGTTGTACCATTGCGAGCTTCAGAAAACGCGACAGCGTGAAGCTCGTTTAGCGATTTAATTCTTCCTGAAAATGGAGCGATCCATTGATAGAAACCAAACTACAAATTTTGATTATTGCCATGTGCCTGACTGCAGGCTCAGTTATCGCCGTCTTCATAGGCCCGTAAACTCAGAACGTTTACGCAGCTGCCTGCTGGATGGAATCTGGCGAGTAAGCAACCACAACCATTTTCGCATCGTTTGCGGCTGCCAGGAATTCTGGTTCGTCCAAAACAATGGTGCGGTCCGCTTCGATACACAGTACCGAGGCACCGGCCCGTTTCATCGTTTCAATGGTTGATACGCCTACCGTTGGGACGTCATATCGCATGTCCTGCTGCGGCTTGGCCACTTTTGCGACTACGAAATCACCGCCGCTGCAAAGCGAACCTGCGCGACCAATGCACTCGTCGGTGCCTTCAACCGCTTCAATCGCCAGAACCGCACGGCCTTTCACCGCTACGCTTTGCCCAACATCCAGGCGTCCCATTTCTTTGGCCAAATTCCAGGCGAATTGGATATCCCTTAACTGGTTTGAAGAAGGCTTCTGTCGTGTCAACACGCCTTCACTGGCCAGCAGTTCAGGTGCGTAATCTGTAGCCGGTGCCATGTTAACTCCTCCAAAATTGAACGAATCGGTGACGATCTGTAACAACGTGTCGTCTTTGCGATCTTTGGTCTTTGATACATAAACTGGCCAAAACTGCTTCATGCCATGCCAGTCGGGCATATGTCGCAGCAGATGAAATTTCTGGAACAGCAGCGTCTTGAAGATTTTGCCAGCCATGGTGGCCTGGCGAACATCATGGGTTTGAAAGAATTTAAGCTGCCCGCCAAGTTTCCCCATGCCGAACCATTTGAAGTGGTCGCATATTTCTATCAAACGCGTGTCAGCATGTCCCTTGATACCGCAGCAAACCACTTCGTGGCCTGTTTTCTTTAACGCCTCAGCAACGACGATCGGAAATCGTCCCCAGCCCGCAACCAATCCGACTTTCTGTTTCACCGCAAACTCGCCTTCGACTTTCAAGCCGCTTCTTGTTTATCTTGTGGTTGTTGGAGCTGCGATTCGACGAGCTTCTGTAATTTGCGCAGCTGCTTTCGAAACTCGGGCAACTTATTAATCGTTCCGATCTGCTTCAGGTATTCGCGAGCTTGTATCGCGGGAGAGCCCATGTATTGATTGCCGCATTCCAGGTTGTGCATGACGCCGCTTTGGGCACTTAACATAACCTGGTTTCCAATATTCAGATGATCGCCCACGCCAACCTGGCCAGCCATGACCACGTAATCACCGGTGGTGGTGCTGCCCGCGATACCGACCTGCGAACACAGCAAATTGTGTTTCCCAATCTGGCAATTGTGACCGATCATGACCAGGTTATCGATTTTCGTACCGTCCCCGACGGTTGTCGAATCGTAAGTTCCTCGGTCGATCGTCGAATTGGCTCCGATTTCAACATCGTTGCCAATGACGACGTTTCCAAGCTGGGCAGAAAGCTCATGGGTCGCCGACGATTTATAACCGAAACCGTAGGCTCCAATCACTACACCGCCGTGCAACAAACAGCGTTCACCGATGATTGAGTTTTCGTAAATGGTTACATTTGGAAACAGCGTGGTTCCGGCTCCAATAGAAGTATGATCCATCACGCTTACGCCAGGATGAATTACACAGCCACATCCGATCTTTACATTTTCGCCGATGTAAGCGCCGGGATAGATGTCGGCGTCTTCAGCGATTTGGGCGGATGCAGCGATTTGGGCGTTGGGGCTGATACCAATCCTTGTCCGTTGTACGGCGGGACGAAAGATGCCGACAATTTTTGCAAAGGCAGTTTCGACCTGGTCGACGACCAGAAATGTTTTGTCAGTCAAACCAGAATTTTCGAATTCCAGTGATTGAGGGACGACGCATACAAGGCATTCCGATTCAAAGAAAATCTGCAAGTGTTTTGCAGTCGTTGCCAGCGTGATGTCGTGACGCGCGGCGCGATTGGTGGTCTTGGCATCCGACACGCCTATCGAATCATCACCAATCAGCTGTGCTCCAACAGCCCGTGATATTTCACCCAGAGACTTGACCAACGGAATTCCTTTCCACATTCTTCAATAAAATCCATGAATGTAGAAATGATATGCTGCCCCGGTAAATACAACCAATAGCATTTGGTGATAGCACCAGTGCCATAAGGTGATAGCGGCAGTGGATTAGAACGTAAAATCCTAGCTTATAAGCGAATCAATCACCTTTCCGCTGTTAGCGATTTTCATAGGTCGACCGCTTCGATTAATGAATGTCGTTTCCAACGAAATCCCGAGCGTTTTACAAATTGTCGACATCAGATCTTCCGATGAATATGAGTCGCCTTCGACACGCGAGCCATCTTCATTGGTTTTGCCGATTGCGATACCGGGGGTCAGGCCACCGCCTCCGACAACGACGCTCCAGCTGCGAGCCCAATGGTCTCGGCCGTTGTTTCCGTTGATACGTGGAGTCCGGCCAAATTCGCCCATCCAAAGCACAACTGTATTCTCAAGCATGCCGCGCTGGTTCAGATCTTCGATCAATGCACTCATTGCCTGATCCAAAACTGGCAGCCGTTGATTTTGGAGAACATCAAAAATGTTTTGGTGATTGTCCCAGCCGCCAAGGTTGACTTCGACGAAAGGTACACCGGTTTGCACAAGTCGACGAGCCATCAAACAGCCACGTCCAAAGTTGTTGGAACCATACCGCTCACGAATCGCTTGCGGTTCCTGGTCGACTCTAAAGGCTTGCATTTGTTGGCTGGTCATCAAGTTCAAAGTCTTGTCGAGGACTTTTGCGTGTTCCTCAGCCGCTACGCCACGATTCTCATTGATGAAATCGGACTCCATCATGGCTAAAGCCTGCATCCGGCGTGTAAGTCGATCTGGCTGCATGCCTGCGTTCAGATTCCTGACATCGCCGTTGGCGTTAACAGAAAAAGGTGCCCATGCCATTCCCAAAAACCCTGGTCCCTCACTTCCACCACCAACCGAAACGAAGGGCGGAATGTCCAGACTTGCTCGGCTCTTTGCCAATTCATGCGCGATTACTGAACCGTAACTGGGATGGGTCATTGTTGGGTCAGGAATATAACCGGTATGCATGTAATAGCGACCACGACCATGATCGGCTTCTCGAGTGCTCATTGAACGGACGATCGACATCTTGTCCATGTTTTTTGCCATCAACGGCAAGTGCTCACAAATTTCAACATTGCCATTGGTCGAGATCGGTTTAAACGGCCCGCTGGTTTTGGCGCCAGGTTTCATATCCCACATATCGATCGTACTGGGTCCACCCCCCATCCAGAGCAGAATAGCTGCTTTCTGGTTGCGCTTTAATTCGCCCGCATGTGCGTTCAACGTATGCCCCATCGCGAGCGCACTTCCGGTCAACGCGGAAGCTCCGGCCAGATGCCGCATAAAGTGCCTTCGGCTCATTCCATTTGGCGTTTTGAAATTCATGTTTACCTCACTATCGGAATGTTGATTTTGTTGCCCGCGGAAATGCGATCAATGGTTGAAAATAAACTCGTTGCTATTCAAGATTACCCACCACATGTCTTTCAATGCTTCATCTGTATTGCCATCGTAAACGTTCAGAAAATCCTGAGCCAATTGTTGTTCACTACGCTTGGGAGCTCTGCTGAGTCCCGCCTTGTACAGATGTTCAATTTGTCGGGCATAGGAAAGATTACTGGATGCCAGTTGCCGAACCATGCTGCCCTTGGTCCCGCCGGTCGCGTTGCGAATCAGTTCGCCATTGAACATCATCAAGACTTGAGGGATGGTTCCGTTAAACGTCGTCGTTTCGTCGCCTTCGTCGGTTCCGAAGGCAACACTGAATTGCTGCAACCAGCGATTCTTCAACCGCTCTTGTTGTTGGTAATCGCCACTGGAACTCTTGCCTTGGTTGGCCGCAAGCAAGGATTCGTAAAGTTCTTCGGCGCGCATTTGGCGAAGGTAGAATCTGGAAAACTTGGGCGTTTCGCCGAGCAAAGGATTGTCGCTTTTATTACCCCGTCCAATCCTGCTGGATAATGAATAAGGTTTGCTTAGCACAATCCACGAAATCAACTCACGGATATCAAAACCGGAGTTACGAAATTCCTCACCGAGAAAACCTAATAGTTCCGGATGCGTTGGAGGATTGTGTGGTCCCAAATCGTCGATCGGCGATGTAAATCCATAGCCCAGGAAATGCCCCCAAGTTCGATTGACGATGGCTTTTGGGAAATACTCAGAATCGGTGATCAATTTCGAAAGTTCCTGCCGTCGATTAACCACCTTCACATAGCCGCTTGGGTCGATTGGGGTTCCGTCGATAAAGACTGGATAAGCGACTCGCATTTCACCGTTGCGCAGTTCAAAGAAAACGGGTGGCTTGTTCAGGTTACGGGGACGGCGCTCACCACCGAAATCCTGGTCGACCAATTTTGCCGGTGCGTTTTCGTTGCGGCGTCCTCCGCGAAAGGCCTTTGCTTGACGAAAAAACGCGTTCATCTCCCAGTATTTTTGCTGCTTCCAATCGTTGAACGGATGGTCGTGACATTGCGTGCATTGAACTTGTAGTCCAAGAAATAAACGCGAAGTTGAAGCCGTGGCGAGTGAACCTTTGTCGCTGTTTACTTTGTCGACCAGGAAATTAGTAGCTCCGTTGAAATCGTCTTCGCCCGGAGTTGTGGATCCAGAAGCGGAAACAAGTTCCCGGACGAACCGATCGAATGGTTTGTTGCGGGCAAAAGAATCGCGCAGAAACTTTTGCATCCCGGCTCGATTGATCATGGTATCGCGACCGTTACCGCCCGTTCGACCAATTAGCAGATTGGTCCAGATAGTCGTCCAATTTCTTGCGAATTCTTCGGTGTAGTCGTCGCCGTGAATTAGGTCGGCGACCAGGTCTTCTCGTTTTGTCTTACTGCGGTCACTAACGAATCGGTCGAGTTCATCGACCTTTGGTATGCGGCCCAGTACATCGAGAAAAAGTCGCCGACACCATTCCGCGTCTTTAGCTTCTTTGGAGGGCTTGATTTCGAAGTCGTTCCAGACCGTCGCAACCAATTCGTCGATTCGTTGGACTTGCCAAAAATCTGGCGAATCGGATTGAGCCATCGAATCTGCATTCAAAACAGAAATCGTGAACGCCGTTATCAACAAAGCGATGACTCGGAATTCCATGAACAATTCCAGAAAAATGATTTTTGGGCCACTCAAAAAAACTTTAGAATCCATCACGGAATTCTAGATGATGGCCGCTTGGCAGTAAAATCGAGTGTTGCAAAACAATACACATGTTCAATTTTGCTGCACCGAAATAGAACAAGCCGCCGAGGTGACTTCTGCCAAACACCTCCGCGGCTTAGTTCTTAAATCAAAAAAGATTCAATAATTACGGCCTGGGTTACCCACCGAAGCGAGTAACCCGGGCACTGCCTCGTCTCTGTTCCGCCCCCATTTCACTAGGAAATATTGTGGGCGAACCACTTCCACCGTGCCAATATGCAAAAGCCGTGCCACAATCATTGTTAGAGTTTTCCGAATAAACGGAATATCCAATTAAGGGCAATCATGACCCCCAGCGGGGCCATCGAAGTGATGATGATAAAAGGTCCGATATCTTCGACCTGTCCATTGGCAGCACGGTAAAGCTGGCCCAAGCCTGCCGAAGCGACGGCAGCAATCACGGTGATGACCATAATCAGCCGAATTGAGAACTGATTTGGTTTTTGGCCGTTTGCTGGGGTTTGTTGAGGATTTTCAGGTTCCACAATTGCCTCACGCCGCATGGACTCAGAACGAATTTGGCGATCTACACGCCAGCGTTGAGTTTACTAAGTTTGCCGAATTATTCAATTTTCAGGATGGCGAGGACGATGAACGAATAAGCGGACGATATTCCCGTGTCTTTCCCGCTACAGCGATGAATTCGATCGCTATTCGGAGTTGGTTGTTCAATAGGACCAAACTCTACAATTTGACCCAAGATTCAGAGGAAACAAAAATGCGAGCAGCAAGCGTATTTGCTATGGTCGCCAGTCTATTAGTATTCACAGGTTGCTCCACCACTGGGGGTTTGCCTTGTGGCGGTGGCGGTGGATGTAATGGTTACCAAACTGGTAGTCCCGCCGGACTTTTTGGCGGAGGCGGAGGTGGTTGTGATTCTGGTGGTTGTAGTTCCGGTGCGTGCGATTCTGGATTCGGGTCTGGCAACAGCGGAACCTCAGCATCGTTTTCAGATATAGATTGCGGCCCAATGTGCGGCGCTTATTTACAGAGCGGCCAAGTGGCATCGGGCGGTTGTGGATGCAATGATTGCCAGATGGGCAGATCGTATTTGGGAGGCCACGTAGATAATTTGCGATCGGCGTTGCAATCTCGTCCATTGGCTGGCGCTTTTGCCGGTCCTTGCCGTGGTCTTGGTGCTACTGTGGGTTGCATCGGTTGCGGTGAATGCGGCGGTTCAGCGATCGGTTTGAATCATAGCGACACTTCTGGCCCCTTTGCTGGAGGTGGCGGTTTCGGAGGCGGAGCCGGTTTCGGAGGCGGAGTCGGTGGCGGCTGCGGCTGCGGTCGACCTGGTTGCGGCGGAAGATGCGGAAAAGGCGGAGGCGGATTAAAAGGCCTGTTGTCCGGAAAATCCTGGCATCCCTATGGCGGAGAAGTTCCACACACATCCACAGCACAAGGGCCAGCCGCAGGCGGTGGACCTGGCGGCGGAGTACCGGCGTACGCCTATCCTTATTACACAACTCGGGGACCACGAGATTTCCTGATGAGTAACCCTCCAACGATCGGAAGATAGTAGACGGCTATTCTCACCGACAAATTGGCTGCCTTCATCCAAATGAAGGCAGCCTTTTTTTGTATCATGTTCGACGGTTTCACCCATATTCCGCCTCGCCAGGAAAAGTACAACGCCCTTCCAGGCCAACTCTAACAATCTCCGGTTCTAGTCGCTTCGGTCAGTTCGTTCACTTCACTCATATTTGTCTCCGAATCCAGTTATTTAGTGATTCTTAACTGCTGAATTGAACACAGAGGCACAGAGGAGACAAAACACAGCAGATACCTCTGTGTCCTGTTGTTTTTCTTCCCAGCATGTTATTCAACACCTGCTTTCGGTAACACAAAACAATGTGACTTCACGTTTTTTGCGGATGGGCGTCAGCACGTAGCCATGTTCGGCTGGGAATTTGTGAAACACAGATAGCTCAGAGGAGTCAACAACCGTAGCCGCCGTGCCGAGTACTACTGACAATGCCCCTTTGTCCAAACGATGTCTTGCAATGATTTTGAATAAGAATGAGTTTAACCGCCTCTTTTGCTGAGAAGGTTGTAAGAGCTCACATTTGCAAAGCCTCAACAAACAACGCAACATCTAATAGATCGACGTCATCATCAAAATTGAAGTCAGCAACAGCATCATATTCGCCGCTTAAAATCAGATCGACTAAGGGTGCAATATCGAGCAAACTGACAACGCCATCTCCGTTTAGATCCCCAAGTAGAGGCACATAACCTTGTAGAATCAGTTTGTTATCGTTCTGCATGACTGCAAACGAACCGCCCGATTCAACATTGACTCGTCCTTGAACCACATTGGAAAAATTGCCCGTAAATGAACCCGCGTCAATGATTTCCAGGCTGTCGTCCGCGCTAACCTCCGCATCAGCGCTGATCAAAATCGTGAGCTGACCATCCAAATTCAGCTCTCCTTGAACAAAAAGTCGATCATGGTCGTCTTTGCCAATTTCGATCTGAATTTCCGCCGAATCTACTTGAAGGCAATCCCCGAAAATCGAAAGTAATCCAATTGGATCGCCTGGACTCAATGTCCCGCCATTCTGTAACGCCACGCCCGCAACGTCAGATACTATAAACCCATCGCCTGTGACTAAGCCGCCTGGCTCGTTTGTAAGTGTCGCAAATTCGTCAACTTCGATCACCGACTTTACATTGATTTCTCCACCGGCGCGATTGATGATCTGGCCTGAATCAAACCGTACGCCTCCACCACCGTCGGCAACGACACGTCCAAGAGCTTGGTTAACAAAATTACCACCACTTGGAAGTTGCAGAGCTGAGGGCATGATTGTCAAACCGACGTCGTCTTGAGACTCAATCGTACCAAAGTTGGATACTCGCAACGAACTAATTTGCCCGCTTCCAATAATTGAGTGGTTTGGGCCATTCTCCAGAATTGAAATTGTCGAAATTCCAACGATACCATTTTGCACGCTGTTGTTAGACATTCGAATTGAGCCTGCACCAGCAATGACAGTATCGGCGGCGATCTCAAGGCGGGTTTGAAATCCAGCCCCGATCATCTGGATGTTGGCATTGTTGTTGATGATGCCTCGGAAAATTGGGCAGTCGCCATTGCTGATAGTGAACAAGCCGTCATCAACTGAAACCAATTCTCCTCCGCCAATGTCTGCGTTGTCTCCCAAAATGACCATGGAACCAGGGCCCGCAGAGATCCGTCCATCGCTGTTACCAAATCTGCCACCAACTAATTCCAATACGCCTCCGTCAACGGCTTCTAAAGTGGAGGAATTAATGAAATCAACACCTTCACCGAGGTCGACATCCGGCGGATTGATCTCCATTGGTTGAGAGCTGTCATCAGCGCGAAAAACGCCGTCGTTAATGATGACGGCCGTTATCAATCCGCTACCCGCGAACGTATGGCCTTTTGAGTTGTTCAATACGTCAAAATTCGTATCTGATCGAAAGTTACTGTTTGTCCCAAGCAAGCGATAAACACCAGTGCCAGTAAAAGTAGTGTCATCGACAACTTCCGCCGTAGAATTGGGAACCTGTTCCAGCGTCGTCAGATTGTTGATCATTCCATCAAATCCAGCATTTGTGGAAACTTGAAAACGCCCATTGTCAATGCTCGACAAAGTGCCCCCAAGTATGATTCCTTCGGATTGGATATCTACAGTTGAGTCGGCTCCGGCGATGATTACTCCCAGCTGGTTGTCGAAGACGCCACCGCGCAGAATCAATGTTCCACCATTTTCCGATGACATGGTGGATCTGTTGCAGAAATCGCCTGGCCCAGGCACTACTGATGGGGGGTCTACGAGTAGAGGAGTGAACTCAGAATTCGCTATTACGTTTCCCAAATTGATCACTGAAAGGCTGTTCAATCCCAAATCACCACCTCCAGAAACCGTCATTTCGGGACCAATGGTTAAACTGGACGGGGTGTTTTCGCCCCGAATGTTGGCACTGCTTCCGGATAGACGGATTTCCCCAGAACCATTTATTGTCGTATTAGAGAAAATATTCAAATCAGTAGTACCTCCAAATCCTTGAACCTCTATCACTCCCTGATTAACGATTAATCCGCTCAATGTTCCGTCTTGTCCATTTGGCACTCGAATACGACCTGTTCCTTCGGTTTGAAAGACACCTCCATCCACTTGAACAAAGGTAACCAAGTCCACCGAAGACTGATCGTCCGCACGAATTACTCCGTCGGTATTTCCATAAAGACCGTCCTCTAATTCAAGGATCCCGCCATCGGTCGCCAGTAATAGCCCCTGGTTGAGAAAATTAAATCCATTTATCGAAGTTGATTCACTGATATCAATTTCAAGGATTTGTAAAGCGTCGGCAATGATCATGCCTTGATTTACGATCGCAACTGCATCAATCTGTCCCCCACCACGAATTACATGTTCGGGACCATTGGTAAGTGTCGTTGTTGGGGTAAAGGTAGAAGTAGTGATTCCGGTGATAAACGAAGGACCGGACAAGCTAATTTGGCCACTGCCTAAAAGCGTTACATCGAGAAAATCAAACCTGATGGATGTCGTTGCCGCTTGGCCGGACAAAAATATTTCGCCATTGTTTACAAATGGACTCGAGTGCAATTCCAAATTCGCGCTATCAGCAAGCGTAAGGCTGTCATTTATGCCAACCACTAGCCCAGCGATATTCGTGTTGAATGTATCGGTGATCGTGACATTA
Source organism: uncultured Pirellulaceae bacterium (assembly GCA_964405425.1). Classification (GTDB taxonomy): domain Bacteria; phylum Planctomycetota; class Planctomycetia; order Pirellulales; family Pirellulaceae; genus Mariniblastus. Next base: position 36,894 of record CAYONX010000007.1, on the reverse strand, counting down.
AAGGAACCACCCGCGTCTATAATTGCAGTTTCAGTCGTGGTATTTGGGTAATCGCTTGGGCTCCAATTTCCATTGAGGTCCCATTGACTACCAGGCCCAACAAACTCCCTGTTTTGACTCAAAGATGTGCCTGAATACGCAAACAAAAAAACTAAAGAAATGAAAAATGTGATTGACCGCTGGTTCATCGTTTCCCCCAATTCTGTGATTTACATGACATCTCGATTCGGTTGGATGTTAACAGGTTAAAGCGGTGAAGTATAGCTTTGGTGAATAAAACATCGCCCTTCCCCCATTGTCAGGGTCTTTTGTCAGTTATCTTTTTTGCTGCGAGCCAAAAATTGTTTGTGGCCTCACAGCAAAGATATTCATAATTGACGGGGCGATGCAGTAGTAAATCTGCGCAAGCGGTTCGCTATTTCTGCTCGTTGAAATTCAAACCGTAATCCTGGCAACTGACGGAGCAACCTTTTCGCTGAACTACCAGCGTCGCCTGAACTCTGGCGAGTCCAGCTACATTTTGCCGTTTTCGAATTTGGACGTCGCGGAACTTTTTCAGCAATCGCGTTAATCAACATAGCCGGAGTCGCCAGAATTTGGGTGGTGATGTGGGTTGTGTTTTTGCAACATGGGATAAACCCTAAAACAAACTTCCGACGGCCGGAGCGGTCGTGAACTAGACTTCACTGTATATGCGGTATCCCACCCCACCCACATTCGTGGAGCTGAACAGTGAACGAAAAAGAATTAACAAGCAACGCGACAACTTCTAGTCAGCCGAAGCTTCTGCATTTTCTGCGAGAAATTATTCAGTCGGATTTGACTGACGATTGTCGCAGGCAATTCCGGAGACACGCCTCTCGATTGTCTTTAATCATTCAGCCATTGACGGATGATTTTCAGCCCGATGGTGAATGTTTCCGAGCGGTTTCGAGCGATCTGAGTTTGAAAGGTATGGCGTTTGTCAATCCTGATGATTTGCAGCACGACTTTGTAAAAGTCACCTTCGAGAACTTATCCGTTTCTGTGATCTGCAAAGTTCAGCACACTTCGTCTATTGGGATCGATTATCCGTTATTCCTGGTGGGCGTAGAATTTTTGGACGAGTACTACCAACAACAGCAGTAAGTTTGTTTCCCTGGTTGGTTCAAGCGCAAGCAACACAATGGACCGCGGTCAAAGAATTGAGCGTGCTTCCAGGTTTTGCTTCTTGCGGCGGTAGTATTTCAGGCCGGGGAAAAAGAAGCAGGCGCCGGATGTAACGCCAAAAATTATCATTGCATAATCGGGTTTCCACGCCATCCAAAGTGCACACAGAAAAAGTGCTCCGGCATGAAAATAGAATGCGCCCGATAGAATGCCTGCTTTGATGACAAAAGTCATTCCTGCAACGACGGCCAGGAACGGCGCGAGGTCCAGTGGCTTGAGGTTGATTCTCATTTCAATTGGATAAATGAACAACACAAGACACATTGCTGCCGCCCAAACATGCGCGATTTGGCGTTCCACAAACGTGACCGGTCCCATGCGCCTTCTGATCCGCCAGAAAACGCCCGCCCATATTGAGAATCCGAGCGTCCACATAATAACATAGTATTGGCCTTCGTGTTCATAGATCACATAGACTATGTGAGTCACAAACGAAGCGACCACAAGCACCAGACTGTGCCACATCCACAGCAGGCCCCAATTTTCAAGAACCCCCGCATGGTGAGTTTCTCGCAATAGATTCCCGACAAGCTGTGCGAACCTTCCTTCTCGCGCTGAAACCGGCTGTCCGTTTTGAAACGCCGCTAGATCTTCGCTTAGTCCTTGCGCCGACACGTACCGAAGATCTTTAGGCTTTTGAAGACAGCGCAGAACGATTCCTTCCAGATCACGATGAATGCGTGGATTGAGGACTCGTGGATTGATCGGATCTTGTTCGATAACCATCAGCAGTGTGTCGACTGGTGATTCGCCAACAAATGGCGGGCGTCCGGTGATCATGTGATACAGCATCGCACCAAGTGCATAAATATCCGTGGCCGCGTCGACCTGACTTCTTGCACCGGCTGCCTGCTCGGGTGACATATAAGATGGCGTTCCCAGGATCGCGCCGCTTTTGGTCAACGTGTTCTGACTGGAGGTTTGTTTTGCCAGACCAAAATCAACGATGAAAGGTTGCCCGTCTTCATCGATAAGAATATTCGAAGGTTTGATGTCGCGGTGAAGTACGCCTTGTTGGTGAGCATACTGGATTGCATCGCAGATTTTTTGCAGCATCGCTGACGCCCGCCGAGTAGGTAATGGTCCGGAGGTAAGCCTTTGGCTGAGCGTTTGTCCTTCGATGTATTGCATGCAATAGAATGGCATGCCCTGATGCTGGCCAATTTCGTAAATGGTTGCGATTTGAGGGTGGTCCAATTGGGCTGCTGCATTGGCTTCGGCGTAGAACCGTTGGCGTTCGGCTTCGGATGCAAAATCACCAGACAAAATCATTTTGACGGCTACGGTTCGGTTGTCAGATTTTCGGCTAGCGCGATAAACGATTCCCATTCCGCCGCGCCCGATCTCTTTGTGCAGCACATAGTCGCCAAGGTCGTAGGGCAGACTTAAAGTGTGAGCCGGGGTATCGGAATCATCGCCAATGCCTAGTTGAGACTTCGAGCCGGCTGCGTTGGTGACGACAATAGTTCCCCAAAGTTCCCGTAGTTCGTCAGCGAATTCCGGATTGGCCTCGCAGGTTTCTTCAAGATTCAGAATCGTTCCCGCTGCCATCGAATCCATCAAGCTGGTTAACAGATTTGCGAACTCCTGTTCGCGTGCGTCGTTGATCGGTTCAGGAAAATCGGTCATTGAATTTAACAATTATGACAGCTGAGATTCGTCGGGCATTTCGTCTTGCAAAATTGCCTTCAAGCGGCGGACGGCGCGCAAGTATCTCATGCTGGCCGCCGGCTCGGTTAATTCCAGTGCAGCCGCGATTTCCTGGTTGGACAACAATTCATAATGACGCATAATGACAATCTCGCTGTCTTTGGCGTCAAGTTTGGTGATCGCGGATTCAATGCGACCGGCGATTTCTTTTTGTAAAGCCGCAGCGGCCGGCGTTAGATTTTCATCACCCAAAACGGCTGCAAGTTGGATGGACGATTGGTCGTAGCCTCGGGGTGCCGCAATCGGTTGTTCGCGATCGACGCTGCGCCGCGAAGAAACTCGATGACGACGATGGGCGTCGATCATTCGGTCACGGGCAATTTGACGTAGCCACAAATGAAATGGCATGATCGGATTGTCCATGTATTTTTGCAAACGACGATTGGCTTCGACCAGAATGTCCTGCACCACGTCGCTGACATCGACTCTTCGCTGAATCTTTTGATCCAAACGCATTCGGACAAGTTGCCGTAATGAATTTCTGTGACCATCCATCAATTGATTGATGGCGGTTTCGTCACCTTGTCTGGCTTGTGCCAGCAATTCGTTGGTTTGATTATGTTCCGGCCACATACAATCTATTATGACCAAAAATGCTCCCAACGGCTACTTGCTTTGCGTGAAGAAAACTGGGGCACATTGTCGCGGTCAATTAGATCAGGAACTTTCTTAGATCATGAACTTTCGAATCGCAAAATTAAGTGATTCGATTTGTTTTTTGTTGTTGTACAAGTGGCAAGACACACGCAAATACCATTTATCGTCGAAGTGAATAATTGGCACTTCGATTTTGTATTCGTTCCAAAGCATTTTTTGCAACTCGCTGAAATCACCATCAGGCATCGGGATGTGTGCCATTGATCCGTACCAACCTTCGCTCCGATTGGCGATGGGCTGGGTTTTAAATTCATCAGAGAACAGCTGTTCTGCATAACCGGCCAGATAGCGTGATCGCGCCTGAAAGTTCTCCAATCCGACTTGGTTCGCCAGAAAATCGATCGCATCGGAAATCGAAAGAAAGCCACTGGGGTCACGTGTACCAACCCACGTAAATTCTTCGTCCCAGGTTTCCGGCATCGCTGGCAGCAATCGGCCCCAGCTTTTTATTTGCGGGCGAATATGTTGTTGCCATTGTGGCGCGACAAAAAGGAAACCTGTACCAAGGCTCGCGCACAACCACTTATGGCAACTTGAAGTATAGAAATCGCAACCAAGATTCTGGAGATCCAAATCCAGATGGGCTGGCGCATGGGGTCCATCAACTACAACCGCGATCCCACGCTCTTTGAAAGCAGCACAAATTTTCTCCAGCGGCATTATGATCGCAGTCGCAGATGTGATGTGACTGACGACGACAACTTTAGTGTGATCATCAACGCCAGCAAGCAGGCAATCAACGATCTGATCTTGCGATTCGAATTTATCTGGCAAGCGAACCGATTTTATATTGGCTCCTTGTCGCTGACATGCTCGATCCCAGGTTCGGTAGACTGCGCCGTATTCGTGGTTATTGAGTAAAACGCTATCTCCGGCAGCCAGCGGAAACGAGCTTGCAATCACGTTCATCCCATAAGTCGAGTTTTCGACTAAAACGAGATTCTGGGCCTCAGACCCGACAAAGCCCGCCAAATCGGTTCTGGCTTTCAGAAGCGCTGGTTCCAGTTGCCTGACGTAAAAATCCATCGGCTGCTGGTCCAAAGCGTCGATCCAGCGGCGTCTTGCTTGGCGCACCACTTGAGGCGCTGGCCCAAAAGAACCATGGTTCAAATAGGTGGTATCACTTCGAATGAGCCATTGGTGCGAAAATTCTTGCCAATGCTCATCGTTGGTTATATCGCGCTCGATCGTCACCGACATTTTTCTAACTCCCTATCTTTAAGCATCATGCCTAAAAAATTGACGGCGAGTGCGCGCATCTGATGCAAAAATTCATTCAAAGCGAATTCACCATTTGAATTTTGTTGAAAAGCGATAAAAATCACCTCGTTAATAAGTGCGCATTCAATGCGGCACACCGATTGCATTGTGCGACCGGATTAATTTTTTACAAGTATCAATCTCGCTCGGGCCACTTGCCGGGCAACTTGGAAAGGTATTAAGGATGAATCCCAAGGAAATTCTCGCCCATTGTCGTGAGAAAGATGTAAAAGCCGTCGATCTAAGGTTCATGGATTTTCCCGGACTATGGCAACATACAACGATTCCCGTCGACGTACTGGAAGAGTCTTCGTTTGAAGAAGGGTTTGGCTTCGATGGTTCGAGTATTCGTGGCTGGCAATCGATTAACGAAAGCGACATGCTGTTAATGCCGCAACCAGAAACGGCGTTTATGGATCCATTCACCGAATTGCCGACGTTAAACGTTATTTGTAACATCGTCGACCCGATCACGCATGAAGACTACAGTCGTGATCCTCGAAACGTCGCGCGAAAAGCAGTGGCTTATCTGAATAGTACAGGCATTGCGGATACTGCTTACTTCGGACCTGAAGCGGAATTTTTCATCTTCGATGACGTGCGCTACGATCAACGGCCTGATGCCGGCTTCTTTTACATCGACAGCATTGAAGCCGAATGGAATCGCGGGCGCGAAGAATTGCCTAACCTTGGTCACAAGATCAGACACAAGCAGGGTTACTTCCCCTGCCCTCCGATCGATCAAATGATGGATATCCGCAACGAGATGATGCAGACGTTGATCGATTGTGGATTGAAAGTCGAATGTCAGCACCATGAAGTTGGAACTGCAGGGCAATCAGAAATTGATTTGAAGTTCGACGAGATGGTGAGCATGGCCGATCAGATGATGATGTACAAGTACATTATCAAGAACGTTGCTTATCGAAATGGCAAGAGCGTAACGTTCATGCCGAAGCCTGTGTTCTCGGACAATGGTTCGGGTATGCATGTTCACTTTTCGTTGTGGAAGGATGGCAATCCGCTGTTTGCAGGCGATGGCTACGCTGGATTGAGCGATATGGCGATCTATTCGATTGGTGGTATTTTGAAGCATGCCCCAGCTTTGCTTGCTTTCACCAACCCTACCACCAACAGCT
>CAYONX010000007.1:6476-30819 GCA_964405425.1 uncultured Pirellulaceae bacterium | reverse complement strand
ATTTTGAAGCATGCCCCAGCTTTGCTTGCTTTCACCAACCCTACCACCAACAGCTATAAACGACTCGTTCCTGGCTATGAAGCGCCCGTCAATCTGGCTTATTCACAACGTAACCGATCTGCCGCATGTCGTATTCCGATGTACAGCAACAGCCCCAAGGCGAAACGGGTAGAGTTTCGTTGCCCCGATCCGAGCGCCAATCCGTATCTTGCATTTTCTGCGTTGATGATGGCGGCGCTGGATGGAATTGAAAACAAGATTCATCCTGGTGAACCACTGGATAAAGACATCTACGATCTTCCTCCTGAAGAAGCGGCGAGCGTTCCGAAAACTCCTGGCAGCTTGGCGGAAGCTTTGAATGCTTTGGAAGCTGATCATGAATTCTTGTTGCGAGGTGATGTATTTACCAAAGACGTGGTTGATACTTGGCTTAGCTACAAGCGAGAAGAAGAGGTTGATCAAATGCGATTGCGTCCGCATCCGTATGAATTCTGTCTGTACTACGACATTTAATGCCAGTGCAATTCAGAAAATGGAATACCAGCGGCAATCTTTGATTGCCGCTTTTTTTATCCAAGTATTCGAATGCTTGGACGAATGCTGAATATCTCTTTCCATAATTCTTGTGCGGTAAAGGCGGGGCGATGTATTCGAGAAACTTTTCGGAACGGAATGTCCAATATCGAGGTCAGATTCAATTTTCGATTAAGACGCTTTTGTTAGCAGTTTTTTGCGTAGCGTTTCTAATGATTTTGTTTCAGGATGATGCCGGCTCAAGAAATCATTTTGGAGTTTTTTCGCCGCATTTTTCCGCTCTGATGGCGACAATCTATCTGTGGAAATATTTGATCATCCAAAGTCGAATGTTGCGTTCAGTGCGGCAAATGGCTTTTGCAATATTGCTTGTTGCCGCCGTCCCATTTGTTTACTGGCAATGTTGACTGGTGCCAAGCTATATTGCACCCGGCGGTGTGCATCTGATAATTGATCCGATTTGGATGTTTGCAGTTCCAACACTTTCATTTGTGTTGTTTGATCAGAATAAAAAATTTGTGCGGTTGGATGAATACTGTTTTCGTTCCCTTTTAGAAGTGTTTGTTCTGGTGCCAATCTGGTCCGTCGTCCTGACACTGATTTGTTTGGGATGCGGGTTTTTTGATACCGCGTTTTTCTTCGAGATGGGTGGCAGAGGCTCGTGTTAAAAGCTGAAACCCGTTGATCGCCTTGGGCCGTGCGGGTATGGTCCGATCAGCCGCGCCGCCGAAATTGAATAAACTGCTTAAGCATTCTCCAAACGGTTGTACGGTGACATTCCGCCCATGCTTTTCGCTTTTTGAGCATTTGTGCCAGCCTGCAAGACCATCGGCAATGACCGCAATTTCGGCTTCGAAAAAGTTGGCCTGCGGATAAGGATTTTATTCAATGCTGGCTCACGAAATCGAGAGAATCAAAAAGTTTCTGTTTTCCTGTCACGTTTTGTTTTGAGACAACACTAGGTTACTGAAACGGTACTTTTTGAACCTTGGGCGGGCGAAAACGCGGGTAAATATGCAAAACCACAGTGAAACTTCCATTGTTATTGATGCGAAATCTGGAAATACAATTGCTTTCGGTGCGCTGGTTCAGCAATATCAAAATCTTGTGACGTCGATTGCTTTCAGCAATACCGGTGATTTGCAGCGCAGCGAAGATATTGCTCAGCAAGCTTTTATCATTGCATGGGAGAAGTTGGAGGAATTAAAGGATCCGGGGAAATTTGTACCCTGGTTGCGTTCAATTGTGCGTAATACGACTTTGAACTCGAACAGAAAAACGGGCTTGTTGGACCGATCATCAAAATTCCTGGAACCAAACGATGAACCAATAGTGATTGGCTCGCCAGCTGATGCGATTTCTAGAAAGGAGCAGGAGCAGCTGTTGTGGGCATCATTGGAACGAATTCCTGACACATACCGTGAGCCACTGGTTTTGTTTTACAGAGAGAACCAGTCAATCGAACAGGTTGCAAGACAGTTGGATTTGAGTGGGGAGGCGGTTCGGCAGCGATTGTCGCGAGGACGGGCGATGTTGAAAAATGACGTCCATCAATTTGTCGAGGACATTCTTGGTGCCTCAAAACCAGACTCCTCATTCTCTGCGTCTGTACTGGCATCGCTTCCTGCAATCGCAAGTTCTGCTGCAAAATCGGCAGTTGTGACAGGTGCTGCAGCCAAAGCGACTAAAAGTGCTGCCGCAAAATCGGGATTACTTTCTGCAGCAGGCGGGATGTGGGTAGGTCTTTTCGGAATGATTTTCGGAATGAAGATTGCCAGCAACTTCGTCGATTCAACTATCGAGAAGAATCTTCTATTTCGATTTCGAAAAATTGCGGTTCCGCTAACGTTCGGTTTGCTCTCCATAGCAATCTCCATGCTGTATATGGGAGCGGAGACAACAAGGAGAGCAGTCATCATTGCGGGGATCGCGTATTTTGTGCTGCTTACTATTGTTACGGTCTTTTTTGTGGTTTGCCAAAACAGAATCGACAAACGGAATGGCTTTCCCAAGCCAAGGTTTGACCTGCTTGCCTTACAACCGGCAACTCCGGATGCCTTTCGCAAAGCTGTCAAGAGCACGACGTTTTTTTGTTGGGTGTGGATATTGTTCGTTGCCAATGTAAATTTAGACTGGGTAACGATGAGCGTATCGGCGTTGGCAATGATCGCGTGCGGGTTCTGGCGTTTAAGGGGCGCTGAAAGTGTCAAATCGATTCCAAAACAGATGGAGTTCCAAGGCACGACTTACTTCATCAACATGACACTTTCATCGCTGTTGTTTTGTGTTGTGGGGCTGCTGGGGCGAACCTCGCAGATTTTTAGCCATCCGAATTGGCAGGTTAGTCTTGTCGTAATGGCGCTCGGAATAGTCGTTTTACTCTCGATTCATAACTCTGCGAAGAAATTTCGAATTCTTGAGTCTGAGGCTCGTGCGGCAGTCGAGTGAGCAACAAAATTGAGCCTTGGCTTGCTCCCACATTGTTACCGCGCGCAAGTTACACTTTTGCATTGTTGCAATTCAACTTGCCGTTCTTAGCGTTACGCGATAGCCGAATTTGTTAGTCTTTGAACTCTAAAGAGTTAACATCCAGTGAACCGCTTTTGATTTCTTCAAAAGCATGTTCCTGGATGCGTAGGGCGCTGGACTTTTGTTTAGCAGTCAACGTACTGGCATCAATTCTACCCAGCGTGGAGATGGTGTTGCGTGGCTGATTCAGATGGTGCGTGTAGACTTTCGCCATGTTCAGCAGAACCGTGTTTTTGTGTTGAGGATTCTGATCCATAAAATCTTCCATTTGGCTTAGGCTGATTTCGAATTTCTTTTTCTTGAGCAAGCCACCAATCAATTGCCAGTGCAGTTCGGTTGAAAGATTGGACTTTGGGTCCTTCTTTTTCAATTGCCTCAGTTTCACGTACGCCATTTCATAATGTCCTTGGTCGATATAAAGGTTAAGTTTTTCTTTCTCGGCGACAAGTTCTTTGTTCAGTTCATCGCGTTGGGTTTTCAGAGCCTTTTCCTGGGCAAGGGTTGGTAATGGCTTTTCACCGAATGTGCCGTTCATTCGTGACAACAAATCGAACCCCTCGCAATCGACGCGACGCATCTTCAGCATCGCAACACCGACAGTCGATCCAATGACGGCACCCATGAAATGACACAAGTACGACGACATTTGGAAATGCGTCATCGCTGTCCAGAAAAAGTCACCGGCGATATACAGGAAACCGATAATCAACAATGAAATTTCGCACGAGCCCCAGAACGGACGAAAAAAGAATACGCCGCCGTAAGTTAGCTGCAGGTTGTTTTCTGGTGCCCACACAACACAAACGGCGAGCAGCCCATAGATTGCCGCACTAGCGCCGAGGCTTCCGCCGGCAGATCCCAGCATCATCAATTGCCCAATCGCGCTTTCGATAATACCAATCGCCAAGTATATCAACAAGAATTTCCACCAACCAATTTTGCCTTCGACTATGATCCCAAACGTCCAAAGGAAAATCATATTTCCCAGCAAATGGCTGAAGTCGGCATGCATGAAAAGGGAAGTTAGCCATTGCAGCGGATTGATAATGCCGAACTGGTTAATAAACGGTTCGACGTTGCCAGTTAGAAAAAATGCGAGACTGTTGACAACGATCAGCCCGACCGTTGCGATTGGCCAATAATATATCGGCGCATCGGTGCCTGTTGGGATACAGAAATACAAAACGCTACAGGTTCTCCCCAGGATTTCAACAGCTTTTAGATGCTATTGAATTCGCTCAGTTGTCGCCGCAAACCATTACGATTGCTTTTGCTTGATCTGAACTCAATTCGTAGGAGAGGCCCAAATATTGGGGTGTTTTTTGTAGAACAATGCCAGTTGTCTTTTGCTACTTTTGCAGTCGTTAGATATGGGGTCGAAGGCAGTAAATCTAGCAATCGTTCATCGTTCGATGTTGGCGGTCAACAAAAATTCAGCTGGATTGAGTGCGACCACGCGGCGAGATGGAGGAATTGCCAAGTCGTGCTTTTTGGTTTTGTGAGAAGGGAATCTAGCGCCTTCAACAGTCAGTCAAGCGTGTCAAACCGAATCCATTTTGTTTGTCGACTGAAATCGGTTTGGTGTTTTTGCGTACCCAGGTTTTATTGAGACTTGAATGCGATAGGCAAAAGCAGAGCCGTCATGCGGCCATTTTTACTTGGGAATGCTGAGTGGACATGGCATTGACCAGTTGGCTAACGACATAACGAATCTCTGCTTCCGTCAATTCCGGGAAGATTGGTAAGCTTAACACATCGCTCGACGCACGTTCTGTTTCAGGTAAGCTGCCAATTTCGTAACAGAGACTTTGGAAACATTCCTGTCGATGCAGTGGGATCGGATAGTAGATTTCTGTTCCGATGTTGACGTCTGTCATTTGTTGACGGATATTGTCGCGCCAACCATTTGGAATTCGAATCGTATATTGATTCCACACGTGTCGTGAATTCGTGTGCGTTATTTTTGGCAGAGTGATTTCGTTGTTGATCCCAGATTCACCAAATATTTGTGTGTACAGGTCTGCATTCTTTTGGCGATTGCCTGAATACGTTTTCAAGTGGCGAATCTTGATAGAGAGGATTGCTGCCTGGATGGAATCAAGGCGACTGTTGATACCAAGTTCCTGGTGATAGTAACGCGGTCGCATACCGTGGTTGGCAAGCAGTCGTAAGCGGTCGGCAATTTCCGCATCGTTGGTGCTCAAGATCCCACCGTCTCCGCAACCGCCAAGATTTTTGGTTGGATAAAAGCTGAAGCAGCCGACATCGCCAATGCTTCCAGCGGGGCGACCTTTGTATGTTGCCCCAATCGCTTGCGCGGCGTCTTCAATCACATACAAATCATGTGCAGACGCGATTTCCATAATTGGATCCATGTCGGCACACTGACCGAACAAGTGGACTGGAATGATAGCGCGTGTTCGTGGAGTAACCGCTGATTCAATCAGTGCCGGATCCATGTTGTAGGATATTGGATCGATGTCGACAAATACGGGTGTCGCGCCAAGTCGTTCGATGGCACTGGCTGTTGCAAAGAAAGTAAAGCTTGGACAAATAACTTCATCGCCCGGACCAATGTCTTTTGCCATTAGAGCCAACAGGATCGCGTCGCTGCCCGATGCACAACCGATAGCGAATTCAGTGTTACACACTTCACTGACCGTTCGTTCCAGTGATTGGCAATGCGGTCCGCCAACAAATCGACCGGAGTCAAAAATTTCGGAAAGCGTCGCCATGATTTCTTCTTTGAGCGGTGCGTTGCCGCGGCAGACGTCCAGCAGTGGAACCGGAATTGCAGATGGATCTTGAGGTAGATTTGTCACGTAGGCTTCCTTGCGTATTGGTGTGTGACCCCAGGAGTTATCGTGACGCCGTTCAGTTCCTTCTGAAGCAGCCTTCACACCCAGGAAAGTACAAAGGTATTTTGTGGGGCGCAAAATAGATTGGCAGTTAAGCCCCGTCAATGTCGACGTAGGCATATGTGAGGGTTGCTAGCAAGCAACGCTCTAGCCGATTTTTCGTACTGAAACGACCGTCGAATGGAATGCCTGTTGACCTGTGATTGGGTCTGGGGCGACGGGCATGATCTGGTTTTGGTTCCAACCGTTGCCGGTGTTTTCCTTCCATGCAGCTGGATCGCCACCGGATTCATCTTCCCACCACATGTTTTCTTCCCAGTCGCTATCGCGATAGGTTTGGCCATCGCTGCCGGCAGTGAAAGATGCGGTCGCGGGTTGTTTCTGGGCTTTGGCCACATTGCTGTATTGCCAGTGACCGCAGCTATTGCTCATTGCGATCGCGCGAGGATGAATGCCGTGCATCGTTACAATGGGTACTCGCATTTTTCCAGCGATCAAACGCCCGTTTTCATCTTTGTCGTAGTTCTCGTTCACAAGATTCGGGTTGGAAGTCTCGAGCATTTTGCTGAAGTAGCTGGTTAATTCGATCCAGTCTCCATCTTTCAAGCCAAATTTTTTCGCTGTTTCCGGATTCAGCCAGGCTGGATTTGAATGGACGATTTCAGCCAGCCATTTAAGGTTCATGGTCCGACCGTGGTTGTGTACGTTCCACTTGAAAGACGTCATGATCAGGTCGGATTCAGGCAGGTCCTGGTGTTCGACTGGTTGCATCCAAACCGGCATTTCTTCGATCGGAACATTGTAGGGCTTGTGCTGCTCGGGGCGAGGTTTTGTTTTCAGCATGCTGCTCTTGGAAATGAGTTCAGATGTGTCCTGGTTCATTCCCGTTTGCTTGACGAATGCGCTGCGGATTTCAAATTTACGACTTGGCGTCTTGAAACCGCGAACTGGTTTGCCATCGATCACGATGCCAATGCCGACACCTTTGCTATCGGTGATGATGCCAGTTTCAGGATCCGTTGTTGATTCTGCCAGCTCTTCGTCAGACAAAGGTTTAAGATGTGGTTCGTAAAACGGTTCTCGCGAAGTATCTTCCCAGCAGCCTTCTTCCATCAATCGCTCAAGGCCCGCTTTCCCGGTTTCGGGGTTCTCGGGGACATTGCTGGCCCACTTCTCCATATACGATTCGACGTCGTCTTCGTACCATTTTTCCATGCCACCGCCGATACGTTTGGCCAAATCAGGAAAGAAAGTACGCACGTCTTTGGATTCGCCCAGTGGTTCAACCATCGGCGTTCGCAGTCCAACATAGGGCCGCAGATTGTAGCTGCCGCGCGCGTCCAGATCCCAGCGTTCCAGATACGTCGTCCAAGGCAGAACGATATCGGCGTAGTGTGCGGTTTCATTATAGAACGGGTTGATGCAAACGTGAAACTTGATCAGTTCTTCGTTGCACATGACTTCTTTTGTCAGGCTTTCTTCCGGCCATGTCAGTGGAGCGTCCAGATTGTATGTCATATACGCATCAAGCTTGGCTCTGCCCTGCAGCAGGTACAAATAGATGATTTCACCGACTCGCATGCGGCGCCAGACATTGGCCAGCGGAAATTCTGGTGGGTCTTCTAATACGTTCCAGGTTTTTGCTCCCGGAGGCATCGCCGGTGTTTTGACATTTGGATCCAATCCACCCCAAGGCGACCAGCACCAGCCGCCTTTCTTGCCAACGCTTCCCGCAACGGCGTTCAGCAACCCAATGGCGCGATCGTTATAGAAGCCATTCAAGTGCGCCGAAGATCCTCGGTTGCACATGGTAGTCGCTTGTGGTGCGGCGGCTGCAAACTCCAATGCGATTCGGCGAATGTCAGCTGCCGGAACCCCAGAAACGGACTCAGCCCATTCCGGCGTGTTGTCTTTCAAGTGTTCTTTCAGGTCTTCAGCGCTACAAGTGGTCCAGTTGTCCAGGAATGCAGCATCATGTTTGTTCGCAGCCAAAATCGCCTGGCTCATCGCCAGTGCTACCGCTCCGTCAGTGCCTGGGAACGGAGCGAACCATTCGTCGCTGGAACCAGCCGTATTCGAAAGTCTGACGTCAAACGTCACCATCTTTGCACCGTTGATGAATCGTCCATTTTGAATTCGATTGGCGAACGAGACGTGTCCCTGGTGAGCTTCGAATGCGTTGGAGCCGAAATTCAAAATGTATTTTGAATTTTCAACATCATTCAAATCCCAATCACTTTCCCACAGATAGGTCAGGTTGGCGGCTCGACGATTGCCGCTGCACAATGCTCGGTGCGAAAGCTGGGTTTTAGTACCGTAGGCGTTCAGAAATCGCTTCAACGCATCTTTTGATCTTTGGCGACCTTGGTGGAAGGCGAAATTTTCCGGATGACCTGAATCGCGGATCACACGAAGCTTTTCAGCGATTTCGTCGAGTGCCTCGTCCCACGAAATTCGTTTCCATTTCCCTTCGCCACGGGCACCCACTCGCTTCAACGGATACAGCAAACGCTCCGGGTGATACAGATGGTTTAGTCCAGCTTGACCACGTGCGCACAGGCGACCACGGCTGTTGGGGTCATTGGGGTTGCCTTCGATTTTTATTAATCGTCCGTCTTTGACGTGACCATAGATGCCGCAAATCGTGCTGCACAATTGGCACATCCCGGGAACCTTTTTAGTACCGGCGTATTTGTTGATGTCAGGCCAGGTTTTGGAATCGGATTTCTTTGCTGCTGACCACGATTCGGTGTTGAGTTTTTCACCATTGGGCTGAGCCCAGGCAAATTTACCTGATGTTGCCAGTGCAGAGATTGCGGCGCCAAGCTGTAAGAATTTTCTACGATCAAACAATTGATAAACTCCAGGAATGGTTTTCTGTTACTCGGAATCCGAGTCTTTCCACTGGTAGATGTTGTAGGCATCGGGGCTGTAAGATTCGCCTTCACCTGGAACGCGATTTTCAATTTCGGCGGGAGCCGGTCCGGCGAACCACATCCGCGGCTTTGTGTTTTTGTCGGCACGCAGTTGAACAAGTTCAACTTCGTTGTCCGTCGCAGCCTTCATCGCTTTTGAGACTTTCGAGTCAGGATCGTTCAAGTCGCCAAAGTGAATCGCGTCGGCCGGACATGTCGAAGCACATGCTGGTTCCATGTCATGTTCTATACGGTGGTAACAATTGTGGCACTTGATTGCCTGGTTGGTTTTGGAGTCAAGATAAATGGCGCCGTACGGACAAGCTTCAACGCACTTGCCTTCGCCGCTGCACAGATCGTAATCGACAAGCACACTACCACCGACGCCTTTGGAGATCGCATCCGATGGACAGGCTTTAAGGCAAGGTGCGTCTTCGCAATGTTGGCATGCCATTGGCAGAAACATACGGGCGACTTTCGGATACTCGCCCACGTCTTTATAGATGGTTTGACGGATGTAGTTGCCCAGCGGAACTTCGTTTTCGGCTTTACAAGCGACTTCGCAACCGTGGCATCCAAAGCAACGACGCGTGTCCACAAACCAGCCAAACTTTTTGCCGTCATCGGGGGCTTGCATGCGTTCCGCCCAATCTTCTTCCGACCGAGCTGAATCGTTTGGGGCGTTGGGGTTATTAGATTCCGGGGTCGCGCCGGCCTTGGAAATCCCCGTCAGGAATTCTCTTCTGCTTTGTTGTTGATTCACGTTCCAACCCTTAAATGGTTCAATCCGGTAAAGTATAGCGCGATTTCGCGTTATCACAACGGACCGGACGACCGTGGAAGCCAAACAAAATTCTGTAAATTTTTTTCCCTAAGCACGTCTAACGCTGATTAGAAGTTACAATCGTTCTCAAAAGGTTTTGTGAAATGCTTCGAATTTTAATATGGATTGCCGCCTGGTTCGCCCTGATGTTCGGTGCATTACAGATTCAATCTATCGAAATGGGGCATGCATTTTGTGGGGCTTGGGGGTGTGGGCCACCGGTCAACGCGGTCCTGGGGATCCATTCGTTCTGGTTAACGTTGCTGGCACCCCCAATTTTGTTTGCGTCATTAAAGTTGCAACTTCCCTGGCCGACGATCGGCAAATTTCTGGTCGCATCGGCGATTGCGGGTTTGATTGGGTTTGGCGTTTACGATTTCTTTGGAATGAACCAGAGCTACTATCAAGCTGGTTATATTTGGCAGCGTTACTTGCTGAGCTTGGCTTCGCTTGTCGATGTGCCGCTGGTACAGGCATTGTTTATCGGTATCGTTTTGATATTTTTTGGAAACAAGCAGCCCGGTGAGCAGCGCGTTGAAAAGCCCGTCATCGAAGTTACTGGCGAAACGGATATTGTGCCCGCTGGTAGCGAATAAGGCGCACACAGCGAATACGCCCAACACGGCGAAAAAGGAAGAATTGAATGGTGCATGTTGCCAATTTTGATATCAGAAACTTCCACACCGATGCGTTTGGGCACGTCAACAATGCCCGCTATCTTGAGTTTTTTGAAGAAGCACGTTGGCAATTCGCTGAATCGATTGGTTTGGTTGAATTGTTGATAGACAGCAATTTTGGTTTCATTATCATGGATCTGAAATTGCGATTTCGTTCACCGGTTTGCGAAGGCGATTCGATTTCAATTTCGACGCAATTGATATCGCTCGGCAGTGCATCAGGTGAAGTAGTACAAAAAGTTACGCGAGGGGACACCACAAACGTGGTCACACGATTTCTAGCCCACTTTATTTTGATTGATCGCAGTAACGGAAAATCGGTTCCGATTGATGGAGCGATTGGTGAGCTGCTGGACGATGTGATTGAGCCTGAAACGCGAAGTAGAAAAACAACAGTAATTCAATAATGGTGATCCAATGAGTGAAGAAATAATTGATCTGACGCAATTCGTTGAAGGTACCGATGGAATTTCGGTAATTCGAACCAAAGAAGCGATGGGTGGCGAGAACTTTCGCGGTTGGAATGGAATCAAATACAAAGCCGGCTTAAGTGCCAAGAACGTCAGCGCAAAAAAATTGTCGATGAATGTCGCAACGGTGGCTCCGGGTGCGTGCGCATATGCACATATCCACGATGGCTTCGAATTAATGCTTTACATTATGCAAGGCAAGGTGCGACATATTTTCGGTGAAGACCTGAAGCATACCGTCGACAACGAAGCGGGCGATTTTCTTTATATCGAGCCTGGCTGTCCGCACGAAGTTTACAATTTGAGTGATACTGAGCCAGTCATCGCTGTGGTGGCTCGATCGGACGCCGACGAATGGCAAAAGATAATCCCGTATCCCAGCGAGCGCCGGGATAAAGACGGTGTTCACAAGTAGAGTCATCAGCTGAGAAAAACATGACGGATAAATTTGAAGAATTGTGTGCGATTGCGCGCAGCGATCAATATCTGCAATCTTCACTGGCGTTGTTGGAATGGGACCAGCAAACCAAATTGCCTTCGGCGGGTGGGGCTTATCGCGCCGATCAGATCACGTTTTTGGCTGGCGAAATTCATAAACGCCAGACTTCAAATCAGCGAGGTGATTTAATCAGCCAGCTTGCTGCATCGGAGGCTGCAGCCGATCAGCATTCCGACACGGGCGCTACGATCGCGCATTTGAAACGGGACTACGAAAAGAAAACCAAAAAGCCGCAAGCCCTGGTCGAAGCTCTTGCCCGAGCATGTAGCGTCGGACAGCAGGTTTGGATCGAAGCCCGCGCAGAAAACGACTTTCAAAAATTCGCACCGAATCTGCAGGAAATTTTCAAGCTCAAACGCGAAGAAGCAGACGCCGTTGGATACCAATCCAATCCCTACGACGCTTTGCTCGATGATTATGAACCGGGCGCGAAAACCAGTGAAGTCGAAATGGTTTTGTCGAACCTGAAAGACGAATTGGTGCCGTTGATTGCAGCGATTGCTGATTCATCGGTTGAAGTTGATGACAGTTTGTTGCGTCGCGAATTTTCGGTCGCCGATCAAGAAGCGTTCTGCTTGGAGGCATCTGCGAAAATTGGTTTTGATTTTGATCGTGGACGGTTGGATGTCACTCACCATCCGTTTTGCACCGAGATGGGCCCTGATGATGTGCGGATAACGACTCGATTCGATCCGCGATTTTTCAGTTCTGCTTTTTTTGGCACGCTGCATGAAGCGGGGCATGGTATCTACGAACAGGGTTTGCGTAGCGAGTTTTATGGTTTGGCACCGGGGCAATATTGCAGCCTTGGCATTCATGAATCCCAATCGCGATTGTGGGAAAACCTGGTTGGGCGAAGCCGCGAATTCTGGCAACACTTTTATCCAGCCGCACAGAGTAGATTTTCGAGCCTGAAGGATGTGCCGCAGGAAGATTTCTATGCAGCCATCAATCGAGTTGCCCCATCTTTGATCCGAGTCGAAGCGGACGAAGCGACTTACAATTTGCACATCATTATTCGATTCGAGCTGGAGCAGGAATTGTTGAAAGGCGATCTTGCCGTGGCAGACTTACCCAGCGCCTGGAATTCGCGTTACCAGCAATATCTTGGAATACAACCTGATAGTGATGCCAACGGAGTCATGCAGGATATTCACTGGAGTGCTGGCCTTGTCGGATACTTTCCGACCTATTCGTTGGGAAATTTGTATGCGTCCCAGTTCTTTGAAAAAGCAGAACAGGATCTTGGCGACTTGCACACGATGTTTGCCTCTGGCGAATTTGAGCCGCTAAAAAAATGGCTGAACGAAAACGTACACCGTAGTGGTCGTCGATTTCGAAGTGAAGAATTGGGGCAACACGTAACCGGTCAGCCAATTTCGCACGACCCGTTGATTCGACATTTGCGTGGCAAGCTGGAACCGATTTACTCGCTTTAATCTTGCTGCACAGGCTTGCAAACGCCGTAAACAAGATCGAAATCGATGCATCGAGGCCGGTCTGGCAGTGTCTGCTGGCAGCACAACGGTCTCGTTTTCTGCAAAGTTTCCCTTTGAGTTCCCGGTTGTGGCCAAGTATATTTTGCCGAAGCTGTGGGGGATTGACGGCAAAACGACGGCTGATTATCGTCAGCTACGCGTAAAGTGACGTATCTGCAAGCGTCCTTTCCACATTTTCCTATTCTAACGCCCCCAAGAAATCACCAATCGCTACGACCGTTGCGATTGCCTTCTCCCGTTTTGAATGCGGATTCTACCCATTTTCTGTTTAGAGTTTGCTATAATTGAAAAACTCGCCTCGCCCCACTGCGGTCAATTTGTGAATCAAGATCCTCAACACGCTGAATTCGTTCTAGGCACTTGTCCTGATTGCAGCAAAGTTGTGCGCATTCCGGTAACTGCGGTGACAGCACAATCTACCTCTCAAGTGTGCTGCCCAATGTGTGAAGCCGCGTTTGAGATTGGTGATATCCTGGACGAGGTCATTCCTAGCGTTAAGGTCATCGACGACGAGCCTGAGAAGACCGTACCACAGCAGCAGGCAAGTAAGCAGAAAAAGCGAATCAACGCGATCGACACTCCTGAGCTCTTCCATTCCAAAGAAGACGATTATCAGCCAACCACCGAAAAGAAAAACGGTCGATTCGTTGTGCCTGAGTTGTTATCCAAGGGAAGCAAAAGCGCACGCAAGAAAAAGAAATCAAGCCGAAGACGACGAAGTGGAAACGACTACGATCCGAAACTCGCCCAAAGTCTGGCGAAGTTAAAAGAGAATACATCAAACACAAGCCTGTCTCCGGATTCGATTGACGGATCCAACGATACAACAGCACCGACGGAAGACAGGAGCCGAGAGCGTTCATCTTCTGAGCGTGGCATGTCCGGTCGTTCTGGAAAAGACGGACGCGAACGAAGCAGCCGCGGTGAAAAAAGCCGATCAGAAAGCGGCCGACGTTCGTCTCGCGAGAATCGTTCGCGAACGCGGAAAAAGCGTGTTGGATTAATGGCGGTACGAAATGGTGCTGAATTCAAGGCTTGGTTGCGCGGCAAGATTGCCTCACTGGGGACCGGAGACAAGTTAAGTTCGAAGTGGGACTTGTTGATGGTGGTTGTCGGAGTATTCCTGGCAGTTCCTGTAGTCCACTTGTTGTTGTGGTGGTTTATTGGCGTCGATCCATTTGGATTGGCCCGACCGACCAGCTACATGATTCCATTTGTTGTACCGGCAGAAATGCGACCCCTTGAAAAAGAAGAAGTCGAAACTGAATCTCGCACTGTTCTGACCGACCAAAGTGTTTCTCCATTAAATTCGAGCGCCAATTCGAGTCTGCAAATGATTGACGGCAAATTACCCACACCGAAACTCGATCCGTCGTCGGTTCACTCAGACGGCCCATAGTCATCAAATAGCTGGTCTCTTTCCAGCGTGACATGTTTCTCTAAATGCATGTTTGTTTTCCTGCTTTGCATACTGTTTTCACGGGGAAAGTGTGCTGTTAAGTAAAAATGCGACAGTATATTTTTCGATTCAAATATTCGCTGCAGAACGTCGAATACGATTAATAATTGGCAAAGATAACTATGAATTCGATTGGAAAAGACTAAGGAAACGACTTGGAAAACGATTTAGGAAAAGAATCACAAGACAAGAAAATCGCTGGGGCCGAAATAAAGGAAGCCGAAGATCCGGGCATTCAGTCCGTATGGGATTATATGGTTTACGGGACATCCTTGCCCGAGCGAACTCTGCGTTCCACGGCGGTGATGGTGGGCGGAGCGCTGACCGAATCGGCTGAATTGTTAGTCCCTCAGGCATTTCGCGACAGCAAGTCTTACCAGACTTTTGTGCAGCAAATGCTCGACATGATGGTACAGGATATTGGCGGAATCGAATCAACGCCTGAAGATTCGTCAGCTGAAGAGTCACAGAATGTCGAAAACTATGTCGCGAGAAAAACGGTTGGAGGTTTTCTTGATTTTGCGGGGATGGCGACGTTGCATCTTTCGCCAGTTCTGATTCTTGCGGTCGTCAGCGATTTGGCTTACGGTTCGAGCAGCTATTTAGAAGAGTTGGCCGACCAGCTTAAAGAGGAAGGGGTTATCGCCAACGATTCCTCAATCGAAAATGTTTCTGAATTGCTGGATGCGATCGGCGAAGTATCAGGGGAAACGGCTTCTGTTTTTGATACGCCTCCGATTGATATCGAAGGGCTTCGTGAAATGGTTCAGCAAACCGCTGACAAAATCGCTCAGGTTGACCCGACGCTAATTCTGCCCAAGAGCGAATTGGATCAGATGTGGTCCGATATGAATGCTGTATCAGAATCTCAGGGCATTGGGCTGTTGGAATTATCCAGCGGTATCACCATGTACACGTTGAACCAAATCGAATATGCCGGAAAGGGTGCATTGACCACGATTCGGGTCTCTGGTGAATTGCTGGATCGACACGTCATCAGCCACTATTGGGACGGGCTGGAGGAAATTTCTGAGAAAGGGTTTTACGCCATCGTTGCCGAATCATCACAACCATACGTTCAAGCCGTGTGGGAGAATTTTTCGACCACTCGTCCAACGATTACAGAAGACGTATTATCCGGTAAATTAGCTGGCAAAGTTTGGAATGGCGTCAGAGCCTGGTTTGTAGAGTCAGAACAACAACAAAAATAATTGCTTGCCCAAAGTGTCGGATATTCTGGTACTGTGACAAATTCTTGGCCATGTAGATTTTCATTGCTGTTGCCCGTTATGATGGGTTTCGGTTGATAGACCGTAATGGTTGTTGATTTGCCGCGTCCCACATTTAGGCTGATTCTGTATTCAAACGTTCGTATTGAAGTTTCGTCATGAATTTTCTTAAAGGTCCATCGATTGTCAGCGACGCAAGTCACATGGTGATCGATCATGTCGAATTTGGGCCAGACGAAATGCCAATGCAAATGCGAATGAGTTTGGTTCGCGAACACGGCAATCATACGCTGTCGTATTCTGCGGCGGCACAAACTGGCTTAAGGCATTTTGGAAATCACCTGGGGTTCATTGCGTTTCAATCCAAATTCGGGCAGGTCTTTGCATTGGCCGATCCGGTTACCGATCCAGCGAACGTAGAGCCGCTGGTTTCATCGTTCTTGCGTCGTTTCCCCAATGCAGCGTTTGTGCAAATCAGCGAATCGATGGCCGAACGATTGCCGCCGGGTAGATTCTGGGTCAATGAGATGGGCGTGGATACTCGGCTCGAACTCGAACATTACGATTTCAGCGGCAAAGAAAAAGAGAGGTTTCGATACGCGGCCAATTGGTTGATCCGACGCGGTTATTCGATTACCGAATTGCCGTTTAACGACGAAGTTATTGTTAAGGCGAAAGCGCTCGCCGAACGGTGGCGACAGACTCGAAGCGTTAAAGTTGAAACGGCGTTTCTTAACCGCCCCATCGAATATTGTGATCAGCCTGACATGCGCCGTTTCTTTTTGTTGAATCCCGATGGCGAAATTGCCGCCTATGTGTTCTTTGATCCGCTTTATAAAAACGGACAGATCACCGGCTACGTGACATCTTTCAAGCGACGTGATATCGATTGCCCGTCGATGGCGGAGTTGGGAATTTGCAAGGTTGCCATTGAGCAGTTTCGGACTGAAGGCAAAGAAATTGTGAAGCTGGGTTTGAGTCCACTTGCGCAGATCGACGACCATCGATTCCGGCATAATTGGATTATGAAATGTAGCTTTAGATACTTGCACGGAGCTGGCTGGGTGAATCGCTACTTCTATAACGTCAAAGGGCACGCGGAATTCAAAAGTCGTTTTCGCGGTGAAACGGAGAAGACTTATTTCGCGTCGCAAACTTATGTGAATGATTTCAAGCTGTTTGCGTTAATGCGGCTGAGCAAAATTTTGTAGGATGAATTCTGTCGTCGGTTTTGGAGCTTGCTGTGCCTGTTGAAAAGTTAGTGCTATTCGTTTTTGGGTTGCTGCTGCAAACTCATCTCGCAATCCATGCCGACGACTCGAAACTGACTATCGAATTGCCCACGCCAGATGATTCGATCGAGTGCAAGGCCGACGAATCAACACCATGCACGGTCGTTTACTTCTTTAGTACCGAATGCCCTTTGGCACGACTCTATGCACAACGACTGATCGAGTTGCATTCGCAATTCGCACCGAAAGTCCGTTTTGTTGGCGTCAACAGCACGACTCAGGATTCAATGCCGGACGTAAAATCTTTTGCCATGGATTTGGCAGTTCCGTTTCCACTTGCCAAGGATTACGGTAACAAAGTTGCGGATCAGTATGGTGCGACGCGAACCGCTGAAGTATTTCTGCTCGATTCGAAAATGGAAATCGCCTATCAGGGACGCATCGACGACCAATATTCTCCAGGCGTTTCACGGTCAAAAGCAGATCGTCATTTTTTGAAAGACGCGATCGAAGCCGTGCTGGCCGGAAATGAGATTGCCCTTGCCCAGACGGATGCCGTTGGTTGCTTGATCGGCAAAGAAAAACGTTCGATTGAAAATCCAACGGTCACTTACACCAAACAAATTTCGCGTTTGATTCAGAGTCATTGTATTGAGTGTCATCGTCGCGATCAGATTGGGCCCTTTAGCCTTGAAGACTACGAAGAAGTTAAGGGCTGGGCTGAAATGATGGTTGAAGTGACCCAGAATCGTCGCATGCCGCCGTGGCACGCGACCCGAGAGCATTTGCAATTCAAGAATGAAAGATTCCTGACGGAAAACGAATTGAAACTGTTCAGCGACTGGTTGGAGCAGGGTACGCCCTATGGCGATGCAACTCAATTGCCGAAGCCACGGTCTTTTGTGGAAGGCTGGCGGTTGCCGAAGAAACCGGATCAGATCGTTGAAATGAAAGACAAGCCTTTTGTGGTTCCGGCAGCGGGCACCGTTGAATACCAATACTTTGTTGTCGACCCTGGTTTTACATCCGATAAATGGATTTGGGCGGCTGAAGTCATCCCCGGCAATCGCAGCGTTGTCCATCACAGCATCGTTTTCATTCGACCCCCAGATGGCGCGCGTTTTCGTGGCTTGGGCTGGTTGGCCGCTTATGTGCCGGGGCAAGGGATGCCGCAATTCAAGCCGACTCACGCGACCTTTGTACCGGCCGGCTCCAAATTCGTCTTTCAACAGCACTATACGCCGACAGGAACCCAACAAACGGACATTACAAAAATCGGCGTTATGTTTGCCAACCGCGACCAGCTAACCCACGAAGTCTACACCTTGGCCGCCATGAATCAGGAATTTGAAATCCCCGCTGGCGAACCTTCGCATGGCGTCCGTTCATCGATCCCTCGCTTTCCCAAAGATGGCGCAATTGTTTCATTCGCTCCGCACATGCACTACCGCGGCAAAGCGTTTCAATTGTTTTGCAGTATTGCCGGCACGGAAAAGCAACTAATCGATGTGCCGGCGTACGACTTCAATTGGCAACACACTTACCAACCGGCTGAGCCAATTCCTTTTGCCGACATCGAAAAAATCAGCTGTCGATTCCAGTTTGACAATTCGCCCGAAAATCCATTCAATCCAGACCCCAGCAAGACAGTGACCTGGGGAGATCAAACATGGGAAGAAATGGCCGTTGCATTTTTTGAAGTGGCTCAACCGATCGACTCTGAAGACGCAGCTCCTTCGCCGGCCGACCCACCACCAAAGGAAAAAGTCGTTGTTAATAACGATAAGGTTGAAGCGTTTGTGAACGATTTCTTCGAGCGATTTGATGCCGACAGCAATGATGAATTGGTGCGGGACGAATTGCCACGCTCTATTCGGAGATTTGGCTTCTGGCAGTATGATCTGGATTCCGACGGGATCTTGACCCGCGACGAATTGCGGATCGCCGCTGCGAAGAGAATTAAAAAGTAACAAGATAACCGCCAGCACCCGCCAACATCGTTTTTCCAGTGTCGCAGATCTTTAATCGAAGTACGTCGTGGATTGTGGACCGGCCATTTGTGTCGGCGGTCGTACTGTTGTTGATAACGACGATCGCGATTGTTGGTTACCGTTCCCCACAAGTCTTCAGCCGATTGTTTGGCCAGGAAGTGCTTGAAACGCAGACAGCCAGCTCTGCCGATCCAGACGATAGCCTGCCAGACATTGAAGCATTTGATTTAGGTGGTGCGGACGCGATTATTGTTGCCGAATCGGATTCGTTTTTCTCGCCATCGGGATCCGCAGCGATGCGGGAAGTCGTTCGCTCGATTGAAGAACTTCCGCACGTCACGAATGTCATGTGGCTCGATCAAATTCCCATCATCAATATTTTTGGCCTGCCTGAACCGTTGTTGCCAAAAGAGTCAGCCCGGCCATCTCGATTCGAAGCGGCGCGGAACAAAGCAAAGAATCATCCGCTGGTGACGGGACAATTTATGTCCGAAGATGGCGAGACCATGTTGCTACTGGTCAAATTTGATTACTTGATGATTCGCGATGACGGAGATTGTGACCAGTTGCTGGACGAAACCGCAACTCAAGCAGCCGCTGCCTTTGACGACATCGACATCAATTTCCTGGTGACCGGACGCGTTCCTTTTTTCTTGACGGCGATGAGCAGCCATGAAGAAAATCGCCTGAAGTATCAGATCATCGCCTACGCAATGATTGCCATTATGAGCGTGATTTTGTTTCGCGGATTCACGGCGGTATTCATCGTGGCGCTCGCTCCAGCGGTCGGAGTGTTTTGGACGCTTGGAATTATTCGTTTCTTTGAATTTCAAGACAATCCGTTCAACGATGTTGTCTTGCCGATCCTGATCAGCTTGGTCGGCTTTACCGATGGTGTTCATTTGATTGTCCAGATCCGTCGCAATCGAGCGTCTGGGCTGTCGGCATTTGAGGCCGCAAAACTTGGAGTGCGGCAAGTGGGGCTGGCATGCGCTTTGACGTCGTTGACGACAGCGATCGGATTCGGTTCGCTTTCGCTGGCTCATCATCAATTTGTCCGTGAATTCGGATGGTCATGCGTTATCGGCGTTTCTTTAATGTTCATGGCCGTGATTACGATCATCCCACTGGCCTGTGCATCGCGGCTGGGTAATCGCGTGCACGTTGGGCATGACAAGGGCCTGATCGATGCGAATTTGAATCGCATTTCCGGGATCATTGACGCTGTTTTGAAGCGGTCAAGAGTTCTAAGCATCGTGGGCATCGTAACCACGATTGCCTTGCTGCTGATTTCGGTTTTATCGTTAAGGCCAGACGAGCGTCAAGCAAATATATTGCCGGACAACAGCGACGCAGCGATTGCGGTAAAAAAAATGGATGAGGCACTCGGAGGACTGGAATACGCGTCGGTCGATATCTATTGGACGCATCGCGTGAAGCCGGATTCGCCAGAAATTCTGGACGCGATCCGCAGCATCGATGAATCGCTGGCTGCAGAAGAATTAATTGGCTATCCGATTTCCATCCGAAGTCTACTCGATGCGCTACCGGGGGAAGGCAACGATCAGGAGCGGATGTCGATGTTGGAATTGCTGCCTCCGCCATTGAAACTTGCGTTTTTCAAACCCAAGTCACGCTCTGCAAAAGTTACTTTCCGCGTAAGAGACCTTGGGATCGCTCGCTATGGCCCCGTGTTTGAAAGATTGCAGAAAGATTTGGATAAGTTGGACGAAGTGCATCCGAATTTCAATTTCTTTATGAACGGTCCGGCTGTCTGGCGCTGGAGGAATCTTTACCAAATCGTCGTCGATCTCGTGGCGAGCCTGGGCGCTGCGAGTTTTATCATCTTTATCGTGCTGTCGATCGCTTACCGTTCGTTGCGGATAGGGTTGATTTCAATCATTCCAAATATGTTCCCGCTGGCGGTAGCAGGGACGTATCTTGTGCTCACGGGCCAAAACCTGGAAATCGTAACAGTGTGTGCGTTTACTTGTTGTTTAGGAATCGCCGTCGACGACACCATTCACTTTTTGACCCGTTATTGTGAAGAGCGCGAAAAGGAGACGGACGAAGGCGTAGCGATTCGCAAGGCATTCACGGGCGTCGGTACCGCATTGATCATGACGACCATTGTTTTGGTGGCCGGATTCTTGACCGTACAGTGGAGCGATTCGCGCGAGCATCGAATTTTTGCATCGATGGGCGCGATCACTGTGTCGATGGCACTGTTTGGTGACTTGATCTTCTTGCCAGCGATTCTGGCACGGTTTAACCGCGGTGCAAGTAAAAGCACTGCGGACACCAATGCAAACGACTAGCCCGAAAGCAATTCGACGAACGGGCCGACGTCAAGCAAGTTAACCACTCCGTCTCCATTGATGTCGGCTTGGTCCAGAAACCCGCCGTTCGAAATCAAATCAACAAATGGTGCGACATCCAGCAAGTTGACAACGCCATCGAGATTAACATCGCCCAACAAGAATTCCATCGGAGTCAATCGAACCATCTCGAAATCGTCAAAGAACGTAGCTCCGGGTCCGTTGTTAAGTTGGATGAACAACAAACTAACGCGCGCTCGAGTGGCTCCCGGCGGAGCAATCGCGTTGACTTGTCGCTGCACCCATTGATTTTCGGCCACACCTGGATCACGCCCTTCCAGAATCACACTCTCTTTTGCATTGGCACCGGTATTTTCGACGCCGGGAATCACTTGGCCCGCAGCATTCAAAAATTCAATTTTGATCGTCGTAAAGTTTTCCTGGCCTTGAATCGAATCGCCTGAATTCGTTCTACAGAAAACACTGGCCTCAAAAACCTCGCCAGGGCTAACGTCGATATTCTGGAACAATCCTGACGCGTTAGGGCCGCCTAAGAACGGGCCGAACATCGAAAGGCTTCGGTTACCAGAATTTACCGTCGACGTCGAAAAGTTAACGTTGTTAAATGCAATCCATTGGCCCGTCGCAGCCTGATCCGGATTACCTCCATTACTCAAATTGAAGAATGGAAATGTTGGATCTTCAAAGCTTGAATTCAAAATCAGGTTTTCGCTGCGGGCTGTGTTTAATTGCTCAATCTCTACGCTATCGACTTCCATTTCAAATATCTGATTGGCAGCAAAGTTGGCTGCGGGCTGTAGCGAATTGCTGAAAGCGGATGGGAAGCCGCTGTCTGGGGCCCAAAGATTCAAGCGAAAATTCATCGGGTCGTCAGGAATATCGTTCGCCAAGACTCGGATAAGGTTGTCATTGAGATACCATTCCAATCGGTCGGGGTACCATTCCAGCCGATAGTCCTGGAAATCAGAAATATCAAAACCATTTCCGGGCGTAGTAAATTGAGGGGTACCACCAGCACCTGGTCCAGTGAAAGGTCCTTCGTTCCAATAGTTTGTCAGTAAGCTGTCGGGAATGTTCGACAAGAGTTCAAAATCTATTTCGTCCCTGACCAACAGTCCTGACGAATTTGTACGTCCGACATCAAACAAAAACGCGCCCCCAACCAATCCGGGCACGGGGTCGACGGTGCGAAACCTGACGTCGATCTTCAGTCCACCGGCGACGACAAAATTACGTTTGGTTTGAATTTCGGCGCCATGAAACAGACCATTCGATTGGCCCATTCCATTGTTTCTAAAAGTATCGAGTTGCAAGACTGCCGTTCCGCCGCTCATTTGCGGATAGTGAATCGCGCGATCCGTTTTTGCTTCTGTTCGACCGTAGAAGGCGCCTGGCCCCAAAAATGGAAGCCGCCAGATTTGTTGGTCGATCAAGCCCGTACTGTCAAAATCATCTTGTATCAGGACTTGTGCATAGCCGCGTGAATTTGGAATCGCTAACAGAGCGAATACGGCAATAAAAAATGCGATTCGGTTTGTCATGTCTGGGTATCGCTGGGGAAAAATGATGAGGGTAGGAGTCAATAAGGCCAATTGAGACAGCACTGGATTATACGCCAACGCTTCCTGGATTGGGAGCTATTTAAACGCAGGCATGAAAATGCGTAGCGTTATTATAGACCAGATTGCACCGGACACGGGCGATCGTTCGAGCAAGAACCTGTATTGCGTCCAACAAATAGATTTTGGACATGCATCACGCTTTTGTCCGACGATTCAGTTTTTAATAGCTCGTCTCCCCCAGGTTGTGAGTTTTCTGCGACAGGCGTTTCATTAAGGTAATCGAGCAGTTAGTTGGTAGTACCGGTTTTAACCGGAATTTCGCAACTTCGTTCAGCTTCGATTCCGCCTAAAGGCGGTACTACAAACACAGCATACA
This sequence comes from uncultured Pirellulaceae bacterium, assembly GCA_964405425.1. Taxonomy (GTDB): domain Bacteria; phylum Planctomycetota; class Planctomycetia; order Pirellulales; family Pirellulaceae; genus Mariniblastus. The sequence goes on along the minus strand of CAYONX010000007.1, from coordinate 7,827 downwards.
AAAAATCACAGCCTCTTCGAGGCGAGTTACTTTGGCAAACTACTAGTACTGAAAGTGCTTGATCTGTTCGCCGGCAGAGCCAATGGAAGTCATCGCGTCGATGCCGATATCCAGATGCAGTTCCGACCAGGTGTCGGTAACATGCTTGTCGGATTCTTCCGTCTTTACGCCGTCGGGGGTCGTTGGGACGTCACTGACAAGAAGCAACGCGCCGCGGGCAATTTGATTGTAGTGGCCAACGATGAACAGCGTGGCAGTTTCCATGTCGATCCCGATGCACGTTACCGCCTCAAGCTTTTGGCGAAATTTTTCATCGTGTTCCCAAAGCCGTCGATTCGTTGTGTAGATCACTCCTGTTCGATAATCAAGCTTGCGTTCGAGGATCTTGTTGGAAACGAATTTGTGCAACTTAAATGACGGTAACGCTGGTACTTGTGGCAACAAATAATCGTCACTGGTCCCTTCACCACGAACCGCCGCGATTGGCAGAATGAAGTGGCCAATTTCAGTTGTCGATTTAAGCCCGCCGCATTTACCCAGAAACAAAACTCCCTTGGGGACCTTCGCCAACAACAGATCCATGATCGTGGCAGCGTTAGCCGAACCAATTCCGAAATTGATGATGGTCAATCCCGCGCTGTTGGTTGCCGCTTGCATCGGCTTTCCAATTCCCTGGATATTGCAGCCGAATTTATCGGCGAACCGTTGGACATAGTCGTGGAAATTCGTCAGCAAGACGTACTCGCCAAAATCGTCCAGCTTCATACCTGTGTAACGTGGAAGCCAGTTCCTGGCAATTTCCAGACGGTCAAAATTTTCGTTAGGCAACATCTTTTTCAGCTTGATCCAATTCTGATTGAGCATCCTGAAGCAACAAAACCGCCCGTTGAACGCAATCCGCCGCTTCGTCAATATAACCATCGGCGGCTGCGGACCAGGCACGATTGATCGAACGTTCGCCGGCAGCAAAATTCGTCATGACATCGGCGTAAACCGTTAACCCAAATCGCGAAACCATACACTCTCGTCCATCAGCAAACGACCAAAACTCTTCGGCCAGGTCTTTGTCGATAAACTCTGTAATCTTACTCGGTGCCATCTTTCCCATCCGGCCTTTCAATTCAACCGACTTGGCCACCAGGTTTTCGAGATTGGCTTTTATGCTATCCAGATCGGCCAGATCTTTTTCGTCATTGCCTTTTTGGCTTGCAGCAAGACTGGTGCGAATCATGACCACACCGACAAAACAAACCGCTGCTGAAATTCCGTACCATAGCCAGGGCACCAGGTGCCAGCCATCTTCACCGACTTGTACGGAAGACAAATCTGGAATCTTCGAATCTGGTTCTTC
>CAYONX010000007.1:0-6376 GCA_964405425.1 uncultured Pirellulaceae bacterium | reverse complement strand
TCTTCAGTTGACTCTTCAGCTTGCTCTACGTTTTCTGCCTGCTTGGCTGCCAGGTTTAAAGCGTACTGAGTTCCATCGGCCGGCAAATTGTAAACCGTCGCCAAAGAACCGGCCAGAAAACCGAGCCACATTAAAGTTTGTCCAAGTAATTTCATATTTAAAACCAACCCGCTTTCGAAAGTATTTTGGAAATTGCAAGCCCAACGCCAACCAGAGCCTCACCCACGATTAAACCGGCGGCAAGCGGGATGCCTTTGCTTTCAGAAAAATCATTACCGAACATACGATTGCAAATCACTCGAAGCAAACAGCCAATGGTGTACGTTAACACGATGTCAAAAGGCATATAGAAACCAAGCGCCACCATGACTCCGATTCCGCCCAAGCCGCTGATGGCCAGCAAAAATCCAAGTCCGCCACCGGCGACATACCGATACGTCGGAACGTCACCATCAACGATGCCAGAAATCACATTCGCAAGTGCACTGGCTTGAGCCGCCGGATAATCTTTGCTGCCGATGCCGTAAGCTACTTCGCCTTCAGCGATTTCGGTTACTGCAGTGGGATTTTCTTTGGCCGCCGCAAGTTCTTCTGGCGACGGAGTTGCACCTTTTTCAAGGACGAACATTAAAGTAATGACGACAATCGGGCCCAGCCAGGCACCAACAAATTGTGCAAGCTGTTGTCGCTTTGGAATGGCACCAACCAAATATCCAGACTTAAGGTCCAGCATCATATCGCTGGCCTGGGAAACGGCCAGACAAATTGCTGCTCCGACGACCATTGAGGAAACAATCGTTTGAGGGTCGTTGAGGCCACGGTTGGCGATTACGATCAAAATCGTTACCGCGATCAAAGTCATCCCGCTTAGCGGAGACCAATTGGTTCGGCCGATACATTCAGCCACAATGACTCCAGCGATCCAGATCCAGATGGTGCCAAGGACCGCCATCGTTACGGCAGTTCCAATTTGCATTCCTTCGACGCTGCGATATGCCAGGAACACAAGCAAGACCGCTCCCAGCACAACGCCAGATCCGAGAACTTTAATCGACATTTCGTCGTTTCCAGCACCGCCAGAGGAACTGCCTTTTGACTTGCGCAAAGAATTGATCGCGCTCAAAATCAATGGAAACGCAGTCAAAATTCCTCCGATTGCCGCACCGATCAGCATCCCGATTCCACTTGGCCGATAAACAAACTGTCGCATTCGCGAAGGAACCTCGACCACGGCTTGCATGTCGGGGGCACCATATAGATTGAGCAATGGCGACAACAGCCAATAACAAATGAACCCGCCGGCCCCAAACCAGAAACCGCCTTTGCCGGACAAGAATCCAACCCCGATGGTCATCAAAGAGCCAAAGAAAACCAGATTGTAACGCGACGGAATTTCAAGAGCCTCGCCGACGTTGTACTGCTTGTGTTCGACATGTCCAAGTTCCGTAATCCAAAGATAAACCAATGCAGAAAAAATGGCGGCACCAAACAATAATACGGATTTGTGAATCCCGGCGCCCGGCGACTTCAAGATCGTAGCCACCGCAATACCACCTGGGTAAGGAAGTCTTTGGAAGTCAATCATTTGCTTCCGCAACGGGATCACAAACGCCAGCCCAATGAACGCGCCCGCGATACACGCGAAAACCATTAACGGCACATTGAAATCTTTGACCGATTCCAGGCCCGGCGTTTTACTCAAGATGAACAAAGCCGGGACAGAAAACATAATCCCCGAAGACGCACCATTCACCGCTGAAGCAATGGTCTGATTAATATTGTTTTCAAGGATGCTGGTTCGCCCCATCAATCCTCGCAAAATCCCCCAACCCAGGATCGCGGCCAATTCCGAACCTTCAATCGAAAATCCGAGGATCAGAGCTGCATAGCTGATCGAAATTGCGATCAATATGCCAATTGCCCAGCCAACTGAAACAGCGGTCCACGTAAATTCAGGGTAGATCCCTCGACGAACAATTTCGCCGTCAATGGTTTCAAGGTTGGTTTTATTGTCCGACATCGTTTCGCGCCAGGCTGGAAATGAAAGCGTACATTCTAACGGATATTAAAGTGCCGTTGGAATAGTAGGCGAGGGCTCAAGCGAATTTATTCGCCGATCAATGCCCATTTCATAATTTCCGAAAGCCGAGGCGTTTTGCCTTGCCACAGGATTCCGACTCTGAAAATGCGACCGGCAATGATGACCACCACTATCGTGGCAAGCAAAGTAACAAGCAGCGCCAATGCTGGTTGCCACCAGGCGATGGCTTGACCGGTTGCCAGACGCAACACCATCGTCGTTGAAGCGGTCGGAGGCATGAACGACATCACCAACGCCAGCGGGCCCTGTGGATCGCGCACAATCATGATCCAGACAAAAAGCGGAGCCATCAGCATCGTCCAAACCGGTAACAACAGCGACTGGGCTTCTTTGAGCTGAGAAACAGATGCTCCGACAGCCATAAAAATCGCTGCGTAAAACAAAACGCCAGTGATTTGAAAAACGACAAACCAAGGCACAATTTCGAGCGGAATGAATTCGGTCCAGCCACGATAGACCGCCGCACCGTAAATGCCCAGCAAGTAAATCGTAAAGATAGTCAACGAGCCGGCGACGGTGCCAAAAAGCTTTCCCATCATTAATTGAAACGGATTGGCGCTGCCAAGCAAAACTTCAGCGATGCGCTGTGATTTTTCTTCCAGTACACTTTCGAGCATCGGTTGAGAGGCCATGAAGATGACCATAAACATCAACATCATGATGCCCATCGGCAAAAACAAAGTGATCATGACGTTGCGTTCTTCGCTGGATGCAACGCCACCATCGGCGGTGCGCTTCATCAGCCCGCGGCCGGCAACAAAAACGCCCTGGTTGTATTTATTGAATTTAGCAATCTGGTCCGGTTGCAAGCCAGATTGGGTGAGTCGTTTCTGGCGTGCAACCGTTGAGATGACTTCCGCGATCCAGCGACGGGCGAGTGAGATACTTGAGTCCTGGGCAAAGTATTTGGCTTCGTTGTCACCTTTGGCATCGACGTCCAATGCATCGGCCGGAATTTCAACAAAGGCATACAAATCCTGATTGCGTACGCGTTGCGACAATTCGAATCTCAGGTCGTCATCTACGGTGTCAGAGTCTATCGGCTCGATGATGTAGATTTCAGGCGACACGCCGGGGATGGATTCTTCATCGACTTCATCCGATTCGGATGTGGTGGCTGCTTTTTCGAGCAGGCCCGTACGCATTTTGGCTGCCAATTCGATGGCCTGGATGAATTCGCCCGAATGATCTATCACGGCGATCGTTCGGCGTTTGGTTTGCCCAACTTCTTTGAACAATTCCATTGCGATCAAGCCGGCAAACATAAGCACAGGCATCATGACGATCGAAATCATGAACGCCTTGGTCCCCACCATCGCCCGGTATTCTCGAAAAGCGATGGTGAGAATCTTTCTCATGTCCGTTGCTACCAGGGTTTGGTGAAGCAGAAATTTTGTACCGGGATAACTGCTTCAAGGATGCGCTTTAATACTTCAGCAGGCGAGCCGCTGGCTTCAATAGAAGAGATTATATCATCCGAATAATATTCCAAAACGGGAGCGGAAAATTCCTGGTAAACTTCGAATCGGTGGCGGATCACGGATTCTTTGGCATCGTCGGCGCGATTGGATTGAATCGCACGCTTTTGAATGCGGCGAATCATATCCTCTTTGTCTTGACAATCCAGATGGATAACGTGCAGCACTTCTAATTCGCTCTGAACCAATTTTGCCTGCTCCAGGCTGCGAGGCAATCCATCGAGCACCAACAAATCTTCCCACGGCTTGTAAGTCGAAAGTGCAACGTAGGCTTGCAATGCGTTTTTCCAGATCTTGATGGTCAATTCATCAGGAACCAGCCTGCCCGCCGAAACGTAGTTGTGAATCTCCTTGCCGGTAGGAGAATTGATGTCGATCGAGCGAAACACATCTCCAACGGCCAGGTGAAAGAAACCTGGGACGTTGCCCAAGATGCCCCCTTGCGTACCCTTGCCCGTGCCGGGGGCACCAATCAGCAAGACGCAGCGGTATTTTTTTAATTCGTCCATCTTATATATATTGTTTTTGCGGGTATAAATTACTTAGGCAGGCATCTGTGGCGTAGAATGTTACGCTGTCATGTTATTACCAGAACCAATAGTTCCAGCTTAATATTCGCAGGCTCCACCTGATACTGCTATTTTTCCCGATTTTCAAAAAAGATAGCCGCTGCAATTTGCCCTCATACCATTCGTTTGGTGGAGCGTTATCTTTATGTGCCTTGAATATCGATCCAACCAATCTAACCCGGTTCAAACCGCTCAATAACGCCAATGCTTTTCCCTATTTCAGATGACAATCGCGGAGTCACAACTACCGCGTTTGTAACTTACACTTTGCTGGCGTTAAACATTGGCGTGTTTGTTTACCAAATGGCCAATCCGGAATTCACATATGCCTACAGTGTGATCCCGCAAGAAATTATGCAGGGGGTAGATTTGGTCGAACCGGTTTCGGTAACGGCTCAGGGGCAGACGATGCAAGTTCCTCAGGCTCCGGGTCCACCGATCATCTATTTGACCTTGTTGTCGCACATGTTTATGCATGGGGGGTTTGGGCACATTGCGGGGAACATGTTGTACCTGTGGATTTTTGGGGACAACGTTGAACATCGGTTTGGGCACGTCAAGTTTTTGATTTTTTATCTGGGCAGCGGTCTGGCAGCCGCATTCGCACAAATCGCCGTCAATCCGTCTGGCGTTATTCCCAGCCTCGGTGCATCGGGTGCAATTTATGGCGTTCTTGGTGCGTATCTAGTTTTGTATCCGCGAAACAAAGTTAACGTGGTCGTTCTGTACCATATTGTTTCAATGCCGGCGATTTTTGTAATTGGAATCTGGGCAGCGATGCAATTCTTCAGCGGCTACGGCGCGTTGTTTGCGACCGAACAAACAGGTGGTGTCGCGTATTGGGCACACATCGGAGGGTTAGTTGCGGGCGTCGTTATCGCGCTGGCCTTTAAGTCTTTCATTCCAGAAGAACCAGATTCAATCAACTACAGAAATTACGATGAAGACCCAGGCGCAAAGCGTTGGTGGTAGACGGCGTCCGGGTGTAGTAGAAATAGATAACAGCAGGGCATTGAGTTGAATTCACCTTGTTCGATTGCAACAATATCTGTCTGTTGTTTCGATTGTTTGAGGGTTTGTTAATGCGGCGTTCATAAACACGACTTTGGCTTGTTTGTTTGGTCAGAAGTTTACAAAAACAAGCGCCCTGTCCCAAACCTTGGACTGCAGAGATTCTTTACGCCGCTTAGGTTTTTAAAATGCACTTTTCTATCAAGTCGGTGTTGCTGGCAATTGCATTCATTTCAATTGCGATCGTAGTCTATCAGAATTGGTTGTTTGAGAAGCGGTGGTCTCCAATACGTAAAGAATTGGTCGATTGGGCAGAAAGCGCTGAACGTCTATCGGTGGGATGGGTTCGAACTGTCGCCAATGAAGACAGTGTGTCCCATCTGATTTTTTCAGAATCGCCAGTAAAGGTCGATGGAAATTCCTTTAGATTTCTAAAGTCCAGCAAAGCTCCTCCCATTGGCAAAAAATACTTCATTCATCCACCAGGAAAATGGGTGCCGGATATCGAAACGGCGATTAGAGAATGGGACAAGATCGACTCTTCCGGCTCTTTGATCACTGGCCGTTATTCGGGTTCTTGAATATCCAATTCTTGAATCGGTGCCCGTTTCCATAACTGGACCGGGTGCGTCCACGAGGTCATAATTTGACAGGATGAACATGATCGACAGGATCTTAACCGCGCAAATCCTGATCATCATGTACATCCTGTCCAAAAAACAGGTTTCCCTCTTGGCGCCTTTCGCGCCTTTGCGTGAGCCCTAAAAAATCTGGAATTGCTTGGTAAGCAATTTTTGTCTCTTTTCCATTATTCGCGTGAAAAACAAGAAAGCGGAAGCCATGAAAATTCATCAACTTACTAAACCAGATCCGCGCCCATTTTAGCTTCTGCTGAACGTTAGACGGTTTTGAAAATGTGTCAGCCATCCTTAACTCCCTTAAGAAATGTACGCGATGCAGGTTTATCTTTGTTCAAGGTATACAAATGTACATATTTTGGTTGGATTGAAAACCAGGGGTACGGCAAAAGGTATTTGCGAAAGGTCGTCTCGGCATCGTTTGAGAATCCAACGCCATCTGTTTTGCATCGAGAACAAGCCTGCCAAGCGGTCATAACAAGTCGTCGCGCTGCCAGCACTTTTTTCAACGAGCAGTCATAAAAGGTCTTCAAACAGCCCCTAAAACCGGTAATAATAAGTCCAGAAGCCTGTTATGAC
>CAYONX010000006.1:174751-178886 GCA_964405425.1 uncultured Pirellulaceae bacterium | reverse complement strand
ATTCCCAAGGAATATAAGTCGATCGGGCAAACGCCTTTGAACATCGAAGTAACGACCGATCAAACCGAATATAATATTGAGCTTACTCGCAAATAACGTCGCAATTAGCTCAGCCAACGCGGGCTTTGTCAGCGCACCGCTAGTCGACAATTACGGTTTCCCCACCGGTTTCTTTAGAGATTCCAAAGACTAAATAGACCACGTCGTCAGTGCCAACGTTTTTCATGTCGTGCACTTCTTCGGGATCAATGAGTATCGCGTCTCCGCCCACCAATTTAATCTTCTGGTCGTCGACATTCATTTCTACAGCACCGTTAAACAACACAAAAATCTCTTGCATGTCCTGGTGATAGTGAGATTGAAAAGACTTGCCCACCGGTAGCTTCGACCAATTGACCATTTGCACTTTGCCAACCATCAAGTCCGCTTTCGTAGCAAGTACTTTCTTTAAACAGCCAGGATCGTCTGGGTTTTCGTGCGAGGCAGGCGTAAATTCGAGTTCGTCATTGCGGATTATTTTCATAACCGAATTGTACGAGAATTAGCCGCACGGTGTTAGCTACGTTTACGATTAGTAAGGCACGCGGCTACTCAATCGAGTCGATCAACTCGAAAAACATGTCGGTCAGACCATAAGCGCCAGCTTTTTCCGGCTTGGATTGCAAATCCCATGCTTCCACCCAGGCTTGACGAGTCTTCTTTAAACCTAAATCGGCAAGTCGTTTCTCAAAGTCAGGCATGTGTGCCGCACCATAGAAAATCCCGATCTTCGTTTGGCCTTTTTCGATCTCAGAATTCAAAACATCCATCGCCGCTTTGTTGCGATCGGTAATCAACAATTGATTCAACGATGAACCCAGCCCCGCTTCCAAAGCACCGCCTTCAGCAAATTGACTGGCCATCATCACTTTCAAGCGAACGGGATCATTGATTAACGAAAACAGATCCTCAAAACTTTCAAGATCGTTTGCGATCGCGCCCGCACCTTGGCGCTGAGCCTGAGATTGCTTCTGCATCATTTCATTGAATGCCTTCAGGCCCAACGACCATGCGGTATCTCCGCGCTCGGCCATCTTTTGCTGCATCTGTCGCGGTGACATATCTGCATGGACAAAATTGTCCTTTGTGTAGTCGATGTATTTAAGCTGCGATTGCAAGCCCAACATGCGTTGCATGGAATTCTGTAAGAAATGAATCGGGTTCCCGCCACTCTTGCGAGCATTGCGATCGGGCACTCGATTACTTTCTGGTGCGACCAATTCATACAACAGCGATTCATATTGCTTGAATTGATAATTCAGCTTGCGATAGTATTCTCCTTCGCCAACGTGGACCACACCAATCAAATCCACCAGTAACTTGCCATCATCGCTGCGGTATCGGGTGATCGACGTTTCCAAAGACTTTGGTTTACCCGATTCGTCTTTGACCAAGCGGATAAACTTTGTCTTGTCATGATTCTTAACCGTGTGATTCGCTTTAAGATCCGGTCGCGAGAATCGTTGGTTGTCCTGGGCATTCAAAAATCGTTCGCTGCCCAAGAACATGGCCGACAATGTCAGGCAACAAATTAAATGTCGTTTCGTCATTAAATTCTCGATATATGGAAAGTAGTTGCGAATTAGCCAATAAATTGGGCCTCGCAGCAAAGCTATTCGCGATACTGGCTCCAACATTGTATGAAATAGCTGAAAACAGACGTTTTCCGGGTGACCAGAAACCGGATAAAATCTCGTCTATTCCAGATTGATCGCAACCGTTCAGATTTTTGGACACTTAAGCTCGGATAAAAAAATGTTGACCAAAGTACCTTCTGATATCGAAATCGCTCGACAAATAGAACTTCAACCCATTGATCAGATTGCTCAGAAGATAGGCATTTCATCTGATGATTTGCAGCACTATGGAAAGTACAAAGCCAAGTTGCCGCTGACGTTGATCGCTCCGGACAAGATTGCGAATTCAAAACTAATCCTTGTGTCCGCCATTTCTCCGACGCCTGCAGGTGAAGGCAAGACGACGATGTCGATCGGTTTGACACAGGGAATGAATCGGATTGGTAAACAAACGACAGTGGTGTTACGCGAACCGTCATTGGGGCCCGTCTTCGGGATCAAGGGCGGCGCTGCTGGGGGCGGATATTCCCAAGTGCTGCCAATGGAAGAAATCAACCTGCATTTCACTGGCGATTTTGCCGCGATTGAAAAAGCGCACAATCTGTTGTCTGCACTTATCGACAACAATCTACAAAGCAAATCAAAAACGCTGGGCATCGATCCGCGCACCATCGCCTGGAAGCGTGTCTTCGATATGAACGATCGTGCGTTGCGAAAAATCGTGGTCGGCATGGGCGGCAAGGGCTTTGGAATCCCACGCGAAACCGGATTCGATATCACCGCTGCGTCGGAGATCATGGCGATATTGTGCCTGTCAGAAAATCTAACGGACCTGAAGACTCGTCTGGGAAACATCTTTGTTGGCTTTACATTCAAGGGAGACCCTATCCATGCTCGCGACCTGAAAGCCAACGGAGCGATGGCTGCTTTATTGAAAGATGCAATTAAGCCCAATCTGGTGCAGACCATCGAAGGCACTCCAGCAATTATTCACGGCGGCCCTTTCGCAAACATCGCACAGGGAACCAACACCGTAATCGCTACCAAAATGGGTTTATCGTTGTCCGATTACGTTGTGACCGAAGCTGGTTTTGGTGCTGACTTAGGAGCCGAAAAATTCCTCGACATCAAATGTGTCTCGGCGGGACTGGCTCCATCGGCCGTCGTTTTGGTTGCTACGATTCGTGCGCTCAAATACCACGGCGGAGCGGATTTGAAGTCGCTAAAAGAAACCAATGTTGACGCTGTAAAACGTGGTGTCTGCAACCTCGAAAAACACATTGAGAATATCAAGCAGTTTGGCCTGGAAGTTGTCGTGGCGATCAATCTGTTCACCAGCGATTCAACCGATGAAATCGAAGCGGTAAAATCCTTCTGCGAATCTAAAGACGTTCAAGCTGTCGTCGCCAATGTTTGGGAAAAAGGCGGTGAGGGAGCCGAAGAGCTGGCAACGGCAGTGGTCCAACGAATCGAATCTGGTAAGTCGAACTTCAAGCCGGTTTACGATTGGAATCAAAGCGTCAAAGCAAAAATTGAGTCGGTTTGTGAAAAAATCTACGGTGCAGACGGAGTCAATTACACGGCTCAAGCCGAATCGGATCTGAAACGAATCAAGAAACTGGGACTCGAAGGATTGCCAGTTTGTATTGCCAAAACCCAAAAATCACTTTCCGATAATCCGAAACTAATCGGTCGGCCGGTCGGCTTTGAAGTAACGGTGCGAGAAATTGAAATTGCAGCTGGTGCAGGATTTTTGGTCCCGATTACCGGCGACATGATGCGGATGCCTGGGCTGCCTTCGACACCTGCCGCCGAAAAAATCGACATTGATGAAAATGGAGAGATCACCGGTCTGTTTTAACGCTTGAATTCACAGCAAAAATTCAGCAGTAGCAATTGTTTTCCCGGCATCGTTTCAAATTCCTGTTTATGGTTTCTAATCGAGGCAATTCCTTCGACTTAGCACCGAATCCATACGAGCAAATCACCATGTCACTGCCGAAAAACGTTCTTGGTACCGAATTGCAACCTTGTTGTACCGCACCGATGACCGGTTTTTACCGGGACGGTTACTGACGCACGGGCCAGACCGATTACGGTCTGCACATAGTTTGTGTGCAAGTCAATGATGCGTTTTTGGATTTCACAGTCAAAGTTGGCAATGACCTTGTCACACCGATTCCTGAATATCAGTTCCCAGGTCTGGTGGCCGGCGATCGATGGTGTTTGTGCATGTCGCGTTGGAAAGAAGCACTGGAAGCAGGCTGTGCGCCGCCAGTCATATTGGAATCGACTCATATGTCGGCGATAGAATTCGTATCCATCGAAGATTTAAAGGCTCACGCTGTCATCTGAACTTGATTTAATGAACGACCAGGAATCCATTTTTACCGAGCCGGTTCCTACGCTCACTCCCTGGTCAACAACGTTGAGTGCTTCGCTTCGCTTCAAGTTTTTCTTGACGGGTGTCATCTATCCGATTGTTTGTATTTCTTTTGTTGGATATGGAACAACTCCAA
>CAYONX010000006.1:159696-174651 GCA_964405425.1 uncultured Pirellulaceae bacterium | reverse complement strand
GGAAACGATTTTTTCGTTTTACCATTATGCATTTGTTGATTTTGATGACGTGCGTTGCAGTATTCTCAGCGATCATTTTGCGAAACAGCGACGGGCACGTTTGGCTTGCGATTCCTTTTGCCGCCTTGTTATACATGTTCGCCGGTGCTCCATTTATGGCCACCGTAACATTTTGGCGGGTTGCGATTGCCGTTAGTTTTCTTAATCGCACACAAGGCCTGACCATTGCTTACCCAGGCCCATTCGATTTGCGAGATCTTAAATGGGGTATTGTGAGCTGGATCATTGGCTGGTTATCAACTTGGAAATTTGCGATCGACTCAATGTTAGACGAGTACTCAAAATTGCCACCATCGCCACCACCAGGATGTTTTATTAGCGCTGCAGCTGCCAGCGGGCATCCGCATCTCGTTGGATCACACAGAAGCACGTCCGGTCAATTAGTATCGATGCAAATGGCACGATGCAAATTTATTGAGCTGGCATTGAAAGCCATCTGGCCCAGTGCTCATGCTGCAATTCGAAAAGTTTACGATTTCGCAGGTCCGAAAATCGCCAATCAATGTCGAAAGAATATATGGATGGCGGATTGCGCGTTTGTTGTACTTAAACCCGTTGAATGGTTGGCGATCGCGGTGCAATATGCCTTTCGCATTTCGAACATCCAAGTTCGCAAATTGTACGAGCTGTAATCTAACGCAATTAATCCACCGCCACCGGTAACGTTGATCACGACAATTCGTCTGGACCAAGTAAATGCTTTAGCATCCGTTCAGGTCCGTTAAGAAACATTTTCGTAATTCGAAAATGCTCGGTATCTTCCAGCGCGGTTTCCTTGATGCCGTCCTGGGTAAACATCATTATTTTGGCCTGAGGATAGGCCATGATAATGGGAGAATGTGTCGCGATCACCAATTGCGATTTATTCTCGACCAGCCGGTGCAACAGAATCAGGAACTGCAATTGCCGTTGAGGTGAGAGCGCTGCTTCGGGTTCGTCCAGAAAATACAATCCTTGCTTAAATCGATTTTCGATTAAAGCCATAAACGATTCGCCGTGCGATTGTTCGTGCAGGGAACCACCGCCATAGCTTTCAATAATCTTGCGCGAATTCGATGGCTCTTCGTCCAGCTTCTCGATTTGTGTGGCTACATTGAACAAGCTTTCGGCGCGTAAAAACCACGCGTCTGGAATCAATGCATGAAATTTTTCAAGTCTCAATGATTTGTACAATTCACTGTGGCTTTTCCGCGTTGAAAACTGAATGTTACGACTGCCGCCTTCTGCATTCAATCCATTGGCAACCGCCAGTGCCTCAAGCATGGTAGACTTGCCAGATCCGTTTTCGCCCACAAACAAGGTCACGTTGGGGTGCAAATTCATTTCGCGAAACCATTTTATCGCCGGCAAGTTGTAAGCATAGTGTTTTGGATCACTAATACGCGTCCGATCGAGCCAAACCTTGTCAATGAAGGGGCCGGGAGTCGCCCCAATTCGCTTTTTTGCCATGCTCTATTTTGACCACGCTTTGCCAACAAATCCAATAGGTAACCAATCTGTGGGAATGAATCGACCGAATTGGCGAGGCCACTTTTTACTCGTTCACCTGCAAGCGACATCGCATTACAATTGCGATCCTGATTCAACTGCTCACTCCGCAAGAAAAACAGAAAATGTCATCTGATCATCCTACTCGACTCGATTGTGAACAAATACGCTGGAAATGCGATCCGTCCACTCTCGATTTCAATACTACCGACGATGTCGATCCGGCAATGCAAGTTGTCGGGCAGCAACTGGCCTACGACGCGCTGCTTTACGGAATTCAATGCGAGGCACCTGGCCAGAACGTTTACGTCCGTGGAGCACGCGGCACCGGACGAACGCGGATGGTCGAAAGCATGCTTGCGGAACTGAAACCGCAGACGAACAAGAAAAGAGATTACTGTTATGTTCATAATTTCAATCGACCACAAAGTCCGCGGCTGGTTACCCTTCCGCCGGGCAACGGACCCATCTTTCGCAAGATCATTGCCGAGCTTACCGAGTTCATTGAATCAGGATTGATCAAGGCACTGGATTCTGAGCCCAACAGTTCGCAACTTTCTCAACTCAAGGAAAGCATTCAGGAACAGGTTCAGGAAATTTCCAAATCGCTGGAAGAAGAATTAGCCGAAAATCAAATGGCGCTGGTCAACGTTCAAAACGGACCGATGACACAAACCATAATTCTGCCCATTGTCGATGGCGAACCCACTCCGCCGCCGCAACTCAAAGCACTGATCGATCAAGGCAAAGCTCCAGCCGAACAACTTGAAACCTTCATGGAATTGATGCCCAAGTTTCAAAAGCAAGTCGATGAAGTTGGCAGCCAGGTCGCAGACGCCTTTCGCACCGGCAATGAACAACTAAGAAAAAAGCGAGACGAAATTGCGGTCGATTTGATTCGCAAAGTCGCCAAACCCATCTTTGAAAAATTTGATCACACCGCCGTGCATGAATTTCTGGAAGAAATAATAGAGGACGCGATTGAATTCCGACTCGATCCGCCTGCACAGGAAGAAGAGGCGCTCGATCTGAAAGAGCTTTACGGTGTCAACGTTGTCCTGACTCACAAAGATTCAGAATCCAAACCTGTCGTATTCGAATGCTCACCCAGTCTGATAAATCTGCTTGGCACGGTCGAACCCAAATGGGGGCCCGGAGGCATGGCAATTTCAGATTATCGAGGGATATCTGCCGGAGCCTTGCTTAACGCCAATCATGGCTATTTAGTGCTCGATGCGCATGATGTATTGACCGAATCCGGCGCATGGCGATCGTTGATGCGTACGCTTCGGACGGGTCGACTCGAGATCGTACCTCCCGAAGTCGGTTGGATGCGACAACACGTTGTCATTCAACCCGAACCCATCGAAATCGATTTGCGAGTGATTCTGATTGGAGACGTCGGCACGTATTATTTACTCGACCAATCGGATCCGGATTTCACAGAACACTTCAAGGTACTGGCTGATTTTGACAATGAATTGGAACGAACGGAGCATACGATCAAGCAATATGCATGTGTCGTGGCAGGAATTGTTCGCGATGAGAAATTGCAAGCGTTCGACAAGACCGCAGTCGCAGTTCTTGTAGAACACGGTTCCAGAATCGCTTCTCGGAAAAATCAACTGACGGCTCGATTCGGCCGCATTGCTGACTTGATCCGCGAAGCGGCCTTTCTCGCCGGCAAAGAAACCGTAACCGACGACCATGTTCGACTGGCAATCCGTCGTACGAAACTGCGTGCCGCCCTGCCCTCGAAGAAATTTCAACAGATGATTGCTTCGGACACGATCCTGGTTCAAACCCAGGGCTTTGTGGTTGGCCAAATCAATGGCCTGGCTGTAATGCGATCCGGTCCTTTGACTTACGGATTTCCGGCAAGAATCACGACGACCATCGGACCAGGCAGAGCTGGATTGATCAACATCGAAGGACGTGCGCAAATGTCCGGATCGATCCACACAAAAGGCTTCCACATCATTGGCGGTTTACTCAGACATCTTTTGAGACACGAACATCCATTGGCCTTCAGCGCTTCAATCGCGTTTGAACAAAGTTACGGGGGCATCGACGGGGATTCAGCTTCCGGCGCAGAAGTCGTTTGCTTGCTGAGCGCACTGACTGGCATCCCAATTAATCAAGGCATGGCGATGACCGGAGCCATCGATCAACATGGGCACGTCGAGGCAATTGGTGGCGTAAACGAAAAAATTGAAGGCTTCTTTGACGCCTGTAACCATTTCGGACTGACCGGCGATCAAGGCTGCGTCATTCCAAAATCCAACGAAGGTGATTTGATGTTGCGTGAAGACATTGTCGACGCGTGCAGCAAAGGCAAATTTCATATCTACAGCGTCAGCAACATCTACGAAGCCATCGAAGTCATGACCGGTGAACCAGCCGGAAGTCCTGGTAGTGACTATCCCGACGGAACCGTACTTGCCGCTGCGGTTACCAGAGCTCGTGAGTTTTGGGAAATGACTTTGGCAGCGCCTGATCGATTGACAACGACCGTTGATGCGGAAGAAAACACTCACGACGAGATCGCCAAGCGAATTGACAGCGAATCAGAGAACGTTTAGTGCCATGAAATTTGAATCGAGTTTCGAAGTGCATTTGCCGCCCTGGGCGATCAAAGAAAATCAAAAGCTGCCGGAAAACATCGTTGATCTCGAATCGCGAATGCGCGAAGTTATCCGGTTTTCCAGACTGAATTTCGAGAACGAAACCGGTGGACCGTTTGCTGCAGGTGTGTTTGAGAAAGAGTCCGGAAAGCTGATTGTCATCGGCGTCAATCGCGTGCTTCCCAGTAACATGTCGTCGGCGCACGCCGAAATCGTTGCGTTGACATTGGCACAGCAAATTCTGGAAACCTATGACCTGGGTGACACAGAAGCCTCTTACCAGTTAGTCGTTAACGCCCGCCCTTGCGCCATGTGTTTTGGGGCAATCCCCTGGTCCGGCGTTGTGGATGTGGTCGTAGGTGCTTCGGGAAACCAGATTGAAGAGTTAACCGGATTTGACGAAGGTCCAATTCATCCGAACTGGCAAACGGAATTGCGCCGCCGTGGCATTGAAGTAACCGAGAACGTTCTTGAAGCTGAAGCCTGTGAAGTCCTGGCAGCGTTCGGAAAAAGTAACGCCACGGTTTACAACGGTCGATCCGGCAAGTAATTGATTATCCGATCGAATCACGTGCCTCGAGCAACATATCTTTCAGCATCGAACCGTCGAAAAGCTCATCGCCCTGGCTATCAATTCGGAAGAAATCTTCCAGTCTATTTTCAGCCAGTTCGTCGACCAAATCAATAACATCGGCGCTGGCGTAACGATTGGAGTCCGCATCAGAAGATGAAAGCTCCGCCAAAACTCGCTGTCGATTTGTATCCGCAAATTCGGCATTCAAATCGTCGGCACCAGATTCCACAGCGCGGCTAAGCGCCACCTCTTGCGACAAATCCGCACCCAAATCGGACCCGGCCACGGCCACTTCGGCCGACTGAGAATTTGCATCGGTTTGACGCGTACCAAAAAGGAATCCAGCTTCGATCGCTAATACACCAACTCGTTCCTGCGTATGAAAAACCTCATTGTCGAGCGATCGCTCTTCCTGAATGAAAAGAGTAGACTCGTTAGCGGTTTGTGATCGCAATCGAATCGCTGACGTATCCACTCCCCGGAAAGATTGCAGATTGGCAAATACTGCTCCGTCGCTGCCGATGTTGGTGTCAAATTCGACTTCGTAGTTTCGATTGGTTACGTCGCGCGGAGTCAGAATAGCGTCAAACGACAAGCCGCCCGCGGCATCGCCCTGCCCTCTCTCGATCGCCAGATAGCTTAGCGTTTCGTTGACATGGCCGTCATCAAAAGATTCCTGTTCTTGAAGTCGGACCGTGAATCCATCACTTCTAACCGCCTGAACGCGAGGCGCGACCGTCGATCCACCGTTCTGTGTCGTCACTTGCCCCAAAACAATGGGGCGTCCTCTAAACTCGTTTTCGAAAGTGACTCGAGATGCGGTGTCATTGATGGTGTCCACATTTCCTGCGGTGATCACCGTCCCGTCGGCCAATTCGTAAGTTCCCGCTTCGACAACCAGAACACTTACGGTTTCTGAAACATGCTGGCGATTCAGATAATCGTATTCTTCAATTCGAATTTCAAAACCAGTCGCATCAACGTTTCGAATCCGAACAACCGCTGGGCTGCCACCGTTTGTCGAAGGTGGCCCGGCAATGATAACTGGATTGGCAAAGCTACGGCCAAAATCGATTCGGCGAAAGTTACTATCGGCAACAATATTGTCTATCTCGCCAATCAATTGCTGGCTCTGGCTCGACCCATCTGAGTTTCCGAAGCTATCGATAAATTCCAGATAGCTGGATGCAACGATACCGCCACCTTGAGAACCAAAAAATGGCGCTGACGTAAACCCAACGCTCCGACCAAACGTGTTGATACCAAACAATTCCAGTTCACCAACATCGATGCTGCCGTTGCTATTGAAATCGTTGTGTATAAAACTTGGACCACCCGAATCACCGCCACCAATGGTAACTTCCCGAGCGTTGCCCAATGTGAGTCCATCGGACAAAGTATTGGTCGCGCCCGTTGGGCCATCAAAATCAAACAGAAAGACTTCTCGTCGCCCGCTGCCTTCATCGTCCAGAAAAAACCTGCTGGCAACATTCTCACCGACGCGTCGCGTCGTAAAACTGGCACCGGTTGTGAAACCGTCGACACCCGTTCCACTGTTTCCAAAACCGGAAATCACGATTGCTTCGGGTGAGTTAAACGGGTCGTCTGAAATTTCGTAAATCTGGGCAAACGCAGGTGCCGATTGGGACAACGTAATAACAGCAATATCATCATTGACGCTCGGCCGATTAAAACCGGTATAGTCAGGATGTATCGTGATCGAATCGATTCCGATAGACGAAGTTCCCGATTCGCTTCCAAAGAACACGTTGGATTGCGAGGCAACCGCGTCTACCTGTCCATTGTCATTGAAATCGAAACAGTGAGCAGCTGTAAGCACATGGTTCGCTGAAATCAGTGCTCCACTACAGATAAACGAATCGCTGCCGTTTCGCGGATTGATACTGACAACGCCGGAAAAGGCAGAGTCCGCGCGGAAGTCGTCGACAAGGGAGTTTGGGTTCGAAACAGGATTAATGCTGGGATCGCCGGCAACCACAAGAGGCTGAAAGACCGTTTCGTTTTCGTGCGGATCAACCTCCAGCAAACCGCCCGCGTCCATTAAAAAACGAGACTCCAATGTTTGATATTCAAAGCGAGCACTTTGACTGTTGCGGCGGGATGAATTTTGCCATTGCATGTATTCTTTACTCCGAAGCAAAGGGCGAGTTCAAAAGTATAGACGGAAAAACCAGAATAATCTTACGGCCTTACCTCAAGTGGACCATTAATAAATAGTCGAGCGAAGGTACTCAAAGCACTGTAACCCGCGTGCTGGCACACATTTGGGCGAATGAAATTTTGCGGCCAAGAATGATTGGGTTGTAAATTACCCCACAAAACTGACAGCTAACATCGCAATGATTAACCGGCATTTTGCGTGATAGCACATGCTACGGTGTCTTCCGCTATTCGAAGCATCGAAGGCAACCAACATCAATTAATGCGACGATGTCCGCCGTTTTTCTTTGATGTTGTCCTGGCTGGCATCAGACGCGATCTTGTCCAACTTCTTCTGGTTACCAACAATCCCTCCAGCGTATTCAACATCTCCAATTCGCTCGATCACGCGATACTTGCGACGGTAATCATGATCGATGTAATCAACGAATTGGATATCGAAGCTCATTGAGCTGCTGATTCGCTGGTTCAGCATCTGTTCGGTTGTCACTCGGATCGAATCATTATGCGAATCATCCTTTACGATAAATTGCACTTCGATCTCTTTTTGACCACGTTCGTAGACCTTTACTTCGACAATTCGATCATCAAACTGATCATTCAAATCATTAACGAATTGATTGAAAAACGACGGATAAAATTTGTCGTTAGTATCTGACAGAATGTAGTTGGTATCTTTGCCTTCAATTTTCGTGATCAAAAACCGTTCCGTGCCATCCGCTGATTTCTTAAATTCAACCT
Organism: uncultured Pirellulaceae bacterium; assembly: GCA_964405425.1. Lineage (GTDB taxonomy): Bacteria > Planctomycetota > Planctomycetia > Pirellulales > Pirellulaceae > Mariniblastus. Next base: position 166,983 of record CAYONX010000006.1, on the reverse strand, counting down.
CAGCAACATCCCGCATCTTATAGCGAATGAATGGAAAATCACTTAGATCCAGCCTTGTGATAATCATCTCCGGCTTACCCTGTTCGTTGGGCGCGGTCTCGATGTAGGCGACGTTAGCAAAAATCTCCAGTCCATCAGGGGTTTCATGCGAAATCTCTCCCAATTCAACACTGCCGTACGAATCTTCGACCAGGCTGCCCGTAAATACTTCCGCCACATTCTTGCGCTGACAATCAAAGAATGTCTCGCCGCTGGTGTTAATTAGTTCCGGATGATGTTTAAGCTGAAGATTCTTTTTGCGAATCGTATCTGCGATCATGTTCAACGGAGACGGAAACACCAAAAAGATCTTTGGCTTGAATTCATTGATGACGTCCACCAGTTCACGCACGGTCGATTCGTCAATCTTGTTGAATAGATGGATATGGAAACCGGTGTACGAACTGTATTTGTTGTACCGCGCCATGTCGTCAATCATGTATGTATCACCGGGATAGAAAACCAGCATTCGGTCCCCGGGACGCCAACCCATTCGATACCAACATTTGAAAAACGTATACAACATCGAAAACGTGTGGCGTTTGGTCATGTGGACGACCAGTGGCGACGAAGTCGATCCGCCAGTCGCCATCGGCATCAAAAAATCACCCTTCCAAATCCGTTTTAGAAATTGCCAAGGCTTGCCATCAAACGGCAGCTCTTTGTCTTTCAATCGTGCCACGACTTCCTTTGGCATGACATCGAAACCGGCCTCCGCATAATCCTGTTTCGAAAGCGCTGGCAGTTTTGCGTACTCGGCGAAAAAAGTCTCGTCATCGGCGCCGGCAATGGCAGCCAGAAAATCTGTAAACTTGCCTTCGAAATAAGGATTGTGCTTGTTGATTCTGGTAAGCAGCGATTCTATATCCTTGCGAATTTGTGGTTTTACATTGTGCAAACGATCCTCAACCACAACTTCCTGATACAGCTTGTCGACACCAAGCAAACGAAAGCCAAACCGTATAAATGAATGAAGCATCGCGAAACCAAATCTGTGAACCCCTGACTACCAAAGCAACATTTTATTGGTAATTGGACAAATTCGAAAGCCAGTAAACACCGCCTGTCGATAGATGGCAATGGTTTGATCCAGCGATTGCTGGGTCACAATTGGGCGATCGCGAAAACGCAAGAATCAGTTGCCAGTTCCAATAGTAGATAGTCGGTTCGAATGTCAGATTGGCGATTCCAACGGCGGAAACAAGAATCCACTTGGCGGAACCGGCGATCACTACTTTCGCGGCAGCTGCTCCAATTGTTCACGCAGCTTTGAAACGGGAATATCAATCGGTCGAATCAGCGTTTGCTCTTTGTTCTTGCTTCGAAGCCTTAAAGGCAAACGCAACTGTTGGACTTCATTCTCAAGCTCCGCCAACCATGCTGGCAAATCAACACCAACACCCGGCGTCGCTTTGATAAATGCACGGGTTTCCTGTTGAAGCTTTTCGAAATTACGCTGTGACTTTCTCGACTCCGGATTCTCCATCGCCGGCTTGACCAGCGAACGCAACCGGTCGATCTGCATCTCGTGAACAAACTTCCCTTCCAGCCTTCGTGCAACCGACTCCATTTGAATCGAATACTTATTTCGCAACGACTCAAGTATCTCAATGTACTTGTCAGCTTCAGGCCCGATTTGCTCAGTCAGCGACCGCCGCCACATACGCGCAACTGAATTCTGGCCATCACGCACCAGGATTTCATGACCCCAGACAATTGGCTTAAGGTACCAACAAACTCGATCGTAGCGATTTCTCAATCGCAGAAAATCCAACAACGTAAACAACATCTCACCACGATCGCTTTGTGTGGTAGTCGTATTGTAGTCGCGGTATTCATTGTAATTTTCGCAAACAGCTTCGAGCACACGCGTAATGTAGAACGCTGCCTTGTCAACTGGAATCGCCTTGCCAAGTTCATCGAACAGCCGCAAGTCGAGTGCGTTTGGTGAATCCTTGATATTTTCCAGCCATGGCGCAACGCCTTGATGCAGGATCGCCCGGGCGTTGGACAGCTGCAGAAACTGCTGCGTAAACAAGCCTGCCCCGTAGCGTTTGATAAATTCAACCAGCTTTTCCCACGAGTCCTTGTCACCAAACCTTTCCAAAACCGAAAGCCGCAAAGTCTTATTATGATTGAGCCACAATATCGACATCGATTCGGTGGCCATTTCAATGCAATCGAACAAAGTACCCTGAATTTCTTTTGCGGCCTCTGCTTCGTTCTTCTCTTCGCAACGAGTTATCTTTTGCTGCAAAAGCTGGGTCGATTGAATAAGGCACTTCACCATCGATCGATAGGCAACGGCAAACAGATCATCAAATTCCGTTACCGCTCCAGGTGCCAACTTGTGATTCCGCTCCATCGACAAAGCAGTCGACATCAACTCATACGTTTCAACAAACATTCCCATTACCGGCAAACTGCCCGCCAGGTCGCGGATCTGTTCCTGCAGTACACGTGCGCTGACGATACTTCGCGGGCTGCCACCTCTGACCAGCGGCACATACAACAACGGTTGTTGATGCAGGTATTCAATGGCATCGGGGAAATGTTGCTGCACCTGTTTCAAATCGGCCAGCATCACGGCTGCAAAAACAGTAACCAGCGGTGCGTTACCATTTACACCTTCGGGCAAATCAGTAATTGCCCGGCCGTCAACCAGTTGATCAATCGCTGCGATCACGGCCGCGAGCATACAAACGCTGTGTTCCGCTTCAACACATGTTTCGATGATGCGATCCAGCAAAGATTCTTTGTACGATCGGTGGCGGTCGTATTGAATCAGCGCTTCGTGATCCACTCCCATATTGGGAATCTTGTAATTCACTACCGAACCGAGCAATTCCGTCAATCCGGATCGGATGCGATTGGATTTTGAAATCCAACCGGCCAGAATATCTCGGCGGTTCTTCAGTTGTTTGATCGCGGAATCATCCAATTGAACATGACTGTCGATCGGTAACGGAAACGTTGCAGAGATTCGATAAAAATTGGACGAAGTCGCCAGAAATTCCAGTCGATCCATGATCCGGTCAACTTCTGCTTCCATTTCGTCATCACTGTTTTGCCCGGTATCAAAAATCGCACCGTCGATTCCGTCGTCCGTCGTGTCTCGATAAGTTACGCCTTCGTAAGCAGCATCAAAAAGGTCTTCTGCCGACTCATCCATTTGGGTTTTTTCGCCCTCGTCATCGGTTTGCCAATTACCAGGGACATTGCGGCCGACTTCAAATGTCGGAACCTCTCCATAATGCTCTGCGTTAGCTTCGACGAAGTCATAAAATTTTCGGATACGATTCCAGATTTCGTTTCGCTCATCAAAATCAGAAACTTTCAATCGCTCCTTTTGCTCAGTGATCCATCGCCAGATCAAGTTGTGAAACGAACTGTCTCCATGCTGCAAACGAACCAGTTCCGATTGACTGAGCCAATGCACCAGCAGCGCCGAAGAGGTTTGATAATCACCACGGTCGAGCAAGGCATCGATAACCAGATGATAAGCCTTGGGCGAATCGAACAGCGACGCATGTTGCTTCCAAAATTCCATATCGCCCGCAGCCGCACCGCCTTGATGCCATAGATTCAAGGCACGCGCGACGGTTTCAGCCGCATTGAAAATCTCTTCTGGATCAACAGCATCAACCGACATCACTTCGTGCGCGGCATACTTTCTCCACCAATCGACGATATCAGAAAACTCGCTGCGAATGGCGACACAGGTTTCGTGATCGTTAACCGCTGCGGCCTCGCTCCAAATCAACGAACACATCCCAAGAATTCGTTCAACCAAATCGACCAGCTCGTACACACGATGGTCCGGCACCGAATTCTCGTTGGCTGGGAACAGACTGTAATTGGCATCGAATCCAATGATGTTCCAGGGATCCACAATCGCGCCACAAGCCACGCCTTGTTTCAAAAGCTGCATCACTCGCGGAATAATCTGGAAAGCGCTGATCAGCTTTTTCCTTTTTGTCGCCTGTTGGGCGCTGCTTAGCAAACAATCGATCTGGCATAGCGTTCGGGCAGCAGCGACCGGAACAATGTTACTTTGTTTGTCAGCAGAATCAGCAAACCCCATCCGTGCAAAAATCGATGCAAGGCGGCAATTTACCAGTTGCGACGCACGACGTTTGCCCAGCAAGCTGTTCAGATTCTGACGGGCCGCGCCAAACGGCTGCCGCCGCGCCTCTGCTTCGGTTTGCAATCGCTTTGCGTGATCTGGCTCAAGACGCTTGATCAGGTCGTGATAAAAGCGGTCACGATAACCGGCAATGGTCGGTAGCAACGAAGCCAACGTCGTATTGGAATCAAAAGTCCCTGGGCCATGACCGCAAATTCCTGAGGCCATTAAAATCGTGCAGGCCAACACCGAACCCGCTTCCAACATCAATTGCTCGTTGTACTTTTCATCATCGGTGCGTTTTCGTTCCACTCGATCAATTAACGAATCCAATGTCACTTGATGAATGACAAAACGATTGAAGTAACCGTTGTTGTCGATGCTGTGCTCATCCCATTGGCCAAAATGATGATTGGGGCGTTTATTGATCGGGTGATCAAAATCAAACGCCCTCGGATCGATCGCCAATTCATGAAGTCTTTCCAGTGAAAAACATGCTTCCCGCAAAATCACTGGATCGGTTTGGTCCAATGTATCCAACGCGATCTTGATCAATCGTTGGTAAGGCCCATAAGCGACGTCAACGTCTTTCAGATATACCGGAATCGGCGCCATCCACTCATACTGATACGGTTCGATATTCTGTGATTCAAGCGTTGCTACCGGACGATGGCCGAGAAAGTTATTCAAATCCAAAATGCAGGATTCGACGACGCGGTCGATTTCTTCCAAAGATTCGCCTGTCTTCAAAACGGCCTGGCAAGCTCTGGCGAGAAAAAACGAATTGAACATAAAGGCCGGGTTTTGGTGAAACAGCAAAGCTTCATGATGCTGCAAGTAAGCAGGCAGCAAATGTTCTTTGACCACTGTCAACACCTGCCGCGCGCGTTGGCTGTTGCAAGATGGCTGACCGTTGTCTCCGTTATCCTCGTCAGCGCCGTCAACATCGCCGAGTAACCAGTCAATCACGTTGCCTGCTGGCCCGATTGCACTTTCGCCCAAAGCCCCTTGCCTGGGTAACAGTTCTGCGAAAAGAAGATTCAGGTTGCGGAAAAATTTCGGATCATCGGCGCCTGACGAAAAATCCAGATAGCCAAGGACATGTGCCCTGGTTTTCGGATCTTTCAAAACCGGCTTTGCCGAACCCATAAGAGATACTCACAAGAGATGCGATTGCAGTCCACCTGCAGAGTCGTCAATCGTAAAAGTCCGCCATGTTTTGTCTAGTCGCGTTGGATGAATGGAGACGTTAGTCACTTTATATATCTGGGAATTTGCATTCGGAAATTCGCCCTGGGAGCTTGCCAGTGATTGGGCACTGCGGTTTAACGCTGCTTGGCCGCCGTTTTAGTCCAATCAACGATCCAGCCATCACCGACTCTCGGCAATACTGTCCAACGCTCGGATTTTCGATGATTTTGCCGAATGTAGGTGATTTCACATGTCTTTTCACAACCCAGCCTCAGAACTCTCTAATTAAAACCTCAGACTTTGACGGCATTCTTGCTAAAATAAGGTTAGGGCAATCAATTCGGAACCGAAAATATTCACGCAAAAATGAGATCTAATTTCATCTTAAAAACAGCCGCCAGTATCGTTTTGTGCAGCAGCTTTTTAGTAGCAACATTGCTGGCAACCGATATATCCATCTCAGAGCTGAAACAAGCTGGCTTGACCAGCCAATGGTTCACTCAACTTGAAGTTGGTGCTCGCAGCCAAATCGTAAACATGCAGCTGCAAGTCAACGAAGACAAATCAACACGATATTTTCTGGTTGAATACGGCGGAACGGTCGAGAGGATTTCTCAGTTCGATTTGGACGCGTTCGGAAACGAATACGGAATCGAAAATGCGGAAGCGCATGCCAACACACGAAGAGAAATCGTAATGGCAGAACTGGCCGCTCAAAAACGCACAGACGTCAAAGTCACTGTCCGCCCGATCACACTACCTCAAACTACGATCTATGCCATCGACTCTCGCGGTAAAGCAACCGCAATCGATGCCGACACCGGCCGTCATCTTTGGCAAGTCCAGGTCGGCAACCCAAGACATTTGACATCCGGAATCGGGGCAAGCAAAAACCATGTTGCCGTCGCAAACGGATCGATGGTTTATTGTCTGTCAGCCGACAAAGGCAAAGTACTATGGTCACGAAATTGTCGCCGTGCTCCAAGTGCGCCACCTTCGGTCGGTGAACAAAACGTATTCATTCCTTTGATCGATGGACGCCTGCAAGCGTTTGCAGTTGACGGCGGTGGTTTGCCAAATTCCTACGTATCGTTTGGAACATCCGTTGGCAAACCGCTGGTTACCGACTCAACCGTTTCATGGGCAACGACGGACGGATTTTATGCCGTCGCACCCTTCCGCAGCAAATCGATCAAATTCCGACTCAACTCCGGCAGCAAAATGGTCGCCGGAGGAACAGCTGGAGTTGACACCTTGTTCGTTTCAACCACCGGCGGATCGATTTTCGCCTTGGACGAAAAACTTGGCTCTATCCTATGGGAATACTCGACCGGTGATCGCATCTCTGCTCCGCCATTTGTTCGTGAAGGATTCGTTTACGTGATCTCTGCAGAACATCGACTGTACAAGATGGATATCGACGCAGGGCGACCATGTCTTGGTTGGGAGAAACCGCTGCAAGGCGCTGGCAAATTTGTTGGCATGTCCGGCGATAGAATTTATCTGCTCGATCCCGTTGGCCAACTGTATGCGATCGATCACAACACTGGCCAGCGAGTAGCGTCGGTTTCAGGCGGCGAAATCACAATGGTTTTGCCTAACCATCAGACCGATCGTTTGTATGTTGGAACAACAAACGGACAACTGCGGTGCTACCGCGAGTTGGCGAATACTTATCCTGTTTTCCATGCCAACGATGGCGAAGAAATGATGGAAGATGCCAACAAGAAACCTGGTGAAGCAGAAACTCCCGGCCCTGATGACGTGGCTGACGAAGGCGATCCGTTTGCGGAAGAAGGCGACCCGTTTGCCAGCGATGATGATTCCGACCCGTTCGCCACCGACGACTCAGAATCCGATCCGTTTGGCGGCGACGATTCGGGTGATGATGAAGACGATCCATTCGGCGGCGACAGCGACGACGAAAGTGA